>CAWEKN010000004.1:0-337013 GCA_963809685.1 uncultured Solirubrobacterales bacterium | reverse complement strand
CGCGGCCTGACCTACGCCGAGCTGTCGCGCGCCGCGGCCGGCGCGGCGGGCGCGCTCGGTGAGCTCGGAGTCCGGGCGGGGTCGCGCGTCGCGCTCGCGCTGCCCGCTGCCGTGGACTTTGTGATCGCGCTGCACGCGTGCCTGCTCGCGGGGGCGGCGGCGGTCCCGATCGACTTGCGGTTGGGCGAGTCCGAGCGTGCGGCGCGGATCGGGCGCGCCGACGTGGCCGTTTCCTCACCGCTCGGTGCCGCGCCGATCGGGAGGCCGACGGCGTTCGGCGGCGATCCGGTGGTCGCGGTGATGCATACCTCGGGGACGACCGCCGCGCCCAAGCCGGTGTCGCTGACCCACGGCAACTTCCAGGCGAGCGCGCTGGGCTCGGCGGCGGCGCTCGGGCTCGATCCGGCCGAACGCTGGCTGTGCCCGATGCCGCTGACCCACGTCGGTGGGCTCTCGATCCCGATCCGCAGCGCGATCTACGCGACGACCGCGGTGCTGCACGGGCGCTTCGACACCGAGGCCGTGCTGTCGGAGCTGATGGACCCGGGACGGCAGATCACGCTTGTGTCGCTGGTGCCGACGATGCTCGTGCGGCTGCTCGACGCGGGTCTGTCGCGGCCGCCGACGCTGCGCTGGGTGCTGCTCGGGGGCGCGCCGATCGACGAGCCGCTGCTGGCCCGGGCGGCTGACGCGGGCGTGCCGGTCGCGCCGACGTACGGCATGACCGAGGCGTGCTCGCAGATCGCCACGTTCGGCCGGCCGCTGCCCGGCGTCGAGATTCGAACGTCCGCTGACGAGGTGATCGTCCGCGGGCCGGTCGTCTCGGCGGGCGCGCTGTCGCAGGACGGTTGGCTTCACACCGGCGACCTCGGGCGCTTCGATCGCCGCGGACGGCTCGAGATCATCGGCCGCAAGGCGGACACGATCATCACCGGCGGCGAGAACGTCGCGCCCGCTGAAATTGAGGCGGTGCTGCTCGCGCATCCCGCCGTGGCCGATGCCGGGGTCCACGGCCGCGCCGATGCGCAGTGGGGCGAGGCGCTGGTCGCGACCGTCGTCCTGCGCGACGGCTGCGCGGTCGCGGCCGAGGATCTGCGCGAGTTCTGCGCTGACCGTCTCGCGCGATTCAAGGTGCCGAAGGCGATCGAGTTCGCGCCGCGACTGCCTCGGACCGAGTCGGGCAAGCTGCTGCGGCGGGAGCTGGCCTGAGGGCTCGTGTCGTTCGTTTCGCGAGCGCCTCACCCGTAGGCTGTGGGGATGACCGACACCGATCCAGACACACTGCGCGCCGACATGCTCGAGCGCTGGGACCGCGCCGCGGCCGGCTGGGGGCGCAACGCCGAGCAGATCCGCGAGCACGGGATGCCCGTGTCGATGGCGATGATCCAGCGGCTCGCCCTACTGCCCGGCCAGCGCGTGCTCGAGCTGGCGGCCGGGCCGGGGGACACCGGCTTGCTCGCCGCGGAGCTGATCAAGCCGGGCGGGACGCTTGTGTCGAGCGACGCGAGCGAGGCGATGCTCGAGATCGCGCGGACCCGCGCCAACGAGCTCGGGATCGAAAACGTGGAGTTCAAGCGACTCGAGCTCGAGTGGATCGATCTGCCGACCGCCGATGTCGACGCGGTCCTGTGCCGGTGGGGGCTGATGCTCGTGGTCGACCCCGAGGCGGCCGCGCGCGAGATGCGGCGCGTGCTGCGTCCCGGAGGACGGCTCGCGGTGGCCGTGTGGGACCAGAGCTTCGCCAACCCGTGGGCGACCGTGCCGACGATGGCGATGATCGAGCTCGGCCACATGTCGCCGCCGCCTCCGGTGGGGCCGGGGATGTTTGCGCTGGCGGCGCCCGGGGCGCTGCAGGAGTTGCTCGAGTCCACCGGGTTCGTCCAGATCGACGTCGGGCCCGTCGAGTTGTCGCGGACCTACACGGGCGTCGACGCGTTCATCGAGGAGACGCTCAATCTCTCGATGATGTTCGCGGAGGCGTTTCGCCGCCTCGACGCCGCGGGGCAGGACGAGGTCGTGCGTGCGTTCACGGCGCACGCGGCAACGTTCACCGACTCCGACGGGTCGATCACGTTCCCGGGCCGCTCGCTCGTGGCGGCCGCCCGGGCGTGAACGCGATCTTGCACGCTGAAACGGAGTATGCAGGGGTTTTATGCGGTGGGGGGTGGCGTTCACACTGCGCACATGCATCTACGTCTTCTTGTCTCGCCCCTTGCCGCCGTCGCCCTGGCCGCGCCCGCCCCGGCCTCGGCCGCCTTTCCCCATGTCGTCGCCACAGGGGAGTCGCTGTCGTCCGTTGCCGCGGCCGATGGGCTGAGCGTCTCGCAGATCGCGGCCGCTAACGGGCTGTTGTCCGACGCGCAGCTGGTGGCGGGCTCGACGCTGATGATCCCGCCGGCTGGCGGTTCGTCGGCCGGTGGCGGTTCGTCGGCCGGTGGCGGTTCGTCGGGCGCGTCGTCGGGTGGGACGGCCGGCAGCGCCGATGACGGTGACGCGGACGCCGATGACGGGGGCGCCGTGTCAGCGTCCTCGGGCAGCAGTTACGTCGTGCAGCCGGGGGACACGCTGTCGGCGATCGCGGGACGGGCTGGCACCAGCGTGTCCGAGCTCGCGGCTGCCAACGGGCTCGACATCAACGGCGTGCTGCCCGAAGGGGCGGTCCTCGAGCTCAGCGGCGCCTCGGGTGGTTCGAGCGCCTCGGGTGCTTCGAGCGGCCTCGAGCGGCTCGAGCGGGTCGGGCGTTTCGGGCGGGTCTGGCTCGGCGGCGTCCTCGCAGCCGGTCGGCGCGGCCGCGCTCGGCTCCGGGTCATCCCCTCCGTATCCGACCCCGCAGCGCGTCTCCGCCTCCGATGTCGGCTCGATCGCAAACGCCAACGGCGTCCCCGCGTCACTTGCCCAGGCGGTCGGCTACCAGGAGAGCGGCTTCAACAACGACCTCGTCTCGAGCGCGGGCGCGCGCGGCGTGATGCAGATCCTGCCGGGCACGTGGAACTGGATCCAGCGGACGCTGAACGCCGGGACGCCGCTGGCCGCTGCGTCGGCTTCCGACAACGTGCGGGGCGGCGTGCTGCTGTTGCACTCGCTGCTGCAGGCGACCGGCGGCGACCCGGCGATGGCGGCCGCCGGCTACTACCAGGGGCTGCCGTCGGTGCGGCAGAACGGGCTGTACTCGGACACTCAGCAGTACGTCAACAACGTCATGGCGCTGCGCCACCGGTTCGGCGGGCCGTAACCGGCGGGCGCGGCGGTCGCGGCCGGCGATCGGGGCCGGCGGTCGGAGCCGGCGGGCCACATGGGGCGGCGGGCATGTAGCCTGCCGCTCACATGTTCTACGACGACGATGCTGACCTGAAACTGCTCGACGGCAAGACCGTCGCGATCATCGGCTACGGCTCCCAGGGCCACGCCCACGCACTCAACTTGAACGACTCGGGGGTCTCGGTCGTAGTCGGCCTGCGGTCCTCCTCCAGCGGCGTCGCCAAGGCGCGCGAGCACGGGCTGCGCGTGCTCGAGCCCGCCGACGCCGCCAGTGAAGGCGACGTCGTGATGATGCTCGTGCCCGACGAGCTTCACCGCTCGGTCTGGGAATCGGGGGTCAGCGATGGGGTTGCCACCGGGAACCTGCTCCTGTTCGGCCACGGCTTCTCGATCCACTACGGGGAAGTTGTGCCGCCGCCCGACATCGACGTCGGACTGGTCGCGCCGAAGGGCCCCGGCCACCTTGTGCGCCGCCAGTTCGTCGAGGGCTCCGGCGTTCCGGGCCTGGTCGCGATCGAGCAGAACGCCTCAGGCAATGCGCTCGAGCTGACGCTCGCGTACGCCAAGGGCATCGGCTGCACCCGCGCCGGCGTGATCGAGACGACCTTCAAGGACGAGACCGAGACCGACCTGTTCGGCGAGCAGGCGGTGCTGTGCGGCGGCGTCACCGAGCTGGTCCGCGCCGGCTACGAGACGCTCGTCGACGCCGGCTATGACCCGCGACTGGCGTACTTCGAGTGCCTGCACGAGCTCAAGCTGATCGTCGACCTGATGTACGAGAAGGGCATCTCCGGGATGCGCTACTCGATCTCCAACACCGCCGAGTACGGCGACATGACCCGCGGGCCGCGAGTGATCAGCCAGGCCACCCGCGACGCGATGAAGAAGGTCCTCGCCGACATCCAGTCCGGCGAGTTCGCGCGCGAATGGATCGCCGAGAACCAGGCTGGGCAGGAGAACTTCAAGCGGATGCGCTCAGAGCAGGCCGGCCACCAGGTCGAGGTGGTGGGCCGTGAGCTTCGGTCCCAGATGGCGTGGATCGACACAGAGTTCGACGAGTAGTTCGACGGGTAGGCCCTCCGGCCTGACCGCTCGCGGGGGGATCTGCTCGGGTGAGCGGCTGCGGAACGCAAGTCAGGCCGCGAGTGCCTACCCGCCTCACAGCCCGTGCTGGGCGGGCGTCGGCGGGTCGTCCGTCACCGTTCGTTACGCTTAAGCGGCCGTCGTGACTGGCGCGAGAAGGTGGACAGACCACCGGGGAGCGGCGGGCTAGAAACCGCCGCGCGCCTGGGCATGTAGACACCGCTACCTTCGAGGAGCCCGCATGACCCAGACTCCAACCGCCCTGCTGATACCAGACGAAATGAAGCCCGCCGACGGGCGCTTCGGGTCTGGGCCGAGCCGGGTGCGGCCCGCGCAGCTCGAGCATCTGGCGAGCTCGGGCGCGTCGGTGATGGGGACCTCCCACCGCCAGAAGCCGGTCAAGCAGCTGGTCGGGCGGGTGCGCGAAGGGTTGCGCGAGCTGTTCGACCTCCCGGACGGGTACGAGGTCGCGCTCGGCAACGGCGGCACGACCGCGTTCTGGGACGCCGCCGCGTGCTGTCTGGTCAGAGAGCGCGCGCTGCATCTGGCGTTCGGGGAGTTCTCCTCGAAGTTTGCGGCCTGCACGCGGGGTGCGCCGTTCCTGCGCGACCCGATCGTGATCGAAGCCCCGCCCGGCGACGCGCCCGAGCCGGCCGCCGATTCGCAGGCAGACGTGATCGCGTGGGCCCACAACGAGACTTCGACCGGTGTGATGGTGCCGGTGAGACGACCGGACGGCGCCGGCGATGCGCTGGTGCTGATCGACGCGACCTCGGGTGCCGGCGGGCTGCCGGTCGACGTCGGCGAGGCCGACGCGTATTACTTCGCGCCGCAGAAGGGGTTTGCGTCCGACGGAGGGCTGTGGCTGGCGCTGCTGAGCCCCGCCGCGCAAGAGCGGATCGCGTCGCTGGCGGCGGCCCCCGACGGCCGCTGGATCCCGGAGTTCCTGTCCTTGTCGATCGCGCTCGACAACTCCGTCAAGGACCAGACTTACAACACGCCCGCGGTCGCGACGCTGTTCCTGCTCGCCGATCAGCTCGATTGGATGCTCGAGCATGGAGGGCTGGACGGGATGGTCGCACGCACGACCGAGTCCTCGAGCCACCTGTACGGCTGGGCCGAGCGCCACAGCCACGCGACGCCGTTCGTCGCCGAACCGGCGAAGCGTTCGCTCGTCGTCGGAACGATCGACTTCGACGAGGCGATCGACGCCGCGGCGATCGCGGCGACGCTGCGCGCCAACGGGATCGTCGACGTTGAGCCGTACCGCAAGCTAGGTCGCAACCAGCTGCGGATCGCGATGTTCCCGGCGACAGATCCGGGCGATGTGCGCGCGCTGACCGCCTGCATCGACTGGGTGCTGGAGCGGCTGGCATGAACGCGGGAGGCGATCACCAAGCCACGGCGCGCGTGCTCGTCGCCGAGAAGATCGGCGAATCCGGGATCGGGCTGCTTCGCGAACACTTCGACGTCGACCTCGGCACGGGCTGGACGCGCGAACAGCTCAGCGAGCGGATCGGCGAATACGACGGCATCCTGATCCGGTCGGCGACCAAGCTCGACGCGGAGTTGATCGCGAAGGCGACCCGTCTGCGGGCGGTCGGACGGGCCGGCGTCGGCGTCGACAACGTCGACGTCCCGGCCGCGACCAAGCGCGGGATCATCGTCGCCAACGCACCGCAGTCAAACGTGATCACCGCCGCCGAGCACACGATGGCGATGCTGCTCGCGCTGGCGCGCAATCTGCCCCAGGCTCACGCGTCGCTGAAGGGCGGGGCGTGGGATCGGTCGAAGTTCTCGGGCGTCGAGGTGTATGAGAAGACGCTCGGGATCCTCGGGTTCGGCCGGATCGGGCAGCTCGTGGCGCACCGCGCGCTCGGGTTCGGGATGCGCGTGATCGCGTTTGACCCGTTCGTCAGCGCCGAGCGCTATCGCGAGCTGGGGGTCGAGCGCGCAGGCTCTTCGGATGAGCTCTACGCCGCCTCGGACTTCATCACGCTGCACCTGCCCAACACGCCCGACACGCAAGGTTGGCTGAACGCCGAGGCGCTGGCGAAATGCAAACGTGGCGTGCGCATTCTCAACGTCGCGCGCGGCCCGCTGATCGTCGACGAGGACCTGCAGGCGGCGCTTGATTCCGGCCAGGTCGGCGGGGCCGCGCTCGACGTGTTTCGCTCAGAGCCGGTCACCGACCACCCCTTGTTCGCCTACCCCAACGTGATCGTGACGCCGCATCTCGGCGCCTCGACGGCCGAGGCGACCGACCGCGCCGGCTACCAGGCCGCCGAGCAGGTGCGCGCTGCACTCACCGGCGGCGTCGTGACGAGCGCGGTCAACATCCCCGCGATCCCGTCGGAGGACATGGACGTGCTGGGGCCGTTCGTGCCGCTGTGCCGCTCGCTCGGGCGGATCGCGATCGCGCTCGCAGAAGGCTCGTCGATCGACCGGATCGAGAGCGAGTTCCTCGGCCGGATCGCCGACCGCGACACGCGGCTGCTGTCGATCCAGACGGTGATCGGCGTGCTCAGCGGCCACACCGAGGAGGAGGTCAATGAGGTCAACGCTCCGGCGATGGCCGAGGAGCGGGGGATCGAGGTCGCCGAGACGAAGCGAAGCGGCGCGCGCGACTACACAGACCTCGTGCGCGTCACGCTGACCTGCGGCCAGGATCGGTTGCGCGTCGTGGGGACGCTGATCGGCCGGCGCAACCGCCCACACCTGCTCGAGGCGTGGGGTCAGCGGTTCGACGTGCAGCTCGAGGGCCACATCACGCTGTTTCGCTATCGCGACGTGCCCGGGATGATCGGTCGGGTCGGCACGATCTTCGGCCGCCAAGGCGTCAACATCGTGTCGGCTGCCGTCGGGCGCGAGGGCGATGAGCGCGAGACTGACGACGACCGCCTGGCGGCGATGGCGATCACCACCGACGCGCCGGTGCCTGCCGAGCTGATCGACGAGATCGCCGCCGGCGAGGGTTTCTTCTCCGGGCGGACGGTCACGCTGTAGCGGCGCGCGAGCGAGACTGCCCGATCGGGCCGCGCGCGGCCTCGAGCTGACGCGCGAGCCCGTCACGCAGTAGCGTCGACGGGGCGTAGCCGAGCTCGCGCCGCGCTCGGGCGCTCGAAACGGTGGCGGTCCGCGGGTCGCCCGGCGCCGGCGGCGCAGCCGAGCTCGCGACGGGCCGGCCGAGCAGTCGCCCGAGCAGCGCCGGCACCTCCAGCAGCCGCACGTCCTGTGGCCCGGCGATGTTGTAGGTCCTCGAACGGTCCGGGGCGGTGGCCGCGGCCCGCGTGGGGGCGGTGGCCGCGCCCGCGCCGGGGCGGTGGCCGCGGCGATGATCCCGTCGACGCAATCGTCGATGTAGGTTGGCGTGCGCAGCTGCACACCGCCGTCGCGCAGCTCGATCCGCCGGCCTCGCAACGCCGCGCTCAAGAAAGTCGCGTACGCCATGTCCGGGCGCTGCCCGGGACCGTAGACGTTGCTGAGGCGCAGCACGGTCGCCCCGCGGTAGCCGGCCCAGACGCGCTCGGCGGCCAGCTTTGAGATCCCGTAAGGCGAAAGCGGCCTGGTCGGCGAGGACTCGCACATGCCGGCGCCTTCGCCGTACACCGAGATCGACGAGAGCTGGATCACCCGCGGCATGCCGCCGCGCTGACACGCTTCTCGCAGCAGCCTTGTCGCCTCGACGTTGGCGCGCCAGTAGTCGCGCGGCGCCCGCCAGCTCGGCTGGACCCCCGCGAGCCCGGCGGCGTGGATGACGAGCTCCACGCCCGCGAGCGTCTGGGCAGGCAGCGGATCGGTCAGGTCGTGGTCCTGGCAGTCGCGACCGGTGTCGTGGTGAGTGAGCTGCCGGCAGGTCGATCCCGGTCACCAGCCATCCGTCGGCGCGCAGCCGCCTTGTAACCGCTGAGCCGACGAACCCGCGCGCGCCGGTAACGAGCGCTGTGCGTCGAGCCGGGGCCGTCACGTGGGGCACAATATCCGGCCATGCGCGCCGCCGCGGACCGATCAGGGCGAGTGGCCGGACGCGGCCGTGTAGTCGTCCTCTGTGACGGAATGATCGACGGCTGGGCCCTTCCGTGCTATCGCCCCAGTGGCGGGCGCGTCTGGATCCACGGCGGCGAGCGGACGTTGCTGGAGGTCGCCGCCGCGAGCGTGCTCGCGGGTCACGAGGTTGAGCTGCGCGGCGACTTCCTGGACAGCGAGGTCGTGGCGATCGAACGCGCTTGCAGCGTCTGCATCGGGCGGCCGGGAGAGCCGCGCGAGGCCACGTCGTCTGACATCGTGCTCCTTCCGGAGGGGCACCCGGACCCGTTCTCGTTCGCGCGCGCGGCACTCTCGCCGGCGCGCGCGGTGCTGCTCGTGCTCGCCGCGCCCGGCGTGTTCGGATGGTCGTTCGATGGCGTCGAGCCGCCCGCCGACCCGCTCCATGTCGATCCGGCGACGGTCGGCAGGCCGGAGCAGCTGCAAGCCGCGCGGCGGCTGGGACTTGAGGTGTGGACGAACCTCCGGGTGATCGCCGACCAGGCTGGGGCTAACGACATCCCTCACCATTACATTGGCGTAGGTCGCCCGCGCCCATATCCCGAACCCGTCGCGAAGGACGTCGATGTGGTCGCGCTGGCGGACAACCGCTGGACCGCGCTCGCGCACGAGGCTATTGCCGGGCTGCGCCCGGGCGTCACGACGTCGCTCCTGCCCTCCCTTCCGCACGAAGAGCTGCTGCAAGGACTCGGCCTCGGCAGGATTCTCGTCCACCCCGCACGGATCGAAGGCCGCTCGAGGCTCTGCGAGGAGGCACGGGCGATGGGCACCGTCCCCGTGATGCTGACAAGCAACCGGATCGCGGAAGGGGCGGACGCCGCGTCGGGGGGCGTCTCGGTCAGCGACATCGCGGATGTCGTCCCCGCCGTGCACGCGCTGCTCGATGACCCCACCCGATTGCAGACCCTCGCCGAAGTGGGCTCCACGGCGGCGCGTGGCGTCGGCGAGTGGGCACCGTTCGTGGCGCGCGTGGCCCGCGCGCTTGCAGAGCCAGACGCCGAGGTGGCGCGGTTCGCAGACGGACGCGTGGCAGTAGGCGCGCGGCTGATGTCGCGCGAGCAGGCGGCGATCGAACGGGGGCGAGGGACAGCGACGCTCGAGAGCGCGACGACGGCGCAAGCCGACGCCCTCCGGCACGAGCTGTCGGAGTCGATTCGCCGCGAGCAGGAACTGCAGGGCACGCTCGCAGTCGAGCACCAGCGCTATCAGCGCTTGCGCAACCGGAGGATCGTGCGTGCAGCGCTTCGTATAGCGTCGGTGCGAGAGCGACTTCGCGCTCTCAGGCGCAGGTAACTGATAGGAAACGGGCATGCGCGCGATCGTCATCACCAAGCATGGGCCGCCGGAGGTGCTCGCGGTCGAGGACCGGCCCGAGCCGCGGGCGGCTCGCGGCGAGGTGCTGATCGACGTCGCCGCGGCCGGGATCAACTTCGCCGATCTGATGGCCCGGATCGGCGTCTACCCGGACGCTCCCAAACCGCCGTGCGTGGTCGGCTACGAGGTGGCGGGCACGGTCGCGGCGCTCGGCGACGGTGTCGAGGGGGTGCCGATCGGCCAGAGGGTGTTCGCGCCGGTGCGCTTCGGCGGCTACGCAGAGCGGGTTGCGGCCCGGGCCGACGGCGTCATCGCGCTCCCGGACGACCTCACATTCGAGCAGGGCGCCGCGATCCCGATCAACTACGCGACCGCTTGGGAGGCGCTGGTCCGCGCCGGGAACCTCCAACCCGGAGAGCGGGTCCTGATCCACGCGGCCGCGGGCGGCGTCGGGATCGCCGCGACCCAGCTCGCCAAGCACGTCGGGGCCGAGGTCTGGGGCACCTCTTCGCCGGGCAAGCACACGGCGATCCGCGGTTTCGGCGTCGACCATCCGATCGACTACACGCGCAGCGGCTGGCAGCGCGACGTGCCCAAGCTCGATCTCGTGATGGACGCGATCGGTGGCGCGAGCTTCAGGCGAAGCTACAAGTTGCTGCGGGCGGGTGGTCGCCTCGTTTGCTTCGGCGCATCGGCGATCGCGACCGGCGAGAAGCGCGACATCCCCGCCGCGGCGCGCACCCTGCTGCTGATGCCCAGGTTCAACCTGATCAAGCAGATGGCGGACTCCAAGACCGTGATCGGGCTCAACGTGCTGACGCTGTGGGATGAGTTTCAGTCCACCCAGCGCTGGACCGTCCCGCTCGGCGAGCTGCTCGCCGACGGGACGATCAAGCCGGTGGTGGCGCAGACGTTCCCATTCGAGCGCGCCGCCGACGCCCACCGCTTCATCGGCGAGCGTCGGAACGTTGGCAAGGTCGTGCTCGTGCCCGCAGGCGGCGCCTGAGCCGGTAGCCGGGGCCTGACCGACGCCTCGCTGGGCTCGGACCTGATAGATGTACGCACCGTCGTGGAGGGTGCACTGCAAATCAGGACCGAGGGAGCCGCTCGTCCGGCGGGGCTGAGCGCTGCGACGATGTGCGAGGCGTTCCAGAAGACCGCGTCCGAGCGCCTCGACCAGGTGGCGCTGCGGACGATCGGCGACGGCGTGTCGATCACGTTCCGCGAATACGCCGAGCGCGTCCGTCTGCTCGCCGGCGGCTTTCACGCAATCGGGGTGCGGCCGGGCGACACCGTCGGCTTCATGCTCACCAACCGCCCTGAGTTTCACTTGCTCGACACCGCCGTCATGCACCTCGGCGCGACGCCGTTCTCGATCTACAACACATCCTCGGCGGAGCAGATCGAATACCTGCTCGGCGACGCCGGCAACCGCGTGATGATCGTCGAGGCGGCGTTCCTGGACCGCGCCCGCGAGGCGCTGTCGAAGGCGGAGGCCGTCGAGCACCTGGTCGTGCTCGACGCCGCGCCCGAGGATGCGATCACGCTCGACGAGCTCGAGTCCGCGCAGCCAGGCGCAGGATTCGACTTCGACGCGGCGTGGCGAGCGGTCAAGCCCGATCACGTGCTGACCCTGATCTACACCTCGGGCACGACCGGGCCGCCCAAGGGTGTCCAGCTGACGCACGCCAACGAGCTGGCCGAATGCCGCGGCATCGATCAGGTCGCGAAGCCCGATCCCGGGGGGACGGTGATCTCCTACCTGCCGCTCGCGCATATCGCCGACCGTGGTCTCACCCACTACGGGCAGATGGCGTGGGGCTACACGGTCACCTGCTGCCCCGATCCGGTGCAGGTGTTCGCGCACGTGGCCGACGCCCACCCGACGTTCTTCGGGGGCGTGCCGCGGGTGTGGGAGAAGCTGAAGGCCGCGCTCGAGGCCGGGATCGCGGCCGAGCCCGACGAGGCGCGGCGCGCGGCCACGCTGCAAGCGATCGAGCTGGGGCTGCGCAAGGTCCGCGCCGAGCAGGCCGGCGAGCCGGTGCCCGACGACCTGCAACAGGCGTGCGCGCGCGCCGAGGAGCACGTGTTCTCGAAGATCCGGGCGAAGCTCGGGTTCGATCGCTGCGAGTGGTACATGATCGGCGCCGCGCCGTGCCCGCTCGAGGTGCTCGAGTTCTTCGCCGCGATCGGGATCCCGATCTGCGAGGTGTGGGGCATGTCGGAGACCGCCTCGGTCGCGACGCTGGTGCCGCGCGACCGCCTTCGGCTGGGAACGGTCGGCCCTGCGATCCCCGGAGTCGAGGTCCGGCTCGCGCAGGACGGCGAGGTGCTGGTCCGCGGTGACACCGTGATGGCCGGCTACCGCAACCAGCCACAGAAGACCGCGGAGACGATCGACGCCGACGGTTGGCTGCACACCGGCGACATCGGGCAGCTCGACGAGGAGGGCTACCTGAAGATCATCGACCGCAAGAAGGAGCTGATCATCAACGCCGCCGGCAAGAACATGTCGCCGGCGAACATCGAGCAGCAGCTCAAGCAGGGCAGCCCGTTGATCGGCCAGGCGGTAACGATCGGCGACGGCCGCCCCTACAACGTCGCGCTGATCGTGCTCGACCCCGACGCCTCGGCGGCGTTTGCGACCCAACACGGCCTGCCCGACCCAGCGGCGGCGGCGATGGCCGGGGAGCGGTCGGTGCTCGAGGAGGTGACAGCCGGCGTCGCACGCGCGAACTCGCACCTCAGCCGCGTTGAGCAGATCAAGCGCTTCACGATCTTGCCGTGCGACTGGGCGCCGGCCGGCGACGAGCTGACGCCGACGATGAAGCTCAAGCGCCGGTCGATCTCGGCGAAGTACGCGACCGAGATCGAAGTGCTCTACACGCGCGAGTAGCTGCGACCGCGGGCTGCGATCGCAGGCGCCGGCACGCGATCGATGATGGCGCGTCGGGGCGGCTGATAATCTCCGCGGCGATGGCGCTTCGCCTCGACCTTCGACTTCTTCTCCTCCCCCTTCGGGGGGAATAGCGCGCCGGCGGCCGCATGTAGCCGCGACACCAGCACCGAGAAGAGGCCAAGTTCGAGATTCAGAGGAGCGACATGACGCAGCAACCTGAAGACCCCAACCGAGTAGTCATCTTCGACACCACATTGCGCGACGGCGAGCAGTCGCCCGGGATCTCGCTGAACACCGGGGAGAAGCTGGAGATCGCGCAACAGCTGGCGCGGCTGGGTGTCGATGTAATCGAGGCCGGCTTCCCGATCACGTCTCCGGGTGACTTCGACGCCGTGCAGACGATCGCTCGGACCGTCGAAGGACCCGTGATCGCCGGCTTGGCGCGCACGCACGTGGCGGACATCGACGCCGCCTACAACGCCGTCAAGGACGCGGCCCGCCCGCGCATCCACACGTTCATCTCGACCTCCGACATCCACATCCGCCACCAGCTGCAGACCACGCGCGATGACGTCAAGGGTCAGGCACGGGCGGCGGTTTCGCACGCCAAGCAGTACGTCGATGACGTCGAGTTCTCGCCGATGGACGCGACCAGGGCTGATGTCGAGTTCACCGCCGAGGTGTGCCAGATCGCGATCGACGAGGGGGCGACCACGATCAACATCCCTGACACCGTCGGCTACACGATGCCGCACGAGTTCACGCGGTATCTCGAGCAGCTGTACGAATTCGTGCCGGACCTGCGCAAGATCGTGCTGTCGGTCCACTGCCACGATGACCTGGGCCTGGCGGTCGCAAACTCGTTTGCCGGGCTCCTCGCCGGTGCTCGCCAGGTGGAGTGTGCGATCAACGGGATCGGCGAGCGGGCCGGCAACGCGTCGCTGGAGGAGATCGTGATGCTGCTGCACACGCGCCAGGCCGATGTCGGCCTGCACACCGGCGCGGTCACCCGGGAGATCGCCAAGACCTCGCGGCTGGTCTCGCGGCTGACCGGCTACGCGGTCCAGCCGAACAAGGCGATCGTCGGCCGCAACGCGTTCGCCCACGAATCTGGGATCCATCAGGACGGCGTGCTGAAGGAGCGCACGACCTACGAGATCATGGACGCGACGACCGTCGGCCTGGAGGCCAACTCGATCGTGCTCGGCAAGCATTCCGGCCGCCACGCGCTGCAGCAGGCACTGGCCGAGCTGGGCTACGACGTGTCGGGACAGACATTGAACACCGCGTTCAAGCGCTTCAAGGAGATCGCGGACAAGAAGAAGCAGGTGACCGCGATGGATCTCGAGGCGCTGCTGACCGACGAGCTACGCGAGGAGTTTGCCGCCTACCAACTCGAGTGGTTCGAGATCGAGGACTCCTCGCGCCGGCCGCCGCATGCGAAGGTCGGGATCCGCACGCCCGACGGCGATGAGATCACCGGCTCGTTCACGGGCGACGGCCCGGTCGACGCGATCTTCCACGCGATCAACGCCGCCACCGGTGCGGACGTGAAGCTGCGGGAGTTCCGCATCGACGCCGTCACCGACGGCCAAGATGCGCTGGGCGAGACCTCGGTCGTGCTCGAGGTCGGCGGCGTGACCGGATCGGGCCAGGGCGTCTCGACCGACATCCTCGAAGCCGCCGGTCGGGCGTACGTGCGCGCGCTGTCGAACGCGCTTCGCCGGCGCAGCGTGGCCGTCGAGGCCGAGGAGGCCACCGCGGCGGCGTCGTCGGAGGCCGTCCGCGCGCCGTAGCCTGGATCCAGGCTTAGCCTTCGTGTCGGTCCTTCAGTCCGAGCTGTAGGCCCTGGCGGTAGCCGGCGGCGAGCACGCGGCCACGTGGCTCGCGGTCCATGAAGTTCGTGCCCATCGCCGTCGCGGACTCGACATTCGGCGCGACCAGCCGAACGTCGGCGCCGCGGCGGCGAAGCGCCAGCGCCTCGACCGAGACGGCGGTGCGCGCGACTTTGCGCACCAGCGCGAGCACGCTCTCGGAGCTCGCGATGCTGGCAGCCGGGGTCAGGCACAGCACGTGTGTGTCGCGCCCGGCCGGCGCCGCGTCGAGGTTGGTGCCGCTCCACACGCCGCCGTCGACGTACTCGCGGGCGCCGATCGCAACCGGCGCAAACAGCCACGGGACGCTGCACGACGCCTGCACCGCTAGGGCGACGCTCGCCGGCGGGGCGCCGGGACTGCCGAACACGACCCGGCGGCCGCTGGCCCGGTCGACAGCGGCAATTCGCAGTCGCCCGTCGAACCGGGCCGGGGTCTGCTCGATGCTGCGCCCGAGCTCGTCGAGGTTCTCGTGCGGGCGTGGCAGCCGGCGCAGCACGGCCGCACGCACGAGCGCTCCGCCGGGAGCAGCGACACCGAGCGCGAGTGGCACAAACGCGGCGCCCGCCGCCAGCGCCCAGGCGCCCGCGCGGCGCGCGACCTCGATCGCGGCCGTGCCAAGCGTCGCCTCGGGCTGCTCGCGCGGCGCCGCGATCTCGGACTTGGGCGCGCGGGGGCGTCGCGGCGACTCGCCGGCCGCCAGCCTGGCGGCGACGATCGAGCCGGCCGAGGTGCCGACGAAGTGCTCACAGCGGCGAAGGTCGAAGCCGGTCGCGTCCTCGAGCCCGCCGAGCACGCCCATCATCCACGCCTCTCCGAGCACGCCGCCGCCGCCGAGCACGAGCACGTCTGGGCGCGAGCGCATGTCGCCAGGCTACCGCCGCCAGGCTCCACCGGCCTACAGGGTCGGAGCCGAACGCTGTATGTGATAACGTACATTTGTATGGCGATGACCGCGCAATCGTCGAACGGCAATAACCTCCTCGGCCCGCGCGTCCGCGCGCTGCGCGAGGCGATGGACCTGTCGCTGCGCGACCTCGCCGAGCGCTGCGGAGTCAGCGCGCCGATGCTGTCCCAGGTCGAGCGCGGCGAGACCAGCCCGACGCTCCAGGTCGCGGGACGAATCGCCGCGGGCCTCGAGCTTCGCCTGTCGCAGTTGCTGCGATTGGACGAAGACGGGGCGGTGACCGTCGTGCGCCGCGGCGAGCGGCGAAAGGGGCCCGGGAGGGTGCGCGGCCACAGCTACGAGATCCTGACGCCGCCATTGCCGGGCCAGCGCGCGGAGCTATCGCGCCACACGCTTGCACCGGGCGCGGTCACCGGCGGACCCGGCGACCCGCCGATGCACGAGCCCGGCAGCCGCGAGACGGCGCTGGTCGAGTGCGGCACGGTCGTGCTCGCGTGCGACGGCGAGCGTCTCGAGCTGCGCGACGGCGACTGCGTGACATTCGACGCCGATCTTCCACACCACTTCGAAAACCCAGGATCCGATCAGGCCGTGCTGCTCGCGGTCGTGAGTGCCGGTCTACGGAGGAGCTAGCTAGATGCCAAAGACCCTGTTCGACAAGATCTGGGAGGCTCACGAGGTAGCGCCCGGTCTCCTGTACATCGACCTGCACCTCGTGCACGAGGTCACGAGCCCGCAGGCCTTCGACGGGCTCCGGCTCGCGGGGCGGACGGTGCGTCGCACGGACCGCACGCTCGCGACCGCGGACCACAACGTGCCGACCGACGGCACGCCGGTCGCCGCGCGGATCCGGGACGAGCTCTCCCGCGTGCAGGTCCAGACGCTCGAGCGCAACTGCGAGGAGTTCGGCGTCCCGCTCTACTCGATCGGCTCCGAGCACCAGGGGATCGTGCACGTGATCGGCCCGGAGCTCGGCGTCACGCAGCCCGGGATGACGATCGTGTGTGGGGACTCGCACACGGCGACGCACGGTGCGTTCGGGGCGCTCGCGTTCGGGATCGGGACCAGCGAGGTCGAGCACGTGCTCGCGACCCAGTGCATGGTCCAGACGCGGGCGCGCTCGATGCGGATTCGCTACGAGGGCGAGCTCGGCTTCGGCGTCACGGCCAAGGACCTGATCCTCGCGACGATCGGTCAGCTTGGGGTCGACGGCGCCGCCGGCCATGTAGTCGAGTACGCCGGGCCCGCGATCACAGCGCTCTCGATGGAAGGCCGGATGACCGTGTGCAACATGACGATCGAGTGCGGTGGCCGCGCCGGCATGATCGCTCCCGACGACACGACGTTCGAGTGGGTGATCGGACGCCAGGCAGCGCCGACAGAGGTGCCTGACAGCTGGCGCGAGCTGAAGACCGACGCCGGCGCCGAGTTCGACCACGAGCACGTCGTCGATGCCAACCGACTCAGCCCGATGGTGACGTGGGGCACGACGCCGGGAATGGTCGTGCCCGTGGACGAGGCCGTCCCGACGCCGACGTCCGACCAGGACGAGCGGGCGCTCGAGTACATGGGGCTGGAGCCCGGAACGCCGATCGAGGAGATCAAGCTCGACCGCGTATTCATCGGCTCGTGCACGAACTCGCGGATCGGCGACCTGCGCGCCGCCGCTTCGGTGGTCGACGGGCGTAAGGTCGCGAGCGACGTCTACGCGATGGTCGTCCCCGGCTCCCAGCAGGTCAAGCTGCAGGCCGAGCGCGAAGGGCTCGACGAGGTGTTCAAGCGAGCGGGCTTTGACTGGCGCGGTGCGGGGTGCTCGATGTGCTTGGGGATGAACCCGGACATCGCCTCGCCCGGCGAGCGGGTCGCATCGACGTCCAACCGCAATTTCGAGGGGCGCCAGGGCCGCGGCGCTCGCTCGCACCTGGTCTCGCCGCAGATGGCCGCGGCGGCGGCAATCGAGGGCCATTTCGTCGACATCCGCGACTGGGAGAGCAAATGAAAGCGATCGAGACGATCACGGGCCGGGTGTCGGTGCTCAACCGTGACGACGTCGACACCGACCAGATCATCCCCAAGCAGTTCCTCAAGCGCGTCGAGCGCACCGGCTTCGGGGAGTTCCTGTTCTACGACTGGGCGAAGGAGCCGGGCTGGGAGCTGCCGCGCAACCAGATCCTCGTCGCGGGGCGCAACTTCGGCTGCGGATCGAGCCGCGAGCACGCTCCCTGGGCACTCGAGGACTACGGCTTTCGGGCGATCGTCGCGCCGAGCTTCGCCGACATCTTCCGGTCCAACTGCACAAAGATCGGGCTCCTGCCGGTGGAGCTCAAGGCCCACGAATGCACGTCGATCGCCGAGGCCGGCGAGGCGCAGGTCGACCTCGCGGCGCAAGAGGTCCGCTGGCCGGGTGGCACGGCCCGCTTCGAGATCGATCCCGAGCTCAAGCGCCGGTTGCTCAACGGCCTCGACGACATCGCGCTGACGCTGGACGAGCGCAGTGACGCGATCGAGGCGTTCGAGCGCGACCGGGAGCGCACCGGGCCGGTCACGACAGCGCTGTGAGCACGCCGTCGCCATGACCACGCCATCGCCGCCGCGCGTCGAGTTCGCCGCCAGGCGAACTCGCACTCGAATCCGCGTCAGCGGATTCGACGGCTCCCCGCGCGCGCGACTGGGACGCGGCCACCTACGACAAGGTCTCAGACCCACAGGTCCAATGGGCGGTCGAGCAACTGGACCGGCTCGCGCTGGCCGGCGACGAGGTCGTCCTCGACGCCGGGTGCGGATCGGGGCGCGTGACCGCGTTGCTCGCCGATCGCGTACCGCGCGGCCGCGTGTACGGGGTCGACGTTGCTCCGTCGATGGCGCAGCACGCGCGCCAAGCGCTCGGCGACCGCGCGACGATCTTCTGCCAGGACCTCGTCGCGCTCGAGCTCCCAGAGCCCGTCGACGCGGTGTTCTCGAACGCCACGTTCCACTGGATCCACGACCACGACGCGCTGTTCGCGGCGCTGGCGCGCTCGATGAAGCCGGGCGCGAGGCTGGTGGCGCAATGCGGCGGGCGCGGGAACATCGACTCGTTCAGGACGCTGTCGGACGCGATCGCGCTCGAGCTGCCGTTCGCGCCGTACTTCGAGAACTGGCGCAAGCCGTGGAACTACGCCGGCGCGCAGGAAACCGCCGAGCGCCTCGAGCGCGCCGGCTTCACCGAAGTGCGCGTGCTGGCTCGAGCCAAAGTCGGTGACCCCGCCGGATCCGCGCGCGTTCGTGCAGACGGTGTGCCTCGTGCGCCACTTCGATCCGCTCCCCGTCCCGCTGCGCGAGCTGTTCCTCGACCGCGTGCTGGAGCGCGCCGGCAAGCCGCTGGTGCTCGACTACGTCCGGCTGAACATGACGGCGGTGCACGGCCGGCGGTGAGGCGGGGCTGAGCGGTGGATTAAGTCCGCGATATTGGCGGACTTCATCCACCCCTCAACGTCGAGGGGGTCGAATCCCCGACCCGCTCGAGAGGCTGACGGCCACGTTGCGGTCCGAACCGATAGCGTGGCGCCGCGATGGCGCCACGCATCGTGCTTCTGCCCGGCGACGGGATCGGGCCCGAGATCGCCGACCAGGCGGTCGAGGTGCTGCGCGCGGTCGCGCCCGAGCTCGAGTACGAGCCGCACTTGTTCGGCGGCGCGTCGATCGATGTGCACGGCACCGCCCTGACCGACGAGACGCTCGACGCCTGCCGGCGCAGCGATGCGGTCCTCCTGGCCGCGGTCGGGGGGCCCAAATGGGACACCACGGACCCGGCCAAGCCCCGCCCCGAGCAGGGCCTGCTCGGGCTGCGCAAAGGGCTGGGGCTGTTTGCGAACCTGCGTCCGGTGCGGCCGCTGCCGGCGCTGTACGACGCCAGCCCGCTCCGGCGCGAGGTGATCGAGCGGACCGATCTGCTTGTGGTTCGGGAGCTTACGGGCGGGATCTACTTCGGCGAGAAGACCCGGACCGCCGACTCGGCGTCGGACGCATGTGTGTACACGCGCGGGGAGATCGAGCGGATCGCCCGCGTCGCGTTCGCGTCCGCCCGCTCGCGGGTGACCAGCGTCGACAAGGCCAACGTGCTGGAGACCAGCCGGCTGTGGCGCGAGGTCGTGACCGCGGTCCACCTGGCCGAATTTCCCAACATCGAGCTCGAGCACCTGCTGGTCGACAACGCCGCGATGCGGCTGATCGCCGCGCCGCGGCATTTCGAGGTGATCCTGACCGAGAACATGTTCGGCGACATCCTCAGCGATGAGGCCGCGATGTTGACCGGCTCGATCGGGATGCTCCCGAGCGCCTCGCTGGGCCTCGACGGGCCGGGGCTGTTCGAACCCGTGCACGGCTCGGCGCCCGACATCGCCGGCACAGGCGCTGCCAATCCGCTGGCGATGTTCCTGTCCGCGGCGCTGATGCTCCGGCACGGACTGGCTATGGAAGCTCAGGCGGCGGCGATAGAATCGGCCGTCGACCAGGCGCTCGTCGAAGGCCTGCGGACGAGAGATCTGGGGGGCGACGCGGACACCGCGCAAGCCACCCAAGCAGTCTTACGACACCTCTAAGGAGTACTCGTGCAAAAGGCGGACCTCATCTGGCACAACGGAGCGCTCGTCGCCTGGGAGGACGCGAAGGTGCACGTACTGACCCACGGCCTGCACTACGGGACCGGCGTGTTCGAGGGGATCCGCGCGTACGACACGCCGCTCGGCACCGCGATCTTTCGCCATCACGATCATCTCGAGCGGCTGTTCAAGTCGGCTGAGCTGTACTACATGCCGATTCCCTACACGCTCGATGAGCTGCGCCGGGCGACGCATGAGCTGATCAGCGCCAACGAGCTTCCCGAGTGCTACATCCGCCCGATCGTGTTCCGCGGCTACGGGCACATGGGCCTGTACCCGTTGGATGCGCCCGTCGAGGTCTCGATCGCGGTTTGGCCCTGGGGCGCGTATCTGGGCGAGGAGAGCAAGGCCGGAGGCGTCCGCGCGAAGATCTCCAGCTGGCGACGGATCTCGCACGACTCGCTGATCCCGCATGCGAAGGCGTCGGGCCAGTACCTCAACAGCGTGCTCGCGAAGATCGAGGCCTCGAAGGCCGGCTACCAGGAGTCGATCCTGCTCGACCATCAGGGCTTCGTGAGCGAGGGCTCGGGCGAGAACATCTACGTCGTGCGCGACGGCCGGATCATGACCCCGCCGCACACCGCCGGAATCCTGGACGGGATCAGCCGCCGGTCGGTCAACCAGATCGCCCGCGACCTCGGGCACGAGGTGATCGAGCGCGACATTGCGCGCGCCGAGCTGTACCTCGCCGACGAGGTGTTCCTGTGTGGGACCGCGGCCGAGCTGGTTCCGGTCCGCGAGATCGATGACCACACGATCGGCAGCGGCACGCGAGGCGCGCTGACGACCGAGATTCAGCGCGTGTTCGACGACGCGCTGCACGGGCGCGACCCCCGTTACCTCGAGTGGCTCGACATCGTCAAGGTCCCGACCAAGGCTGTGTAAGTGGCCGCAAGACGATTCGGTGAGCGAATTACCAGGCCGGTCGGCGCCAAGCGCTGACCGCTGCCGTGCACTTGCTTTCACCGACTTCTTCCGGAGGCCACCGATGACCAAGATTCAGCTCTACGACACAACGCTTCGCGACGGAATGCAGGGGGAGGGGATGTCCCTGTCCGCTCTGGAGAAGGTGCGTGTCGCTCACCGCCTCGACGAGCTCGGCATCGATCTGATCGAAGCCGGCTTTCCCAGCTCCAACCCGAAGGAGCTCGAGCTGTTTGCGCTGCTGTCGAAGGAGCGCTTCGCCCACGCTCAGATCGCGGCGTTCGGGATGACCCGCCGTCGGGATTCCCGCGTTGCCTCCGACGATCCCTCGCTGCGGGTGCTCGCGGAGGGGTTCGCGCCGGTCTGCACGCTGGTCGGCAAGACGTGGGCGCTTCACCTCGACAAGGTCGTGAAGGTCGATCGCGACGAGAACCTGCGGATGATCGCCGAGTCAGTCGCGTTCCTGGTCGCCGAGGGCAAGCGCGTCGTCTACGACGCCGAGCACTTCTTCGACGGGTTCGCCGATGATCCCGACTACGCGCTGCGGTGCGTGCGCGTCGCCGCCGAGGCAGGCGCCGAGACGGTCGTATGCTGCGACACCAACGGCGGTACCCTGCCCGATCGCGTTGGCGCGGCGATGTCGTCGGTGGTCGCGTCATTGAGCTCCTCGGGCGCGGCGGTCGGCATCCACTGCCACGACGATGCCGGCTGCGGCGTCGCCAACACGCTTGCCGGCGTCGCGCAGGGGGCGACCCACGTGCAGGGGACGATGAACGGCTACGGCGAGCGCTGCGGCAACGCGAACCTCGTCACGATCATCCCCAACCTGCAGCTGAAGCTGGGCTACGACTGCCTGAGCGCGGCCCAGCTTGAGGAGCTGACCGCCACGGCGCATCTGCTCGACGAGCTTCTGAACTTCACGCCGGACCCCGACCAGCCGTACGTCGGCCGCAACGCGTTCGCCCATAAGGGCGGGATGCACGTCGCCGGAGTCAACGTCGACCCGACCACGTTCGAGCACATCGACCCGGGCGTCGTCGGCAACAAGCGCGAGCTGCTGATCTCCGAGCTGTCGGGCAAGGGCACCGTCCACGCTCGGGCACGCGACGCCGGCATCGTGCTGGGTGACGAGGACGCCGCCGCGCTGATCGAGCGCGTCAAGGCGCTCGAGCACGGCGGCTATCACTTCGAGGCCGCCGACGGCTCGTTTGAGCTGTTGCTGCGCAAGCAGACCGGTGACTACGAGCCGCTGTTCTTGCTCGAAGCCTGGAGGGTCATCGTGGAGAAGCGCGCCGACGGCCGCGTCGAGACAGAGGCCACGATAAAGATCTGGGTCCCGCCCGGCCCCGACGGCGAGCGCTACGTGCGGACCGCCGAGGGCAACGGCCCGGTGAACGCGCTTGACCGAGCGCTGCGAGACGCGCTCGTCGAGATCCACCCCCACCTGGCCGACATCGACCTCGTCAACTTCAAGGTCCGGATCCTCGATGAGACCAAGGGCACTGGGGCGATCACCCGCGTGCTGCTCGATGCCTCGGACAGCGACGAGGTGTGGGGCTCGATCGGTGTCTCGGAGAACATCATCGAAGCGTCGTGGGAAGCACTTGTCGACTCGCTCGAGTACGGGATGCAGGCCGGGCGGCGCCAAGCCGGACGGGGTCCGGCGCGCGGAGAAGCTGCCCCCACGGGATCGTGAGCTCGCTCAGCCACACCGCGGTGGATTCGATTCCGCTCGCGCAGCCGGTGCTCGGCGCGGCCGAGGAGGAACGGGTGCTCGAGGTGCTCCGCTCCGGGCGCCTGTCGCTCGGGCCGCTGCTTGCCGAGTTTGAGCAGAAGTTCTGCTCGCGCATCGGCGCTGCGTACGGCAGCGCGGTCTCGAGCGGGACCGCGGGGCTGCATCTGGCGCTGCGGGCAGCCGGAGTCGCCGACGGCGACGAGGTGATCACCACCCCGTTCTCGTTCGTCGCGAGCGCCAACGTCGCTGTCTACGAGCGGGCGCGCCCCGTGTTCGCCGACGTCGATCCGGTCACGTTCAACCTCGATCCCGCCGCTGCCGCGGCCGCTGTCACCGACCGGACCACGGCGCTGCTGCCGGTTCACATCTTCGGCTATCCGGCCGACATCGCCGCGTTTGAGCGGCTCGGCCTGCCGATCGTCGAGGACGCGTGCGAGGCGCTGGGCGCGGTCCACGGCGACGGCGTGCCCGTCGGCGGGCACGGCCACCCGGCTGTGTTCGCGTTCTACGCCAACAAGCAGCTGACGACCGGCGAGGGCGGGATGATCACGGTGGCCGATCGCTCGGTCAAGGAGCGAATCGACTCCGAGCGAAACCAGGGCCGCGCGCCGAACATGGATTGGCTCGACCACGACCGCCTCGGGTTCAACTACCGGCTGACCGACCTCGCGTGCGCGCTGGGCCTCGCACAGCTCGATCGCCTCGACGAGATGCTCGCCGGGAGAGCGCGCGTCGCCGCGCTGTACCGCGAAGCGCTGGGCTCGGCTTCGGGTGCACTCGAGCGTGTGCGGCTGCCGTGCGCCGATGCCGATGGGAACCGCCGAGGGTGGTTCGTGTACGTCGTCCAGCTGCCAGACGGGGTCTCGCGCGACGGGGTCGTGCGCTCGCTCGGCGAGCTCGGCATCCCGAGCAAGCCGTATTTCCCGGCCGTGCACCTGATGACGTTCTACCGCGAGCGGTTCGGCCACCGCGAGGGCGAGTTCCCGGTGTGCGAGGACATAGCATCGCGCTCGGTCGCGCTGCCGTTCTTCCCGCAGATGACCGAAGGGCAGGTCGGGCGCGTCGCCGAGGCGCTCGGGCAGGTCCTGGGCGGGTAGCGATGCCGCCGTTGCCCCGCTTCGGCGAGCCGCAGCACGACGCCTTCCGCCGACTCAACGACTCGATCGGGTTCGATTGGCGTCTGGGGCCCTATGACGTCGAGCAGTCCCGGGCGCACGCATCGATGCTCGCCGCCCAGGGGATCATCTCCGAGCAGGACCGCGACGGGCTGCTCGCCGCGTTGCACCAGGTTGGTCGCGAGCTCGCCGACGGGACGTTCCCATTCGCCGACGGCGACGAGGACATCCACATGGCGATCGAGCGCCGGGTCACCGAGATCGCCGGGCCGGTCGGCGGCAAGCTCCACACCGCCCGCTCCCGCAACGATCAGGTCGCGACCGACGTGGCGATGTACGTGCGGGCACACGCGCACGAGGCCGCCCAGGCGATCGCCGGCCTGGCGAGCACGTTGCTCGACGTCGCGGAGGCCCATATCGACTGGCCGATGCCGGGCTACACCCACCTTCAGCGAGCGCAGCCGGTGTACCTCAGCCACCACCTGCTCGCCTATGTGTGGATGCTCGCCCGCGACCGGCGGCGGTTCGCGGCCGTGGTCGGCGAGACCGGCCCGCTGCCGCTCGGCGCCGGTGCTCTGGCGGGGGTGAACTTCGACATCGACCGGCGGGCGGTCGCGGCGCAGCTCGGCTTCTCAGGCGTCGCCGAGAACTCGATCGACGCGGTCTCCAACCGCGATTTCGTGCTCGACTACCTTGCCGCCGCGGCGACCTGCGCCACACATCTGTCGCGTCTGGGCGCGGAGGTGGTGTTGTGGTCAAGCGAGGAGTTCGGGTTCTGCGAGGTGTCCGACGCGTGGGCGTCGGGATCGTCGATCATGCCTCAGAAGAAGAACCCAGACGCGGCGGAGTTGCTGCGGGCCAAGGCGCCGCGAGTCGCCGGTCACCTGGTCGCGCTCCACGGCGTGATGCATGGCCTGCCGCTGACCTACAACAAGGACATGCAAGAGGACAAGGAGCACTTGTTCGACGCCGCCGACACGCTCGAGCTGTCGCTCGCCGCTGCGCAGGGGATGATGTCCTCGATCTCGTTCCGTCGCGAGCGGCTGGCCGCGGCCGCGGCCGACGAGTTTCTCGCGGCCACGGACATCGCCGATCTGCTGGTCCGCCGCGGCGTCCCGTTCCGAGAGGCCCACGGCGTCGTCGCCGGCCTGGTGCGACGCGCGATCTCGGAGGGCAAGCCGCTCTCGCAGCTGAGCGCCGGAGAGCTGGCGGCGGCGTCGCCGCTGCTCGACGACGAGTTCTACGCCGTGTTACGCGATGGGGCGTGGTTGGAGTCCAAGGTGTCTGAGGGCGGCACTAACCTCGCCCGCGTGCGTGAGCAGTTGCAGCGAGCGCGGGCTGCACTCTGATGAACTTGAGCCGCGGGTTCTACAACCGGCCCGTGCTCGACGTCGCCCGCGACCTGATCGGCTGCTACGTCGTGTACGACGGTTGCTCGGGAGCAATCGTCGAGACCGAGGCCTACCACGACTCCGAGCCCGCCTGCCATGCCTTCATCGGCGTGACCGAACGCACCGAGACGCTGTTCGGGCCTCCCGGCATCGCCTACGTGTACCGCTCCTACGGCATCCACTCGCTGCTGAACGCCGTCTGCGAGCCGATCGGCGTCGGCGCCGCGGTCCTGATCCGGGCGCTGGAGCCCAACAAGGGGATCGATCGGATGCGCGCCCGCCGCGGGATCGACGCGATCGAGGGCCTCTGCTCGGGGCCGGGGAAGCTGACCCAGGCGCTGGGCGTCGAGCTCGTACACAACGGCACCGACCTCGTGCGCGGGCCGATCGTGATCGAGGGCAGGGTCGGGCGCTGGCGCGACCCGCACGTGACGGTCGACAGGCGGATCGGGATCACGAAGGCGCCGGAGCTGCCGTGGCGGTTCTGCGCCTCCGGCTCCCGGTTCCTATCGCGTAAGGTCGCCGCGTAGGCCGACTCCCGGGGCTGAAGCGCGGGTCGTCGGCCGGATGCCACTTGCGCGCCAGCGCGGTGGCCTCCGGGTGACGCCCGCGTGACCGCTATCCGCCGCCGATACCGGCTCCGCCCGAGCCTGAGCCGCCACCGCCCGAGCCCCCGCCGCCGGTTGCGCCGCCACCACCTCCGCCGGTCGCGCCGCCACCACCGCCGCCGGTCGCGCCACCGCCACCACCGCCCGTCGCGCCGCCACCGCCGCCGGTTGCGCCGCCACCGCCGCCGGTTGCGCCGCCACCGCCGCCGGTTGCGCCGCCGCCGCCGCCGGTCGCGCCGCCGGCACCGGTCGCGCCGCCGCCAGCGGTCGCACCGCCGCCGTTACCGCCCGTGGCTCCGGTGCCGCCGCCGGTCGATGCCGGGGCCGGGGCGGTCGCGGTCGAGCCGAGGCCGCCGGTCGAGCCCAGGCCGGAGTTGCCGGTGCCGCCGGTTGCGGTCGTGCTCGTAGTGGTCTTCTTGGCATCTGCCTGCGCCTTCTCGTCGGCGAGGATCTGGAGCGCCTGTGTCATGAAGCTCTGCCAGATGATCGCGGGGTAGGTACCGCCCTCGACCGGAGCGCCGTTGTAGTCCGTCGCCATCGATTTCAGCGAGTCGGGATACCCGACCCAGACGGCCGCGGTCAGCTCTGGCGTCCAGCCGACGAACCACGCGTCTCCGTAGTTGCTGGTGGTTCCGGTCTTGCCGGCAACGTCGACGCCGGAGATCGCGGCGCTGGTCCCGGTGCCCGACTGCACGACCCCGGTCAGCATCTGGTGCACGGTGGCGGCGACCTCGGGGGGAATGATCCGCTTGTAGCTCGGCTTGTCGATCATGTCCTTGTGGCGGCAGACCGGACACTGGATCTCGGCGATTCCGGTCGGGCCGGCTTTCGGGGCGCCAAGCTGACGGTTGTACACGCGGAGTCCGCCGGTCGCGAACGTCTCGTATGCGTGCGCCATGTCAAGCGGAGTCACGCCCTCCTTGAGCCCGCCGAGGATCATCGCGTAGTTGTGCGAGACGGGCGAACGGATTCCCATGCTCGTCGCGAGCTTCGAGATCCGCATCGTGCCGGTGTTGATCCCGACCTGCGAGTACACGGTGTTGTCGGAGATGTCGGTCGCCGCGGCAAGCGTGATCGGCCCGGAGTACGTGTTGCCGAAGTTGTGGACGATGAAGTGCTCCTTGCCGGCGCTGTTGGGGACGATGAAGTCCTGCGGCGCGGAATCGATCACGGAATCCGGGCCGTACTTGCCCGTCAGCAGCGCCTCGGCCAGCGTGAACGGCTTGAACGACGAGCCGGGCTGCCGGTGACCCTGGGTCGCGATGTTGAAGGGATGGTGGGTGTAGTCCTCCTCGCCGTCGACGATCGGGCCGCCGACCATCGCACGCACCTCGCCGGTGCGGTTGTCGATCACGACCATCGACGCGCTCGGCAGCCCCGAGCCGGTGGGTAGCTCCGAGCTGACCGCCTGCTCGGCGGCCTTCTGCATGTCGAGGTCGAGCGTTGTCTTGATCTTCAGCCCGCCGTAGTACGCGCGGTACGTCGCGGTCGAGCGGGACACGCCGTGGCCCATCGCCGCGAGGATCTGCGGGCGCAGCCAACTGGTGAAGTACGGGGCTGCCGTTGGCTCCGTGGGCTGCTGGATGTCCTTCGCCGTAGGCACGGCCTCGTTGACGCCCTGGATGTACTGCGCGCGCGAGATGTAGTGCTGGTCGAGCATGTCGCGGAGGACCAGGTTGCGCCGGGCGGTTGCGGCCTGCGGATGAAGGATCGGATCGAATTCGGTGGGCGATGCCACCATCCCGGCGAGCAGCGCCGCGTCCCACGGGGTCAGCAGCGCGGCGCATTCGTGGCGCAATATCGTCGGCGTCGAGTCGCCGCAGCCGGGGGCGTACTGG
This sequence comes from uncultured Solirubrobacterales bacterium, assembly GCA_963809685.1. GTDB lineage: Bacteria > Actinomycetota > Thermoleophilia > Solirubrobacterales > Solirubrobacteraceae > Palsa-465. The sequence continues at coordinate 309,383 of CAWEKN010000004.1, read as the reverse complement.
GCGGCGGCGTTCGTTGACCCTGATGCGGTCGAGGACGTCGACGATGTCGACGGGGCGGTCTCGTCGAACGCGTACTTCTTGCCGAAGTACACGCGTGCGGCTGATTCGATGCCGTACGCGCCGTTGCCGAAGTAGATCGAGTTCAGGTACTCGGTGAGGATCTTCGCCTTGCTCCACCTGCGCGTGAGCTGGTAGGCGAGCGCGGCTTCGCGCAGCTTCTCGAAGATGGTTCGGTTGTTCTGCTGATTGAGGGCGTTCTTGACGAACTGCTGGGTGATCGTCGAGGCCCCCTGCCGGGATCCGCCTGTGATGTCGGCGATGAACGCGCGGGCGATACCGCGGATGTCGACGCCCTGGTCGCTCAAGAAACGCTTGTCCTCGACCGAAATGATCGCGTTCTGCATCGACGGCGAGATGTCGGTGTACTTGTCGATCACGACATTGCCCGGGGGCGCGAAGATCCCGATCGGCCGCCAGTGGTCGTCGTACAGGAACGAGTTGTGCAGGTCGTGCGCGTAAAGCTGCTTGTTCTCGAGCTGCGGCAGATCCGACGCGACCGACATCATCATCCCGAACACGGTCGAGACGAACGCGAGCGCACCGAGTCCGGTCAGGATCAGGAGCAGGCGGAGCTTGCGAACTCGAGGCTTGGATCGGCGCTTGCCGCGGGACCGCTTCCAGCGGCTCCGCGGGGGGCGAAACGGGATCGGCGCGCGCGGATCGTCGCCCTGCGTGGGGTGTTGGACATCATCGCTCATGCGACTGAACGGGTCGATCCCGGCGGCGCCAGCGCGGCTCGCGGCTGTCACGTGCGGGGGGACCTCGAGACCCGGACGGCATCGGGCATCGGTTCCCGCCGGGGTTCGAGAGTCTAGCATTGGCCCGGATGGACTCCGAGGCATCGGCGGGGACCCAACCGCAGCCTACAGACCCCACAGCAGCCCCGGCCGGGCTCTCGCGCAGCCCCGCCGGCGCGGCTGCATGGCTCGCTCGAAACGCGGTCGATTGCCTGCCCGAGGGCGCGCTTGAGCGCAAGCTCGAAGAGCGGCGCCCGCTGCGGGTGAAGCTCGGTATCGATCCAACCGCGCCCGACATCCATCTCGGGTTCACCGTCGTGCTCCAGAAGCTGCGCGAGTTTCAGGATCTCGGCCACACGGTCGTGCTGATCGTCGGCGACTACACCGCGCGGGTCGGCGATCCCAGCGGTCGCTCCGCCACCCGGCCGGTGCTCGAACCGGCCGAGATCGACGCCAACGCCCGCACGTTCCAGGAGCAGGCGATGAAGGTCCTCGATCCCGACCGGCTCGAGGTCCGCTTCAACGGCGAGTGGCTGGACATGTCGATGGAGCAGCTGTTCGCGCTGCTGCGCACTGCCACCGTCGCCCAGCTGCTCGAGCGCGACGACTTCGCCAAGCGCTTCAGCGCGCGCGAGCCGATCTCGCTGCTCGAGCTGCTGTACCCGATGCTGCAGGGATACGACTCGGTCGCGGTCAACGCCGACGTCGAGCTCGGAGGCACCGATCAGAAGTTCAACTTGCTGCTGGGCCGCGACATCCAGCGCGCGTATGGACAGCCCGAGCAGGTGATCCTGACCGTGCCCCTGCTCACCGGCACCGACGGCGAACGCAAGATGTCGAAGTCGCTTGACAACTACATCGGGGTCACCGAGCCCGCCAGCGAGATGTACGGCAAGACGCTGAGCATCCCGGACTCCTCGCTCGAGCTCTGGTACTCGCTGCTGCTTGGCCGCCCGATGCCCGAGGACCTCGGCCCGCGAGATGCCAAGCGGGCGCTCGCACGAGCGCTCGTGCAGCGATTCCACGGCGCCGACGCCGCGCACGCGGCGGAGTCCGAGTTCGATGCCCTCCACATCCGCCACGAGCTTCCGGACGACATGCCCGAGGTCGCGTGGGATGGATCGGCGGGGCCCGGCAACGGCTCGGGGGACGCGCCCGCGGTCCACCTGCCGGCCTTGCTGCGCCAGGCGTTCGGGATCTCGAGCTCGGAGGCGCGGCGCACGATCGAGCAGGGCGGCGTCCGGCTCGACGGGCGCCCGGTCCCCACCGGGACCCTCGACCTGGCTCCCGCCGACGTCGACGGCAAGGTCCTGCAGCTCGGCAAGCGGCGCTTTGCCCGGGTCCGGGTCCGATCAGCGTCGGCGTGACGGTCACCGGCGGAATCCTGCGGATGGAGACCCCGGGCAACGGGCACATCGTCGACATCACCGGGGGCGTCGCGAGCGTGGTCCGGACCAGCGGCGTGGAGCGCGGCATCGTCACGGTGTTCGCGACCGGCTCGACCGTCGCGATCACGACGATGGAGTTCGAACCGGGCGGCGTACACGACCTTCAGGCCCTGCTCGACCAGGTGATCCCGGCTCACGGCGACTACCAGCACAACCGCCTCAACCACGACACCAACGCGCACGCGCACATGCGCGCGGCCGTGATCGGGCCTTCCGAGACCGTCCCGCTCGTCGATGGCAGTCTGGTTCTCGGCACCTGGCAGCAGCTGGTCCTGATCGACTTCGACGACCGGCCGCGGACGCGCACCGTGACCGTGCAAGTGCTGTCGTGAGCTGGTCGCGGCGCCGGCCCGGATCGGCGCAGCACCCCCGGACCGATCCCAGACGATCCTTATCTCATCCCGAGACGACCCTGATCTGATCAGGTCCCTATACTGCCCGGCGGCGCGCGGCGGCTAGGTTGCCGCGTGGCGGATCCTGATACGGGTTCGCGCGGTCAATGAGTCTGGTTTCCGGTCCAGTGAAGTCTTTTCAACTTCGCGTGCCCGGCGCTATACTCATCGGTCCGCTCCGAGATCCGGACTGGTTCTCGGAAGTGCCCCTGAGGAGGAGACCCCTCTTGAAGAGGTGCGACGGTCTTTGAAAACTCAACAGCATGCGCACCCTCGACCGACCCTCGGTCGAGAGTGTGTCCAGGTTCGACGCCGTCGCCGGGGAATCTCAAAGCGATTCCCTTAGCGAATCGCCTTCGGTGATTCGCCGACGACGGTGCCAAGATTGACCCCGTCTCGCGTCCGGGAGTCCTCGTGTACAACGGGCTCCTGATTGTGGACGCGAGGGTCTTGTCCCACCAGGGACAGACCCAGGTTTTTGACTCGCGGTCGGTGCCCATCTGGTCGCCGGGCGCGAGCGTAATCCTTGACGACTTTCTGTGAGGGCGAATCGCTTGCGATTCGCTTTCAGTAGTTCTTCACGGAGAGTTTGATCCTGGCTCAGGACGAACGCTGGCGGCGTGCCTAACACATGCAAGTGGAGCGACGAACCAGGCTTCGGCCTGGGGCAAAGCCGCGAACGGGTGAGTAACACGTGGGTAACCTGCCCCGATGATTGGGACAACCCGAGGAAACTCGGGCTAATACCGAATGTGCCCTCCGGCCATAAGGCCGCTGGGGAAAGGAAGCTTCGGCCTCCGCATCGGGATGGGCCCGCGGCCCATTAGCTTGTTGGTGAGGTAACGGCTCACCAAGGCAACGATGGGTAGCTGGTCTGAGAGGACGATCAGCCACACTGGGACTGAGACACGGCCCAGACTCCTACGGGAGGCAGCAGTGGGGAATCTTGCGCAATGCGCGAAAGCGTGACGCAGCAACGCCGCGTGGGGGAAGAAGGCCTTCGGGTTGTAAACCCCTTTCAGTTGGGACGAAGCTTCGCCGGTGAATAGCCGGCTGGAGTGACGGTACCTTCAGAAGAAGCCCCGGCTAACTACGTGCCAGCAGCCGCGGTAATACGTAGGGGGCAAGCGTTGTCCGGAATCATTGGGCGTAAAGAGCGTGTAGGCGGCTCGGTAAGTCCGCTGTGAAAGTCCAGGGCTCAACCCTGGAATGCCGGTGGAAACTGTCGAGCTAGAGTCCGGAAGAGGCGAGTGGAATTCCTGGTGTAGCGGTGAAATGCGCAGATATCAGGAGGAACACCAATGGCGAAGGCAGCTCGCTGGGACGGTACTGACGCTGAGACGCGAAAGCGTGGGGAGCAAACAGGATTAGATACCCTGGTAGTCCACGCCGTAAACGATGGGCACTAGGTGTGGGGGGTGTCGACTCCCTCCGTGCCGACGCTAACGCATTAAGTGCCCCGCCTGGGGAGTACGGCCGCAAGGCTAAAACTCAAAGGAATTGACGGGGGCCCGCACAAGCAGCGGAGCATGTGGTTTAATTCGACGCGACGCGAAGAACCTTACCTGGGCTTGACATGTTCCTGACCGCCGTGGAAACACGGTTTCCCTTCGGGGCAGGATCACAGGTGGTGCATGGCTGTCGTCAGCTCGTGTCGTGAGATGTTGGGTTAAGTCCCGCAACGAGCGCAACCCCCGTCGCATGTTGCCAGCATTTAGTTGGGGACTCATGCGAGACTGCCGGTGACAAACCGGAGGAAGGTGGGGATGACGTCAAGTCATCATGCCCCTTATGTTCAGGGCTACACACGTGCTACATTGGCGCGTACAGAGGGCTGCGATACCGCGAGGTGGAGCGAATCCCTTAAAGCGCGTCTCGGTTCGGATTGCAGGCTGAAACTCGCCTGCATGAAGGCGGAGTTGCTAGTAATCGCGGATCAGCACTGCCGCGGTGAATACGTTCCCGGGCCTTGTACACACCGCCCGTCACACCATGGGAGTGAGCAACACCCGAAGCCGGTGTGCCTAACCCTTTTGGGAGGGAGCCGTCGAAGGTGGGGCTCGTGACTGGGGTGAAGTCGTAACAAGGTAGCCGTAGCGGAAGCTGCGGCTGGATCACCTCCTTTCTAGGGAGCCCTCTATCCAGGGCACCGGTCGCCTCGCGCGGCCGGCACTAGAAATGTCGACCGAACCTGCCGTATTCGCCTGGCGGCGAATACGGTCGGGAGAAACCTGTTCGTCGCGGTGGAGACATCGTGGCAACCGGACAGATTTCTCCCAAGTGCAATCGGCGTCAGTCGATTGCACCGCATGCTGTTGAGTTTTGAGAGACCGGCTCGCCGCCGGCAGCTCGACGGACAATGTCCCGGGCTTCCGCGCGGCGGGTTCACCTCTTCGCGGACCTTGAAAACTACACAGTAGCCAATGAAACGGGTATTGAGGTAATCGCCTCGCGGCGATTACCTTGGAGAAATTGGGTAAGCGCCTCTCGGTGTTTGCCTGACGATTTCTCCGTAGCGAATCCCGGTAGGGATTCGCCTCGATCAACCGTCAAGATAATAAGGGCACATGGTGGATGCCTTGGCACCAAGAGTCGATGAAGGGCGTGAACGGCTGCGATAAGCCGCGGTGAGGCGCTGAATGGCCAGTGACCCGCGGATGCCCGAATGGGGAAACCCAACGTCGGTAATGCGACGTTATCCCGCGCTGAACACATAGGCGCGGCGAAGACAAGCGGGGGAAGTGAAACATCTCAGTACCCCGAGGAAAGGAAATCAACCGAGACTCCCTGAGTAGTGGCGAGCGAAAAGGGAATAGCCCAAACCTGGCGCGTGTAAGCGACCACGCGTTGCGCGTCAGGGGTTGTAGGACGTCTGGTCCGGATCGTGGTCGATCCGGCGGAAGTTACAAAACCGTGTGATAGTCGAAGCGCGTGGAACCGCGCACCACAGAGGGCAATCGTCCCGTAGACGAAATCGCACGATCTTCCGCAGATGTTCCTGAGTAGGTCCGCTCCCGTGAAACGCGGACCGAACCTGGGGGGACCACCCTCTAAGGCTAAGTACTCCTTGGTGACCGATAGCGGACTAGTACCGTGAGGGAAAGGTGAAAAGTACCCCGGAAGGGGAGTGAAATAGTACCTGAAACCGCGTGCCTACAAGCGGTGGGAGCGGCCTCGTGCCGTGACCGCGTGCTTTTTGCATAACGAGCCGGCGAGTTACTCGTCTGCGGCAAGGTTAAGCGATGAGCGGAGCCGAAGCGAAAGCGAGTCCGAACAGGGCGACACAGTCGTAGGCGGTAGACCCGAAGCTGAGCGAGCTACCCATGGGCAGGTTGAAGCGGGGGTAAGACCTCGTGGAGGACCGAACCGACCTAGGTTGAAAACTGGGCGGATGACCTGTGGGTCGGAGTGAAAGGCTAATCAAGCTCAGTGATATCTGGTTCTCTCCGAAATATATTTAGGTATAGCCTCGGATAAATTCCGTGGCGGCCGTAGAGCACTGTTTGGACTAGGGGCCCTACCAGGTTACCGACTTCAGGCAAACTCCGAAGACCGCCTCGGCTACTCCGGGAGTCAGTTGCTGGGGGATAAACTTCAGCGTCAAGAGGGAAACAGCCCAGACCGCCAGCTAAGGTCCCTAAGTGTTAGCTAAGTGGGAAACGATGTTCGAATGCACAGACAACCAGGAGGTTGGCTTAGAGGCAGCCACCCTTGAAAGAGTGCGTAACAGCTCACTGGTCAAGTGTTCGAGCGCGGACAATGTAACGGGGCTCAAGCTAATCACCGAAGCTGCGGGTGCGTGAGGTCTTCGGACCGATCGCGCGGTAGGAGAGCGTTCCGGCGCCAGCGAAGCAGCGGCGTAAGCCAGTTGTGGAGGCGCCGGAAGTGAGAATGCCGGCATGAGTAACGAAAGAGGGGTGAGAATCCCCTCCGCCGATTGCCCAAGGTTTCCTGAGTAAAGTTCGTCTGCTCAGGGTTAGTCAGGACCTAAGGCGAGGCCGAAAGGCGTAGTCGATGGCCAACGGGTTGATATTCCCGTACCACGTCGCTTCCGTTTGACCGATGGGGGGACGAGGAAGGCTATGGGATCCCAGGCGATGGTTGTCCTGGGGTAAGCATGTAGGGGTGGCCGTAGGTAAATCCGCGGCCGCATAACCTGAGGTGCGAGTCTAGCTGGCTCTAAGCCGGCGAATCCCGGATGCCATGCCTCCAAGAAAAGCCTCTAGGGAGGAAGCGCGTGCCTGTACCAAAACCGACACAGGTGGGCAAGTGGAGCACACTAAGGTGATCGAGATAACCCTCGTTAAGGAACTCGGCAAAATCGCCCCGTAACTTCGGGATAAGGGGCGCCCCAGTAGGGTGAACCTCTTCGCGAGGGAAGCCCGAGAGGGCCGCAGTGAATAGGTTCAAGCGACTGTTTACCAAAAACACAGGTCTCTGCTAAGTCGTAAGACGACGTATAGGGGCTGACGCCTGCCCGGTGCCGGAAGGTTACGTGGAGGTGTTAGGGGTAACCCGAAGCACCGAAACTAAGCCCCGGTAAACGGCGGCCGTAACTATAACGGTCCTAAGGTAGCGAAATTCCTTGTCGGGTAAGTTCCGACCTGCACGAATGGCGTAACGACTTGAACGCTGTCTCAACGAGGGGCTCGGTGAAATTGCAGTCTCGGTGAAGATGCCGAGTACCCGCGGCAAGACGGAAAGACCCCGTGAACCTTTACTACAACTTGGTATTGGGGTTCGATGCATCTCGCTCAGGATAGGTGGGAGCCTTGGAAGCACCGGCTGCGGCTGGTGTGGAGGCAACCTTGAGATACCACCCTTGATGTATTGGATCTCTAACGGTGCGCCGTGAATCCGGGCGCCGGACAGTGACAGGTGGGTAGTTTGACTGGGGCGGTCGCCTCCCAAAATGTAACGGAGGCGCGCAAAGGTTCCCTCAGCACGGTCGGAAATCGTGCGTAGAGTGTAAAGGCAGCAAGGGAGCTTGACTGCGAGACCGACAGGTCGAGCAGGTGCGAAAGCAGGCCTTAGTGATCCGGCGGTAGCAAGTGGAAGCGCCGTCGCTCAACGGACAAAAGGTACTCCGGGGATAACAGGCTTATCGGGCCCAAGAGTCCACATCGACGGCCCGGTTTGGCACCTCGATGTCGGCTCGTCGCATCCTGGGGGGGAAGTACCTCCCAAGGGTTGGGCTGTTCGCCCATTAAAGCGGTACGCGAGCTGGGTTCAGAACGTCGTGAGACAGTTCGGTCCCTATCTGCCGTGGGCGTTGGAGAGTTGAGAGGATTCGTCCCTAGTACGAGAGGACCGGGATGAACGCACCTCTGGTGTATCTGTTGTCCTGCCAAGGGCACCGCAGGTTAGCTACGTGCGGATCGGATAACCGCTGAAAGCATCTAAGTGGGAAGCCGGCCTCAAGATGAGCTCTCCCATCCCCTTGAGGGAGTAAGACCCCTGGAAGATCACCAGGTTGATAGGCCGGATCTGGAAGGATGGTGACATCCGTAGGAGACCGGTACTAATGGGTCGAGGGCTTGACGGATATTTGATATCCGTTCATTGGCGCTGTGTAGTTTTGAAGGCCCGCGGAGAGGCGCGGTCTCCACCGGTTTCCGGTGGCTATGGCGAGGGGGAAACACCTCTTCCCATTCCGAACAGAGCCGTTAAGCCCCTCAGCGCCGATGGTACTTGGCCCGCAAGGGCCTGGGAGAGTAGGTCGCCGCCGGTTTTTGAGTAATTACGACCCCGCCGTGTCACCTCATCGTGTGACGGGCGGGGTCGTTTGCGTTCCGAGCCGGTGTGGTTGTGGCGCGAGCCGGTGTGGTTGTGGCGCGAGCCGGTCGGGTTGTGGCGCGAGCCGATCGGGTTGTGACGCGAGCCGATCGGGTTGTGGCGCGAGCCGATCGGGTTGCGGCGCGGGCCGATCAGGTTGTGCCGTCGACGGGTGAGACTCGTGTGCGCGGGCTCAGCCCTTCACGCTGCACGGCAGCCGGACCCGCCGCGCCGCGCGCCGCCGGCCCTGCGGGCATTCTCAGCAGCTGGAGGTTTGCCGTCGTGGCGGGGAGGTACTCGTAGGTCTGGAAGGCGATGCGCTCGCCGCCGTAGGCGGTCGTGTCGATCAGCAGCGGCTGGTAAGTCGCTGCGCGCCGCGTACGCCGTGTCGGGCGCGAGCGAGGATCATGTACCGATGGGCGACATCCGGCGCTTCCTGCGTGAGAACCCTCAGGTGCTTGTGTTGCTGATCATCTGCCTGGTCCTTGGCCTCGGGACATTCCTGATCGTGCTGTTCGGGATCGCCACCTCGGGGCCAGGACACGTCACAGGCGAGCCGTCGGGCTCGATCGCCCTCGGACTGCGCGGCCTTTCGATGGGACTGTGGTGACCGAGCCGGCTCAGCGCGCGGCGTGATCCCGATCGTCGGCATCCGCTGTCGCCCGCACGGGGGATATGCAGTGTGCCGGCCGGGCCGCGACCGACCCAGCGCGGCGCGTGCGCTCCCAGCGCAGCGGCCGACGGTGGGGATGCGAGAACGGGTCATCCTGGGGATCGTGCGCTTCCTCCGGATGGTCGGCGAGAACGTCGTCGAACCGGCTCATCCAGGCGCGCAGTCGGTATGCGGAAGACTGGAACATATGTTCGGGAGAGTAGGAGAGGGGTCGGACGGAACGGGACCCCCGGGGCCGGCCGCCGTGGTGGCGCCGTGGCGAGCCGCGGACGCTCCGCCGGCGAGCCGCGGGCGCTCCGCCGGCGAGCCGCGGGCGCTGGCTGCGCCTGCCCCCAGCTGGTCGAGAAACGGCCAACATGCGTCCGTTTCTCGACCACCACTCGTGATCGCTCGGTCAGCAGCACGGGCGGGCGGGCCGCCGGCGCTCGGCCGGCGGGTGGCGGGTGTTACGCGGGCGAGCCGAGCGTGGACCAGACCTCGAGCTTGTTGCGGACCCGCTCGATCACCGCGTCGGTGAACTCGGTGGTCCCGGCTCCGCCGCCGAGATCCGGGGTCTTCACGCCGGAGCCGACGGCCTCGAGCGCCGCCTCGTAGATCGCGCGCGAGGCCTGCTCGGCCTCGGGGGCGGCGGCACGGTCGGCGGCGTGGCGCAACAGCGCTCCGCAGGCGAGGATCATCGCCAGCGGGTTGGCGACGTCCTTGCCCTGCAGCGCCGGCGCCGTTCCGTGGGGCGCCTCGGCCATCGCAACCGTGGTCTCGTAGGCGTCGCCGAACGACAGGAGGATCGATTCGGCGCCGGCGATCGAACCGAACATCGGAAGGACCAGATCCGACAGGCAGTCGCCGTCGCGGTTGAGCGCCGGGATGACGAGCGGCGCGTCGGTGGCGCCGGACAGCAGGCCCGCGTAGGTGGCGTCGATCAGCACGGGCCGGTAATCGACGTCGGGGTGACGGGCGGCGGCCGCATCCATCTCCTCCTTGAGCATCCCCTCGTACACCGGCGAGACGGTCCACTTCGGGCCGCCGTAGACGCGCGCGCCAGCCTTGGCCGCCGTGCGGAACGCGTACTCGGCGACGGCGCGGCAGGTCGACCGGGTGATGCGCTCGGTGCGAAACGCGAGCTCGCCGGGTGAGCCGGCTTCGCCCTCGCGCCATTGCTCGGCGCCGTAGGCGTCCTCGACCGCCATCCTCACGACCGAGATCGGGAAATGGACGCCGGCGATCGGCGTCACACCCGGCAGGCGGCGGCCGGTCCGGACGATCACCTTGCCGTCGACCTGCTCGCGCAGCAGGCGGTTCGGGGACCCGACGTCGTCGGCTCCCTCCGGGGTGATCGTCGCAGCCTTCAGCCCGAGCCCGGCCTCGCGCATCGCCGCGGCCGCGTCGCTGACGACGCCGTTGGAGGTGGCACGGCGGTTGGCCAGCGACAGGTCGAAGCGCTCGAGCTCGAGCTCGAGGCCCAGCACCGCCGGATCGAGCACCCGCACGGACTGCTCGAGCAGCTCCTGGCCGGTCTCGTCCCCCTCGAGCACGACGATCTTGATCGAGCCGGCCATCGGGGCCACGATAGCCGACACCGGCCCCCGCACGGGAGGCTTTCGCGGCCCGACGACGCGAACGCGCCCGGCGCCGGACGGACGCGAGAACGCCCACGCCCGACGCCGGACCGACGCGCGAACGCGACCGCCCACCCCGACGGCGCTCACAGCTCGGCGAGCCGCCGTGCCAGGAAGCGCTGCTCGCGCTCGTCGCTCGTCAGCTCCGCCGCGCGCGCGTACTCGGCACGTGCTTCCTCGTCACGGCCGAGCCGGCGCAGGAGCTCGGCCCTGGTCGAGTGCAGGTAGCGGTAGTCGGGCAGGTCAAGCCGGTCGACGATCTCGAGCGCGGCCTGCGGCCCGTCGGCCTCGGCGACCGCGACCGCCCGGTTGAGCTCGACGACCGCCGAGCCGGTGAGCGCCACGAGCTCGGCGTACAGCGCGGCGACCTCGACCCAGTCGACCTGCTCCTCGGTCTGCAGCGACGCGATCGCGGCCTGGACGACGTACGGCCCGCGCCCGCGGAGCGCCAGCGCGCGCTCGAGCATGGCCCGCCCCTCATCGAGCTGCCCGGAGTCCCACAGCGACCGGTCCTGGTCCGCCAGCAGCACGAGCTCATCGCCGCTGAACCGCGCTGCGCGGCGGGCGTCGTGGACGAGCATCAACGCAAGCAGACCCAGCGCCTCGGGTTCGTCGGGCATCAGCGCGGCGAGGACGCGGCCGAGCCAGATCGCCTCGGCGGCGAGGTCGCCGCGTCCGCTGTAGCCCTCGTTGAAGATCAGATAGACGACCGCGAGCACGGCGCCGAGGCGATCTGGCAGGAGATGGTCGGCCGGCACGCTGAACGGGATGCCTACCGCCTTGATCTTCGACTTCGCGCGGGAGATCCGGCGCTTCATCGTCTCCGGCGAGACGAGAAACGCGCGCGCGATCTCCTCGGTGCTCAATCCGCCCAGCGCGCGCAGGGTGAGTGCTACCTGGGCCTCGGTCGACAGCGCCGGGTGGCAGCAGGTGAACAACAGCTCCAGCCGCTCATCGGGAATCGTGGTCTCGTCCAACTCGTCCTCCACCGGTTCTGGTGCCCGCAACAGCCGAGTCTTGGCGGCGAGCGTGCGGTCGCGGCGGATGCGATCGATCGCGCGGTTGCGCGCCGTCGTCGTCAGCCACGCGCCCGGACTTGCCGGAACGCCTTCGCGCTTCCAGCGCTCTGCCGCGATCGCGAACGCGTCCTGGGCGGCGTCCTCGGCGAGCTCGAAATCGCCTAGGAAGCCGACCAGGAAGGCCAGGACACGGCCCCACTCGTCGCGGAAGATCCGCTCGATCGGCGGGGCGCCGCCTACTCGATCACCCACGGACACGATGGTCGACGAGCGTCGGCGCTCCAAGCGCACTCGGCGCTAGCGCTCGACGATCGGGCGGACCTCGACCGAGCCTCCCATCCAGGTGGCGGGGATCCGCCCGGCGAGCTCGATCGCCCTGTCGACGTTGTCCGCTTCGAGGATGTAATAGCCACCGAACACCTCCTTGGTGTCGGCGAACGGGCCGTCGGTGGTGAGCGTGTGGCCGTCGCTGACGCGGACGGTGGTCGCGGTCTCGATCGGCATCAGTTGCTCGCCGCCGAGCATGTCGGGCTCGGCGCCGACGGCGTTGTACTTGGCCGTGATCGCTTTGCGCTCGTCGTCGCTGTAGCCGTCCATCGAATCGGGGTTGAGATAGATCAGCAGTGCGTACTTCATCGTGTCCCTCCTGTTGCGCTTTGCGGTCGTCCGTACGACGAACGGCAGCGGCGCGAGGGGACAACCCGGGACACTAGGAAGTGGCGGTTTCGGTGCCCAGCAGCTCGCCGCGACGCTCGGTCAGCGCGTCGATCACGATCGTCAGGTGCTCGTCGAAGTCGACGCCGAGCTCGTCGGCGGCCTCGCGCAGCTCCTCGCGGTCGACGGCGGCGGCGAAGCTCGGCTGCTTGAGCTTCTTCTTGACGGACTTCGGGGTCATCCCGACGAGGCCCTCGGGCCGGACATACGCGACGGCCAACACGAACCCGCAGAGCTCGTCGACCGCGTACAGCGTCTTCTCCATCGCGGTCTCGCGCGAGACGCCCATGAAGTCGGCGTGGGAGGCGACGGCGCGGACCAGCTCGGGCGGATATCCGCGCGCCTCGAGCTCTCGCAGCGCGTAGCGGGGATGGCCGTCCTCGAGGTTCGGATAGCGCTCGTAGTCGAGATCGTGCATCAGGCCGGTGAGGCCCCACAGCTCGACATCGCCGTCGAATCGGGGCGCGTAGGCGCGCATCGCGGCCTCGACGGCGAGCATGTGCCGGCGCAGCGATTCGGACTGAGTCCATTCGCAAAGCAGGGTCCAGGCCTGTTCGCGCGAAATCTCTTGCGTCATGGCTGTTACCCTAGCTCAGCGTCCCGGGCACGGCGATGTGGCTGCCGGCCCGCGCGGTGCGAGTGAAACGCCCAGTGGGCCCTCAACGGGTACGCTGGAGAGAGCGCGCGCCCGCTCAACGGCGCCACCACCGATACCGATGGAAAAGTTCGTAATCGAAGGCGGGATGCCGCTGTCAGGGACGATCGTGCCCGCCGGAAACAAGAACGGCGCGCTGCCGATCATGGCCGCGTGCCTGCTCACCGAGGACGAGGTGATCCTGCGCAACGTGCCGCGGATCAGCGACGTCGAGACGATGGCGTCGCTGCTCGAATCGCTGGGCGCGCGCGTGCAGTGGATCGGCCCGGGAGAGCTGTCGATCAGCGCCGCCGAGGTCGACCGGTCGAGGTCGACCGCGTCCTGGCCGAACGGATCCGCGCGTCGTTCCTGCTCGCCGGCCCGCTGCTGGCTCGCTTCGGGCGCGCGCTGATGCCGCCGCCGGGCGGCGACGTGATCGGCCGCCGCCGGCTCGACCCGCACCTCGACGCGTTCCGCGCACTCGGCGCGACCGTGCGGCACGGTGAGAACATCGAGATCGAGACGTCGCTCGGGCCTCAAGCCGTGCGACTTCCTGATGGACGAGCCGTCGGTGATGGCCACCGAGAACGCGCTGATGGCGGCCGCGCTGACGCGCGGGCCGACCGTGATCCGCAACGCCGCCTCCGAGCCGCACGTCCAGGACCTGGCGCGGATGCTCGTCCAGATGGGCGCCGCGATCGACGGGATCGGCTCCAACGTGATGACCGTCCACGGCACCAGCAGCCTGCAGGGGCTGCACGCACACGATCGCCCCCGACCACATCGAGATCGGCTCGTTCATGGCGCTGGCCGGCGTCACCGGCGGCGAGCTGATCGTCAAGGACACGTTCCCCGAGGACCTGCGGATGATCCGGCTCGTGTTCGAACGGCTCGGGCTGCGCAGCGAGCTGCAGCGGCAACGACGTGATCGTCCCCGGCGGCCAGGAGCTCGAGATCCGCAACGACGCCGGCGACTACATGCCGAAGGTCGAGGACGGGCCGTGGCCGGCGTTCCCGGCCGACCTCACGAGCATCGCGCTCGCGCTCGCCACGCAGGCGTCGGGCTCGGTGATCATCCACGAGAAGATGTTCGAGAACCGGCTGTTCTTCATCGACAAGCTGCAGCTGATGGGCGCCGCGATCACGATCTGCGATCCGCACCGCGCGATCGTCGTCGGCCCGCGGCGGCTGCGCGGCGCGCGCGTCGACTCGCCCGACATCCGCGCCGGGATGGCGATGCTGATCGCCGCGCTGTGCGCGGACGGGACGACCGAGATCGGGAACATCCGCCAGATCGACCGCGGCTACGAGCGGATCGACGAGCGGCTGCGCGAGCTGGGCGCGCGGATCGAGCGGGTCGACGACGTGCCCGTGCTCGCGTGAGCGAGCGTCAGCCGCCCCGAGCTACAGCGACGAGGCGATGGTCGACCGCATCCCCAGCGGCACGCGCGACGTCCTGCCCGACGAGATGCGCGAGCTGCGCGCGATGACCGACCGCATCCGCAGCGTGTTCGAGCGCGCCGGCTACGGCGAGGTGTACACGCCGGTGCTCGAGTACGAGGAGACGTTCGACCGCGCCGAGGTGGCCGCGACCCGGCCCGCGTACCGGATGTTCGACGAGCAGGGCAACGTGCTCGTGCTGCGCTCCGACATGACGATCCCGATCGCGCGGCTCGTCGCGACCCGCTACACGCACGCGCCGCCGCCGCATCGCTTCTTCTACCTCGCCCACGCCTACCGGGGCGTGCGCCCGCAACGCGGCCAGTCACGCGAGTTCCTGCAGGCCGGGGTCGAGCTGATCGGCGCGCCCGCGCCGGACGGCACGGCCGAGGCGGTCACGGTCCTGTGCGCGGCGCTCGACGCGGCGGGACTTCGGACCTACAGCGTCGGTGTCGGCGACGCGTCGCTGTACCCGGCGCTGCTGCGAAGCCGTCGGCGTCGACGCCGATCAGCGCGAGCGGATCCTGCAGGTGTTGGTGCGCGGCGACTTCGTCGGTGTCGAGCGCGAGTTGCAGACGCTCGGGCTGCCGGCCGCCGACCTCGATCTGCTGTTGCGCGTGCCGAGCATCCGCGGCGGCCCCGAGGTGCTGCAAGGCCTGTCGGGGCCGCTGCAGGACGCGGCGATGGCGATGCAGGCGGTCCACGCGCTGCTCGCCCCGAACGTGGCCGAGCGGATCATCTTCGACTTCGGACTCGTTCGGAGCCTCGGCTACTACACCGGCGCGGTGTTCCAGGTCTACGACCCCGCCTACGGCGTCCCGATCGGCAGCGGCGGCCGCTACGACGAGCTGCTCGGCCGCTTCGGCGAGCCGCTGCCGGCGGTCGGGTTCGCGCTGCACGTCGAGCGCCTTCACATCGCGCTGACCGCGGAAGAGGCGGCGAAACGGCCTGGCGGCCGTACTCCGTAGGGGCGGAACGGCCTGGCGGCCGTTCCGTAGAGAGTTCTGCTGGCGCAGAACTCTCGGAGCCGGGAGACGGCGCGAGGGCCATGACCGAGCTCCGCATCGCCGTTCCCCGTGGGGCGCTGTTCAACGAGACGCTTGACCTGCTCGACCGCCTCGGCATCGACACCCGCGAGGTGCGCGAGAACGACCGCAAGCTGTTGTTCGAGCACGCCGGGATCATCACGATGCGCCCGTCGGACGTCCCGACCTACGTCGAGGCCGGCGCCGCCGACATCGGCATCACC
This sequence comes from uncultured Solirubrobacterales bacterium, assembly GCA_963809685.1. Taxonomy (GTDB): domain Bacteria; phylum Actinomycetota; class Thermoleophilia; order Solirubrobacterales; family Solirubrobacteraceae; genus Palsa-465. Next base: position 293,626 of record CAWEKN010000004.1, on the reverse strand, counting down.
GGCAAGGATGTGCTGATGGAGCAATCCGAGCGCGAGGTCTACGAGCTCGTCGATCTCGGCTACGGCCGGTGCAGGATGGTGCTCGCAACCGTGGCCGGAGAGGACCGCGCCGCCGAGGCGCTGCGCCGGCTCGGGGTGATGAGGATCGCGACCAAGTACCCGCGGATCGCCGCCCGGCACTTTCTGGAGACCGGCCGCCAGGCGGAGATCGTCGAGGTCAAGGGGTCGGTCGAGCTCGCGCCACTGACCGGGCTGGTCGAGGGGATCGTCGACCTGACCGCGACCGGCACCACGCTGCGTGAGAACGGGCTCGTGATCCGAGAGGAGATCGCCGACTGCACGGCACGGCTGATCGCCAACCGGGTCGCGCACAAGCTCAGGGCGCGCGCGCTCGACGCCCTGCTGGAGCGAGTCGGTGCGGTGTGAGCGCTACACGCTGACCGGCGACCCGGCCGAGCTCGCAGCGCAGCTGCGTGCGCTGGTCCCGGCCCCAAGCTCGGTCCAGTCGGCGGTCGCCGAGATCATCGCGCAGGTCCGGATCCGCGGTGACGAGGCGGTGCTCGACTACACGCGCCGGTTCGACACCGGCGGCGAGGAGCCCAAGCCGCTGCGGGTCTCAGACGCCGAGCTCGACGACGCCGCCCGGCGGCTGGACCGGGCGGTGCGAGTCGGCCTGGAGCGCGCGATCGAGAACGTCGGGGCGGTCGCGGCCGGGTGGGACTCCGGCGCCCACACCGTGGTCGAGTTCCCCGAGCACGAGGTCGCGCGCAGGACGGCTCCCGTGGCCCGCGCCGCGGTGTACGTGCCCGGCGGCCGCGCGCCGTATCCGAGCACGGTCGTGATGGGTGTCGTCACTGCCCGCGAGGCCGGCGTCGCCGATGTCGCCGTGTGCGCTCCTCCCGGCCAGGGCGGCGACATCGACAGCGTCGTGCTCGCGGCCTGCAAGCTCACCGGTGCCTCGGCCGTGTACCGGATGGGCGGGGCGCAGGCGATCGCCGCGCTCGCGTACGGGACCGAGTCGATCGCGCCCGTGGCGGTGATCGTCGGGCCCGGCAACCTGTACGTGCAGGAGGCCAAGCGCCAGGTGTTCGGTCAGGTCGGGATCGACGGCTTTGCGGGTCCGAGCGACCTGGTCGTGATCGCCGACGCAGGCTCCGACCACGAGCCGCTGGCGCTGGACCTGCTCGCCCAGGCCGAACATGGGCCGGGAACGCTCACGATCGGGATCTCGACGTCGCAGCAGCTTCTGCAGCGACTCGCCGAGCGGATCGACACCGTCCCGGACTCGGGCGCGGTCGCCGCGCTCGTGCAGTGCGCCGACGCAGAGCAGGCGCTGCAACTCGCCCAGGAGTTCGCACCCGAGCACCTGCAGCTCGTCGGCCACGACTCGGAGGCTCTGGCGCCGCGCGTCACCCACGCCGGTTGCGTGTTCGTCGGGCCCGCTGCGGGCACCGCGTTCGGCGACTACATCGCCGGCTCAAACCACGTACTGCCGACCAACGGGGCGGCGCGGTTCGCGTCGGCGCTGTCGCCCGGGCACTTCCTTGCGCAGCTTCAGCGAGGTCCGGATCCGGGACGCCTCCGGGCTCGCGCGCGCGGCCGCGCCCGTGGCGAGGGCGGAGGGGTTCGAGCTCCACGCGAGATCGATGGAAGCCCGCATCCGCGACAATGGCGGCGATGGCGAGAACGGCTGAGATCGAGCGCAAGACCGCGGAGACGGACATTCGCGTGAGCCTGGCGCTCGACGGCGACGGCTCCGGCGAGCGCGACACCGGCGTCGGGTTTCTTGATCACATGCTGGATCTGCTTGCGCGCCACGGCCGTCTGGATCTGACCGTGAGCGCCGACGGCGATCTGGAGACCGGCGCTCACCACACCGTCGAGGACGTCGGGATCTGCATCGGCCAGGCACTCGATCAAGCCCTGGGCGACCGCGCCGGAATCGCCCGCTACGGCCAGGCGACAGTCCCGATGGACGAGTCGCGGGCGTCGTGTGCGATCGACATCTCTGGGCGCGGGCTGTGCGCGTTTGAGGCGACGCTCCCGCCCGGGGCGATCGGCAACTTCGACCACGAGTTGGCCGAGGAGTTCTTCCGCGCATTGTCGAGCAACGCAAAGCTGACGCTGCACGTGACCATCGAGCGCGGGACCAACGCGCATCACGTGATCGAGGCGGCGTTCAAGGCGTTTGCGCGGGCGCTGCGCGCAGCGGTCGCGCTGGACGCGACCGAACGAGGCATCCCGAGCACGAAGGGAACGCTCGTATGACCGGGCCCGCGATCGCGGTCGTCGACTACGGGATGGGCAATCGCCGCTCGGTGCAGAAGGCGCTGGAGCACGTCGGGGCGACCACCGTGATCAGCCGCGACCACGGCGAGCTCAACGCCGCCGACGCCCTCGTCGTCCCCGGCGTCGGCGCGTTCCCGCTGGCGATGGCCAACCTGCACGAGCTCGGGCTCGCCGAGCTGATCCGCGCGCGGGCGCTGAGCGCGACCCCAATCCTCGGGATCTGCCTCGGCATGCAGCTGCTGTTCGAGCACAGCGAGGAGCTCGGGTCGACCGAGGGCCTTGCCCTGATCCCAGGGGACGTGCGGTCGCTGAACAGCGGCGGGCTGCGGATCCCGCACATCGGCTGGAACGAGGTGCGCTTCGAGCGGCCCTCGCCGCTCACCGATACGCTCCCGCAAACCGGCTGCGCCTTCTATCACGTGCACTCGATGGCCGCGCGCCCAGCCGACCCGGGCGACGTGATCGGCACCACCGAGTACGGCGAGCGGTTTGCGACGATCGTCGCGCGGGGGTCGGTGCTCGGCGTCCAGTTCCATCCCGAGAAGTCCTCGACCCACGGCCTGCGGATGCTGCGGAACTTCGCGGCGATGGTCGGACGCGGCGGTGCGACCAGGACGAGCTGGGCGGCGGCGGGCGCATGATCCTGTTGCCGGCGGTCGACATCCTCGGCGGCAAGGCCGTGCGCCTGGCCAAGGGCGACTTCGACGTCAAGACCGAGTACGACGCCGACCCGCTCGAGGCCGCGCTGCGGTGGGTGCAGGGCGGCGCCCGGGCGCTCCATGTAGTCGACCTCGACGGGGCGCGCGGCGGCACCCCTGCGAATCTCGACCACGTCGAGCGGATCGCGCAAGGCGTGACCGTTCCGGTCCAGGTCGGCGGCGGCCTGCGCAACGTCGACGCGGTCGAGAGGGCGATCGCCGCGGGCGCGGCCCGGGTCGTGCTCGGAACCGCCGCCTACACCGACATCGACTTCATCGACACGGTCCTGGAGCGGTATCGCGACCGGGTCGTCGTGTCAATCGACGTACGCGCCGGCAAGCTCGCGGCCGCGGGCTGGACCGAGCAGACGCAGATCCCGGCCGAGTCGGTGATCGAGCAGCTCGCCGGCAGAGGCGTGCAGCGGTTCGTGTACTCCAACATCGAGCGCGACGGCATGCTCGAGGGACCCGACCTGAGCGAGGTGCAGCGGGTCGCGCGCACCGTGCGAGGCAGCTTCGTCTACTCCGGAGGCGTGTCGACGCTTGAGGATCTTCAGGCGCTGGTCGCGCTGCGCCAGGTCAACCTGGCGGGCGTGATCGTCGGCAAGGCGCTGTATGAGCGGCGCTTCGACGTCGCCGACGCGCAGGCGATCCTGGACGGAGACAGGCAGGACGGCCAGCCGCACTGATGCACTACAAGCGCGTGATCCCGTGCCTGGACGTCGACGCGGGCCGGGTCGTGAAGGGGATTGGGTTCGTCGACCTGCGCGACGCCGGCGATCCGGTCGAGCTCGCCAGCCGCTACGACGCGGCCGGCGCCGATGAGCTCGTGTTCCTCGACATCACCGCTACGTCGGACAAGCGCGACACGGTCGTACAGCTTGCCCGCCGCACCGCCGACGACGTGTTCGTGCCGTTCACGATCGGCGGCGGCATCCGTTCGGTCGCGGACGCCCAGGCGGTGCTCGACGCCGGCGCCGACAAGATCTCGGTCAACTCGGCGGCGCTCGCGCGCCCGGAACTGATCGGCGAGCTGGCGCGCACATTCGGCGCGCAGTGCGTGGTGCTCGCGATCGACGCCAAGGCTCGCGGCGACGGCAGCTGGGAGGCCTATCTCGCCGGCGGCAGGACGCCGACGGGGCGCGACGCGGTCGCGTGGGCGAAGGAGGCCGTCGACCGCGGCGCCGGCGAAATACTGCTGACCAGCATGGACCGCGACGGCACCAACATCGGCTACGACCTGCCGCTGACAGCGGCGGTCACCGACGCGGTCGGCGTGCCGGTGATCGCGTCGGGTGGCGCCGGCGAGCTCGAGCACCTGACCGAGGCACTCGGCGCCGGCGCCGACGCGGTCCTGTGCGCCTCGATCTTCCACTACGGCCACCACACCGTGCCGGAGGCCAAGCAACACCTAGCCGCCGCCGGGGTGGCGGTCAGAATCTGACTTGCCGGCAAGGGGGCGCGCATGCGCGCCCCCTCCCTCGGCGCATGCGCCGAGGGCGACAGGCCGCATGCGGCCTGTCGAACAACTCAGAGCAGCCTGAAACGCGCCGAGGAACTCCCGGCCGAATCCGGCAAAGATTCAGTTTTCGATATGTGCCCTGGCTAGCTGACGGCCGCGATCAGGCGGCCTCTTCCACGTACCCGGCGGCAGAGCACTGATCGCAGTACGCCGCAGGCGGGACGCGGGGCTCATAGCAGCCGGGACGGCAGCACGTGGACGACCGCTTCGGCCGACCTCGTCCAATACGGGCCGCGGCGGCATCCTTGAGCTCTTCGCGCATGCGATCGAGCTCGGCCGCGTGATCCTCGCAGAATCGACGACCCTTCAGGGCCGGCTGCTGACAGTGACTTCCACTACGACAACGCATAGACCCATAAGCATAGCAAGCCAGCCCGAACGCATGTTCCGCTCACGTTTGGTTGGGATGATTGTTGCGTTGACGGTGGATTGCCGTAGAGCGCTTGCTGCCGGACGAGTTTCCGTTGCGCGCGCTAACACTCGCAGCGCGCCGATGGGATGCCCGGCGGCGTGGCAGCATCTGGTAGATCTGCGAGTAGCCGACGAGGTAGATCGCCTTGTAGTCGGCGATCACGGGGTTGAAAGCGCCGTCGGGAAATGAGAACACCTGGCGGCCGGTGACGGCGTCCAGGCCCTCGGTCGACTTCGAACCGAGCGCGGAGAAGTAGACGACGTTGTTGATGATCGTCGGCGAGCCGGAGATCCTGCTGCCGGCGGGGTGCGTCCAGCGGACGGCTCCGGATTGGGCGTTGAAGGCGTAGAACGTCCCGTCGTAGGAGCCGAGGTAGACGGTCGGGCCGAGGCCGGGCGTGTCCCTGACCGCGGGTGACGAGTACACGTACGCATTGGTTCCCGTCGCCCACGCGAGCTGGCCGGTCTTCGCGGCGAACGAATAGACGCGGCCGTCGGTGTTGCCCATGTACACGCGGCCGAACGCCACCGCCGGGCTGGAATAGAAGTTCCCGGACCCGAACCCGAACCTGGCGCCGTCGGTGCTGACCGCCCAGACCTGGCGGCCGGTACGGAAGTTGAGCGCATACGCGCGTCCCGCATAGTCGCCGAAGTAGACGATCCCGTCGGCGAGCGCGGGGCCGCCCTTGACCGCGCCGCTGGCGTGGTAGGACCAGATCGTGTGGCCGTGGCGGGCGTCGAGCGCGAACACGTTGCCGGCCTGATCGCCGAAGATCACGGTTCGGCCCCAGACCAGCGGCGAGGACTCGGTGCCGGCGGGCACGCCGTGGGCCCATACGATCCGGCCGTTCTTCATCGACAGCGCCGCGAACTGCCCGCCCCCCGGCCTCGTGCCGTGGTCAGAAAGCAGCGGCACGAACACGAGCTTGTCCCGAATGTCGATGCCCGGCGAGGCCGCGGCGAGCGTCCCGAGCTTGTGCTGCCAGATCAGGTGGCCGTTGAGCTTGTTGAGCGCTTTCACCGAGCCCGCGTCATCGATGAAGTACAGCGTGTTCTGGTAGATCACAGGGGGGAACTCCAGCAGCGCGAAGTCCTGAAACCGCCACCCGACGTGCAGCGGCGGATTCAGCCCGCGCGCGGCGAAAACGCGGGTGCGCGCGGCGTCGTAGCCGTATCGCGGCCACTCGAAATTGTTGACGACGGCCTTCTTGTGACGCGGCGGCGCGTCAGCCGCCGTCGTCGTCGTCGGGCTCGTGAAGGACAGGTTCGGATGTGAGACGTTCCCGGGCGTGTGCAGCAACAGGAAAGCCACCGCGCCCCCCAACACGAGCAAAAGGCCCGCCACGGCAGCCAAAACCCATCGCAGCCACCGCCGCGGACCGAGACTCGGCATAGGGCCATGCTAGTGGGGTCCGGTCGGGATCGTCCCGGCACGAGGCAGCGATCGCGCCGCGGGTCGCGCGAAGATCTGGCCGTGGAAGTCCCCTCTGCACAACGGCTGCTGGGCAAGGTGGCGTCGCTGCCGGCGGCTGCGCCGCTGCTGCAGCGCCTCGGCGCCGAGCCACCGGTCGCGCTGGTCGGAGGCGCCGTTCGCGACCTGTTGCTGGGGTACCGGCCGGCCGAGCTCGACCTCGTTGTCGAAGGCGACGCCGCGGCCCTGGCGGCGCGGCTCGGAGGCGTCGCGACGGTGCACGGCCGGTTCGGCACCGCGACCGTGAGACTGGACGGCCACAGCTACGACATCGCGGCCGCGCGGCGTGAGACGTACGCGCGGCCGGGCGCGCTGCCGGACGTCGCGCCGGCGACCCTCCGAGACGACCTGCTCAGGCGCGACTTCACGGTCAACGCGATCGCGATCGCGCTCAACGGCCCGCGGGCGGGGGAGTTGCACGCCGCGCCGGGCGCCGTGCGCGACCTCGACGCACGCGTGCTCCGAGTGCTCCACGACCGCAGCTTCATGGACGACCCGACCCGCCTGCTTCGCCTGTGTCGCTACGCCAGCCGGCTCGGCTTCGCGGTGCAGGCGCACACCGCCGCGCTCGCGGCGCAGGCCGTGTCCGACCGCGCGCTTGACACCGTCAGCGGCTCTCGGGTCGGCGCCGAGCTGCGATTGCTCGCGCTCGAGCCCGACCCGATCGCGGCGCTGCGCAGCCTGCGCGAGTGGGCGCTCGACGTTGCGATCGATCCCGATCTGGGGATCGAGGATCCGCGGCTCGGGGAGCGAGCGCTGGCGCTGATCGACGGCGCGTGCGACGCTCGCGCAGACCGGCTCGCGCTGGCGGTTGCGATGCGCCGCATCCCCGCGGCGAGGCTGGTGAACCTGCTGCAACGGCTCGCGTTCGAGGCCGCGGACCGCGACTGCATTCTCGCCTCGGCGACGCGGTCTGAGGCGCTTGCGCGCGCACTCTCGGCTGCGGGTAGCGCTGCGCAGATCGCCGTCGCCGTCGACGGAGCAGGGCCCGAGCTGGTCGCGCTCGCCGGAGCCCTGGGCCCCGCCGACCCGGCCCGCGCCTGGCTGGATCGCCTTCGACACGTCAAGCTCGAGATCGACGGCGGCGATCTGCTGGCGGCCGGGGTGCCGCAGGGACCGGCGATCGGCGCCGCGCTCCGAGCGACGCTGCTGGCCAAGCTCGACGGGCGCGTGAGCGGCCGCGATCAGGAGCTCGAGGAGGCCGTTCGCGTCGCCGCGGCCAGCGGGTAGCCTGAGCAACCGATGGCGCCGAGTGCCAATGCATTTCGCTGGAACGGCGATCCCGGTCACTACGAGGTCTATTACCTGACGCTGACCGAGCGCGACACCGGCGTCGGCGTCTGGATCCGCTACACGATGCTCGCGCCGCTGCCCGGCGCCGACGGCGCGCCGACCGCGGCGCTGTGGTTTCTGGCGATGGATCCCCGCCGCGACGGGTCCGGGACGATCGGGCGCAAGATCACGTTTCCGATCGATCTCCTGCACGCACGGCAATCCCCGTTCGAGCTGCGAATCGGCGACGCGAGCCTGACCGACGGCGGCGCCAGCGGCGGGTTTCAGGACGTTGCCTGGGATCTGCGCTGGGCCCCGTCTCCCCGCGCCTACGAGCACGTGCATCCGGTCCTGCAGCGCGCCCGGATCGCCAAGACGGTCCTGACGCTGCCGCATGCCGACCTCGAGATCGACGGCACGATCGATCTCGCCGGTGAGCGCCTGGCGCTGCGCGCGACGCCCGGCGGGCAGGCCCATTTGTGGGGCTCCAAGCACGCGAGCTCATGGGCATGGGTGCACTGCAACGACTTCTGCACGCTCGACGGCCACCCTGCTCGTGGGGACTTCGTCGACGGCGTTTCGGTGATCGTGCCGCGGTTCGGGCGCGAGGTCGGTCCGAGCACGCCGTTCGTCGGCCGGATCGACGGCAGGGACTTCCGCTCCACGACGCCGCTGCGCGTGCTCGGCAACGGGAGCACGTTCGGGCTGACGGGCTGGCGGTTCGAGGTGACTGACGGGTCGCGCAAGCTGATCGGCGAGGTCGACGCCGACCGCGCGCAGCTCGCGGGCGTCACCTACCACGACCCCGACGGAGAGCTTGCCTACTGTTACAACAGCGAGACCGCGACGATCCGCCTGGCGGTCTACGAGCGCGCACGCCAGGTCGGAGGATGGGCTCACCGCAACACGCTGGTCGCCGAGGGACGCGCGCATTTCGAGTACGCGCAGCGGGAACCGGTGCCTGAGCTGGAGTTGCTCACGACATGAGCGGGTCGCTGGTGGCGAGCCCTTTCCGCGTCGAGCACGAGCACATCGCGATCGACTTCGACGGCGCGCGTGCGCTGTTCACGACCCGGCGCGGTGGCTGCTCGCGCGGCGCGTTTGCGAGCCTGAACCTCGGGCGCTTGACCGATGATGCGCCGGCGGCGGTGGAGCACAACCGCGAATCGCTTCAACAGGGGCTCGGCGTGCGGTTCGTGTACGGGCGGCAGGTTCACGGCACGATCGTGAGGGTCGTGCAGGCCGCAGCGCCAGACGGCGCGACTCCTTGCGAGGCGGATGGCCAGGCGACCGCCACCGCAGGATTGGCCGCGATGGTGCTGACCGCCGACTGCCTCCCGGTCGCGATCAGCGGCGAAGGCGCGGTGGCGATGGTGCACGCGGGCTGGCGCGGGCTCGCCGGCGGCGTGATCGAGCAGGGCGTGCTGGCGCTGCGGCGTCTCGGTGCGACCGGGCCGCTGCAGGCGGCGATCGGGCCGGGGGCCGGGCCGTGCTGCTACGAGGTCGGCGAGGAGGTCCGCGGCGCGTTCGCCGCCGAGGGCCCCGAGGTCTACCGCGGGCGCAATCTCGACCTCAAGGCGATCGCCCGGCGGCGGCTCGAGCGAGCCGGAGCGAGAGTGCACGACACCGGCCTTTGCACGATCTGCTCCGATCCGTCGCTGTTCTTTTCCCATCGCCGGGACAAGGGCGTGACCGGACGGCAGGCTGGGATCGCGTGGTTGAGCTGATCCGGGGCCTGGCGCCCGAGCGGGTGCGCGCGAACCTCGAGCGGGTGCACGAGCAGATCGCCGATACCGGGCGCGACCCCGGCTCGGTCGAGGTGCTGGCGGCCGTCAAGTACCTCCCGGTGCAGGAACTCGGGGTGCTCGCCGAGGCGGGGGTGACGCTGGTTGGCGAGAACCGCGCCCAGGACCTCGTGGCGAAGGCGCAGGCAAACCCGGGCCGGTTCACGTGGGACTTCATCGGCCACCTGCAGAGCCGCAAGGTCCGTCAGTTGCTGCCGTACGTGCGCTACATCCAATCGGTCGCGAGCGACTCGGTGCTCGAGCAGCTGGCTCGTCACGCCGGCCCGCAGACCGAGGTTCTGGTCGAGGTCAACGTCGCCGGCGAGGCTGCCAAGAGCGGGATCGCGCCAGAGCTGCTCGGGGAGTTCATCGAACGCTGTCCCGTCGCCGTCGTCGGGCTGATGACGATGCCGCCGCTGGCCGCCTCCCCGGAATCCAGCCGGCCGTACTTCGCGGCGCTTGCCGAGCTGGCGGGGCGCCACGGGCTGGCGCAGCTGTCGATGGGGACCAGCCAGGATTACGTGATCGCCGTGCAGGAGGGATCGACTATTGTGCGTCTGGGCACAAGTCTTTACCAATAGCTTCTGGACGCTCTGCCCCGGCGCGTCATAATCACGGCAGGGAAATCCCGCGCAGAAGCGAACCACTTGCACGACCATGGCCTTTCGCGACACCTGGCACCGCACGCTCGTCTACTTCGGCCTCGCCGAAGACCAAGCGTATGACGAGGAAGAGCCAGAGGCGTACGACGAGCCGGAGACCGACATGCAAGACAGCTATCGGGAGCGCCCGAACGTCCGCAGGCTGAGCGCGCGGCGACGCCGCGACGAGATCGACGACATCTTCGCCGATGACCTTCGAACCGAGCGCCGGTCGACATCGCTGCGCCCTGTTGGCGGCGGCAGCAGCGGTGGCGGCGGGAGCAGCGGCGGCCGCGGCAACGGCCGCAGCGGCGACGTCCGCGTCCACTTCGTCGCGCCCAAGAGCTTCAACGACGTGCAGGACGTGGCCGACAAGTTCAAGGACTCGATCCCGGTGATCCTGAACCTGCAGGGCACCGACACAGACTTGTCAAAGCGCCTGATCGACTTCTCCAGCGGGCTGACGTACGCGCTCGACGGCGGCATGCAGCGGATCGCCGACAAGGTGTTCCTGCTGACGCCGCACAACGTCGAGGTCTCGGCCGAAGAGCGTGCGCGGCTGGTGGAGAAGGGGTTCTTCAACCAGAGCTGATGGCGCTCGCAGATCGCGGTCCGGGGCGTGCCCGCGTTCCTTGCGCCTGTTGTCTGCGCGCTCAGCGGTAACGTTCCTCGCATGCAAGTGGGGCTCATCGGTGCCGGGAACATGGCTCGTGCGATGGCGCGCGGGTGGGGCGATCCGGTGCTGTGCTCGGATTCGGGGTCAGGGCGGGCGCGCGCGCTTGCCGACGAGCTCGGAGGCGAGGCGGCGTCGAACCTCGAAGTTGCGCAGCGCTCGGACATCCTGTTCCTGTGCCACAAGCCCGGTCAGCTCGCGGATATCGCCGCCGAGATCGCGTCGAGCACGAACGTCGTCGCGTCGGTGCTCGGCGGGATCTCGCTCACGGATCTTCACGGCGCCTATCACGGAGCTGCGGTGTTCCGGGTCATGCCGAACACGCCGGTCGAGGTTCGGCGCGGCGTGGTCTGTTACACGCCGGCGCCCGGGATCGAGGCCGAGCTCGAGTCACAGCTCGTCTCGCTGCTGCAGCGGCTGGGAAGCGTCGTACGGCTCGAAGAAAAGCTGATGCCGGCCGCGACGGCGGTGATGGGCGTCGGACCCGCGTATCTGGCGCTGGTCGCCGAGGCGCAGGTCGACGCGGCGGTGCGCCACGGGTTGAGCCCGGCGCTCGCGGGCCGACTGGCGGCCGACACGATGTCGGGGACTGCGTCGCTGCTCGAGAACCGCGCCTACGACACGCTGACCGTGCGCAGGGAGGTCACCTCGCCCGGAGGGTCGACGGCTCGTGGGCTGGCGGCGCTCGAGCGCGACGGTGTCCGGACGGCGTTTCAGGACGCGACCGACGCGGTCATCAACGGCGGGCCGCGCTGATGCTGACCGAGGCCCTTACCCGCGTCGACATCGCCAACTACGTCCAGGCTCTGTTCCAGGTCTACATCCTCCTGATCTTCATCTACATCCTGGTCAACCTGTTGCTGTCGTTCGGGGTGCGGCTGCCGTACTCGCGCTGGTCCGACGCGATCCTGAACTTCCTGCGCGATGTGTGCGATCCGTATTTGCGGCTGTTCCGCAAGTTCATCCCGCCGATCGGAATGCTCGACCTCAGCCCGATGATCGCGATCATCGTCCTGTATTTCGCGAGCACGATCATCTCCAACGCGATCCACGGCTGAGCCGCCGCGCGTGTCGATGGCTGTCAGCGCAAGCTCAGCGCCGAAGGTTCGCCGCCGCGCGTTCTTGCGCGCCGGATTCGTCGTGATCGCGGTCCTGGCGCTGGACCAGCTCACCAAGCACCTGGTCGAGGACTCGATCACGCTGGGAGACAGCCGCAACGTGTTCTTCTTCGTGCACCTCGTCCACGTGCGCAACACGGGCGTCGCGTTCAACTTCTTCTCCGGCGGCGGCACGCTTGTCTTGGTGCTCACGCTCGTCGCGCTCGCCGCGCTGGTGGGCTACTTCCTGATGAGGCCGGACAGGCCGCTGCTGTGGCTGCCGACCGGGTTGCTGATCGGCGGGGCGCTCGGAAACCTGATCGACCGGATCGCCAACGGCGCGGTGACCGACTTCATCAAGCTCCCGCACTGGCCGGCCTTCAACGTCGCGGACATGGCGATCACGTTCGGGGTGCTCGCGCTGTTGTGGGTGCTCGAAGGCCGGCGGCGGGATGTCAGCTGAAGGCGACCGGTTGAAGGTCGAGGTCCCGGCGGACGCGGGCGGAATGAGATTGGACCGCTTCCTCGCCGACAGGCTGGGCTCGCGTTCGCGGGCGGCGACGATGATCGAGCAGCAGCGCGTCCGGGTCGACGGGCGTGTGCGAGCCAAGCGCCATCCCGTCAGCGCCGGGGAGCGGATCGAGATCGACGAGTCGCGCGATGTCTCGGGCGATGAGGACGGCGGGCCGGTCGCCCCGTTCACGGTCGCATACGAGGACGAGTATCTGCTGGTCGTCGACAAGCCGGCCGGGGTCGTGGTCCACCCGGCGCGCGGCCATCGGACCGGGACGCTCGCGCAGGCGCTGTCGGGCCGCGGCGCGGGAGGCGACGAGCCGTGGCGCGCGGGGATCGTCCACCGGCTGGACCGCGACACGTCCGGGCTGCTCGTGGTCGCCAAGCGCGACGAGGCCCACCGCGCGCTCAAGGCGCTGCTGGTCGCGCGCGGCCTCCGGCGCGAGTACCTGGCCCTCGTCGACGGCCGGCCGCAGGCCAGGACCGGCACGATCGACGCGCCGATCGGGCGTCACCGGCGAGACCGCGTGCTGATGTCGGTCGACTCCGACGACCCGCGCGAGGCGCGCACCCACTTCGAGATCGAGCGGTCGCTGCCGAGCGCAACACTGCTGCGGGTCGTGCTCGACACCGGGCGTACACATCAAATCAGGGTCCACCTGGCGGCGATCGGGAACCCGGTCTGCGGCGACGCCCAGTACGGCGGGCCGATGAGCTACGGGCTTCAGCGGCAGTTCCTGCATGCAACGCGGCTGGCATTTGCGCACCCCGCCACCGGCGAGGCGATCGACGTCGTCTCGCCGCTGCCCGACGACCTTGCCGCTGCGCTGGCGCTCGCGGCGGAGGCGTAGCGGCCTCAAAAAGCGTCGGCGGGGCGGCCCGTCCAAAGCCGCCCCGCCGATCAATTGCGAACCGAGCCACCGGAGGTAGGGGAAGGGAGGTTCGGCCCGCGAAAGCGAGTCATCACCGAAGGTAGGGGAAGGGTGACGGCCCGCTAGATACGAAAACGTACCGTGTTCGGCAAACTTGCGTAAACTTTTTTCTTACAAATTCGTCATTCGACCCCTTTTGCACGGGTCGTGGCCCTGCCTCGGCGCCGCCGAGGTTCACGACAGACCGGCGAGAGGGAACCGTCCAACACATCACAAGGGAGCAGTAGCAAGTGGCTCAAGTCGGCATCAAGGAGCTGCTGGAGGCCGGGGTACATTTCGGCCACCAGACGCGACGTTGGAACCCCAAGATGCGCCGCTTCATCTTCGGAGAGCGGGACGGCATCTACATCATCGACCTACTCCAGACCCAGGAACTGCTGGACAGCGCGCGCGACTTCGCGTCCAATGTCGCGCACCGAGGCGGGACCGTGCTGTTCGTCGGCACCAAGAAGCAGGCGCGCGACGCGATCAAGGACACCGCCGAGGGAGCGGACATGCCGTACGTCAACCACCGCTGGCTCGGCGGGCTGTTGACGAACTTCCAGACGATCTCGTTGCGGATCAGGCGTCTGCACGACCTCGAGCGCTACGCATCCGAGGGCCAGTTGGCGCTGCTGCCGACGCGCGAGCGAATGGCGGCTCAGGCGGACCTCGCGAAGCTCCAGGCCAACCTCGGCGGCGTCAAGAACATGCAGCGCACGCCCGACGCCGTGTTCGTGATCGACCTCAAGACCGAGGCGATCGCGGTGCGCGAGGCACAGCGGCTGCGAATCCCGATCATCGGCCTCGTCGACACCAACTGCGATCCGGACGGGATCGACTACGTGATCCCCGGAAACGACGATGCGATCCGCTCGTGTGCGGCGATCACGGGCGCGATCGGGGATGTGGTCGCCCAAGGGCACAACATCTTCCGCGCCGAAGAGGAGAAGGCACGGCTCGAGCGCGAGCGCCAGGAGGCCGAGGAACGGGCTCGCCGCGAGGCCGAAGAGCTGGCTCGCCGCGAGGCGGCCGAGCGGGCTCGGGCTGAGGAGCAGGCGCGTAAGGAGGCCGAGGAGGCTGCCGCCGCGGCCGCGGCCGCCGAGACGGCCGCTGCTGCCGCCGCTGCTAACGCCGGCTGCCGCTGAACGGCCGCTGGCTGCCGCCGAGACGGCCGCTGCGGCTGCCGCTGCAGAGCGAGCTCCCGAGGCCACGCGGCACCGCGGACCGAGGCCGCTACGCAAGCCTCGACGGCTACCGGGACCTCTTCGCCCGCTGCGGACGCCGCGCCTGCGGCGGCACCGGCTGCCGCTGCTGAGCCGGAGCCTGCGGCCGCTGCAGAGCCGGCGCCCGTCGCTGCCGCTGAGCCGGAGCCGGCGCCCGTTGCCGAGCCGGCGCCCGTTGCTGAGCCGGAGCCCGCGGCAGAGCCAGAGCCTGAGCCGGCGGCCGCCGCTGAGGCGGAGGCGCCGGCTGCGGCCGCGCCGGAGGGCGAGCCCGCCGCTGAAGAGACTCCGGGGGAAGCGGCTGCTACTGGTCCGGCCGAGTCGGAATCCGCCGCTGGTGATGGGGAGGAGCCGGCATGAGTGCGCCGAGTGCTACGGAAGTGAAGGCCCTGCGCGACCGGACGGGCGCGGGGATGCTCGACTGCCGCAACGCGCTGGCGGAGTCCGACGGCGACATCGACAAGGCTGTCGAGATCCTGCGCGCGCGCGGCCAGGCGCAGGCGGCCAAGCGGGGCGAAGCCGAGGCGCGCGAGGGCGTGGTCTCGAGCTACATCCACGCCGGCGGCAAGATCGGGGTGCTCGTCGAGGTCAACTGCCAGACGGACTTCGTCGCGCGTAACGATGAGTTCATCGAGTTCGCGCGCGACGTCGCTCTGCACATCGCGGCGGCGGCGCCACTGGCGGTCACCGAGGAGGACGTGCCCGCCGAGGACCGCGAGCGAGAGGTGAGGATCGCGACCGAGCAGGCGGCCGACCGGCCTGAGAACGTGCGCGAGCGGATCGTCTCGGGCAAGCTCGACAAGTGGCTGGACGAGGTCGTCCTGCTGCGCCAGAAGCACGTCAACGAGGACAAGCACAAGGGCCAGACGATCGAGCAACTGCGAGCGGCTGTGTCCGACAAGACGCGGGAGAACGTCGTTATTCGCAGGTTCTCCCGCTTCGCGGTCGGTGCCTGAGCGGTCGGGGGCGGTCATGCCTGAAAACTCGGCGCAGCCGGCACCGGCCTACACCCGGGTGCTGCTCAAGCTCTCGGGCGAGGCGCTGATGGGAGACCGTGACTACGGGATCGACCCGGCGCGGGTGAAGGCGATCGCGGCCGAGATCTCCGGCGTGCACGCCCGCGGGGTCGAGGTCGCGATCGTCGTCGGCGGCGGCAACATCTACCGCGGGCTCGCGGCCGCGGCGAAGGGGATGGACCGGGCCACCGGCGACTACATGGGGATGCTCGCGACGGTGCTGAACGCGCTCGCGCTCCAGGACGCGCTGGAGACCGCCGAAATCCCGACGCGCGTGCAGTCGGCGCTGACGATCTCCGAGGTCGCCGAGCCCTACATCCGGCGCCGGGCGATGCGCCACCTCGAGAAGGGCCGGATCGTGATCTTCGGCGCAGGGACCGGCAACCCGTTCTTCACCACCGACACGGCGGCGGCGCTGCGCGCCGCCGAGCTCCACGCGGAGATCGTGCTGATGGCCAAGAACAACGTCGAGGGCGTCTACACCGCCGATCCGGCGACGCACGCCGATGCGGAGTTCATCCCCGAGATCACGCACAAGGAGGCGCTCACCCGCGGCCTGCAGGTGATGGATTCGACCGCGTTTGCCCTGTGCATGGACAACAACCTGCCGATTGTCGTGTTCAACATGGCCGACGGCCGAAACATCGACAAGATAGTGTCAGGGGAACGCGTAGGCACGCTGGTGAGGACATGAGCGACAGCGAGATCATCGACGAGCTACTTCGAGACGCCCGCGACCGGATGGGCAAGTCGGTGGAGTCGATTCGCCACGAATTCGGCTCGGTGCGCACCGGACGGGCCAGCCCCGCGCTCCTGGACCGGATCTCGGTCGACTACTACGGCACGCCGACGTCGCTCAAGCAGCTTGCGACGATCAGCGCGCCAGAGCCGCGGCTGCTGACGGTCCAGCCGTACGACAAGAGCTCGATCAAGGCGATCGAGCGGGCGATCCTCGAGTCCGACGTCGGGCTGACGCCGAACAACGACGGCAACCTGATCCGGCTCGGAATCCCCGAGTTGACCGAGGAGCGGCGCAAGCAGCTGGTCAAGGTCGTTCGCCACATCGCCGAGGAGGGCCGCGTCGCCGTCCGCAACATCCGGCGGGACGTGATGCACGACCTGCGCGAGCTCAAGGAGGCCGGCGACGCGGGCTCCGACGACGAGCACCGAGCCGAGGTCGACCTGCAGAAGGTCACCGACACGCGGATCACGGAGCTGGACGAGCTCCTCAAGCACAAGGAAGCCGAGATCCTCGAGGTCTAGTGTCGGCCGAGCCTGGCGCAGCGGCTCGCTACGTCGCGATCATCACCGACGGCAACGGCCGCTGGGCGAAGCGCAACGGGCTGCCGGTCGTCGCCGGCCACGAAGCGGGCGCCGACGCCGTCAAGGCGCGGCTGCGCGACGCCGCCGAGCTCGGGGTGAAGGAGCTCACCGTCTACTCGTTCTCGACCGAGAACTGGAACCGCTCGGGCGACGAAGTCTCCGCGCTGATGGAGATGTTCGCGCGCAGGATCGAAGCGGAGACGCCGGAGCTCGACGCCGAGGGCGTGCGGATGCGGTTCATCGGACGCCGCAGCGCCCCGGTTGCGCCCGACCTGATCGAACAGATGAACTGGGCCGAGCAGGTGACCGCTGCCAACACCCGGATCACGTTGTTCGTCGCGTTCAACTACGGCGGCAGGGCGGAGATCGTCGACGCGGCGCGAACCTTTACCGGTGGCGACGAAGACGACTTTCGCGCCCACCTATATGCCCCCGACATGCACGACCCCGACCTGATCATCCGCACCAGCGGCGAGCGGCGGATCTCGAACTACCTGCTATGGCAGGCGGCCTACTCGGAGTTTGTCTTCCGCGACGAGCTGTGGCCGGAGTTCGACCGCGGGGCGTTCGAGGCGAGCCTGGCCGAGTTCGCCGAGCGCAAGCGCCGGTACGGGGGTAGATAGCGATGCCGGCGGCGAGGCGGCCACCCGCGGGGCGCGGCACGCGGGGTGCGCGGGAGCGGCCCCCGCCCCGCCGTGACGCGCCGCGCCGCAGCGCCCGCCGCAGTACTCCCGACCGCGGCGAGCGAAGGCAGCGCTCCGACCTGCTGGCGCGGATCCTGGTCGCGGTGCCCGCGGCGGTGCTTGCGATCGTGTTCATCGACCTCGGCGGCCTCGCGTTCGCGTTGTTTCTGATCGTGCTCGGGGTCATGTGCATGCACGAGCTGTATCGGATGCTGGCGCGCTGGCGGCCGGTCGTGCTGGTCGGCTTCGCCTCGCTCGCTGGGATGGTGCTGGCGGCCCGCTACGGCGGCCAGCGGCAGGTGATGGAGGTCGCGGCCGCGACGGTTCCGATCCTCTTCATCGGGGTGTTGATGCAAGCGCGGCAGGGCGGAGCGACGGTCGCGATCGCGGGCACGCTGCTGGGCGTGTACTGGATCGGGTTCGCGTTCGCCCACGCGGAGTTGCTGCGCGAACTGCCGCACGGCAACGCGATCATCATCGACATAGCGATCGGCACGTTCCTCGGCGACACCGCTGCCTACCTCGGCGGCCGCCTGTTCGGGCGCCGGCTGCTGGCCCCGACGATCTCCCCGAACAAGACGTTCGAGGGCCTGTTCTGCGGCATGCTGATCGCGGTGCTGTCGGTGTTCTTCGCGGGCCTGTACCAGCCGTGGCTGACGTCGGGCGACGCGCTGCTGCTCGGCGTTGCGATCGCCGTGCTCGGGCCGCTGGGAGACCTGTTCGAATCGCTGATCAAGCGCGACGCCGGCACCAAGGACGCCGGTACGCTGTTCGGCCCGCACGGCGGGGCGCTCGACCGCCTCGACGCCGTGATCTTCACGATCGTCGCGGGCTACTACATCTGGATCGCGGTGATGCACTGATCCGGGTGCTGGTCGAGAAACGGACGCATGTTGGCCGTTTCTCGACCACCTGCCAGGTACCTACAATCGGCCGCGTGCCACGAAGGCTCGCGATCCTCGGCTCAACCGGCTCGATCGGCGTCCAGGCGCTCGACGTCGTCTCGCGCTGCAGCGGGGGCGAGCTCGAGGTCGTCGCGCTCAGCGCCGCGACCGGCTGGGAGCCGCTGCTCGAGCAGGCCCGCCGTCATCGCGTCGGCCGGATCGCGCTGACCGATCCCGACGCGGCCGCGCGCGCGGCCGAGGCGTGGACCGACGGCGACGTGCTGGTCGGAACGGATGGGCTCGTGCGGCTGATCACCGAATGCGAATGCGACATGGTGCTCAACGCGATCGTCGGCTCGGCGGGGCTGGTGCCGACCGTCGCGACGCTGGGCGAGGGGATCGACCTCGCGCTCGCCAACAAGGAGTCGCTGGTCGTCGGCGGCGAGCTCGTGACCCAGCTCGCCGAGGCCACCGGCGCGGCGATGCTCCCGGTCGACTCGGAGCACTCGGCCCTTCACCAGTTGCTGTCCCAGGAGCGCCCGGGGACGGTCGACCGGCTGATCCTGACAGCGTCGGGTGGGCCGTTCCGCGGCCGCACGGCGGCGCAGCTGCAGGACGTGTCGGTCAAGGACGCGCTCGCCCACCCGACGTGGGAGATGGGCGGGAAGATCACGATCGACTCGGCCACGCTGATGAACAAGGGCCTCGAGCTGATCGAGGCCCACCATCTGTTCGGCACTCCGTATGAGCGGATCGACGTGGTCGTGCATCCGCAGTCGATCATCCACAGCCTGATCCAGCTGTGCGACGGCGCGTCACTCGCGCACCTCGGCTACCCGGACATGCGGGTGCCGATCTCCTACGCGCTGCATTACCCCGAGCGCGTCGACGTGCCGGTCCGCCCGCTCGATCTGGTGGAGCTGGGCAGCCTCACGTTCGAGCCGGCCGACGAGGACACGTTCGCGTGCCTGCGCCTGGCGCGCGAGGCGGCGCTCGCCGGCGGCACCGCGACGTGCACGCTGAACGCGGCCAACGAGGTGGCGGTCCACGCGTTCCTGTCAGGGCGGCTGCGGTTCCTGGACATCGCCGCGGTGATCGAGGAGACGCTGTCGCAGCTGCCGGCGGCGCCGGTGCACTCGTTCGAGTCGCTGGGCGAAGCCGACGCCGCGGCGCGCCGGGTCGCGGCCGAGCTGGTCGACGCGCGCGCTGCCGCTTGAGCCTAAGCGGCGGGTAAGAAGTCCCGGGCGCGGGCCGCAGGCCCTGCCACACTGACATGTACATGTCCTACGTGTTCGCGTTCCTGGGCTTCGTGCTGCTGATCATCTTGCACGAGGCCGGCCACTTCACCGCCGCCAAGGCCGTCGGCATGCGCGTAGAGCGGTTCTCGCTGTTCTTCGGCAAGCCGATTGTCAGCTTCCGCCGGGGAGAGACCGAGTACGGGATCGGCCCGTTCCCGCTCGGCGGCTACGTGAAGATCACTGGCATGAACCCGCGCGAGGAGATTCCGCGGGAGGTAGAGCACCGCGCCTACTACAACCAGCCGGTGTGGAAGCGGATCGTCGTGATCCTCGCGGGTCCGGGGGTCAACCTGGTGCTCGCGTTCGCGATCGTCTTCGGGCTGTATCTCGCAAACGGCGAGTCGGTTGCGAGCAAGCGGATCGCCGCGGTGCAGTCACAACCGGCGAAGGGCGCGTTGCGCGCCGGCGACCAACTTGTATCGATCGACGGCGTCACCCGCAGCCCGGACGCGATGCGCAACCAGCTTGCAACCCACCACTGCGCCGGCGTACAGGTCAACGGCTGCCTGGCCGCGACCCCCGCGAAGATCGTCGTCAGACGCGATGGCCGGCTGCTGGTGTTCAACCTGACGCCGCGCTACAACGCCGCCGAGCAGCGGCCGCTGATCGGCTTTGGCTTCGACTCGACCCAGCAATCGGTCGGACTCGTCCACGGCGCGTCGCTGACGGCGACGAACCTCTGGGACGTGACCACGCAGACGGTCTCGACGATCGGCCGGATCTTCGAGCCCCAGGAGCGAAAGCAGCTCAGCGGGATCGTCGGCGGCTACACGGTCACCCAGGAATCGTTCGCAACCAGCATGACGATGGCCTTATGGGTGTTGGCGCTGATCTCGCTGTCGCTCGGGGTCATCAACCTGTTCCCGTTCCTGCCGCTCGACGGCGGGCACGTGTTCTGGGCGGTCGCGGAGAAGATCCGAGGCAAGCGGATCCCGTTCGAGGTGATGGAGCGGGCCGGAGCCGTGGGCTTCGTGCTGATCATCCTGCTGTTCGTAGTCGGCCTCAGCAACGACATCGGGCGCCTCAGCGGCTCCGGTTTCAACGTTCGCTGAGCGCACGCTGCGATAGCGTTAGGGGCCGACAAGACCCCGACGTGGAGGAGAGCATGGAGAGCAGCACGATCACGGCGGCGCGTGGCCGCGCGGTCGACGCACCGACGCTGACCGAGGCGCTGATGCGCACGGCGGCCAGCCACCCGGAGATCGTCGCGGTACGGACGCCGGATGACGCCGTATCGCTGACGTGGTCGGAGCTGTTGGCGCGGGTCGACGCGGTCGCCGGGGGGCTCGCGAAGCTGGGCGTCGGGCGCGGCGACACGGTCGCGATCATGCTCACCAACCGACCCGAGTTTCACATCGTCGACCTCGCGGCGGCGATGCTCGGCGCGACCCCGTTCTCGATCTACGCGACGTACCCGGCCGGCGAGATCGAATACCTGATCGCCGATGCGGCTTCGAAGGTCGCGATCGTCGAGCAGGCGTTCCTGCCGGTGATGCTCGAGGCGCGCAAGGCGCTTGCAGGCCTCGAGCACGTGATCGTCATCGACGGCGATGCCCCGGCGGGGACGATCCCGCTGGCGGACGTGGAGGGCTCGGATCCGGACTTCGACCTGGCCGCGGCTGCCGCCGAGGTCGACGCCGACGACATCGTGACGCTGATCTACACGTCGGGGACGACCGGAAAGCCCAAGGGCGTGCAGTTGTCACACCACGCGGTGATGTTCTCGTCGCGGGCGCTCGACGAGATGATCGCGCTGCCGCCGGGCGGTCGTCTGATCTCCTGGCTTCCCGCGGCGCACATCGCCGAGCGGATGGCCCACCACTACATACCGGTGATCTACGCAGGCACGATCACGACGTGCCCAAACCCGCGTGACGTGCTGTCGTACCTGCCGCGGGTCCGCCCGACCTGGTTCTTCGCGGTTCCGCGGATCTGGGAGAAGCTGAAGGCCGGCCTCGAGGCGATGCAGGCGTCTCTTCCCGACGAGCAGCGCAAGCCGATCCAGGACGCGCTCGGTGCCGCGATCCAGCGCGTCCGGCTCCAGCAGCGCAAACAGCCGGTCCCGCCCGAGCTCGAGGCAACGGTGGCGCAGGCCGACGAGCAGATGTTCGCCAAGCTCCGCGAGACGCTCGGCCTCGACCAGGCGGTCGCCGTCAACGTCGGCGCCGCGCCGACGCCGGTTGAGGTGCTGGAGTTCTTCCACGCGATCGGGATCGAGCTGGCCGAGCTGTGGGGGATGTCTGAGACATGCGGGTTCGGCGCGTGCAACCGCCCCGGCGAAGTCAAGATCGGGACCGTCGGCCCACCGTCACCGGGCGTCGAGATGACGCTCGCCGACGACGGCGAGGTGCTCGTCCGGGGCGAGTTCCTGATGCTCGGCTACCGCAACGCCCCCGACAAGACCGCCGAGGCGCTCGACGCCGGCGGCTGGCTGCACACGGGCGACATCGGCGCGTTCGACGAGGACGGATTCCTCAAGATCGTCGACCGCAAGAAGGAGATCATCATCAACTCGGCCGGCAAGAACATGTCGCCCGCGAATATCGAGGCGACGCTGAAGTCCTCCAGCCCGATGATCGGACAGGCCGTCTGCATCGGCGACAGCCGCCCCTACAACACCGCGCTGATCGTGCTCGACGCGGACTTCGCGCCGCAGTGGGCAAAGCAGAACGGGCTCGACGGCAAGACGGTCGAGGAGCTCGCGGGCGAGCCCAGCGTGATCGCAGCCGTTCAGGCCGGCGTCGACGCGGCCAACGCGCATCTGGCGCGGGTCGAGCAGATCAAGAGGTTCACGATCATCGAGGGCGACTGGCTCCCCGGTGGCGACGAGCTGACGCCGACGATGAAGCTCAAGCGCAGGCCGATCGCGGCCAAGTACCAGGACGCGATCGACGCTATGTACGGATAGGCCGGTCGGACGGCCCCGGGTCCGGGGCTGCGCCGGCGGTGTCCGGGGCTGCGCCCGCGGTCTCCGGGGCTGGGCCGACGTCCTGCGCCTCGGGCAGGCGGCCGCCCGCGAGCAGCTTGTAGAGGGCGGCGGGTCCGACGGGGCGCGAGAACAGGTATCCCTGACCGAGCGGCGAGTCGACGCTGCGCAGTCGCTCCGCCTGCTCGGAGAGCTCGATGCCCTCTGCGACGACGTCCATGTGCAGGGACTCGGCGAGGTTGACGATCCCGCGGACGAGATGGAGCTTGCCCGGATCGTTTTCGATGCCGTCGATGAAGGATCGGTCGATCTTCAGGATGTCGACCGGATATGCCCGCAGACGCGAGAGCGCGGAGTACCCGGTCCCGAAGTCGTCCACCGCGACGCGGACGCCGAGGGCCTTGAGCTCGCTGAGCCGGGCGATTACGGCGTCGCTGTCGTCGGGCAGCAGGCTCTCGGTGATCTCGAGCACCAGCAGCTGCGGCGGCAACCCGCTGTCCTGCAGCGCTCGGGCCACCGTCTGCGGGAACGACGGGTCGTGCAGCTGCCGCGTCGAGGCGTTGACGCTGATCGTCAGGTCGCGGCCCGGGAAGCGCTCCCGCCAGCTCGCGGCCTCGGCGCACGCAGTCCGCAGGATCCAGGTTCCCAGGGGAACGATCAGGCCCGTCTCCTCGGCGAGCGCGATGAAGTGAGCAGGCGCCAGCCGGCCCCGCTCGGGATGCGCCCAGCGGACGAGCGCCTCGCACGCGATCACGTCGCCGTTGCGAAGCTCGACGATCGGCTGGTAGTCGAGCTCGAACTCCTCGCGCTCGATCGCCCGCTGGAGCTCGGCGGTGAGGTCGAGGCGCTCGAGCACGCGCGTGTGCATCCCGTCGGCGAAGGCCTTGATCAGTCCCTTCCCGGTTTCCTTCGCGGCGTACATCGCGGTGTCGGCGTTTCGCAGCAGATCCTCCACGCCCACGGAGCCGTCGCTGACGGCGACTCCGATCGACGCGCTGATCCGCAGGTCGCGCTCGCCGATCTTGAACGGGGGCTGCAGCGCCTCGAGCAGGCGCTCGGCGATCTGCTCGCCGCCGTCGTCCTCGTCGAGGATCTCGAGCAGCACCGCGAACTCGTCGCCGCCCAGCCGCGCCGCGGTGTCGGTCACCCGGACGACGGTGGCGATCCGGATCGCCACGGCGCGGAGCAGCTCATCGCCACTGGCGTGACCGAGGCTGTCGTTGATCGTCTTGAAGTCGTCGAGATCGAGGAACAGAACCGCCACCGGCCGCCCGTGCCGGCGCGCCCCAGCGAGCGTATGCGTGAGGCGATCCTCGAACAGCGCGCGGTTGGCGAGGCCGGTGAGCGAGTCGTGAAATGCCTGGTGGCGAAGCTCGTCCTCGAGCGCCTTGCGCTCGGTGATGTCGCGCATGCTCAGCACGACGCCGTCGATTGCCGCGTCGGCGAGGTGGTTCTCCGCAATCGTCTCGAGGTGGCGCCACTCTCCGTCGGCGTGGCGAAAGCGAGCCGTGAACGTGGCGTTGCCGGCGCGGCTCGTCACGGCTGACAAGCAAGTGCTGAGCACCTGCGCGTCCTCGCCGTGCACGAGGCTGCCCAGGTCGCGGCCGACCATCTCGTCGACGTCATAGCCGAGGGTCCGCTCCAGGGTGGCCGAAAGCCAGCGCATCTTCAGGTCGGCATCGACGATCGCGATGATGTCGCTCGAGTGCTCGACAAGCGCTCGGATCCGTTCCTCGCTGCGGCGCTGCACCGATCGGCGCTCCTCGACCAGCAGGGATCGACGCCGGATTCGGTACAGCTGGAATCCGAGTAGCGACAGGACGACGAGGCCGATCGCCAGCGAAGCGATGTACGCGACGCCGGCGCGAGCCGCTGCGGCTTTGGCCACGCGCTCCTGCCGGGACGCGGCCGCCACCGAATCACGATCGAGCCGGTCCAGTGCGGGGGTGAAGACTATCTGCGCCTGTTGCATGCCCTCGCGCGCGTTCACGGTCATATTCGGTTTGGGGATGAGCTTCATCCCGGCGCTGTAGACGCTCATCGCATCCCGTAGGAGCGTCGCCGTCATCGGGCCGTGGTCAGCCGCCTGGAGCCCGTTCATCGCTTGATTCAATCCGGTCCAGATCCGCAGGCCGCGGGATATGAGCGTATTCGCATCTGGCTTGTGGCCGTCGCCCGCGAGGCTCGCCAGCGCGACCGCCTGCCACACAAACTCGCCCATCTCGCGGCTGCTCGAGCGGACTTGCTCGACCAGCGCCTGAGTGTGCTGATGACGTCCCTGATCGCTGCGCGCGGTCTCGGCGACGACAACCATCGCGGCGATCACCGCCGCGCCCGCGAGCACGGTCAGGAGCTGGCGCCATGCCAGTCCAGGACGACGGAATCGGCTGCTCAGCGCATGCCTCACCACCTGTAACTCGGCCGCTCCGCGCCGATATTGAGCGACCGGCTCGCGCGACCGGGCTCAGGCGCTCGACGCGCCTGCGGAGATCGAGCGCCAGACCAGCTCGACCGGGTGGTGGATCGGCAACGGGCGCCCGAGCTCGCGCAGGTGCAGATCGAGCTGTGCGGTGCAGCCCGGGTTGGCGGCGGCGATCGCGTCGGCGCCGGTATCGAGCAGATGCTGCGCCTTGCGCGCTCCCAGCTGCGCGGCGGCCTCGGGCTGCAACAGGTTGTAGACGCCGGCCGAGCCGCAGCAGACGGCCGGCTCGACCGGGTTCTCGAGCAGTTCGAGCTCGGGGATCGAGCGCAGCAGCGCCCGTGGTTGGTCGCGAACGCGCTGGGCGTGGGTCAGGTGACAGGCGTCGTGGTAGACGACTCGCAGGGGCACCGGCCCGCGGCGGGCGCGCGGCTCGATCCCGGCCAGCAGCTCTGTGACGTCGCAGACGCGTGCGGCGAACGCGCGTGCCGCGGGCGTGTCGAGCACGTCTCCGTACTCCTTCATCGCCGAGCCGCAGCCGGCGGCGTTGACGACGATGTGGTCCAGGTGCCCGAGCGACTCGAACGCCGTGATCGTGTCGCGCGCGCGGGCGAGCGCCGAGCGCTCCTCGCCGGAGTGAAACTCCAGCGCGCCGCAGCAGTCGGGACGGCCGGGGGCGAGGACCTCGAATCCCTCGGCGGCGAGTGTCGCGATCGTGGCGCGGTGCACGTCGGCGAAGAACACGCGCTGGACGCATCCGAGCAGCAGCCCGACTCGCCCGCGCGACGAGCCGACCGGCGCGGTGCGCTCGGGAATCGCCGTCCGTAGGGCGGCGCGCGTCCGCGTGCGCGGCGCGACCTTCACCAGCATCGACAGCTTCTCCGGCAGCCGCTGCTCGGCGCCGAGCCGGCGCGAGGCGGCGAGCATCGGCGCGAGCGCTCGCAGCCGCTTGGGGTGCGGGAGCGTCTCGAACAGGAGCCGCCGCAGAGCCCTCTCGGCCCTGGGGCGACGGTGATGGCGCTCGACCTGCGGGCGCACCCGCTCGATCAGCCGGTCATACTGGACTCCAGACGGACAGGCGGTCACGCACGCCATGCACCCGAGGCAGCGGTCGAAGTGGGTGACCATCTCGTCCGACAGCTGGCCGGCTCCGTTCAGCCCCTCGTTGATCAGGACGATCCGGCCCCGCGGCGAGTCTGCCTCGGCCGACCACAGCACGTAGGTGGGACACGAGTCCAGGCAGAAGCCGCAGTGCACGCAGTCGTCGACCAGCGATTGCGCAGGCGGGCGGTGGGCGTCAAACGCGGCCACGGTCAGATCCCTCCGACGAACACGCCGGGGTTGCACGCTCGGGCCGGATCGAATCGCGCCTTGATGCGACGCATCAGCTCCAGCGCGGGGCCTTCCTGCGCGCCCCACGGATCCAGCGACTGGCGCAGCACCGCGGGCGCGTCGAGCAGTATCGACACGGCCTTTGGCGGCAGCGCCGGGCGCAGGCGCGCGACGGCGTCCAGATCAAGCTCGATGAAACTCACGCCGAGTCCCGCTCTACCCACGAGCGTGCCGCCGCACGCCTGCGTCGCGCGCAGCACTCCGGCGAGGTCGCGAGGCGCGGTGGCGACGCGCACGCTCGCCCGCTCGCGCGAGCGCTGGCCGGCCCGTTGACGCGCCCACAGCGAGGCGTCGTCGTCGGTGACGTCGGCGTGCTGGAGGCCCTCGGTGCGCATCAGCTCAGCCGCGCGTTGGGCGCGGGGCTCCGCTTCAGCGCCGGCGACTCGGGCGAGGATCCCGCCCTGGCCCGCCCGCCACGCGACGTCGAGCGAGTCGAGCTCGAGCGGCGCCTGGGCGAGCGCCCGGGCCGCCTGCGACAGCGTGTCGGGATCCGAGCTCGCGCCGAGTGCGGTCGCGGTCGCGGCCGGCAGCGGGTGCAGGCGCACGCACACCGACAGGATCACGCCGAGCGTCCCGAACGAGCCGGTGAACAGCTTGCCGAGGTCATAGCCGGCGACGTTCTTGATCACCTTGCCGCCGGCGCGCGCGATCGTCCCGTCGCTGAGCGCCACGGTGATCCCCAGCAGCAGATCGCGGGCGCCGCCGTAGCGGTGGCGAAGCGGCCCCGAGTCTGCGGTCGCGAACACGCCGCCGATCGTCGCCGCCTGGCGCGACCGCGCGCCGAGCGGCGGATCGAGCGCCAGCATCTGACCCTCGGCGGCGAGCTCGTCCTGTACGCGCGCGAACGGCGCGCCAGCCTCGACGATCGCGGTCAGGTCGCCGACGTTGTGCTCGAGGGTCCGATCGAGCGCGGTCGTGCGCAGCAGCAGGTCGGGCTCGGGAGCGATCGACCCCCAGTCGAGCTTCGTCCCGCCGCCGCGGATGCGGACGGCATGTCCTTGCGCCGCCGCCGCCGCCAGGCCCGCCGCGGCGTCCTCGAAGCTCGCGGGTGTCAGCTCGCGCATCAACGGACCAGGGCTAGAACCGCTCCGCCACGCCGGCGCGTTCGAGCGGGTGCTCTCGATAGGGCCCGGGGACCTCGCCGCACAGCCGCGGCGTCGGCATCAGCTTGCCCGGGTTGGCCAGCCCGGGAGGGTCAAACGCGCAGCGAAGCCGGTGAAACGCGTCGAGGTCGGCGGGCCCGAACATCGCGGGCATGTACGCCTTCTTGTCGACCCCGACCCCGTGCTCTCCGGTGATCGATCCGCCGGCGTCGACGCATGCCTTGATGATCAGGCCGGCCAGCTCCTCGGCGCGGGCCGCCTCGCCCTCGCGCGCGGAGTCGTAACAGACGAGCGGGTGAAGGTTCCCGTCGCCTGCGTGGAACACGTTCGCGACCTGGAGGTCGTACTCGGTCGCCAGCGAGTCGATCTCCCGCAGCACCTCCGACAGTCGCGTGCGGGGAATCACGCCGTCCTGGACGAAGTAGGCGGGGGCGATCCTTCCCATCGCCGCGAACGCGGCCTTGCGGGTCTGCCAGATCAGCGCCCGCTCGTGTTCGGTGAGCGCGACCCTGACGTCTCTGGCGCCGGCCCGCGCGCACAGCGCCATCAGGTGCTCGAACCGCGACATGCACTCCTCGCGGGGGCCGTCGAGCTCGACCAGCAGCGCGGCCCCGGCGTCGAGCCGGTAGCCGGCGCCGGTGGCCTGCTCGGCCGCCTTGATCGACAGGCGATCCATCATCTCGATCGCACCCGGGACGATCCCCGAGCCGACGATCGCGGTGACCGCCTCGCCCGCCTGCGCGGTGTCGTCGAAGAACGCGACCAGCGTCCTGACGGTCTCCGGTGCGGGGACGACGCGCAGGACGATCCTGGTGGCGACCCCGAGCGTTCCCTCCGAGCCGACGAACGCGCCGAGCAGGTCATAGCCGGGGGCGTCGCGGTCGAGCTCGATCACGGTGCCGTCGGTGAGCACGACCTCGAGACCGGTCACGTAGTTGGTCGTGAAGCCGTACTTGAAGCAGTGGGCGCCGCCGGAGTTCTCGGCGACGTTGCCCCCGATCGAGCAGACGATCTGGCTGGAGGGGTCGGGCGGATAGAAATGGGTGGGGGCGACCGCGCGGGAGATTGCGAGGTTGGTGACGCCCGGCTCGACCACGACGCGCGAGTCCTCGAGCTCGATCGAGAGGATCCGCCGCATCCGTGCCAGCACGATCAGCAGGCCTTCGGCGACGGGCAGCGCGCCGCCCGACAGCCCGGTGCCGGAGCCGCGGGCGACCCACGGGATCCCGGCCTCAAAGCACGTGCGTACGACCGCGCGGACCTCGTCCGCGGTGCCCGGCAGGACCGCGGCAAGCGGCGTCTGCCGGTACTGAGCAAGACCGTCGGAGCGGTAGGTCGCGAGCACGTCAGGGTGGGTGAGCACGTGCTCTGGCCCACAGATCCGCTTAAGGCGGGCGATCAGGTCCTCGCCGGTGGCCACTCCGACAAGTATCGCCGATGCAACCGCAGGCGAGCGTCAGCGGACGGTGATGTGCACCGGCCGGCTGAACACCGCCGAGGTCGGATCCGGCGGAGGATAGGCCCACATCAACCGCACCGTGCCGCTGTGCGCGAACACGACCTGGGTGTCGAAGTATCCGCGCGGGTTGGTCACGGTCACCGTCTGGACCGTCGTGAACGGCCCGTTGCCCGACTTCAGCTGGATCGCCACGGTCTGGGGACCGGCCGGGTCGACCGGCGCGAACTTCGATGGCCGCGCGCAACCCCAGACCTCGAGGCCGCCACCCTGACGCGCCGTCGTCACCGGCAGGTACACCGGCAGGCGGAACGCGCCGAACGCCGGCTTCTGCTTGTGTGCGAAGGTCAGCAGCCCGCTGGCAAAGCCACCGAAGTCGTTGGATGGCAGCCTGGGCAGGGGGTCGGCGAGCAGGTATTGCGCGAAGGACCTGATCCGCGGGTTGCGCCAGGAGATGTACTCCGCCCAGTTGTCGTAGTAAGCGGCGGTGCTCGGATCGAGGTACCTCGGCCTGAGCCCTCCGTGAATCCCGAACTGCGGGTCGGGCGAGCGCTTGGGCGGGCTTGTGACATAGCCGTACTCGGTGTTCCAGATCGGAAACCGCGTGTTGGAGCCATACACCCGATTTAGCCTGTCGAGCCCGCGGGTGAGCTGGCGGACGTCGGCGAGCGAGGTGTATTCCGGATCGTTCTGGACCTCGACGTTCGGGGGATACCACCGCGAGTAGAAATGGTCTGCGAAGCCGGTGGCCTTGAACAGCGCGGGGTGCTGGCCCCGGAAGCGCCGCGAGCCGGCGGCGGTGGCCGGGCAGCCGCGCAGCGCCGCCGCGACGCCGCGCAGCTCGTGGTAACCCGAATCGACGCAATAGAGCATCTGCAGGAAGTGCAGCGGCTTCATGCCCGAGAAGATGCCCCAGCTCAGGTGCGGAAACTGGGCGCTCGGATACCCGCGGGGCGCGACCTCGCCGAACAGGATCGTGTCGCTGCCGTGGCCGGTCCGGTGTAGCGAGGTCCAGGCGGCGTCGACCAGGTTGCGGTACATCCACGGGCTTCGTTCGATCTTGACGTTGTTGGGCGCACCTTGCGGCGCGAGGCTGGGCCCGTAGTCGGGCTCGTTCCAGATCGACCAGAACCGAACCGCCGGCAGATCGTCCGGATTGCCGGGCGAGAGCTTGTTCGTCATCGGGTCGTAGTCGCCGCTGTAGCGCGTGCCCAACGCGTGCACGAACGCGCCGAACTCCCGCGCCGAAGGCATCCAGTTGGTGTGGGGCATGTCGTTCGGGGCCCCCGGGGCGGTGGCCCACAGCGGCGCCCCGCCGATCACATCGAAGTCGACGACGAGGCCCTGGCTGGCTGCCTCCCTCACGATCTGGTCCCAGACCGCCCAGTTGTTCGCCGGATACGCAGCGGGGTCGACCGACTTGAAAGGCGGGCGCTTGTGCGAGTAGGGCCGCGGCGCGATCGCCACCCAGCGGACCCCCAGCCGGACGCGGTCGACGCCCAATTGCTTGAGCTGTGCGAGCGTCCCGGCCGGGTCGGCGAACATCTGACCGTCGTCCTGGAACAACGTCTCCTGGGTGCTCGAGGCCAGCGCACGGCCGCTTGTGACCGCGAGCGACAGCGCCGCCAGCAGCAGCATCAGCCCGAGGAGGCCCGCTGCGACCCGGCGCGGCGGCATCGCCCCGATCTCCCTCACCCGCGACGTGATCGACTCCATCAACCGGCGCCCTACCCGACCGTGATCCTCTGGGGCCTGCTGAACACCGTCTGACCGATCGGCCCCGGATACGTGTACGCGAGCCTGACCGAACCGCTCGACGGGAATGCAACGCGCACATCGAAGTACCCGCCCGGGTCGGTGATCGGGATGGTCTTGATCGTGGTGAAGGTTCCGGTCAAGCCACTTTCGTATTGGATCTCGACGGTCTGCGGCTGCCCCGAGTCGACTGCCGCGTAGCGCGCGGGGCGGGCGGCGCCCCACACCTCGAGTGAGCCGCCGGCGCTGGTCGACGTCGAGGGCAGATACAGCGGCAGCCGATACGCGTCGAAACTGGGCTTGCGCACGCCGCCGAAGAACTCCAAGCCGCTCGCGAACCCGCCGTACTCCGGCACGTTCACTCTCGGGTTGGGATCGACGAGCAGGAATTGCATGGTCGTCGCGATCCGCGGATTGAGCCACGAGAGGTACTCCGTCCAGTTGGTGTAGTACGCGGCCGTCGGGGGCGACACGAAGTGGTTGCTGCTGTGGTTTGGCGGGTTGGTGATGTACCCGTACTCGTTCACGTAGATCGGAAAGCTCTTCGAGGATCTATAAGCGCGCTGGATCCGGTCGAGGTTCCGGCTCAGCGCCGGGATCTGATCGAACTCGACGAAGTCGGGGTCGTTGGAGGTTGCCTGCGTGGGAGGAAGGTTGACCGGATACGGGTGCACCGCGACACCCGTCGCCGCAAACAGCGCCGGGTGTGCGGCGCGAAAGCCGCGCGAGGCTGCGGCGGTGGTCGGGCACTTGACCGCCTGTGCGGCAACTCCTCGCAGCTGGCGGTAGCGGGAGTCCAGGCAGTAGAGCGCGCGCATGAACTGCTCGGGCTTGGTCGCGCCATAGGTGCCCGGCAGGTTCGTGCCACGAGCGTCGAGATTGCCGATCAGGATCATGTCGCGGCCGTGGCCGCTGACCCGCAGCGCGCTCCAGCCCGCGTCCAGCAGAGCCCGGTACATCATCGGCGACGCCAGCGTGCCATTGCTCGCCTGAGGCGCGACGCCCTTGCCAAAGTTGGGCTCGTTCCAAGGGTCCCAGAAGCTCACGCGTGGCAGCGGCGTCGACGCCCCCGGCGGCCTGTAGTACCCGCTGTAGCGGGTGCCGAGCGCGCGGACGAACGCCCCGAACTCGCGCGCGGAGGGCATCCAGTCGCGCAGGACGCTGTTCGCGCGCGGGGCCCCGGGGCCGTTGGCCCACACCGGGCCGGGCGACGACGGCGTCAGGTCGACCTGCAGTCCGCGTGCGACGGCGGCGCGGACGATCGTGTCGAAAACCGCCCAGTTGCGGGCCGGGTAAGCGGCCGGATTGATCGCCTTGAAGCCGGCCGGCCGGCGGGTTGACCCCGGCTGCGGCGCGACGCTGGACCACTTGACGTACACGCGCACGAGTCCGACTCCCAGCTGTCGCAACGTGTCGAGCGTCGCGTCCGGCTGAGCCTGGATCGCGGTGTCATCCTCGAACATCGCGAGCTGCTGGCGCGATCCGAGCGCCGGCGAGACGCCGACGGTCAGCGTCACAACGACGGGCAGCAGCGCGCCGGCGACTCGACGCCAGGCGATCAATCCCCGCCCTTCGGTGCGCACGTCGGCCTCCGTGCTCTGTCTGCGCCCTCGCACACCCATACAACCTCCGCTGTGATCCAAAGTTGCGACTGCCCCAAGCACATCCCGCGGGGGACCGTTTCGCAGCGTAGCGAAGCCAGTGCAACGTTCTGAAAATCCCCTTGTGCTCTGACGGCGTCTGGACGCGCCTGACCGTGCCCCCTGGACCGGCAAGTACGCCCGGTACGAGCTGGTCCAGGGGGCACGCCCAGTCACGCCCAGCCACTCGTCAGAACAGCAAGGGTCTTTTGGAACGCCGCACTAGTGGATCGAAACCGACGTGGTGCGGCTGTGGATCGTCGCGCCGTGCGGGTATGTCCACGCCAGGCGGACCTCGCCGCCGGCGTCGAACTTGACGTCGACATCGAAGTAGCCGTGGGGGTCGGTGATCGGGACCGTGCGGACGGTCTTGAACGCCCCGCCTGTCCCGCTGCTCAGCTGGATCTTGACCTCCTGGACGTGGCTGGTCAGCTTGGCTGCGTACGCGGCCGGCCTCACGCAACCCCATAACTCCAGCGGCTGTCCGGGTGTGGCCGAGGTCGCCGGCAGGTACAGCGGCATCCGGTAGGCATCGTAGGAGGGCTTGGGCACGCGAGTTGCGAACTGCAGACCCGTTGGGAAGTTGCCCATTGGAGGATCGACCATCAGGTACTGGTCATAGGAGCGCAGGCGCGGGTTCAGCCACGAGATGTACTCCGACCAGTTGAGGTAGTAGGCGGCGGTCGTCGGGTCGATCGCGAGCGGGTTGGGCGGGTTGGTCTGGTATCCGAACTCGGTGGAGTAGATCGGCATCTGCTGGTGCACCCCGTACGCAGCTTGTACCCGGTCGAGCGTCGACTCGAGGTTGGGCAGCGAGGCAAGGTCTGCGTAATCGGGCTCTCCTGGTGGTGGCTTGTTCGGTGGTAAGCCGCCCTGCGGATAGGGGTGGTCGGCGTATCCGCTGGCGTGAAACAGCGCCGGGTGAGCGGCGGCGAACTGCTGGCTGCCCGCAGCGTCCGGCGGGCACCCGCGGACGGTGGCCGCCTCGCCGCGCAGCGGCGCAAGCGAATCGTCGACGCAATAGAGCGCGCGGATGAACCGCAGCGGGACCATCCCCGAGAAATTGCCGGGATGGTCGCCCGTGGTGATGCCGGCCGGCGCGGTCTCCCCGATCAGGATCGTGTCGCGCGAGTGGCCGGTCGCTGAAAGCGCGCTCCAGGCGGCGTCGAGGAGGCCGCGGTAGAGCCGCGGCGAGACCTCGATCGTCGAGTGTGCGATCGCCTGCGGGGCGAGGTACGGGCCGTAGTTGGGCTCGTTCCACACCGACCAGAAGTGCACCGCCGGCAGCGGTCCCGATGCGCCGGGAGGGGTGTAGTGCCCGCCGTAGCGGGTCCCGATCGCCCGCATGAAATCCCCGAACTCCGCCGCCGACGGCATCCAGGAGCCGGCGTACGGTGAGCCCGGCGGCGAGCCGGGGCCCGTCGCCCACAGCGGCGCCGGCGCCCCGACGGTGAAGTCGAGCCCGATCCGGCGCTTGGCCGCCTCGCGATCGATCGTGTCAAACAGCGCGACTGGCGCCGCCGGATAAGCCGACGGGTCGTCGGCTTTGAACCCCGCCGGTCGACTGCTCGAGCTTGGATCGGGAGCGATCGTGGCCCACGGCAGGAACACGCGGACGCGGTCGACGCCAAGCCGCTGGAGGAGCTCGAGCGTGCCGCCGGGATCGGCGTGCAGCAGCGCCTCGTCCTCGAAGATCGATTCGAGATCGGTGCGCGAGGGGTGTGGCGGCGGGGCCGACGGCGGCTGACTGTGGGATCCACAAGCGGCGATCGCGACGGCGGCGAAGAACGCGCACAGCAACGTGCGCAGGGTCCGAGTCATCCGGGCTCCGGGCAAGCGAGGCAGGATACGGGCTTACACTTCCGGCGCATGCTGGTTCCGGTCCGCACCGGTCCCGTGGCACGGACGGATCTGACGCGACGTCTGGCGGCGGTGCAGCCGGAAACCGTGATCCTGGGCGTCGTGATCGTGATCGGCGCCGCGATCCGCCTTAGCACGCTCGGCAGCCAGAGCTACTGGTTCGACGAGGCGACGACCGTCCACGAGCTGCGGATGTCGTTCGGCGCGATGCTGCACGCGGTGCACGTCGGCGAGAGCACGCCGCCGCTGTACTTCATCGTCGCGTGGCTGTGGGCGAAGCTGTTCGGGACCGGCGAAGTCGGGCTCCGCTTGCTGTCGGCGCTGCTGGGGATCGGCGCGATCCCGCTCGCCTACCTGTGCGCCCGCGAGCTCGTCTCGCGCGTCGCGGGCCTGGTCGCGGCGGCGCTGATGGCGCTCAGCCCGTTCATGATCTATTACTCGCAGGAGGCGCGCGGATACATGCTGTTCGGCGTCCTGTCGGGGCTGTCGTTCCTGTTCTGCGCGCGCGCCTGGACCCGGCGCTCGGATCGCGACGTCGCGTGGTGGGCGGTGTTCTCGATCCTCGCCGTGCTCACGCACTTCTTCGCGGCGTTTCTGAGCACGCCGGAGGCGATCCTGCTGATCTACCGGCTGCGCAATCGCGCGGCAGTGCTTGCAGCCGGCGCGGTGGCGCTCGTCCAAGCCGCGATGCTCGCGCTCGCGATCGGAGACACGTCGCATCCGCTGCTGGGGTGGATCAAGTCGTTGCCGCTGTCGCTGCGGCTCAGGCAGGTGCCGGTCGACTTCGGGCTGGGCTCGCTGTATCAGAGCTCGTTGGTCGCGCACGGACTGCTCGGCGCCGCGATCCTCGCCGCCGTCGTGGTCGCGCTGCTGGTGTTCGCCGGCGGGCGGGCGCAGCGGCGCGGCGCCGCGTTCTCGGCGGGCCTGGCAGCGTGCGTCGTGCTCGCGCCGATCGTGCTTGCGCAACTCGGCTCCGACTACGTGGTGGCGCGCAACCTGATGCCCGCGTGGATTCCGCTTGCGGTGGTGCTGGCGGCCGCGTGCACGGTGCCAAGGGCGCGCGTCGCCGGCGCGGCGCTCGCCGCGGTCCTGCTGGTCAGCTTCCTCTACGCCGGGGTCCGCATCAGCAACCATCCGGAGTTCCAACGGCCCGATTGGCGAGGAGTTGCGCGCGCGCTTGGCGCCGCGGCCGGCACGCGCGCGATTGTCGCGTACGCAGGGTCCCCCGCGACCGAGCCGCTCGCGCTCTACATGCGCGGGATCCCGTGGCCGCCGGCGTCGGGGCAGCCCGTGACGGTGTCCGAGGTCGACGTCGTCGGAAACACGCTGCAGGCGCCGCCGAGCCGGCTGCCGGGCGGGGTCAAGCTGATCTCGAGCACGCCTGTGCATGGCCTGCTGGTCGCGCGGTTCTCGGTCGGCCCGGCGATGCGAGCGACGCCGGCGGCGATCGCGGCGCGCGCGGGATCGCTGCTTGCCCCGGCGCTGTCGCAGCCGTCGGTGCTGATCCAGCGGGCCACGCCGTAAGCTTTGGCGCCGATGTGCCGCTCACGGGTGTCAAAGGTCCTGATCGCCGCGGCTGCGATCGTCGCGCTGTCGGCGGCGCCGAGCTACGGCTCGCAGTCACAGGTCCTGACCGACTGCAGCCAGACCGGCGCGCTGAATCACACCTACACGCTGAGCGATCTGCGCGGCGCGCTGGCGGTGATGCCGACGGCGATGAGGGAGTACACCAACTGCCCCGACGTGATCCAGCGCGCGCTGCTCGCCAAGCTCGGGACGCCCACGGGAAAGCAGGCCGATACCAACGGCGGCTCCGGCGGCTCGTTCCTGCCGACGCCCGTGATCATCATCCTCGTCGTGCTCGCTGTCGCCACCGCCGGCTACGCGGTGATGGCGGTCCGCCGCCGCGGCGAGGGCGACGGCGAACCACCTGAATCCGAGTAGCTGCCCGGCTAGCGGATCGTGATCTTGACCGGCCGGCTGTGCACGGTCGCGCCGCTCGGAGCCGTCCAGCTCAGCTGCACCGTGCCGCTGGTGCTGAACGCCTGGCGGATGTCGAAGTAGCCGCGCCGGCCACCGGCTGTCAGCGTCTTGACGGTCGTGAACGCGCCGCGAGAGCCGGGCTGGAACTGGATCGCGACGCTCTGCGGGCCGTCATAGGACACGCCCCGCACGCCGCCCCAGACCTCGAGCGCGCTCCCTGCCCGACCGGTCGTCGACGGCAGGAACAGCGGGAGCCGGTAGGCGTCGTAGGTCGCCTTCTCGCGGCCGTCTGAGAACTTCAGACCGCTGTCGTACGTGGCCGGAGCCAGCGGGTCGACCAGCAGGTACTGCGAGTAGCTCGCGAGCCGGGGCTGCTTGTACATCAGGTACTCGGCCCAGTTGATGTACACGGCCGCCGTTTGCGGGCTGACCTTCGCGCGAGCGAACGGCGGCTTGGTGAAGTACCCGTACTCGGTGTTCCAGATCGGGAACCGGGTGTGCGACCCGTAGACCCCGTTGAGCCGGTCGAGCACGCGCATCAGCCTCGGCAGCACGGCGAGGTCGGCGTAGTCGGGGTCACTGCGATGGGTGCTGGTGCAGAACGTCTGCGTGCCGCCGACTCGGCATGCGTACGTGAGCAGGTTCGGCGCGACGCCCTGCTCGTAGGGATGGGCGGCGAAGCCGCTGGCCTTGAACAGCCCCGGGTGCGCCGCCGCGAAGCGCCTCGAACCGGCGCCGTTGGTCGGGCAGCCGCGGGCGGCCGCAGCCGATCCGCGCAACTGGTGATAGCTCGAGTCCACGCAATACAGCGCGCGCAGGAACCGCAGCGGCTTCATCCCCGAGAAGTTGCCGATCGGGTGGTCGAAACCGCGCGGGGCGGTCTCGCCGATCAGGAACGTGTCGCGGCCGTGACCGGACGCCCTCAGCCCGCTAAACGCCGCGTCGACGAGGCCGCGGTAGATCGCCGGGCTGAGCTCGATCGTGTCGTGCCCGGTCGCCTGCGGCGCCAGCGACGGCCCGTAGTTGGGCTCGTTCCAGATCGTGTAGAAGCTGACCCGCGGCAGCCCCTGGTAGTGGCCGCTGTAGCGCGTCCCGACGGCGCGGGCGAATGCGCCAAACTCGCGCGAAGACGGCCGCCAGACGCC
The DNA here is from genome assembly GCA_963809685.1 of uncultured Solirubrobacterales bacterium. Taxonomy (GTDB): domain Bacteria; phylum Actinomycetota; class Thermoleophilia; order Solirubrobacterales; family Solirubrobacteraceae; genus Palsa-465. The sequence continues at coordinate 256,238 of CAWEKN010000004.1, read as the reverse complement.
GATCGGACCGCCGCTGGGCTCTCCGACGCCCGACGCCCATCGCGGCGCGGCGCCGGTGAGCTCGAACGCGACACCGATCCCCTGCGCCTTTGCGTCCTGCACGATCTGGTCGTAGATCGCCCAGTTGGCGGCGGAGTAGGACGCCGGGTTGGCGCCGTTGAATCCGCGCGGTCGACGTTGCGGAGCGATCTGCCCCCAGTACACCCCGACTTTGACCCGGGTGACCCCGAGGTCGTGCATCGTCTGCAGCGTGCCGGCCGGGTTCGAACGTAGCTGGCCGTCGTCCTGCATCATCGACTCCTGCGTGGTCGAGGCAACCGCAGGGGCGGCTTGGGCGCCGAGCGCGACCGCGCCGAGCGCGATCAGGGGAAGTACTCGTTTTGAGAAATGGGGCATGAAGAAACCCAAACCCTGAACGCGGGTGAAGTTTCGCCTCGGTCGCTGCTTCTACACTCCGGTCATGCCCTCAGAGCGCCAGATTCACGTCGGCCGCGTGCCGATCGGCGGCGGCGCACCCGTCGCCGTGCAGACGATGACGAAGACCGAAACCGCCGATTTGCAGGCAACGATGGACCAGATCATGCGTGTCGCGGAGGCGGGCGCCGACATCGTCCGCGTCGCCGTGCCGCGCGACCAGGACGCCGAGGCGCTGAAGACGATCGTGCAGCGGTCGCCGATCCCGGTGATCGCTGATATTCACTTCAATTACACGCTGGCGCTGAAGGCGCTCGACGCCGGTGCGCACTGCGTGCGTCTCAACCCCGGCAACATCGGCGGGCCGGAGAAGGTCGCGATCGTCACAGAACGTGCCACCGAGGTCGGCACGCCGCTGCGGATCGGGGTCAACTCCGGTTCGCTGCCGCGCCACCTGCACGAGCTCGAGCGCGAGAATCCGGTCGAGGCGCTGGTCGCCGCGGCGGTCGGATTCGTCGAGCTGATGGAGCGCCTCCGGTTCGAGAACTTCAAGGTTTCGCTGAAGTCGACCAACGTTCCGAACACGATCGCGGCAAACCGGCTGCTGTCGGAGCGAATCCCGTACCCGCTGCACCTCGGCATCACCGAGGCCGGGACCAAGTGGTCGGGCTCGCTGAAGTCCGCGGTCGGCCTCGGCACCCTGCTCGCCGACGGGATCGGCGACACGATCCGGATCTCGCTGTCGACGTTCCACGCCGAGGAGGAGGTCAAGGTCGCCTGGGAGATCCTCAAGGCGCTGCAGCTGCGAGAGCGCGGCCCGGTGCTGATCGCGTGCCCGACGTGCGGCCGGCTGCAGTTCGACATGGACACCGTCGTCGCCGACATCGAGCGCCGGCTCGAGCGCTACGACGACGCGATCGAGGTCGCGGTGCTCGGCTGCGCGGTCAACGGGATCGGCGAGGCCTCCCACGCCGACTTCGGGATCGCCGGCGCCAAGGACTACGGGGTCGTGTTCAGCCAGGGCAAGGCGCTGCGCAAGGTCCCTACGGCCGAGCTGGTCGACACGCTGTTCGCCGAGATCGACAAGTACGTGAGCTCGCGGCGGGTCGACGTCGACGCGGCCGACGCGGCGGAGGGCGCAGAGTTCCTGGCGGCGATCGAGGCCGAGCACGCCGGCGAAATGACGCCCGAGCGGATCGCCAAGATGGAAGCCGACGCCGCGCGGCTGTCCGAGGACGAGTCCCCCGTCGAGGGCCGAAGGTTCACGAGAGCGTAGGCGGGAGGCCCGGACGGTTTGACCCGCCCGGGCGAAACCACAGGCCCGCGCAAGCGGGCCCCTAAACCTCAAACAGCTGCGAACCCTTCGGCGACCTTCGGCCAGTTGACCACGTTCCACCACGCGTCGAGGTAGTCGGGGCGGCGGTTCTGGTACTTCAGGTAGTAGGCGTGCTCCCAGACGTCGACGCCCAGCAGCGGCGTCTTGCCGTCGCTGATCGGGTTGTCCTGGTTGGCGGTCGAGACGATCGCGAGGCCCGAGCCGTCGTGGACCAGCCACGCCCAGCCGGAGCCGAAGCGCTTGATGCCGGCGTCCTTCAGCTGTGCTTTGAAGTCGTCGAAGGAGCCGAACGCCGAGCCGATCGCGGACGCGAGCGCGCCGTCGGGGGCGCCGCCGCCGTTGGGCGACATCCACTCCCAGAACAGCGAGTGGTTGTAGTGGCCGCCGGCGTTGTTGCGGACCGGACCCTGCTTGTCGGCCGGCAGCGAGGAGAGGGCCTTGAGCACATCCTCGACCGGCCTGTCGGCCCACTCGGTGCCCTCGAGTGCGGCGTTGGCGTTGGTCACGTAAGCCTGGTGGTGCTTGTCGTGGTGAAGCGTCATCGTCTGCGCGTCGATGTGGGGTTCGAGCGCGTTGTAGTCGTAGGGGAGGGGCGGGACCGTGTAGGCCATGGGCGTGCTCCTTGCAGACGGACTTGGGGAATCCGCGTTCTATCAGACGCGACTACGCTTCACAGCACCCATGACGAGGCTGTCGACGTACTTCCTGCCGACCGAGCGCGAGCCGCCCGCCGACGCCGAGGCGATCTCGCACAAGCTGATGGTGCGCGCGGGGCTGATCCGCCAGATCGGCTCGGGACTGTGGTCGTGGCTGCCGGCCGGCTGGCGCGTGCATCAGCGGATCGTGCAGATCGTGCGCGAGGAGATGGACGCGATCGGCGGCCAGGAGATGCTGATGCCCGTGCTGCACCCGGCCGACTATTGGCGCCGCAGCGGCCGCTACGGCATCGACGAGTTGTTCAAGCTCAAGGATCGCCGCGGTGCAGACATGGTGCTCGCGATGACCCACGAGGAGATCGTCACGACCCACGTCGCCGCGGCAGTGCGTTCATACCGCGACCTGCCGATGATCCTCTACCACTTCCAGATCAAGGAGCGCGACGAGCCGCGACCGCGCGCCGGCGTCCTGCGCACACGCGAGTTCATCATGAAGGACTCCTACACGTTCGACCGCGATCCGGAGGGCCTCGACGTCGCCTACCAGAAGCACGTCGTCGCCTACGACCGGATGATGGACCGCTGCGGCCTGGAGTGGTACAAGGTCGCCGCCGACGTGGGGATGATGGGCGGGACCGGCGCCCACGAGTACATGGCCCCGTGCCCGGCCGGTGAGAACGACGTCGCGCTCGCGGCCGGGTACGCCGCGAACGTCGAGATCGCCAGCGCGACCGCCCGCCCGGTGAGCCTGCCTCCTTCACTCGATGCGCCGGAGGAGGTATCGACACCGGGGATGACGACGATCGACGCCGTCGCCACCGAGCTCGGGCTCGACCCGGGTGCGCTGCTGAAGGCGTTCCCGGTGGTCGTCGACGGCGACGCGATGAAGCTCGTGGTGCTCCGCGGGGACGATCGCGTCAACGAGTTCAAGCTGCGCGGCGCGCTGAAGTCGGAGTTCCGCCCGGCACATCCCGACGAGGTGACGGCGAGGCTCGGGCCGCCCGGGTTCATCGGCCCGGTCGGGACCGATCTGCCGATCCTGCTCGACCAGGCCGTCGTACCGGGCGGCTACGTCGTCGGCGCCAACACGCTCGACGCCCACCTGCGCGGCGTCGAGCCGGGGCGCGACTTCCGTTACGAGACCGTCGACGTGCGAACGGTGGTCGAGGGCGACACGGTCAACGGGTCGGTGATCCGGATCGAGCCCGCAATCGAGGTCGGCAACATCTTCAAGCTCGGCACGCGCTACTCGGAGCCGTTCGGCGCCACCTACCTCGACGAGTCCGGAACCCAGCAGCTGATCTGGATGGGCTGCTACGGATTCGGTCCCGCGCGCGCCGCGGCCGCCGCGGTCGAGCAGACCGCCGATGAGCACGGCATCGCGTGGCCGCGGGCGGTCGCCCCGTTCGACGTCGAGGTCGTCGCGCTAGGCAAGGACGGCGGCGAGGAGCGGACCGTCGCCGATCGCCTCTACGACGAGCTGCGCGCGCTGGGGCTTCAGGTTCTGTACGACGACCGCGACGCCGGACCCGGCGAGAAGTTCGCCGACGCCGAACTGCTCGGCTGCCCGCTGCGCGTGACGGTCGGGCGCAAGACGCTCGCCGCCGGCGAGATCGAAGTGCAGGAGCGCCGTGGCCGCAAGACGTCGACGCTGCCGTTGCAGGGCGCGGCGGAGGCGGTCGCGGCGCGGTGGCAGGAGCTCCCCTGAACCCCGCCCAACGGCCATCCAAACGCCGCCTGTTCGGGATCGACCGCTCGGGCCCGCCACCGGAGCAGACGCAGTCAGATCAGCCTCTGAATCCGTGGACGATCCCAAACGCGATCGGCTTCCTGCGGCTGGCCGGCATCCCGGTGTTCCTCGCGGTGGCGCTGTCGACCGACGACGGCGTCGACGCGGTGTCGGCCGTCCTGTTCGCCGTGATCGGCTGGGCGGACTACCTGGACGGGTTCGCGGCGCGGCTGACGGGCCAGTACAGCCGCCTGGGCGCGCTGCTGGACCCGATCGTCGACCGGCTGCTGGTGATCTCGGGGATGGTCGTCTGCTGGCATTTCGACCTGCTGCCGCACTGGGCGATCGCGCTGGTCATCGCCCGCGAGCTGTTCATGCTGGGGTTGAGCCGCTACGCGCTCAGCCGGGGCATCGAGATCAAGATCAACTGGCCCGGGCGAGTCGGGGTCGCCCCGACGATGGGCGCGCCGTTCTTCGCGATGGCCGGTGTGCACTGGCTGGCACTGGTGATGCTGTACTTCGGCCTGGCACTCGCACTTACGGCCACGGCGCTGTACATTCGAGATGGGCTCGAGCAGGCACGGGCGGCCGATCCGCGCAAACTCTCAAGCTCAGATTGACCCTTATATCGGGCGAGGCTATACTCGCGGCCTCGGCCAACACGACTAATCAGTAGGACGAGGGGGTCCGTTCAATGGATACGTTTCCCGATCTCGGCTCCCTGACGGACCAGGAGCTGAAAGATCTGATCAAGCAGCTGACCGACGAGGAGATGGAGATCTCCTATAAGCGGCGGATCCTGCACGGGAAGATCGACATTCTCCGCGCCGAGCTGGTCAATCGGTTGCGCAAGAAGGATGAGAGCGGCGAGCTCGTGATTTCGGGCGCTGACGTGCAGCAGCTGACCGACATCCTCGCCGGGCGGGTCCCGCCCACGGACAGCGAGTAGGCGGTCGCTCGACGCGGTGGCTCAGCATTGCCCCGAGTGCGGCTTCGCCAACGCCGACGGCGCCAACTACTGCCAGCGCTGCGGCGCGTTCCTGGTGACCTCCGATACCCCGGCCGGCGCAGCCACGGCCAGTTACCGGGTCGGCGAGACAGGCGAGATCGAAGAGATCGAGCTCGGTGAGGTGGTCGCGCGCGGCGCGGCGCTCGTGATCCGCGCCGGCGGCGGGCAGGGCCGGTGAGAGCTTCCCGCTCGACGGCGACCGCCTGACGGTCGGACGGCGACCCGACAGCGACATCTTCCTCGACGACGTGACCGTGTCGCGCGACCACGCGATCCTTGTGCGCCGCGGCAGCGACTATTACCTCGACGACTGCGGCTCGCTGAACGGCACCTACGTCAACCGCCGCAGGATCGAGTCGCACCGGCTCGTGGACGGCGACGAGCTGCAGGTCGGCAAGTACAAGCTCGCATACCTGAGCCGCTGATGAGCACGCCCGACACACACGAGCCCGAAGTCCAGCTTCCCGAGCCACCGGCGGGGAGGCGAGCGAGGCGGGCGAGGCGCCCGAGGCCGAGCGCCCCCGGGCCAAGCCGTTGACGATCGGGGCCGTCTGCAAGGCCCTGGACCAGGAGTTCCCGGACATCACGATCTCCAAGATCCGCTACCTCGAGGACCAGAAGCTGCTCTCGCCGCGCCGCACGCAAGGCGGCTACCGGCTGTACACGCAGAACGACGTACAGCGGCTGCGGACGATCTTGCGCCTGCAGCGCGACGAGTTCCTGCCACTGCGCGTGATCCGGCAGGAGCTCGCCGGTGGGCGCGCAGAGCGGGACGTCGCACCGCCGAGCGACGGGCGCATCATGCGCCGCGCGACGATGGTCACCACCCGTGACCCCGGGGCGCTGTACTCGCTCGAAGAGGTGGTCGAGGAGACCGGCGCGGACCCCAAGCTCGTCGCCGAACTGGTCGATTTCGGGGTGATCAAGGGCGACATCCGGGCGGGCACGCGCTACTTCGACGAGACCGAGCGCGAAATCGTGCGCGCCGTCTCAGAGCTCGCCCGCTACGGCGTCGGCGGGCGCAACCTCCGCGTGTTCCGCAGCTCCGCCGACCGCGAGGCGCAGCTGCTGCAGAGCATCCTTGCGCCGGCTCTGCGCTCGCGCAATCCGGAGCGACGCAAGGAAGCGATCGAGGCGCTCGAGAACCTGGCGTCGGTCACGACGCATCTCAAGCACCTGTTGTTGATTCGCGACCTGCGCAAGATCGCGACCTGAGGTGGCCGAGGACCGGGCACCAGAAGCGCGCGTTGAGGAGGGCTCCCGCCGCTCCGGGGTCGACCTGCGGGGGTTCGTGCGCGACATCCCGGACTTCCCCAGGCCCGGGATCGTGTTCAGGGACATCACGCCGCTGCTGCTCGACCCGCGGGCGATGGACGCCGCGGTCAGGCGGCTTGCCCGCTTCGCGCAACAGCTCGACGTCGACTTCGTCGTGGCCGCCGAAGCGCGCGGCTTCATCCTCGGCGGCGCGCTCGCCATCCAGCTCGGCGCCGGCTTCGTCCCGGCGCGCAAGCGCGGCAAGCTGCCGCACGAGGTCGTCAGCGCCGAGTACGCGCTCGAGTACGGGATCGACGCGCTCGAGGTGCACGCCGACGCGCTCGCCGGCGGCGCGCGCGTGCTGATCCACGACGATCTGCTCGCGACCGGCGGGACCGCCGGGGCGCTGTGCGACCTTGTGACCAAGCTCGGCGGCGAGATCATCGCGTGCGCGTTCCTGGTCGAGCTGAGCTTCCTCGGCGGGCGCGAGCGCCTAGCTCCGCGCCACGTCCATTCGCTGATCCAGTACGACTCCTGAGCCGGGAGGATCGCGATCGCGACCGCCCGACGCAGCCAGCTCGTAGACGCGCCTCAGCAGCGCGTGTGGGAGCTGCTCGCGGACCCCCACCACATGCCGCGTTGGTGGCCGGGCGTGGTCCGGGTCGAGGGAGTCCAAGACGACCGTTTCACCCAGGTGTTCCAAACCAAGAAGGGACGGTCGGTGCGGATGGACTTCCGGGTGCTGGCGTCCGAGCCGCCGTGGCGACGGTGCTGGGCGCAGGAGATCGAGGGCACCCCGTTCGAGCGCGTGCTCAACGAGTCGGTCATCGAGGTCGCGCTCGAGCCCGAGGGCAGCGGTACGCGGGTGACGATTGCCCAGCGCCAGTCGTTGCGCGGGTATTCGAAGACCGGCGGGTTGATGCTGCGACGCGCCACCGGCGGCAAGCTGCAGGACGCGCTCGACGGCCTCGTGCGAGCCCTCGGGTGACAGTGGCGCCGACGGTGTTTCGCGGCGCTCAGTGCGCGAGCGTGATTGGTCCCTGGAGTACGACCTTGCCCGGGCCGTGCGGCTTGGACTGGGTCTCGAGCGTGACCAGCAACTGCTTGAAATGGGCCACGTTGGCGGGCAGCGGACCCGCGGTCTGGAGCTTGCCGTCGGTCTTCACCCCGGGGTTGACGAAGCCGAGGATGTGATTGTCGGTCGCCGAGTTGTAGAGCCACACCGCGTACGCGTCGTGGCTGGTGTTGGCGGGGATGCCCTGGGCGACGATCACGAGGCCGGTCTTCGAGCCCTGCTTGATGATCTCGGCGACGCCTGCGGTCTTCGGCTGGTGGGTCGGTGAGACGAGATTGACCTGCCCGATCGGGCGCGCGCTCGCCGTCGACGAAGTGCTCGTCGCGGTCGTCGTCGTGGTGGTCGAGTTCGCGGCAGCCTGTTGTGTGCTGCTGCTGTGCTTGGAGCTGCCGCCGCTGGTGACGAGCACGATCACGACGACGACGGCAACAGCCACCAGCGCCCCGACCGCGAGCAGGATCGCGCCACCCCTGCGTGAGCTGCGCGGGCCGTCGTCCCGCGACAGGCCGCCCGCAGCCGCCGCGTCGCTCTGCGCGAATGCGGGCTGCTCGGTTGCCGTGAACGCCGGAGCCGGCTCGGCTGGGGCGACGGGCGCCGGTCGCGCCGGCCCCGCGCCGGGGTCAAGCTCGTCGGCGGCCGCGGCGGCCGCGGCGGCCGCGGCTGGCGGCGCGGCGGCCCGCGCGTGGCGGCCGCGGCGGGCTGTTCCGGGGGCGACTCGACCGGGATCTCCGGAAGCGCGTCACCGGCGAGCGGCGTCAGCTCGGACGCGACCACGCGGGCCCACGCCCGCTCCGGAGCCGACTGCGCGATCCGCTCACGCGCGCGCGTTGCGGCGCCTTGCGGCAGCTGCCCAAGCAGGTAGTCGCTGATCTCCTCGCGACGGTCGCTCGGCACGCGCGTCGACGGACCGAGCGACGCCAGCGCCGACAGCGCCCGTTCGCGAACCGCGGCGCTGTCGATCGACAGCAGCTGCGCGATCTCGCCATAGCTGCGGCCGCGTTGCAGCACGAGCGAGAGCACGGCTCGCTGGTCAGCGGGCAGGGTGTCGAGCGACGTCATCTCGAGGCAAGCGTAGAGGAAGCAGGTCACAGGATGACGCGCCCGCAGAACCACTAAGGTGCCGCGGCGTGGAAATCGAAGTTCCGTTCCGATACGACGTCGGCTTCGACGGTCAGTACGGCCTCAACGTGACGGAGGTGTCCGACGAGCTGATGCGCGGCGAGGTCGCGGTGCGCCCCGAGCTCAAGCAGGCGGCGGGGATCGTCCACGGCGGCGTATACGCGTCGATCGCCGAGAGCCTTGCGTCGCTTGGTACGGCATTGGCGGTGATGCCCGAGGGCAAGATGGCGATGGGCCTGTCCAACCAGACGAGCTTCCTGCGACCGATCTCGCAGGGAACGATTCACGCCGAGGCCCGGCGTCGCCACCGCGGCCGCACGACCTGGGTGTGGGAGGTTGAGATCACCGACGACGAGGGCAGGCTGTGCGTGCTGACGCGGATGACCGTGGCTGTCCGCGATGCCCGCCCGCCGGACTGAGCCGAGAAATGCACGAGACGCCAGACGACATCCGCGAGTTGCAGGACCTGCTCGATCGAAGCTTCGAATCCGCCGGCAGGCACCTGCTCGAGATCATCACGCCCGAACGCCGCGTGTCGGCCGCTGAGCTCGCCTCGCGGCTGACGGGCATGAGGCTGCTCGTGCTCGCGACCGCGACCGCCGATGGGCGCCCGATCGCCGGCCCGGTCGACGGGATCTTCTACCGCGGCTCGTTTCATTTCGGCTCGGCCGAAGACTCGGTCCGGTTTCGTCACATACGCGCGCGGCCGCACGTGAGCGCGACCCACCTACCGGCCGAAGAGTTCGCGGTCACCGTTCACGGACGGGCGGTGCCGATCGACATCCGCGCAGCGGCGCACGCCGGGTTCCGGCAGACGCTGATCGACATCTACGTTCCCCGCTACGGTGAGGAGTGGGTGACGGGCTTTCTCGACCGGGGCCCGGTGTACGCGCGGATCGAGGCGGCGCGGATGTTCACGTTCCAGATGAACGAGTGACCGCGCGGTCGGCGGGCGCGGTCGGCGGCGCGGCGCGGACGGCGGCGGCGGGTGGCGCGTGCTCGTGTCAGCGGCCCGGAGCGCCGCGCCCGAGCCACTGTTGAGTGAATTCCGCGAGCGCCGGATCGGTGCCGTTGGCGACGTGGACCATATGCGTCCACGCGAGCGCAAGGACTCCGCTCGTTCGCGCTCGCTTGGCGAGCACCACCGCCTGGCCGGCAGCGGCCAGCGACGGCGAGAACGGCCCCGCCTGAGAGCGGGCGAGCTCTGTCAGGCCCGCGGGCGGCTTATCGGTCCCGTACATCAGCACCACGTCGCCGACCTCGAGCGCCTCGAGCAGCTGATCGTTGTTGAGCACGTTGCCGTCGAGCAGCACCGGCTCGGGGATGTGTGCGCCGCTGGTCGGCGGATCGGAGTTGTACGCCGGGTGCGGCTGCCCGGGGCGCAGGTGCGCATGCCCGAGGTCTGGAAACTGCTGCCCGATCGTGGTCACCGTGTTCCCGGATATGCCCGCCTGATCGCGGCCGGCGAAGATGCCAGACATGACGGCGATCAGGCCGACGGATAGGACCAGGGACGCGACGACGATGGCGACGCGTTCAAATACGGTTGTTGCGGCTCTCACTCGACTGCGCGGACGGTCCGTCGTCCAAGCCTGTTCAGGTCTGATCCCGCTGCGCCGGCGGTCGTGCCGGCGGCCTGCGCCGGAGCCTCGATCGCGGCGGCCGCGGCGAGCTCCTCCGTCGACGAACGCAGCTCGTCGGCGAGCGTCTCGACATCCGCGAGCGCGTCGTAGTCGGCGGTCAGGCCGAAGTTGAGTTGACCGTTGTAGCTCATGATCGCGATCCCCAGGGCGGTGTTCTCCGCCAGCGGGACCATCGGGTATACGGCCTCGAGCTCGCGCCCGAGCACATACAACGGTAGCTGCGGACCAGGCACATTCGTGACCACAAGATTGAACAGCCGCTGACGTGCTTGGAGCCGGGCCGCCTGCGCCATGATCGTCGGCGGCGCGAAGCCGGTCAGTCCGGTCAGGACCTGAGCGCCGACCGCCTGGCCGGATTCCTTGATCCCATCCATCGCCGCGCTGATCATCTGCAGTCGCTGCACGGGATCGGTCACTCCCACCGGTAGCGGCGCCCACATTGCCGCGACCTGGTTGCCGAGCGCGCCGCGCTGCACGTCGGCGCGGACCGACACGGGGACCATCGCCTTCAGCTCGACGTCGGCGGTCCGATGCCCGTGCAACCGCATATAGCGGCCCAGCGCGCCGGTGACGACGGCCAGCACGACATCGTTGACCGTCCCGCCGAGCTGGTTCTTGATCGCCTTGAACGTCGCCAGCTCGCAGCGGACCCAGGTGAAGCGCCGGTGCGGGCCGATTCGCACGTTGAACGGACTCGGTGGGGCGGACTGAAGGCCCGCCCACGTCGTCGCGCCGACCGCGGCGAGCGCCCCGGTTGCCTTGGTGGTGATCTGGCGCGGGCCGCGCAGCACCGCTCGCACGCCGCGCGCGATCTCACCGGGCACGATTGCGCGCTCCAGCAGCGCGTCGGCCAGCAGCTGTGGCCCGGTCGGCAACGGCCGGGGGATCCAGTCCTGCTCGGGTGGGGTGACCGGCAGCGGGTCGGGAGAGGCATCGAACAGGACCGTCGCGATGTCGACGCCGGAGATCCCGTCGACGAGCGCGTGATGGGTCTTTGACAGCAGCGCGAACCGGCCCCCGGCCAATCCCTCGACCAGCCACAGCTCCCACAGCGGCCTCGCGCGGTCGAGCGCCTGCGAGAACACCCGGCCCGCCAGTCGCTTGAGCTCGTCGTCGTCGCCGGGCTTTGGCAGCGCCGTATGGCGGACGTGGTAGGTGACGTTGAAGTGCGGGTCGTCGACCCACACCGGCCGTCCCTGCTGCAGCGGCACGAACGCGAGCCGCTGGCGGTAACGCGGAACGAGGTGCAGCCGCGATGAGATCGCCTCGACGAGCTCCTCGTAGGCCGGCGCCTTGCCGTCGAACACGGCACAGCCGGCCACGTGCATGTGCGTGCTGTCGCGCTCGAGATGCAGGAACGAGCTGTCGAGACCTGTGAGGCGGTCCTTGTTCGCCATTCCACTGATTCTAGGAAGGGAACGCGCTCGCGGCGACGGCAGCTTGCAGAATCGGCCGTGGATCTGTGTGTGACGGCCGTCACACACAGACGTGTCAGAACTGTGCCAGCCTGGGTAGGTCGTAATTCGACCTGCCGAGTCGCCCCTGCACGGTGCGGGGGCGAACGGGGGACCCAATGCCGGGGTCTTCAAAAAGGATGTTCATCCCGGCCGGGGCGAATCGACTGCCCGGCTAGACGGCCGGCCGCGGTCGTAGCGACCACGTTCAGCGCCGAGGCGGCGCATGGTGAACGGCGGCCGCGAGCCCGTCAGCTAACCCCGTAGGCGCCCGGTCGAAGACCAACAGGAGGTCCTCGAGTTGAGGCCTAAGCAGATGCTGCGCAAATCGCGCCCGGTACAGCTGGGCGCGGGCGTCGTGATGCTTGCGATTCCAGCTTCGGCGGTAGCGCTCACCGCCGGCAAGGCAGATACCCAGAGCGCAATTGCAGACACCAATAGCGCAAGCGCAGACACCAATAACGCAATCCAAATCAACCCACGAGCTCGAAACATCGCCTTCGGACACGGGCTGACGCTGACCGGCGTCGCCCCCGCCGGCGAGGCGGGCAAGTCGCTCCAGCTCGAGTTCGCGCCCGCTGGTGCGAGCAGTTGGCGCGTGGTGCGGACCGCCACCGCGCACCGCGACGGAAGCTTCCGCTTTCGCGCGCGGCTGCGCCGGTCCGGGCGTATCCGCGTGGTCGCCGGGGCCGGCGGCTCGGTGCCGAGGGCGACGGACCCGACCGGCGCCGTCGGAGCGAGCGCCGTTGCGCCGGTGACGGTACGGGCGCGCTTGACCGTGCCCACCAACGAGGTCGACGTGCTCGAAGGCCAGGCCGCCCACGTGCACGGCAAGCTGTTGCCGGCGCTCGCCGGTCGCCGCGTTCGCCTGCTCGCCCGATCGGGCGGGGCGTGGCATGCGGTGGCGACGGCGCGCACCGGTCGCCGAGGCGGCTTTGACCTGCGCTACAGCCCCGGGGCGACCGGACAGAGTCGGCTGCGGGTGCGGTTCCGGGGCGACCGGCTGAACGCCGCGTCCTGGGCGCACGCCGGCCAGATGGTGGCGTTTCGTCCCACCGTCGCGTCGTGGTACGCCGACGGGGGCGGGACCGCATGCGGCTTTCACGCCTACTACGGCGTCGCGAACCGCACGCTCCCATGCGGTGCGAAGGTCGTGTTGCGCTACGGCGGGCGCAGCGTGACCGCCACGGTCGACGACCGCGGCCCGTTCGTCGGCGGCCGCGAGTGGGACCTGAACCAGAACATCGCCGGCGCGCTCGGATTCGGGGGCGTGGGTACGGTCTGGTCCTCGATCTGATCCGGCCCGCCCGGGGCACCCAGGGTGCCCCGGGCCGGGCGACGAAGTCGTGCCCCGGGCGTGTCCGGCCGTTGGCCTAGCCTCAGCAAGATGGATGCGCAGCGCTGCGTCGCCCATCTCGACATGGACGCGTTCTACGTGTCGGTCGAGCTCCGGCGGCGGCCTGAGCTGCGCGGGCTGCCGGTGATCGTCGCCGGGACCGGCCCGCGGGCGGTGGTCACGACCGCGTCCTACGAGGCCAGGCGGTTCGGCGTGGGCTCGGCGATCCCGGCCTCGCGCGCGCGCCGTCTGTGTCCCAACGGGGTCTACCTGACCCCGGACTTCGCCTACTACCGGGACGCCTCGCGCGAGGTGATGGCAATCGTGCGCGCGCACGTCGAGACCGTCGAGGTGATCGGGCTCGACGAGGCGTACCTCGAGCTCAGCGGCCTGCCCGCGCCGCGTGCCGCGATGCGCCGGATCCGGCACGAGATCGAATCCGCCACCGGGCTGACCAGCTCGGTCGGGATCGGCCCGAGCAAGCTCGTCGCAAAGGTCGCCTCCGACGCCGAGAAGCCCAGGGGGTTCGTGGTACTGACCCGCGAGCAGGCGTGCGAGCGGTTCGCGAGCTCGCGCTGTGGGCTGGTGCCGGGGATCGGGCCGAAGACCGCCGAGCGCCTGCGCGAGCTCGGGATCGACACGCTCGGCAGGCTCGCCTCCGTGCCGGCGCACGAGCTGGCGCAGCGATTCGGCTCGAGGTTCGCGGCCGAGCTGCAGCGCCGGGCGCGGTTCGAAGACGACTCGCCGGTGACCCAGGAGCGAAAGGTCGTCTCCGAGTCACGCGAGGTCACGTTCGACTACGACATCGGCGACCGCGCGGAGCTCGAGAACGTGCTCCGGCGGCTCGTCGACGAGCTGTGCGCCGCGCTCGGCCGTCAGCAGCGCGCGGGGCGGACGATCGGGATCAAGGTCCGGCTCGCGGACTTCTCGACACACACCCGGGCGCGGACGCTGGCCGAACCGGTCAGCTCTCCCGAGCGCGTCGGCCCGGTCGCGCTCGAGCTGCTGCGGCGCTTTGCCGCGCCCAAGCCGGTGCGGCTGCTAGGGGTCCGGGTCGCCGGTCTGCAAGCCGACGCCGCCGCCGAGCAGCAGCTGACCCTGTCGGTCTGAGCGCACCTACCCGGCGGGCGCGAGACTCTCGTACCGGGCGGACGCGAGACTCAGTACAGGGCGGACGCGAGGCGGCGGCGGGCGTCGCGCGCGAGCGGATGGTCGACGCCAAGCTCGTCGAGGATCCCGACGACCACGCGGCGGATGTCGTCGCGGGCGCCGTCGGCGGCGGGGATCGCCTCGAGCAGCAGGTCCAGTGCGCGCTCGCGCTCGCCGGCGTCGAGCGCCGCGAACGCCGCTGTCAGATCCGGCGCGGCCGCGGGTGAGTCCGCTGCGGCCTCGCGTTCGAGCTTGATCCGCGACGACAGCCCGTCGGCCGCAAAGCTTCCCGGTACGCCCGCGAGCAGCTCGACCGCCTGGTCGTCCTCGCCGCGCGCATGCAGGATCCGGGCGAGCGGCACGACCGCGTCGGCGCGGCGGGGTTCGAGCTCGACCGCCCGTCGCAGCGACTCCTCGTCGCCGGCGGAAACAAGCGCGTCGGTCTCCGAGGGCAGCAGCGAGTCGAGGAACTGCTCGACCTGCGCCGGTGGCAGCGCACCGACGAACTCGGCGGCGACCTTGCCGTCTTTGAACGCCTTGACGGCCGGGATGCTCTGGATCCGGTACGTCCGCGCCAGCATCTGGTTTGCGTCGGTGTCGAGCTTGGCGAGCTCGATCTTGCCCTGGCGAGCCTGCACCGCCCGCTCGATCACCGGGCCGAGCTGCCGGCACGGTCCGCACCACTCCGCCCAGAAGTCAACGACCACCGGGACCGTGTGCGAGCGCTCGATTACCGCCGACTGAAAAGTTTCTTCGGTGACATCCATGTCACTGATGGTAGAACGCGTCGATGGCCGACCAATTCGTCGAGCACGACGGCGTCAAGCTCGCCGTCGAAATGCACGGTGACGGGATGCCTGTCGTCCTGCTCCACGGGCTCACCGCCACCCACCGCTACGTCGTGATGGGCTCGCGCTCGCTGGAGCGCAGCGGACACCGGGTGATCGCCTACGACGCCCGCGGGCACGGCCGCTCGTCGCCGGCCCCTCGCCCGGACGGCTATGACTATGCCGACCTCAGCCGTGATCTGGAGGCGGTGCTGGACAGCTTCGACGTCGACCGAGCGGTGCTCGCGGGTGCGTCGATGGGCGCCCATACGTTGCTCGCGTTCGCGCTGCGGGCGCCGGAGCGGTGTGCGGGCCTGGTCGTCATAACGCCGTCATACGACGGTCACAACGTCGACGACGAGACCCGGATGGCACGCTGGGACGCGCTCGCCGAGGGGCTGCGCACGGGCGGCGTCGACGGTTTCCTGGAGGCCTATGGGCGGCCGAGCGTCACGCCGGAGTTCGAGCCGACGGTCCTGAAGGTGATCCGCCAACGCCTGTCGCAGCACGAGCATCCAGAGGCCGTGGCCGACGCGCTGCAGGTCGTGCCACGCTCGCGACCATTTGAGCGCCTCTCCGATCTGGCGTCGATCTCGGTGCCGGTTGCGGTCGTCGCCAGCGGCGATCAGGCCGACCCCGAGCATCCACGGGCGGTGGGGGAGGCATACGCGCAGCAGATCGAGGGCGCGCGCCTGGTCTTGGACGAGCCGGGCCGCTCCCCGGTGGCGTGGCAGGGCAGCCAGCTGTCGAAGGTGATCGCCGAGGTCGGGGCGCGGTCGGAGCTGGGTTGAGCACGCCGTCCGTCGGCTACTCGGGAACGCCGCTGGTTCGAAAGCTCGGGATCAAGCCTGGCTCGAGGCTGGGGCTGATCGGCGCGCCGGACGGCTTCGACCGGACGCTCGGAGAGCTGCCCGGCGGCGTGTCGGTCCTGCGCCGCGCGCGCGGGCGGCTGGACGTGATCGTCGCGTTCCACGTGCGACGCGCGGATCTCGAGCGCCGGTTGCCGGTGCTGCGCGCCGCGCTGGAGCCGGCCGGCGGGCTGTGGCTCGCGTGGCCGAAGCGGGCCTCGGGCGTGACCACCGACCTCAACGACAACGTCGTCCGCGAGCTCGGCCTCGCGGCCGGGCTCGTGGACAACAAGGTGTGCGCGATCGACGAGATCTGGTCGGGACTGCGGCTCGTCTACCGGCTGCGCGATCGTCCGGCTGCGGGCGCCTAACGGGGTCTGATCGCGTTACGTTCGGCCGAGCGTGACGGACTCGGGCTTGGCGCCCTCCGGCGCGAGGTAGCCGTTGCCGCGGAAGAAGATCCGCACCCGGAGGTTCACGATCCGTCGCTTCTTGCCGTGGCCGGGCAGGCGCCGGAACACCGCCTGGCTCGAGAACGTGCAGTTCGTCTGGACCGGAACGAGCGCGAAGGCGATGTTGCGGCCGCGGAAGAAGTAGCGGACGGTGACCTGTCCCGAGCAGCCGAGAGCCGGCGGGACAGACCGTGGCAGCCGGATCGAGCCCGAGGTCGTGAACACGTACGGCGCGAAACGGTCCCGGCGAGGCGACGTATGGGCCGGCACGCGCACGCCGAACCGCGGCGAGGCGAACGTCACGAACGACTGATCGGCCCCGTAGCTCGTGATCGAGCCGTGCTGGGCGACGAGCCGGTAGTGAAACGTCGTGAACTGTGCGAGGCCGGTCAGCGTCGTCGCGACGGGCACCGGGGCGGCTCCGGCGGCCACGACCGCGCCGAACGTCTGCGAGCCGTAGTTGACCGTCAGCCCGAACTGGAAGAAGTAGGTCGTCGCCGCGCCCTGGGGGTTGATCACGCCGGTTACGGTGGCCGTGTTCGGACCGAGCTGCGAAACGCCGCCGGTGGCGACCTGCGGCGGGGGATGGCCCGCCGTCTTGAACGTGCGGTCGGCGCCGGCCGTATTGCCGAAGCGGCTGCTCGCCGTCAACCGGTAGTGGTAGGTGGTACCGGGCAGCAGCCCAGCCGCCGTGAACGCGACGGCTTTGTCTTTGGCCCCACTACCTGCGGACTTGACCGGGCTCGTCGCGCCGTAGATGTCCTTCGCCAGGCCCCACACAAACTGGTACGTGGTAGAGGCGCCGTTCGGGTTGATGACGCCCTGCAGCACGGCGGACGTTTGCTTGATCGAGGTCGCCGATGCCGTCGAGACCGTCGGTGACGAGGCTGCGGCTGCGACTCCTCCCGTGACCGCGCCCGCGGCCACCAACGCGATCGCCAGCTTCAGCTTGCCGTTCATCCTTCCTCCTCAGACGTGGGTCGCGACTTCTATACCCGCGGTCAGACAGAAGTTGCGCCTGCGATAGTTGCGGCTGAGGATGGGGCCGTGCGCGATTCAGATCAATGTGCCGCGGCTCCCTGCGCACGTGAGGGTGGTCCGCGGCGGCCGTTCGCTCGGCGCGGCTGCTTTTCGCCGCGCGGGAGGCGTCCTCGAGCGCGACGACGAGATCAAGGTCGCGCCGCCGGGGAGGCTGACGTTCTCCTACGACGGCAACCGCTATCGGATCCACCATGGGCGCGTGCGCCTGCAGTGCAGCACGGTGCTGCTCGATGCCGGAAAGCCCGCCGGACGCGCGACGGTCCTTGCAGTCGACCTGCGCTCAGGGCTGGTCAGCGTGCGTGCAGGCGACTCCCATCCGCGCCGCGCGCTCGTGCTCAGCCCCGAGATGCTTGCGCTTGCGACCAACGGCGGCACTGCCTTCGCAGTTGAGCGCAATCCTGCGGCACCGGGTACGCGCGCATGGACATTTTCGGAGCCGTTCGTGGCTGCGCGGGCCTCCGATCAGCGCCTGCGGATCCGCACACGCGTCAGCTACACGGCGATTTCGAATTCGCGCGGCCTGCGGCTGGACGTGTGGCCGTTCTCGCCGCCTTCGGGGCTGCGGGCTGCCACGTCGGCCGACGGGCTGGTTGCGTTCTGGGACGACGGGCGGCCGTGCTCGATCGGGTGTCTGGCGCCGGGCGCGATCCCCGGCTGGCCGATCAAGCCGTTTCACCAGCAGCACGCGATCCGCTCGGCTCTGAACGAGCTACGGCCCGCCAACTTCCACATCGGGCTCGACATCGAGGCACGGAACTTCCAGCCGGTGTACCCGATCCAGTCGGGCTTGGTCCGGGTGATCGGCGCCGGTACGGGCGACGAGCACGTCCAGGTCGGCCAGTTCTCCTACTGGCACATCAACCACACCGTCTCGGACGGCGAGTTTGCGCGCGCGTACGAAACCGTGCTGGGCACCGTGAAGTACAACTTCAAGCACGTTCACCTGTCCGAGCTCGGCCCCGCCGGTCAGTACCTGAACCCGCTGCGGCCAGGGGGGAGGGTGCTTGCTCCGTATGCCGACACCGAGCCGCCGATCATCGGTGTGCCGCGCGTGTTCGCCGATGGGCGCGTGATCGTTGGCGCGTTTGACCCGCAGAGCTTCGTCGAGAAGGCGTCCTACGAGACGCCAGTGCTGGCGCCGGCGGCGCTTGCGTGGCGGCTGTTCGATTCGCGGGGGCGCGACCTACTGGGGCTGCAGTGGGCGCTGCGCGGCTCCCAGCAGTACCCGAACTTCGACCGGCCGCTCGTGTTCGCACCGGGCGCGTCGAATCCCGGCTACGGCTGCTTCGCGTCGCGCCGGCTGTGCATCCCGCAGTGGAACTACTGGCTGGCGGGCGGCCTGACCGGCCCGCTGCCGCTCACGAGCCTGGCGCGCGGGCGCTACCGCCTGACGGTCTACGCCTGGGACTGGGCTGGCAACGTGTCAGCGCTCGACGACTGGATCACGCTGCCGCTCGCCCACGCCGCTGCGGCGCCGGCGGGGTCGGCCGTGGCTCGGTTCGACTTCCCGTAGGCCGGCTCGCGCCTGGGTCGAGTCCGCAGGGCTCGCGAATCATCGGTTTCGCGACTCGGTGAGACGTCGGGTGGGCCGCGCGATATAGCCTGCGCGTTCGAAAATCGACAAGGAGGTAACCGTGGTAAAGCTCGTGGTGACCTACGGCCAGCCGCAAGACCCGGCCGCATTCGACCAGCACTACGCCGAGACGCACGTTCCGCTGGTCCACAAGATCCCGAACCTTCGCCGCTTCGAGGCGGGCAAGGTGCTCGGGACGCCCGACGGATCGCCGGCGCCGTCCTACTACATGGCGTTGCTCTACTTCGACACCGCCGAGGACCTGCAGACGGCGTTTGGCACTCCCGAGGGCCAGGCGGCCGGTGCCGACGTCGCCACGTTCGCCAGCGGCGGCGCGACGATGATGATCGCCGAGGCCTGAGCCGCGCGCTAGGCCGGCCTCTGGGTGCCACGGCGCGCGACGGCGCCGCTATCGTCAGCCGAACCTTGGCACCGGACCATGAGGCCCCCGTGGTGAATCGCCATTCATCGGCGGTGCTGAAGGAGCCGATCGCGATGACATGAAGTTGAGACGCATGAAACAACGCGCCGGTCACGCCGGTGCAGTACTGGCGTAGGTGGACTGAGAGAATCTCGGCCCGTGACCAGCGTTGGACGAGAGGGAAGCGCAGACGTGCCTGGGCAGCGTCGCGACGAAAGTACGCCGATTGGATCCGTGGAGCTTGAGCTGTACAAGCTGGCGGTCGAGATGGCTGATCGAATCTCCGCCCGTCGCGCACTGGCCAACACGTTCTTTCTCACGGTCAACACGGGGCTGGTGGCTCTGCTGGGGGGCAGGAACCTGCGGTGGTACGTCGCGGCGGCGGGGATCATGTTCGCGCTCGCATGGTGGTGGCTGCTGCAGAGCTACCGCAAACTCAACGCGGCGAAATTCGAAGTCATCAACGCGATCGAGCCTAGATTGCCGTTCCAGCTGTTCTCCGATGAGTGGGATCGCCTGAAGACCAAAAAGGCGCCGCTGAAGCTTTGGCCGCCCCGGAACATGTGGGCGTGGCTCAACGGATATCACGAGCTGGGGACCGCGGAGCGGATCGTGCCACTCGCGTTCGCCGCGATCTACTTCGCCGAGTTGATCAGGCAGGCCACCCGTTGAGCTACGTCGACGAGCTGGCCGAGGCAATTGAACGGCTGATACCAGCTCATCTGCTTCCGGACGGCGATACAGCCGCGCTGTTTCGCATCTACGCGGTCTTGGCTATGGCCAAGGGCGACCGCGCCGTGCTCGAGGACGTGCACGACGCGTGGGCGGCGTGGATGACCGAGCAGGACCCACATCACCGGTCGCTCAGGCCGCTCCAAGAGCTCCCGGCGGAGGTTCAGCGCGCAGACCAGCCGTATCTCGACGCGATCCGCGCGGTTGCGCGTGATCGTGGCGTGGGACGTTGAACGACTAGCCCCAGGGCACCGTTCGCTGGTGCCCAAACGACCACGCTCGACGTTGACCCGTCGGATACGATCGCGGCAGCGAGAGCGCGAGGGGTTGAGGTGTTCGCAGAGGAGACACCCCGTGCGCCGATGGCGCAGGGAAGTTCAGACGGCCGCTACGACGCGTTCCTGTCTTACGCCCGCCAGACGGATGAGTCGTTCGCCGCCTCGGTGGTCGACGCACTTGCGCAGAACGGACTCGAGGTGTGGCGGGATGTCGATTACATCGCGGGCGGTGAGGATTGGAGGGCGCGCATAAGAAAGGACATCCTGCGTGCGCGAGCCTTCGTCTTCGTTGTCACGCGTCGGTCACTCTCCTCGGAGGCGTGTCTGAACGAGCTTGGGCAGGCGGTCGAGCTCAACAAGAAGATCATCCCGGTCCGGCGTGGAGATGAAAGTGACGAGGAGCTCCCGCCGACGCTCGAGCGTCGTGAATGGATCTTCATGCGCGATCGAGACGATCGCGAGGCCGGGATTGCCCGGCTCGTGCATGCGCTGCAAACGGACGTCGAGTGGCGCGACGAGCTCACCGACCTCGCCCAGCGAGCGCACGGGTGGCGCGATGGCACAGGCGATGTCCTCCGCGGCAAGGACCTGGAAAAAGCGCAGGAATCCCTCGTCCGGCAGGCGCAGCACCGCCAGCGGCTGACCGAAGACCAGAGCGAATTCGTCGCGCGGAGCATCCACGCGGCGAAGGTCGTCCGGCGCGTGAGACGAGTGGCGGTCATGGCGGCGCTGGCGGCGGTCACCGTCGCGGCCGTCGTCGCTCTGATTCAGCGGCAGGCGGCGATCGACGAGACGCACATCGCGCAGTCACAGCTTCTCTCGAACCAGGCGCAGGAGCCAGGCAACGTCAGTCTTGCGGCGCTTCAGGCGTTGCGAGCTTGGCAGCTGCAGCCGTCGATCGGTGCGCGTATCGCACTGCTCACCGTCGCGAGACGTCCAATCACGCTGACCGGTCACGGCAACGGAGTGGACAGCGTGGCGTTCTCGCCTGACGGGAAGATGCTCGCTTCGTCCGGCGACGACAGGACGATCAGGCTTTGGAGCGCTGCACCTCCGCGAGCGTTAGGACCGCCGCTGATCGGTCACACGAACACTGTCGGCACCGTGACCTTCTCGCCCGACGGGAAGACCCTTGCATCCGCCGGCTCGCGTTCGACCCTCAACTACGATCCGGCCGACAACACGATTCGCTTGTGGGACGTCGCGTCCCACCGTGAGCGAGGGGCGCCGCTGCGAGGTCATAGCAACTTGATCTACGGCGTCGCGTTCTCCCCGGATGGCACGATGCTGGCGTCGGTAGGGATGGATCAGACGATCCGGTTGTGGGATGTCGCGTCACAGCGCCAGGTCGCCGAGATGGTTGACGACCGCCCGGTGTCCAGCGTTGCCTTCAGTCCCGATGGCAGGACACTCGCCACCGCGAACTTCCGCGGCGTGATCCGGCTGTGGGACGTCGCGTCACGCCACCAGCTGGGTGCGCTCAGCGGTCATACGAGCTCGGTGGAGACCATCGCGTTCTCGCCCGACGGCAAGCTGCTGGCGTCTGGAAGCCTCGATCGGACCGTCCGGCTGTGGAATGTCGCATCCCGCGTCGCGGTAGGGCAGCTGAGGGGGAACAAGGACGACGTTCAGAGCGTGGCGTTCTCGCCCGACGGGAAGGTGCTCGCGTCGGGCGGAGCCGATCAGACGGTCCGTTTGTGGGACGTCGCCTCGCTGCGCTCCCTGACCGCGCCGCTGACCGGGGGTGGCGGAGTTCGGGGCGTCGCATTCAGCCCGGATGGCAAAGTCCTTGCAACCGCCAACGAAGACCACACGGTCCGCCTGTGGCACGTCGCAGCGCTCGGTCTCGCGACGCCGCTCGTCAGCCAGGGTCGTCACGTTCTGGCGGTGGCGTTCAGCCCCGACGGCAAGACAATCGCGAGTGGGAGCCTTGCCGGGCGGATCGAGCTGTGGGGTGTCGCCTCCCACCACGCGATCGCGACGCTGACAAACCCTGCCTCGCCTGGGGGACTCAACGGTGTCGACAGCGTGGCGTTCTCGCCGGATGGCAAGCTGCTCGCATCCGCCGCCGACACCACGATCAGGCTGTGGGACGTCGCCTCGCGGCGCGACATCAGGCCACCGCTGACGCTGAGTGCAGGCAGAACCATCTGGAGTGTGGCGTTCTCGCCCGATGGAAGGATGCTTGCTTCAGGCAGCGACGACGGCATGGTCCGGTTATGGAACGTGAGCACACACCAGGAGATCGGTCAGCCATTGAGGGCATCCAACGTCATCTTCAGCGTGGCTTTCAGCCCAGATGGAAGGACGCTGGCGTCCGGTGGCGGAGACAGGACGATCCGCCTATGGGACGTCGCCTCACGACGAGAGCGCCGACCGCCGCTGACAGGCCAGAACGATCAGATCTACGCCCTGGCATTCTCGCCCGACGGCAAGACAATGGCATCTGCCGGCGACCTCGCGATCCACCTGTGGGACGTCGCATCGCACCGCGAAGTGGCCCCGCCTTTCACCGGCCACACCGACACCACGTCCGGGGTCGCCTTCTCGCCCGACGGCAAGGTACTGGCGTCCGGAAGCTACGACTCCACCGTCCGCCTGTGGGATGTCGCCTCCCGTCGCCAACTGGGCGCACCCCTGACCGGTCACACCCGCTCGGTGTCCAGCGTGGCTGTCTCACCCGACGGCAAGATGTTGGCGTCCGCAAGCGTGGACGGCACGATTCGTGTCTCGGGGGTCCATCCGATTGCGTCCTACGTCCGCGAGCTCTGTCAGTCCTTTGACCCGGCCCAAGCCCCGCGCCTTTGGCGCCAGGCCGATCCGTCGATTCCATACCAGCGCCCGTGCTGACGGGGTCAAAAGTCACTGCTTTGCGCGGCCGGACCGTGACACGATTGGACCGCAAAAGCAGCGAATTTGCGGGCCGGCTCAACGCATTGGCCATGATCCCGAGCCGACTGCAGTTTCGGGGGCTAGAGAGCGTCGATGCCGAGCATCTTTATCTCCTACAGACGCGACGACACGGGCGGCCACGCGGGCCGCCTAGCCGAGGCTCTGACCGCCCGGTTTGGACCGACGCGCGTGTTCATGGACATCGATTCGATCGCGGTCGGAGTCGACTTCGAGCAAGCGACTCAACAATGGATGGCCGGCTGCGACCTCGTGCTGGTGCTGGTCGGCCCGAGATGGCTCAGCGCCCGGCTTCCAGACGGCACCAGACGTATTGACGCGGCAGACGACCTCGTCAGGCAGGAGGTACGCACCGCTCTGAGCCTCCCTGGGGTGACAGTCGTCCCGGTGCTTGTAGAGGGCGCCGCGATGCCCGAGGCCGATGAGCTGCCCTCCGACATCGCATCGCTGCCCAAGCACAACGCATTCGACCTCAGCAACAAGCGCTGGCAGTACGACGTCGCGCAACTGATGCGGGTGGCACGACGTCATGACAAGGTGTGGTGGCGACTCCTCTATCGGACGCCGCGCCTGGCCTTGCGCCTGGGCCCCGTGGTAGCGGTGGCCCTGGCGGCTGCAATCGTGTTGCTGTTGGCGACGAGTGGCCCGTCGAAGGCATCTCGCCTCGAGTCATGCGAACGCACCCACGCGATGCCGGGCGCTACTGCCAGCCGTACGCCCCGACCGGGAGAGTCTCAGTTTCACCGCTCGTCGCTGCTTCAGCAGACCGGCTCTGAACCCACTTTCCAGCAGACTTCGTACGCCTCGTGCAGCTGGCCACCACCGTCCGGCGCCGACCCGGACGGCTACCGAGCGATCACCGTGACCCTGACTAACGGTCCGGGGCAAACGGACGGCTCAGGTCGTGATTTCGCTGACGTCATAGAGGCACCGTGTAAACGGCTCCGGCTCGTCTACCGCGAAGCCTTCATGGGCGATCAGAGACGAGCAACGCCATTTGTCGGCGACACGGGCGACATCTGGGCCGGCAAACTCAGCGGCACGACCATCGCCTTCGCGTTCACCGGACGGATCGGCTCATCGGCTGAACAGCAGCTGCAGCTGCCGTTCTATCCGCCGTCGGACGCTGTGGTGGTGCTCCACAGCCAGCAGGTTCTCGACTCGGTGTCGTGCACGGGGGCGAGCTGAGGCGGCTCGAGAGCCGACCCTGTCCGCTGTGATCAACGCTCGATAATCGGGCTTATGTAGACCGATAGAGTCATCGTCCATCAGAAGGGTCGATCCGGGGTCGATCCGGTCGATCCGGGTCTGGACCAGTCGGTGGGCGTCTGTCGATCGCGAGGTCGGGGCGCGATCAGCGCCGTACGACGGTGATCGCGCACTTCGGTCCCGGCGCGCTGGCGAGCCGTGCATCGGCGGTCAAGAGCTCGCACGCGAGCGCTTCGGCAAGCGCCACGTAGCTGGCGTCGTAGGCGCTCAAGTTGTCGCGCAACTCCCAGATCCGCTCGAGCAGGCCGACGACTGCGAAGCGGCGCATCCCGAGCCGCGCCCAACGCGCGAGCGCCGCGCCGGCGTCCTCAGCGCTGACGCGTCCGCGCAGCACCTGCCCGCGCAAAGCGTGCCCGACCTCAGAGTCGACCAGGTGCGGAACCGCGACGGTCTGGCTTGCAAGCGATCGCCGCGCGTCCCCGTCGTTCAGCAGGGCCAACACGCCGGCGGAGGCGTCGAAAACGATCACCGCCCGGCGCGCCCAGCCTCGAGATCGGCGACCACATCGGCCGCCGACACGTCGAGGTCTGGCAACTCACCGAGTAGCGCCGGGTTCTCGGCACGCCGCGCGGTCTCCCCCAGTTCCCGCAGCGCAAGCGCCGACACCGAGATCCCCTCGCGAGCCGCCAGCACAGCAAGCCGCTCACTCAGCTCATCCGGAACGTTGCGGAGATACAGCGTCTTCACGGTGGCAGAATGCTAGCGGACTGCGGCCGATCTGCATCAGATCAAACGCCATCGCTACAAACTTGACGATCGCCAAGCAGTGACGGAGATCTCCCCGCCTGCGCTCAGGCGGAGACAGCGGCGACGGCCTTGATGATCGCGTCGCCTCGGGCGCACGACTCCGCCCGCGATCACCTTGGTGTTCATCCCCCGCAGCCTCAGCGCGCGGCCGTCCCTGGAGTTGACGAACTTGAGCGCGTCGACGCCGAATCGCCGCGCGAACTTGCCGCACCCGGTGTGCGGCTCGGCCGTCACCTCGATCACCGCCGAGCCGACCGCAAGAAGGGTTCCCGGCGGGAGGTTCTCGTGGCTCAGGTCGAGGTCGACGTACAGCTGATCCCCGGCGAGGCCGCCGTGGTCGGCGCCGCCAGCCACGAGCGCGGCGGCCCGCGCGTTCATCAGCGTCAGCTGCGCCTCGGGGTTTGGCTCCTTGCCGTCGCGCGCGACCCTCCACTTGTCCCCCACCAGCCCGGCCTTGGTACTCAGCTCTCCCTCGACGAGCACCTCGCGCTCATCTTCGGCCGGGCGCCGGACGATCAGCTCGACGCGTCCGCCGTCGACGGGCGACAGGCGGACCTCGTCAAGGCCCGCTTGAAGGGTCGTGAGCTCTAGATGCCCCATCAGTGGATAAGGATGCCGGACGCGTCAACTTGGCAGGTGGGCCGTAGCGGAATCGCCGGCGCGCGCATGGAGGCGTAACCTGCGATGCTGGGAAGGCGAGCGCGGCGACCGCACCGGCCTCGTCGTCCCGGTGCGCGGCTGGGATGAGTACCTGGAGCTCGGCACCACCGAGATCCGCGAATACGGGGTGCGCTCGATCCAGGTCATGCGGCGCATGCGCGCGATGCTCATCGAGCTCCACGACGAGGTCCTACCCGAAAACCGCCCCTCCGTCGAAGCCGAGCTGGCACGCCTGGACGCGACCGTCCTTCGCGCGTTTGGCGACTCGGTCGACCTGGACCGCGCCGGCGCGTCGGACGCGCAGGGCATTGGCGGCAGGTCTACTCCGCTAAGACTTTCGCCCGACTCACCCGAACGGGGTGATGACCGCCTCGGCCGCCCGTCATAGCGTGCACGGCTGACACAACTGGCGCCGAGGCATCCGTGCCCGGCCCCGACAGGGAGATGCGCTTATGGCAGTGGCTACCCAGCAGCATCCCGAGCGCGTGAGGACCGCCGCACCGGACGCGAAAGCCGACGTTCTCGTCATATTCGGAATCACAGGGGATCTCGCGAAGGTGATGACCTTCCGCTCGCTGTACAGGCTCGAGGCGCGCGGTCTTGCTCGACTGCCCGATCGTCGGCGTCGCCGGCAACGACTGGACCGTCGACCAGCTTCGCAGTCACGCGCGCGAGTCGATCCAGAACACGGGCGAGACCGTGGACGACGCGGTGTTCAAGCGGTTTGCGGCGCGGCTTTCGTACGTGCAGGGAGACTTCAGCGACGCAGCGACGTTCACGCGCGTCGGCGCGGCGATCCAGACCGCCCAGCTGCCGGTGTTCTACCTGGAGATCCCGCCGTTTCTGTTCGCGACCGTGATCAAGGGCTTGTCGGAGGCCGGGCTGACCTCGCACGCGCGGGTCGTCGTCGAGAAGCCGTTCGGTCATGACCTGCAGTCAGCCCGCGCGCTCGCCGCCGACATCCACCAGTACATCGACGAGTCGCAGCTCTACCGGATCGACCACTTCCTCGGAAAGATGGGCACCCAGGAGTTTCTGTACCTGCGGTTCGCCAACTCGACGTTCGAGCCATTGTGGAACCGCAACCACATCTCCGCCGTGGAGATCACCATGGCCGAGAGCTTCGGCGTAGCGGATCGCGGCCACTTCTACGATCCCGTCGGCGCGCTGCGCGACGTCGTCGTCAACCACCTGATGCAGCTCGTGGCTGCGACTGCGATGGAAGCGCCGGCGGCGGCCGACGCGGACACGCTCAACGACGCGAAGGTCGCGGTGTTCCGGTCGATGCCGGAGGCCGATCCGGCGCACTACGTCCGCGGCCAATACGACGGCTACCTGGACGTCGACGGGGTCGCGGCCGGTTCGACGACCGAGACCTACGCGGCGCTGCGGCTCGAGGTCGACAACTGGCGATGGGCGGGCGTGCCGTGGTTCATCCGCACCGGCAAGCTTCTGCCCGTGACCCAGACCGAGGTGCGGCTGGTGTTCCGCCGCCCGCCGCGGCTGCGGTTCATGCCCACGACGGTCGCGAGACCTCCGGTCCAGAGTCAGCTCGTGGTCAAGCTCGATCCGATGACCGGGATCCGCTGGATCGTCGACGCCCACCGGGCCGATCAGGGCGGCCCCGACGAGATCACGCTCGACATGGAGTTCGCCGAAGAGGGCGGCGAGGGCCCAACCCCGTACGAGGTCCTGCTCCACGCGGCGATGGACGGGAACAGCGCATTGTTCACACGCCAGGACGGCGTCGAGGAGACCTGGCGGATCATGGCCCCGCTGATCGATCATCCGCCGCCGGTGCACGGGTACGCCCCTGGCAGCTGGGGGCCGAAAGAGGCCGATGAGCTGGTAAGCGGCTTCGACAAGTGGCACGGCCCGTGGGTGGCGTCATGAGCACCACGAGCAAACCCAAGCGAACGACCGAGCAAGTCCGAGGACGGGGCCAAGCCGGCCGCGAAGACCAACGGTCAGCCCGCGGCGATGCCGCAGAGCGCCGCGGCGCCGTCGCCGTTTCCGCCGATCGCGAACTACGGATTTCTGTCCAACTGTCACACGGGCGCGCTGATGGCCCCGGACGGCGCGGTCGGCTGGCTGTGCGTCCCGAGGTTTGACTCGCCGAGCGTGTTCGGGACGCTGCTCGATCGAGGCGCCGGGTACTTCAGGCTCGGACCGTTCGGGATCAACGTCCCCAGCAATCGGCATGTACGAGCCGGGAACGAACACGCTGGTCACGTCCTGGAAGGCGTCAACCGGTTGGGCGATCGTGCGCGATGCGCTCACGATGGGTCCACGGCGCGGCGAGGACACGGTCACGCCTCACACGCGGCCGCCGGCCGACGATGACGCCGAGCACATGCTCGTTCGGACCGTCGAGTGCACCGAAGGCACGGTCGAGATCGAGCTCGTCTGCGAGCCGGTGTTCGATTACGGGCGCACGACCGCGGAGTGGTCGCTGAGCGACGATCGGCATATTGCGGACGCGTCCGGGGCCGATCAGGCGATCACGCTGCAGACCGACATGCTGATCGGGATCGAATCCGGGCGCGCCCGGGCGCGACACGTCCTGAGCGAGGGGGAGCGGCTGTACTGCGTGCTCTCGTGGAGTCCGGACGTACCGCCGCCGGCCACCGTCGAGGAAGCAGACGCGCGGCTCGATGCCACGAAGCAGTTCTGGCGCTCGTGGCTGGCCCGTGCGCGCATCCCTGACCATGATCTGGGACCGCTGATCCAGCGCTCGGCGCTCACGATCAAGGGGCTCACGTACATGCCCACGGGGGCGACGGTGGCGGCGCTGACCACCTCGTTGCCGGAGACCCCGGGCGGGGAGCGCAACTGGGACTACCGCTACACGTGGGTGCGTGACTCGACATTCACCCTGCAAGCGCTGCATTACCTGGATCTGGACTGGGAGGCCGACGAGTTCATCCAGTTCATCGCCGACCTCGAGCGCACCGATGACGGGGCCCTGCAGATCATGTATGGGATCGACGGTCGCCGGGATCTGACCGAGACGTTCCGCGAGGACCTCTCCGGCTATGCCGGAGCACGTCCCGTGAGGATCGGCAACGGCGCGTTCGATCAGCGCCAGAACGACGTGTTCGGGGCGGCGTTGGACTCGATTCTTCTGCACACGCGGCGCAGCCAGCGCTTGCCGCGCCGGTTGTGGCCGCTCGTGAAATCGCAGGCCGAATGCGCCAAGGCTGTGTGGCGCAATCCCGATCAGGGGATCTGGGAAGCGCGCGGGAAGCCCCAGCACTACGTCTCCTCGAAGCTGATGTGCTGGGTCGCGCTCGACCGGGCGGCGAAGCTCGCGGAGATCCGCGGCGAACGAGAGCTGACCGCCAGCTGGGCGGACACGGCGGTCGAGATCAAGGCCGACATCCTCGAGCACGGCGTCGACAAGCGCGGGGTCCTGACGCAGTACTACGGCACCGAGTCGCTGGATGCCTCGACGCTGCTGGCCGCGCTGTTCGGCTTCCTCCCGGGCAACGACGAGCGTCTGCGGGCGAGCGTGCTCGCGATCGCCGATGAGCTGACGGAGAACGGGTTCGTGCTTCGCTACAGAACAGATGAGACCGACGACGGCCTGTCGGGCAAGGAGGGCACGTTCCTGATCTGCTCGTTCTGGCTTGTCTCGGCGCAGGCGGTCATCGGCGAGATGCAGCGAGCGCGCGATCTGATGGAGCGTCTGGTCAGAGTTGCGTCCCCGCTGGGCCTCTACGCCGAGGAGTTCGACGTCGACACGGGCCGGCATCTGGGCAACTTCCCGCAGGCGTTCTCGCACCTCGCGCTGGTCGAGGCCGCCGGGCGGATCGTCCTTGCAGAGCGACTCGCGGAGATCAGCTGATGAGCAACTCATATGACGTGATCGTGATCGGCAGCGGCGCGGGCGGCGGCACGATCGTGCACCGCATGGCACCGTCGGGCAAGCGGATCCTGATGCTCGAGCGCGGTGGCTGGCTCCCGCGCGAGCCGCAGAACTGGTTGGCGCAGAACGTGTTCGTGGAGAACCGCTACGTCTCCGATGACACGTGGTACTACGCCGACGGTTCGGCATTTCAGCCGGAGGTGCACTACTGGGTCGGCGGCGCGACCAAGCGGTACGGAGCCGCGCTTTACCGGCTGCGCAAGGAGGACTTCTCTGAGCTGCACCATCACGGTGGGAGCTCGCCCGCGTGGCCGATCTCCTACGAGCAGATGGAGCCGTACTACACGCAGGCCGAGCAGCTCTACCAGGTGCATGGCGTGCACGGCGAGGACCCGACCGAGCCCCCGGCCAGCGCGCCCTACCCGTTCGGGCCCGTCTCGCATGAGCCGCGGATCCAGCAGCTGTCAGACGACCTTGCGAAGGCCGGTCTGCACCCGTTTCACGCCCCCTGCGGGATCTTGCTCGACGAGTCCAACATGCCGTTCAGCAAGTGCGTCCGGTGCGACAACTGTGACGGCTTTCCATGCCTGGTGCACGCAAAATCTGACGCCGAGGTGATCGCGGTGCGCCCGGCGATCGAGCACCCGAACGTGACGCTGATGACCGATGCGCAGGCCGTGCGCCTCGAGACCAACGAGGCCGGAACGGCGGTCACCGGGGTGGTGGTCAGCCACGACGGCCAACAGGAGGTGTTTGAAGCCGAGCTCGTGGTCGTCTCCTGCGGGGCTGCCAACAGCGCGAGGCTGCTGCTCGCATCCGCGACCGACAAGCACCCACGCGGGCTCGCGAACGGCTCTGACCAGGTCGGCCGTAATTTCATGTTCCACAACAGCCAGGCTGTGCTGGCGCTCTCAAAGGAAAAGAACCCGACCGTGTTCCAGAAGACGCTCGGGGTCAACGACTTCTACCTCAAGGGCACCAAGGACTTCGACTTCCCGCTGGGAAACATCCAGATGGTCGGCAAGTCCCAAGCGGAGATGTTCCGGGGCGAGAAGCCAGGCGAGACGCGATTTGCGCCCGAGTGGACGCTGCGCGACGTCGCCCGTCACGCGGTCGACTTCTGGCTCTCCACCGAGGACCTGCCGCTGTCTGAGAACCGCGTCTCGCTCACCAAGGACGGCAACATCCAGATCAGCTACACGGCCAGCAACGAGGAGCCCAAGGAGCGCCTGTACCACGAGCTCAAGGAGATGCTCGAGGACCTCGGCATGCACCACGGGCACCTGCTGCCGCATCGTGCCTACCTCAAGAACGAGATCCCGGTCGCCGGCTGTGCGCACCAAGCCGGCACCGTCAGGTTCGGCAGCGACCCCGCAACGTCGGTGCTCGACGTCAACTGCAAGGCGCATGAGCTCGACAACCTGTACGTCGTCGACACGAGCTTCTTTCCGAGTATCGGCGCGGTCAACCCGGCGCTGACGGCGATGGCGAACGCGTTGCGCGTCGGCGACCACCTACTCGAGCGGATGGCGGTGGCTCCGTCGACAGCGCGCGTTCCGGTGCACCAATGAGCACCCCGGACGGCAGGCGCCATGTCGTGATCGTCGGGGGCGGCTTTGCCGGGCTCGGCTGCGCGCAGCAACTCGCCGAGCACGAAGACGTCGACGTCACGCTGCTCGATCGCAACAACTTCCATCAGTTCCAGCCGCTGCTGTATCAGGTGGCGACGTCGCTGCTCGCGCCGAGCGATATCGCGAACTCGCTGCGGGAGGTGTTCGCACAACAGGAAAACGTCGATGTGAAGCTCGCGGAGATCTCGGCGGTCGACCCGGCGACGCGCACGGTGACCGCGATCGACGGCGGGAAGTGGACGGGCGACGCGCTCGTCCTCGCCGCGGGCTCGCAGCCGAACTTCTTCAACACTCCGGGCGCCGCCGAGCACGCGTTCCCGTTGTACTCGCTCGACAACGCCACGGAGCTGCGCTCACGGATCCTCGGTGTGCTCGAGCAGGTCGACCGGAACCCCGCGCTGATCGAGCGTGGCGCGCTCAACTTCGTGATCGTCGGCGGCGGCCCCACCGGGGTCGAGGTGGCCGGTGCCCTGGCCGACCTGCTGAACGTCACGGTGCCGGCGGAGTACCACGGCTTCGACGTCGGTGCCGCCCAAATCGAGTTGGTCGACCTCGGCGACGCGCTGCTGCGAGCGTTCTCTGACAAGGCCCATGGTTACGTCGCCAAGGTGCTCGAGGACCGAAAGGTGCGGTTGCGACTCGGGACCGGCGTCAAGGAGATCGGTTCCGGACACGTGCTGCTCTCCGACGGGACCGTGATCCCCACTCGGTGCGTGATCTGGGGCGGGGGCATCTCGGCCGCCGCTGTCGCGGCCGACGGCGGACTCGCTCAGGGTCGGGGCGGTCGCGTGGACGTCCAGCCGGACCTCACGCTCGCGGGCAGCGAGGGCGTGTACGTGGTCGGCGACGTGGCCAACATCCCCGGTCCCGACGATCGGGCGCTTCCGCAACTCGGCTCCGTGGCAGCGCAGTCCGGCAAGTGGGCGGCCGACAACATCCTCGCCGACTTCGAGGGCAAGCCGCGAAAGCCGTTCGCGTACCGCGACAAGGGCATCATGGCGATGATCGGCAGGGGCGCCGCGATCGCCGAGGTCGGCAAGAACCACCACGAGATCCACGGACAGCTCGCGCACATGGCCTGGCTTGGCGTGCACGCCTCGCTGATGTCCGGAAACCGCGCCAAGATCGAGGCGGTGATCGACTGGGGCTGGGACCGCTTCACCAAGACCGGCGGTCCCCACGTGCTCGATCGCGGCGAGGCAGCCGACATCGACTGGGATGACGATCAAGTGGTCTCCGCAGCTCCGCAGAGTCCGGCCAAGCCGGCTCAGTCCTCTCCGTCGTAGGGTTCGGTCGGATCGGAGTCGTCCGGCTGCGCGGCGTCGGCGCCCAGCCCCGGCCGGAGCGTGAGCACCCGGCCGACGAGATCCAGCCCCTCGCTTCGATGGGTGATCAGCAGCACGGTGTGGTCGTCCGCAGCCGAGAGCGCGTCGCGGATGAGCTCACCGGCGGTGCTCGGATCGAGGTGGGCGGTCGGCTCGTCGAGGACGAGGATTGGCGCGTCCGCAAGCAACGCTCGGGCGAGTACGATCCGCTGCCGCTGGCCCCCGGACAACTCACGTCCCTCCTCCCCAACGAGTGTGTCCAGCCGATTCGGAAGGCGTTCGATCCAATCCCAGATCCGCGCCCGGCGGAGTGCCTGTTCGATCTCTGAGTCGCTCGCATCCGGGCGCGGGAGGCGGACGTTGTCCCGAATGCTCGCGGAGAACAGGTGCGAGTCCTGGCCGGCGACCGCAACGGCGCGCCGGACGTCCGCCTGGCGGTAGTCGCGAAGGCTCCGTCCGGCGAGCGTCACCCGTCCCTGCTCCGGATCGAGGAAGCGAAGCAGCAGATTTGTGACAGTGGTCTTCCCGGCGCCGCTGGCCCCCACGAGCGCAACCCGCTCTCCCGGCTCGAGCCGGAGGCTCACGCCGTCGAGCGCCGGGCGAGCCTCGCGCGGGTACCTCGCGCGCACCCCCTCGAGCTCGACCACGAACGGCCAGGTCGGAGCCGGGGCGGGCGCCGCGGGGTCGCGCACCGCCGCGTGTTGTTGCGTGAGCTCGAGGATTCGACGACCCGCTGCGAGCGTCGCGGATAGCTCGCGGGCAGCTGCGGCCAGCGGGGTGACGGCCTCGAACGACGCCAGCGCGAGGAGCGCCAACGCTGCGATCAGCACGCGGTCGAGCTGACCTGAAGCCGACGAGCCGACAGCGACGGCCAGTACACCGGTCACGGTCACGCCCGTCACCGCGAGGCCGATGCCATCGCCAACCGCCGTGGCGCGTGCGTCGCGCCGGGCAAGCTTCACCAGCGAGGAGTCAGCGTCATGGATCCGGGCCAGGGCCGCCCGCTCACCGCCGAATGCGACGACTTCGGGCGCGCCACCGATCAACTCGACGAGTTCGGCCGCGAGCTCGCCGCGCGCCGCAGCCTGCCGGCGCCCCGCACGCGCCGCGAGGAAGCCGGACAGCGCCGGCACGGCGAGCCCGCCGACGAGCAAGCCGGCCGCGAGCACAACGCCGGCGGCCGGCACGACGGCAGCTGCGACGCCAACCGCCAGGGCGCCGGCGAGCAGCGCAACCAGCGGCGGCTCGAGGCCACGCAGGTGCAGGTTCTGCTGGGCGTCCACGTCCGCGACCATGCGCGACAGCAGATCGCCTTTGCGATAGCAGTCGAGCTCCGCCGGCGCGAGCGGCTCGATGCGCTCGTAGACCCGAGTCCGCACCCGGCCGAGCACGCGCAGAGCGACGTCGTGCGAGGTGAGCCGCTCCAGATAGCGGATCACCGGCCGGCCGAGGCCGAAGAACCGTACTGCGACGATCGTCACCTCTAGCGACAGGACGGCAGGACGCTGCGCCGCTCGCGAGATGAGATATCCCGCCGTGGCCATCAGGCCCATGCCGAAGACAATGGTCAACGCGCCGAGCGTCGCGGCAGCCGCCAGCCGCGCACGCGGCGCATGGGCCAGCCCGAGGAGATCACGGAGCGTCCCGGTCATGCGGCCTGCCTGCGATCCGCAGGGATTGCGACTCCGCCCACCAGGCGAACCACCCGGTCCACGTGCTCGACGAGCTCCGGCCGGTGCGCAATCAGCAGCATCGTGCGCCCGACCCGGAGCCGACGCACGGCCGTGGCGACGAGTGCCACGCTCGCCGGGTCCAGATCCGCCGTCGGCTCGTCGAGGATCACGAGCGGGGCGTCCCGCAGGAAAGCTCGGGCGAGCCCAATTCGCCGGCGCTCGCCGGGCGACAGCGACCGCCCGCCGTCGCCGATCAGAGTTGTGTAGCCGTCGGGAAGCGCCCTGATGAACTCATCCGCGCCGACACGGGCTGCGGCTTCGTACACGTGACGGTCGGACGCATCCGGATCGCCGAATCGGATGTTCGCTGCGACTGTGCCGCGAAACAACGTCGGATGCTGAGGCACCCAGGCGATCAGTTGCCGCCACGCGTCGGCCTGACATGAGCGAAGATCGATGCCACCTACGGAGATGCGGCCAGAGGTCGGCTGCAACATCCCGAGCAGCAACGCCGCCACAGAGCTCTTGCCGGCCCCGCTCTCGCCGATCAGCGCCACCGCCTCACCGGGTGAGAGCTCCAGGTTCAGTCGATCGAGCACGACTCCGGGGCGGGCGGGGTATGAGAACGACACCCGCTCGAGCCGCACGGCAGCCCGCGCCGGGCTCGGCGCCAGCCGGTCGCCGCCGGGGCCGGCCACGGCGGGCGCGTCGAGCAGTTCGAACATCCGCTCCGCGACGGCCAGCCCATCGGCGCTCGCGTGGAACTCCGCACCGAGTCGCCGGAACGGCAGATATAGCTCGGGCGCCAGCACGAGGACGGTCAACCCGGCCTGTAGCCCAAGGCCGCCACCGACGAGCCGCAAGCCGGCCGCCACCGCGATGAGCGCGACCCCGAGCGTGGCCGCGAGTTCCAGGATCGAGCCCGACAGAAAACTGACGCGCAGGGTTTCCATCGTCGCCTTGCGATAGCGCTCGCTGACATCTTCCAGGACGGCCACCTGGTGGTGTGCCCGGCCGAACGCCCGGAGCGTCGGCAGGCCTCGCACGATGTCGAGAAAATGGGTCGAGAGCTGCCGGAGCGCCTGCCACCGCTCCTGCGTGCGCTGCTCTGTGTAGCGGCCGATCAGCCACATGAAGACCGGCACGAGTGGGAGCGTCAGCAGCATGATCAGCGCCGATTCGGCATCCACGAACACCACCCAAACGATCACGAGCGGCGGGACCAGACATGCGAGCGCCGCTTGCGGCAGGTAGCGAGCGAAGTAGCCCTCCAGGGCCTCGATTCCCTGCACTGCGACCGTGGCGATCTCGGCACCGCTGGTGCCGTCCACGGCCACGGGCTGAGCGCGCAACCGTTTCTCAACGAGGGCCAGACGAAGCTCCGACAGGACGCTCCACGCTGCCCGACGCCCGGCGATCTCCATTCCCCACGCGAACGCGCCTCGCAGCAGGAACACGCTCACCAGCAGGCCAAGATCCAGCCGGAGGCTGCGAAGCGGGGCTCCGGCGAACGCCTGAGCGACGATCCGTGCCAGCAAGGTGGCCTGTAGCAGCACCGCAATCGCGGTGGCGAGTCCGAGTGCGGTGTCGGTCGCCAACAGCGGTCGCGCCGACGTCGTACGGTGGAGCAGGCGCGGATCCAGGGCGCGCACTAGATGAGGCCCACTAGTTGGACGCGGGGGCGCCGCTACTTCCGCCGGCCGTCTGAGGTTTCGAGCCGACCTCGGCACCGCCGAGAGTCTGGGGTGAGCCGGGGGGTGCCGCGACACGGCTGCGGAAGACATGGAAGGACCACCCCTGGTAAAGCAGCACGATCGGCATGAAGAGCACCGCGACGATCGTCATCACGACGAGCGCGTAGTGGCCGGAGGCGGAGTTGTTGACGGTCAGGTTGTAGGCGGCATTCGTGCTCGAGACCATGACGTTGGGATAGAGGGCGATGAAGATCTGGCCGATTGCGGCGGCGATCCCGAACCCGGAGGCGAGGAATGCCCATCCGTCGCTGTCGCTGCTCGCGAGCCGTTGGGCGAAGATCACGGCGATCACGCCGAAGATCTGGGTCGGCTCGGGCACCGTGCCGCCGCCGATCACGACCAGCGTCCAGATCACCCAGCCGATATTGACGACGATCGCGACCAGGCCGATCAGGCGCGCAAACGCGCGGGCACGATCGCGGATCTCGTCGGTCGTACGCAGCGCGAGGAACGTCGCGCCGTGCAGCAGGCACAGGGTGAGCAGGGTCACCCCGGTCATCAGTCCGTATCCCGTCAGCAGGTCGAAGAAGTTTCCTGTGAAGTCGTGCTGCTGGTTGATCGGAAGTCCATGCAGGAGGTCGCCGAGAGCGACTCCTACGAGCAGCGGGATGAGGACGCTGCCGACCGTCAGCGACCACGACCAACCGTCGCGCCAGCGGTCGCTGTCGCGCTTACCCCGGTACTCGAACGACACGCCGCGCGCGAACAGCGCTACCAGCACGAGCACGAGCGCCAGGTAGAGCGCTGAGAACATCGTCGCGTACCAACCCGGAAACGCCGCGAACATCGCCGCACCGGCGACGATCAGCCAGACCTCGTTTCCGTCCCACCACGGTCCGATCGTGTTGATCGCGACGCGCCGCTCGGTCTCCGACTTGCCGATCAACCTGTGCAGAGCGCCGACGCCGAAATCGAATCCCTCGAGCACGAAGAAGCCGACCCAGAAGACGGCGACGATGATGAACCAGATCGTGTGAAGCTGCATCGACTCAGTAGGTCAGGGTTGGGACGGGGGCACCATGCGCTCCGCTCGGCTCCGCGGCCTCGGCATCGGCCTCGGCCAAGCCGTGGCGGGAGTAGCGCAGCATCAGCACGAGGTCGGCGGCGCCGAGCACGATGTATGCCAGCACGAACACGACCAGGCTGATCCAGATCTCGGTCGCGCTGACCGACGGCGAACTGGCGTTAACGGTCTTCTGCAGGCCCTGCACAATCCACGGCTGCCGTCCGCTCTCAGTCAGCAGCCATCCCGCGGTGTTCATCAAGAACGGCGTGATCACGGCCCACACCGACAACCACAAAAACAGCCTGGAGCTGCGCAGCTTGCCCCGATTGAGCAACCAACCGCCCCACAGCGCCAGGAGCAGGATCAGACTCCCCAGGTAGGCCATGGCCCGCATCGACCAGTACTGGATCGCGACGTTGGGGATGTAGTTGCCGGGCCCGTACTGCTTCTGGTACTGGGCCTGGAGCTGGTTGAGCCCGGTGACCGGGCCGCTCCAGGTTCCCGTCGCAAGCACGGACAGCAGATGCGGGATCGGGATGATCTCGGTCGCGTTCTCGTTGCCGGTGCTGAAGCCGCCGAACTGCAGGGCCGAGAACGAGCACGGTTTGCAGCTGTTCCACTGCGCCTCGGCCGCCGCGATCTTCATCGGCTGGTAGTGACCCTCGATCACCCCGAGCTGGTTGCCCACCGAAAGCTGGATCACGATCGTGGGGATCAGCACGATCAGCGCCACCTTCGCAGTGCGGTGGAAGGACTCCACGTGACGCTGCTTGCGCAGGTACCACGCAGAGACGGCAAGCATCACCAGACACCCGGTGACGAACGACGCGAGGATCACGTGTGCGTAGCCCCACACGAACGTGGGGTTGACGAACAGCGCCCAGATGTTGTTGAGCACGGGCTGGCCGCCCTTGCCCAGCTTGTAGCCGACAGGATGCTGCATCCACGAGTTGGCGATCAAGATGAACATCGCCGACAGCATCGACCCGATCGCCACCGCCCAGATCGTCGCCAAGTGGACTCGTCTAGGAAGCCGGTCCCAGCCGAACAGCCACAGCCCGAGAAACGTCGACTCGAGGAAGAAGGCAGCCAGGCCCTCCATCGCCAGCGGCGCTCCGAACACGCCGCCGACAAAGCGCGAATACGTGGACCAGTTCATCCCGAACTCGAACTCCTGGACGAGCCCGGTGACCACTCCAACCGCGACGTTGATCAGAAGCAACGTCCCGAAGAAGCGCGTCATCCGCTTGTAATCGGGGTTGTCCGTGCGATACCAGGCGGTCTGCAGGATCGCCACAAGGAACGCCAGCCCGATCGTCACCGGCACGAACAGGAAGTGGTAGATGCTCGTCGTCGCGAATTGCCAACGGGCGAGATCGTTCGCCATTCCGGCAGATGAAACCGCATATCGGCCGCCGATCGTCACCCGATTCGGACGATGCCGCGGCCGCCCGTCGGCGTAGCGTCACCGTGAATGGAGCCGGCGGGTCTCGATCTCGCGCTGATGGTGTTCGAGCACACCGAGGGCGCCGAACGCGCCTACTCGAACGTACCGCGCGAGACGACCGGGATCCGCTGGGCGCAGGAGATCGCGTTCGTCGAGCACCACCGACACGACCGGATCATCGTCCGGGGTGAATTTGCCGGTCGCTACGTCGATGTCGACGACGCCGAGAAGTTCCTTGGGCGAAAGACGGTCGAGGGCGCGCTCACGGGCGCGGTGGCTGGAGTGATCTTCGGGCCCCCCGGACTTGCCGCGGGGCTCGTCGGAGGCGGTTTGGCCGGAAGCATCTCCGAGGAGCATTCCGGCGAGCGGCTCCGCAGCGCCCTGTTCGACGAGGTCCGCAACGATGTCCCCGAGGGATCGTCGGCGGTGATGCTGCTCGCCGCGCCCGAGCACGTCGACGCGATGGTCGCGTCGCTGCAGGGCCACGGTGGCCGACTCGTCCGTCGCAGTCTCACGCCCGAGGTCGCGCAGGCGCTGCAGGACGCGGTCGCCGACAGTCCAGAGGCGTCGGCGCCGACTGACTGATCAGCCGACCGGGCCGCTCAGCTGCGATCGACGGCAGCGACCGCCGCAACGTAGGCAACGTGAGTGCCGAGGCTCGTCGCCAGCACGTCGGGAGGCCATCGCCACGGCGGCGGCGTGCGCCCGAGCAGAGGGAAGAGCGTGAAGGTCGCGCTGATCAGGGTCGCGCCGAAGATCGCCGACGCCCCCGGCTCCCCGATCGCGCGGCGCAGCACCCCGTGCCAAATGCCGAACACCGACCCGTAACTCCAGCGCAAGGCCAAGCCGAGCTCGTTCTCCTCGCGGTCGGTCACGTGCGGCAGGTGCATGATCGACGCGACGATCTGCCCGGGGACGAGCGAGTCGTCATAGTCGAGCGGGCCCCGTCGGTGGCGGATCCTCCGCTCGACGTCGTACGCGAGCGTCAGGGCCGCCGTCCCCGCGGACCCGGCAACTACGCTGCGGACCGGCCAGGGGAGCTTCATGATGCCTCCAATCGACGTGTCTGCATGAGTGAGCCTGTCTACCAGTCCGATCCCGATCCCGCGTCTGATGCGGATTATGAACCTGGCCGGCTGAGTCACGTCGTGGTCGGGAATCACGGGCGGATGCTGGATTCGCGCCGTACCCCGATCACGATCACCGCCGTGACGGCCGACACGGGAGCATTCGAGCTGGAGATCGGGGCCTTCGAAGACGAGGGCGCGCGCTGGGAGCTGTCGCTGGAGGAAATCCGGCGCTTTCAGTTTCGCCACGACGCCACGCGCGCGGCCCCACACAGCGTCGCTGAGCTCGAGCGGGCGATCGAGAGGCTCGACCGCCCGCTCGACATCGCCGCCGACCCCGCTCGGCGAGAGGAGACGAACCGGAGGATCCTCGCAATGCGGGCCGCATTGCGAGATCGGTTCGCGCTGCAGCCCCCTGAGATTCCCGGCGGCCTCGAAACCGTGATCGCCCGGCGGGAGGGCAGCGCCGAGCTCGCAGCGATGCTCGAGGCCTTCCTGGTCGAACGCGACCTGTTCGAAATCGACCGCCGATTCGCGCAGACGTTCGTCAGCAATCCGCGCTCCGGCGAGCTCGTCAAGGGCCACGCGATCGTGCTCGCGGAGCTCGGATTGTGCGACTACCGCGGGAGGATCGTCCGCGACCGCAAGACGTTCGAAGAGCCGTGGTCCAAGACTCGCCGCGCCGAGCACCTGATCGCCCGACTGGCGTTCACCCAGGAGCTGTGGACGAGCCTCGGACACCCAACCGTCGCGCTGTACCGCGGCGCCGCCGCCGACGGGTCGTTCACCGCTCGCACGCCGGCCTCGTTCGGTTCCGCGACGTTCTCCGAATCCGTCGCCCAGGCGCACTTCGCCGGCGGCCCGACCACCCGGACCGCGGTGCTCTGGCGTCAACAGCTGCCGATCAACCGGCTGTTCATGACGTTCCTCGAGACGCCCGCGATGAACGCCCGGTTCAGAGAAGCCGAAGCGATCCTGATCGCCGATCCGAGCAACGTGGCGTTCTGACCGGCGAGCGTAGGATCAGCTCGCCCGCCGACGCCGCCCGCGAATGTGGCAGGCTTGGCAAGCGGCACCGGCAACACGACAGGAGGCCGAGATGGATCCGCTCAGCGCTCAGGACGCTTCGTTCCTCGAGGTCGAGGACGAGGTCAGTCACATGCACATCGGCTCAGCCGGCATCTTCGAGGGGCCCGCTCCCTCCCGGGATGAGTTCCGTGCAAGCGTGACGGCGAAGCTCGATCTCGTTCCGCGTTACCGCCAGAAGGTTCGCTACCCGCCGCTGCGGGTCGGCGCACCGGTGTGGATCGACGACCGCCATTTCAACCTGGACTATCACCTCCGGCGCACCGCGCTCGCGTCGCCCGGGGGCGAGGCCGAGCTGCGCGCGCTGGTCGGACGGGTGATGTCCCAGCAGCTCGACCGGACCAAGCCGCTGTGGGAGCTGTGGGCAGCCGAGGGCCTTGGCGGTGGGCGCTGGGCGCTGGTGTCGAAGGTCCATCACTGCATGGTCGACGGAGTGTCGGCGACAGATCTGATGTCGGTGCTCCTGGACGATGAGCGCGAGCCGACACGACCGCCGGTCCGGCCCTGGGCGCCCGCGCCCGAGCCGTCGACCCGCGAGCTGGTGATGTTCCCGGTGCAGCGGCTGCTGCGCAGCCCGGTCGGCGCGGTCGCCGCGGCCAACGAGCTCGCCCGCGGCCCACGCCGCTATGCCGGGCTGGCGTTTGACACCTTCCGCGGGACCCTCGCGATGAGGACGCTGCTGCGCCCGACTCCGCCGACCTCGCTGAACGGACCGATCGGCCCGCACCGGCGCTGGGACTGGGCGCGCGGTCAGCTCAGCGACGTCAAGACGATCAGAGCCGCGTTCGGTGGCACCGTCAACGACGTCGTGCTCGCGGTGATCTCGCGCGGCTTCCGCGACCTGCTGCTGAGCTCGCGGCGAGGCGCCGGCCGAGCACGCCGTGCGAACCCTGGTCCCCGTGTCGGTGCGACGCGCTGGCGAGCACGGCACGTACAACAACCGCGTGTCGGCGATGTTCGCGCAACTACCGATCGGGATCGAGGATCCGGTCCAGCGGCTCGACGAGGTGCGCCGGCAGATGGAGGGGCTCAAGCGCTCCAAGGAGGCGGTTGCCGGCGAGGTGCTGACATCGTTGACAGGGTTTGCTCCGTCGTTGCTGCTCGCGCTCGGAACACGTCTCGCGTTCGCGGTCCCGCAACGGACCCTGAACACCGTGACCACCAACGTCCCGGGACCACAGCGGCCGCTGTTCCTGGCCGGGCGCCGGATGCTCGAGGCGATCCCGTTTGTCCCGCTCGCCGGCGGGATCCGGGTAGGCGTCGCGATCTTCTCTTACGACGGCGCGCTGAAGTTCGGAGTCACGGGCGACTACGACGAGGCTCCCGATATCCGCGTCCTGTGCGAGGGCATCGAGGCGGGGATGGCCGAGCTTGTCGGCCGGGCGCAGGGAGGGCCGCAGCAGCGAAAGACGACCAGACGTTCGCGTCCCCGCGCTGGTGCGCGGTGAAGCCAGCCATCGGGTCCCGACTCTAAGCTGTTCTCGCCAGGATCCGTGGTCTGCAGGCCGGCAGCCGGGTCGCGCCGCTAAACGCCGGCGCGCGGCCGCCGATATCTAGAGCGGTCACTTCGATGAGCCACCCCCCACGTCTCACCGTCCGCCTCGCGTTGTCCTGGGCCTGCGTGGTCGCGAGCGCGATCCTGCCGGTCGCGACGGCCGGCGCCGACGGCACCCCGCCCAGCGGCGGCGCCGGGATCGGCGGCGTCGCTCCCTCGCAGCCCCCGCCCAAGGTACCGGCGCCACCGAGCAAGCGCGATCATGGCAATTGGCTGTCGGGCGCGACGATCACTGAGTATTGGCCCGCGCCGGAGAGCTGGTTCGTGGGGCGGCCGGTGAGCGCACCGGGCCTGCCGGGCAAGCATCGGATCGACTGGCTCTACTCGGCGATGGGTGTGTCGATGGA
Organism: uncultured Solirubrobacterales bacterium; assembly: GCA_963809685.1. Classification (GTDB taxonomy): domain Bacteria; phylum Actinomycetota; class Thermoleophilia; order Solirubrobacterales; family Solirubrobacteraceae; genus Palsa-465. The sequence continues at coordinate 213,547 of CAWEKN010000004.1, read as the reverse complement.
GGGACAGGGCCTCGGGCTCGACGGGCGGATGTACCACATCAATTCACTTGGCAGGGGCGGTTGGGTGACGCTCTCCGGAGTCTCTACATCGCCCTCCGACGGTTGGGCCGCCGGCCCCCCGTACTGGCGAGCAGGGGGCTACTGGCGGACCCGTAGCGGGACGGTCACGTTCCCGCTTGCGCAGGGTGGCTGGTCTGCAGGAAGCGGCCGGCGCTACGTACCGCTTCCCGGCGTCACCTTCGCCCCGGGCGCCGCCTTGCCGCTGCGCTTCTATCAGTCGATCGCCGTCGACCCGTCCGTGATCCCGCTCGGCAGCCGCGTGTACGTGCCCGCCTATAAGCGAGACGGCCACGGCGGGTGGTTCATCGCCCAGGACACCGGCGGTGCGATCAACGGCAAGCACATCGACGTCTACCGATCGCCCCCGGCCAGCGCCACCGACTCCGGTCAGTACCACACCGGGCAGCGGATCTACGTGATCAAGCCTCGGCATCACTGAGTCCCCGCACTAGACTCCACGCCATGCCCAAGCAGCAGCGAATGATGCGGATCGAGCAACGCAGCCAGCTCGCTGCGATGCAACAACTCGAGTCGCGCTCCGACGAGGAGCTCGAGGCCGAGACCAAGTTCAAATCGGCGGCCCAGGCGATCCTCGGCGCGCGCGCCGCCGAGCGCTACGACGCAAAGGCCGCCCGCGCCCACTTCCAGCGCGCGCTCGCGGCCGCGCGGCCACAGGAGCGTCTGCAGCTGCGGCGGATGGCCGACGCGTCGATCGCGCTCGCAGAGCGCCGCCCGGACGACCTCAAGCGTGCGACCGAGCGCCTCGGCGTCGAGTCTCCGACGAAAGGCCAGCTGCGCGGGCTGAGGCTGATGGGCCTGGTCGCCCCGCCGAAGAGCGCCGGACTGCTCGCTCGGATCCGCGGGATCGTGCTCGTGATCCTGCTGGTCGTGGCGGTGCTGCTGCTCGGCTTCGGGATCGTCAAGCTGATCTCGCTGCCGTTCGGCGGGATCTCAACGGACCTGAACATCTTCTACGGGCTGATCGTGGTTGCAATCGCGATCGGCGTGCTTGCGTACTTCGGGCGAAAACGGCAGAAGCGCGCGAAGGAACAGCGAGCCGAGCAGATCGCCGCGCGGTCGAAGTGAGCCGGCGTCGCCGCTGAACGCCCGGTGTGCGGTCGTTACACGCTGGCCAGTCCCAACCCGGCCGAGGTCCGGGCCCGGTTTGCGATCGGTGAGTCAGTGGAGGTGCGCAGGCGCTACAACGTCGCGCCGGGCGACGAGATCCTCGCCGTCACCACCGACCGGGAAGGAACGCCACGCGGCGATGCGCTGCGTTGGGGCCTTGTTCCATCGTGGGCGAAGCGGCCCGATACCGGCCTGAAGATGATCAACGCGCGGGTCGAGACGGTCGCGGAGCGGCCGGCGTTTCGCCGGGCGTTCGAGCGGTACCGGTGCCTGATCGTCGCCGACGGCTTCTACGAATGGCGCGCCGCCGGTGGCCCCAAGCAACCCTTCCGTATCACCCGCGCCGATGGGCAACTGTTCGCGTTCGCGGGGCTGTGGTCGATCTGGCACGCGCCCGACGGTGCCGGCTTGCGGACGTGCACGATCCTCACGACCGCCGCCAACACAGCGATCGCGCCGTTGCACGACCGAATGCCGGTGATCCTCGCGCCCGACGCCGAGGCCGATTGGTTGGCGCTTACGACGCCGCCCGGCAGGGTCGCTGAGATCCTGGAAGGCCTCCCCGCATCGCAGGTCGCGATGCAGCCCGTCGGCTCGGCCGTCAACGACGCCCGCTACGACGGGCCGGAGTGTCTCGCGCCGCCGGTGCCGGACGCCCAGACGAGCCTGTTCTGATCCCGGCCTACCCGCCCGCCCGGGCGCTACGAGACGCTGACGGTCACCTTCGACATCACGACCGCCGGTGACGGGCTGCCGTCGCCGGGCGGGTTGGTCGGAAGCAACGAGATCGCCCTGACCACGTCCAATCCCGACACAACCTTGCCCGCCAGCGCGTAGTCGGGGGTGAGCCCCGCCGATTGGGTCGCGTTGGCGGCGGTGACAATGAAGAACTGACTACCCGATGCGCCCGGCGGGTCGGTCTGCGTCTTGGCCATCGCGACGTCGCCGAGGACGTACTCGGTGCCGCGCGGCGGAGGCTCGACGACCTTGTAGCCGGGGCCGCCGCTGCCGTCGCCATTGGGATCGCCGCCCTGGATCACGAACCCGGCCGCGACCCGGTGAAACGTCAGCCCGTCGAAGAAGCCGCGCTTGACCAGCGAGTAGAACGAGGCCGACGTCTTCGGCGATCCCTTGACGTCGAGCGCGAACGCGAGCTTGCCGCAGTTGGTCGAGATCGTGACGGTGTAGGTCTTCGCCGGGTCGAGCTTCAGCGTCGGCGCGGCCAGGTGCTGCGGGCCCTTCGGCGCGGGGACCGGGACCTTCCGGCAGTGGCCGGCGGCGGTCGTTGCCGTCGCTGCAGGTCCGGTCGAGCCGTTGGATGCGGACGCCGTAGTGCTGCTGGACGCGGCCGGCGTCGCGCTATTGCCGCTCGACCCGCCGCACGCGGACAGCCCCAGGGTCAATGCCAGAGCGATCGCGAGCTTGCGCACCGCGCGAAAGGAAAGCAGACCGTGCCACGATAATCCGCCTGCCCATGTCCCTCTCTCCCCTCCTCGATGGCTATCAGCATGTGGTCCTGGACCTCGACGGCTGTGTTTGGGTCGGCGACCGCGCCACCCGGGGCGCCGCCGCGGCGGTCGCCCAGCTGCGCGCAGCGGGCAAATCGCTGGCGTTCGTGACCAACGACGCCCGGCGCTCACCGGAGGACTACGTACGCAAGCTGTGGTCGCTCGGGTTGCAGGCCTCGCTCGAGGAGGTGGTGACGGTCGGCGCCGCGATCCAGCACGTACTCGCCGAGCGCGGCCCCGGAACCGGGACATACGTGATCGGCTCACCGGCGATCTACAGGCACGTCGTCGACGCCGGCCGCAAGATCGTCAACGGCACCGAGCTCGAAGCGATGGCGGACGTCGTCGTCGTGGCCGATTACGACGAGCTGCGCTTCAGCGACCTCAGCGGCGCGATTGAAGCGGTGCTCGGCGGCGCCGAGATGATCGCCGCGGGCCGTGACCGCACGTACCCGACCGCGGACGGGTTGTCGCCGGGCACCGGCGCGGTCGTAGCGGCTCTCGAGTACGCGACCAACAGGACCGCGCGGATCGTCGGCAAGCCCGATCCGCAGATCTTCCGAACAGCGCTGGATCGAATGGGCGACGGTCGCGCGCTGGTCGTCGGCGACAGGCTCGACGCCGACCTCGCCGGTGCCGCCGCCGCCGACCTCGACGCCGCGATCGTGCTGACCGGCGTCACCTCCAGGCCGGAGGCGGAGGCGGCGACCGATCCTGCGCCGGTCGCGATCGCAGATGACCTTCACGAGCTGCTGCTTGGAAGCTGATGCTGTCGTTGATCGTCAATCCCTCGGCCGGGAACGGCCGCGCCGGTCGCGTGCTCGACGACGTGCGAGCCGCGCTCCACGCACGCGCGCTCGAACATCACGTCGAGCGCACCTCGAGTCTCGAGCATGCGCGCGACCTGGCGCTCAGGGCGGCGGCGGCAGGCGAGCCGGCGGTCGCGCTCGGCGGCGACGGGCTGGTGGGAGCCGTCGCCGATGCGCTCAAGCACAGCGACGGCGTGGTCGGCGTGCTGCCCGGCGGGCGCGGTAACGACTTCGCGCGGGTGCTCGGCATTCCGCTGGAGCCAGCGGCCGCGTGCGATGTGCTTGCTTCGGGCGTCGTGCGCGAGCTGGACCTCGGCGCGGTCGGATCGACGACGTTCATCGGGATCGCCAGCTGCGGGTTTGACTCCGACGCGAACCGCGTCGCCAACGAGACGCGGCTGGTGCGCGGCAACCTGGTCTATGCATACGGCGCGTTGCGCGCGCTGGTCGGGTGGAAGCCCGCGCGCTTCGAGGTCACGCTCGACGGTGGCGCGCCGCGCGTGGTCAGCGGCTACACGGTTGCCGCCGCGAACTCCAAGGCCTACGGCGGCGGAATGTTGATGGCGCCGGACGCCTCGTTGGAGGATGGGCTGCTCGACGTCGTGCTGGTCGCCGACGTGCCAAAGCTCCGGTTCCTGCGGCTGCTGCCGACCGTGTTCAAGGGCGAGCACGTGCGCCAGCGCAACGTCGAGGTCGTGCGCGCCCGCGAGATCGAGATCAGCGCTGACCGCCCGTTCATGCTCTACGCCGACGGCGACCCGATCGAGCAACTGCCCGTCACCATCCGCGCGCTGCCGCAGGCCGTCCGCGTGATCGTCCCCCGCCGGCAGTGACCGGGCTGACCGCGAAGATCGCAGCTGCCCGCGCGGTCGGGGAGCTGGCCAGGCGGGCGGGTCGCGGCGGCGGCACGAGCCTGCCCGGAAAGGTGCTGATGCGCCTGGAACCGAATGCGATCGCTGAGCTGTCGACGCGCCTGCCGCGCGGTTGCGCGCTGATCTCTGCCACCAACGGCAAGACCACGACCGCGGCGATGGTCGCCTCAGTTCTCGAGCGAACCGGGATCGCGCTCGTTCACAACCGCGCCGGCGCGAACATGGCGGGCGGGATCGCGTCGGCGCTGCTCGCGGCGAGCCGTCCGCGCGGTGCGATCGCCGGCGAGCTGGGACTGTTCGAGGTCGACGAGTTTTGGCTGGACCGGGTTACTCCGGAGCTCAGGCCGCGGGCGATCCTGCTCTCCAACCTGTTCCGCGACCAGCTCGACCGCTACGGCGAGCTCGAGACGATCGCCGACCGTTGGGCCGCGGTCGTGGCATCGCTGCCCGGCGACGCGGCGCTGGTGCTGAACGCCGATGATCCGCTGATCGCCGACCTCGGCCGCGCCCACGCGGGCGTCAGCTACTTCGGCGTTGAGGATCAGAGCGTCGCGCTCGCTGAGATGCAACACGCGTCGGATTCCAAGCACTGTCGCCGCTGCGGCGCGGCGTACATCTATGACGCGATCTACCTGGGGCATCTCGGCCGTTACCGCTGCCCGTCTTGCGGCCAGGAGCGCCCGGCCCCGTCGGTCGCGGCCGAGGCGATCGAATTCCGCGGCACGCGCGCCGTGGACTTCACGCTGAGGACGCCCGACGGCCGCGCGTCCGTGCAGCTGCCGCTGCCGGGCCTCTACAACGTCTACAACGCGCTCGGGGCGGCGGCGCTGTGCATGCGCCTCGGGGCCTCGCTGCACGATGTCGCGTCCGGCCTGGGCGCGGTCACCGCAGCGTTCGGACGGGCCGAGACGGTCGCCGTCGGAGACACCGAGCTGTCGATTCTGCTGATCAAGAACCCGGCTGGCGCGAACGAGATCCTGCGGACGCTGATGCTCGAAGCCGGCGAGCTCGACCTGCTTGCGATCCTCAACGACCGGACTGCCGATGGCCGGGACGTCTCGTGGGTGTGGGACGCCGACTTCGAGATCATCGCCGACCGCGTGCGGCGCGTCACGTGCGCCGGAACCCGAGCCGCCGAGCTCGCCGTCCGCCTCAAGTACGCAGGCGTCGGCGTCGACCGGCTGCGGGTGGCGGCGAGCCTGCCTCGCGCACTCGACGAGGCGCTCGCCGAGACTCCGTCCGGCAGGCTGTTCGTGCTGCCGACCTACACGGCGCTGCTCGAGCTTCGTGACGAGCTTGCGCGCCGCGGCCACGTCGGACAGTTCTGGCAACCCGCTCGCGCCGCAGGCGGATGAGCGTGATCTGGCACGACCTCGAGTGCGGGTCCTACGCGCAGGACATCCCGTTCTGGCGCTCGCTTGCGGCGCGATATGGCGATCCGGTGCTCGATGTCGGCGCCGGCACCGGCCGGATCGCGCTGGAGCTGTGCAGACACGGTCATCGGGTAACCGCGCTCGACAGCGACGCCGTCCTGCTCGCGGAACTCGCGCGCCGGGGCGCCGGGTTGGAGCTCGAGACCGTCGTGGCCGACGCGCGGGAGTTCGAGCTCGGCCGCCGGTTCGCGTTGTGTGTGGTCCCGATGCAGACGATCCAGCTGCTCGGCGGTCGCTCCGGCCGGATCTCGTTTCTGCGCTGCGCGCTGCGGCACTTGAGTCGCGACGGCGTCGTCGCGATCGCGATCGCGGAGGCGCTGCAGCTGTACGAGATCCAGGACGGCGTGCCCGGGCCATTACCGGACATCCGCGAGCAGGACGGAATCGTCTACAGCAGCCTGCCGACCGCCGTGCGGGTCGCCGGCGATCAGTTCGTGCTCGAGCGCCGCCGCGAGACGATCGCCGCCGACGGCCGGCGATCGGTCGCGCAGGACGTGATCCGTCTGGACCGGCTCAGCCGCGACGAGCTCGAGCTCGAGGCGCGCGAGGCGGGGCTGCGTAGCGCCGGCGCGGCCACCATTCCCGAGACCAGTGACCATGTCGGCAGCACGGTGGTGATGCTCGGTGCGTGAGCTGCGCGTCTGCGCGCTGTACCCGGACCTGATGAATATCTATGCCGACCGCGGCAACCTGTTGCTGCTGGAGCGGCGTTGCGCGTGGCGTGGGATCGCGTTCTCGGTCACTCGCAGCAGCCTCGGCGACCAACTCGATCCCGACGGCTCCGAACTGTTCTACATCGGCGGAGGCCAGGATCGCGACCAGGAGCTGTGTGCGCTCGACCTGGCCGAGGTCAAGCGCGACGCGTTGCACGCCGCGGCCGCCAGAGGCGCGGTGATCCTCGCCGTCTGCGGCGGCTATCAGCTGCTCGGACACTCGTATCAGCTCGGAGACGCGACCCTTCCCGGCGTCGGGCTCGTCGATCTGCGCACGGTCCGCGCCGACGGCCCGCGGCTGATCGGAAACGTCGCGATCGAGGTCGAGCTCGAGCCCGGAGACAGACGAGTGCTCGCAGGCTTTGAGAACCACGGCGGCAGGACGCACCTTGGCCCCGACGCCCGGCCGCTGGGCCGCGTCCTCGCCGGGCACGGCAACAACGGCAGCGATGGGTTCGAGGGGGTCCGCGCCGGCAACGTGATCGGGACCTATCTACACGGCCCGCTGCTGCCGAAGAACGCGTGGTTTGCGGATTGGCTGATCGGCGCCGCGCTCCGGGGAGCGCAGCCGACGCAGTCGCTGCAGCCGACGCAGTCGCTGCAGCCGACGCAGTCGCTGGAGGCGCTACAAGACGAGCTCGAGGACGCGGCCCACGCCGACGCGCGGCGCGCGGCCGGGGTATAGATACCCACTGCCCAAGATGCTCTCCGTCCGCTGCAAAGCCACCGGCAGGCTCGTCGGACCCGCTGCAGTAGTCCTGCTGGCGGCGGGCTTGTCGGCGTGCGGCGGTTCAAAGCATGAAGCCGCCACGCTGTCGCCGGCGACGCCCGCGGCGACGACCACGAGCGCGACCGCGCTCGCCGGAGAAGGAAAGCCGCAGGTCACGATCGGCGACAAGAACTTCACCGAGCAGTTCCTGCTCGGCGAGCTGTACCGCCAGGCCCTCCAGGCGCAGGGCTATACGGTCGTGCTCAACCGCAACATCGGTCCGACCGAGGTGACGATTCCCGCCCTGGAGAGCGGTCGGCTCGACATGTATCCCGAGTACATCGGCACCTGGAACAGCCGGGTCGCCGGCTATATGCACGCGTTCCACACGACTGGCGACGCATACCGCGCCGGCCAGCGCTACGCCCTCGAGCACGGCCTCCAGTTGCTCGATGCGACGCCGTTCAGCGACACCAGCGCAGTCGCCGTGACTCGCCCCTATGCGGTCGCCAACGATCTCTCGTCGATCAGTGACCTGCGTCGTGTCGCGACGACGATGACCGTCGGCGCGCCACCCCAGTTCCAGCAGGATCCAGCCGGCTTGCCGGCGATCGAGCAGGCCTACGGCTTCTATCCCGCGTCGTTCAAGTCGCTCGACGTCGGCGCGCAATATCAGGCGCTTGATCGGGGAACGGTGCAAGCGGCGGCCGTCAACACGACAGACGGGCAGCTCGCCGGCGGCGACTACAAGCTGTTGAGCGATCGACGCAGAGTGTTCGGCTGGGGCAACGTCGTCCCGGTAGTCCCGGCCAAAACGCTCCTGGCCGAAGGGCCGGAGTTCGAAACGACGATCGATCGTGTCAGCGCGTTGCTGACGACGCCGGTCATGCGGCGCCTGAACGCCGCGGTCGACGTCTCGGGCCAGGATCCGGCCGTGGTCGCGAAACAGTTCTTGCAGGAGAACGGGCTGCTCGCGCCCACGACGTCGTAGGGGACGGGCTTCTCTACGTCCCGCTGGAGCCGAACCCGCCGTCGCCGCGGGCGGACACGGCCAGCTCTCCGACCTCGGTCACCTCGGCCGGCTCGACGGCCACCAGCAGCAGCTGTGCGACGCGATCGCCGGCCGCGATCGTGCACGGTGCGTGACGATCGGTGTTCAGCAGCAGCACGCGAAGCTCCCCGCGGTAGCCCGCATCGATCAGCCCGGGCGCGTTGACCAGCGCGATCCCATGCCTTGCCGCCAGACCCGAGCGCGGAAGCACGAGACCTGCCCGGCCGTCGGGGATCTCGACCGCGAGCCCGGTGCGCACCGACTCGCGGTGACCGGGCTCGAGATGAACGTCGTCGAGGGCATACAGGTCCAGTCCGGCGTCGCCCGGATAGGCCCTGGTCGGCAGCTTGGCGCGCGGATCGAGGCGCTTGACCCGGAGGCCGCTCATCCTCACCGGGCGCTGAGCACGAACGGCTGATAGCGCGCCGCGACGGTCGGGCGCAGCTTCGCCAGGACGCGTACGCCGTCCGGCGTCTCCTCGCGTTCGAGGTCGCCGGCAAGCTGATGCAGCTCGGCCAGCCTGCCACCTTCCTCGTACGGGATCAGCAGCTCGAACTCGCGCAGGCTGCGTGCGAACTCATCCTCGATCCGCTCGACCAGCGCCTGCATCCCTTCGCCCGTGACCGCCGACACGAGCACCGCTTCGGGGTGCCGGTTGGCGAGCTCGTCTCGCCGCTCGTCGTCGATCAGATCCGCCTTGCCGAGCACCAGCACGCGCGGTGCCTCGTCGGCGCCGATCTCGAGCAGCACGTCCTCGACCGCCGCCGTCATCGCGACGAGCTCCTCCTCGTCAACCGAGGCGTCCACCACGTGAAGGATCAGGTCCGCCAGCCGGGTCTCCTCGAGCGTCGCGCCGAACGCCTCGACGAGCTGGTGGGGCAGTTTGCGGATGAAGCCGACGGTGTCGGTCAGCAAGTAGTCGCGGCCGCCCGCGCGCAGCACCCTGGTCGTGGGGTCAAGCGTGTGGAAGAGTCGGTCGCCAACGCCGGCGTGAGCTCCCGTCAGCGCGTTGAGCAGCGTCGACTTGCCGGCGTTCGTGTAGCCGGCCAGCGCGACCGAGGGAAGCTCCGCGCGCTCACGCTCCGCGCGCATCACGCCGCGGCTCGAACGGACGCGGCCGAGCTTTCGCTTCAGTGCTGAGATACGGTCGCGCGCGAGGCGCCGGTCGGTCTCGATCTGCGTCTCGCCCGGGCCCCTGGTGCCGATCCCGCCGTCCATGCGTCCGGCTCCGAGGCGCTCGAGGTGCGACCACAAGCCGCGCATCCGCGCCAGGTTGTACTCGAGCTGGGCCAGCTCGACCTGGAGCTTGCCTTCGGCGCTATGCGCATGCCCGGCGAAGATATCGAGGATGATCGCGGTGCGGTCGATCACCGGCAGCCCGAGCTCAGCTTCGAGATTGCGCTCCTGACGCGGTGACAACTCATCGTCGCAAGCGACGAGGTTCGCGTCCGAGCGCGAGATCTCGGCCTTGAGCTCCACCAGCTTGCCGGCGCCCAGGTAGGTGTTGGGATGGGGATGATCGCGACGCTGGATCATTTCGCCGACGCCGGCGACGCCGGCGGTGCGCAGCAGCTCGCGAAGTTCGTCGAGGCCGTGCTCGTCGCCGTCGGGGAGCGCCGCGATCAGGAACGCGCGCTGGCGGGCACGACCTTGCGGTCGCTGGCCATCAACCCTCGAGTTGGACGCGTGGTTCCGTCCTTGTCGGCTTCGCTGCACGCCTTCATGGTAGCCGCGGCCCGGCGGCCGGCAAACGGATCACGCCCGATCAGATCCGGGTGGGCGCTACTGCAGGCGAATGTCGCGGGTCCCGTCGATCTCGACCTTATTGCCCTTCTGCATGTGAATCGTGATCGTCCCTGAATGGTCGACCCCTGCCGCGGTGTCGCGCAGCACAACCTTGCAGTCGTAGGTGGCGCCAACCTTCTCGGCGACGCCGCCGGGGCACTTGATCGACTTGACCGCCACCCTCCCCTGCCCGAACTTCTTGACGTAGTCCTTGATCAGGTGCTCGCCGGACGCGGCCGAGTCAAACCCGCCGCCGCACGCACCGAGACCGACCGCGCACGCGAGCGCACCGAGAGCGGTCGCCCCCAGCCGCGACCGCGGAACGCGAAAGCTCATCACAAGCCCCTCCTGATTTGTCGGGATTGAGTGCAACCCTGACAGGAGCAGCGGCGGATTGCATCGGCTACAACCGGCGGATGCGCTCGACGGCCTCGAGTAGGCGATCGTCGGGCGTCGTCAGCGAGATCCGGAAGAAGCCCTCGCCGCTGCGCCCGTAGGCGCCGCCCGGGGAGATCACGACCGCAGCCTGTTCGAGCACGTGCTCGCAATAGGCGGCGGCCGACTCGAATCCGTCGGGGATCGGCGCCCACACGTAGATCGTCCCCCTCGGCGGGGTCACGTGGACGCCGGCCTGCGCGAGCGCGTCGCAAACGAGGTCGCGCCGCCGCCGGTACACGTCGTTCATCGCGCGCACCTCGGCGTCGACCGCCGGCTGCAGCGCCGCCGCGCCGGCCAGCTGGACCGCCTCGAAATTCCCCGAGTCGATGTTCGACTTCAGCCGCCAGTAGTGCTCGATCGCCTCCGCATTGCCGACGATCGCCGCGCATCTCCACCCGGTCATGTTGTAGCCCTTCGACAGCGAGAACACCTCGACGCCGACATCCTTGGCGCCGGAGGTGGCCAGGAACGACGGCGCGACGTAGCCGTCGTAGGTCGTCTCGCTGTAGGCGTTGTCGTGCACGATCAGGATGTCGTGCTCGCCGGCCAGCTTGACCGACGCTTCGAACAGCCCGTCGGGCACGATTGCGCCGGTCGGATTGTTCGGGTAATTGAAGAACAGCAGTCGCGCCCGCTGCAGGATCTCGGCCGGGATCGCATCGAAGTCCGGAGCAAATCCAAGCTCGGGCAGCAGCGGCATCAGGTACGAGTCGGCCCCGGCGAGCAGCGGGCCGCCGGTGTAGACCGGATAGCCCGGGTCGGCGGCGAGCGCCAGATCTCCTGGGTCCAGGAACGCGAGGTTCAGGTTGAAGATGCATTCCTTGGCGCCGATCGCCGCCATCACCTCGGTGTCGGGGTCGAGGTCGACGCCGAACCGCCGCCGGTAGAACGCGGCGACCGCGTCGCGGAACTCCTTGCGGCCGCGGTTTGACGGGTACTGGTGGGTGCTCGGATCGGCCACCGCCGCCTGCGCAGCGGCCACGATCTCGCTGTAGGTCGGAGTGTCCGGATCGCCGATCCCGAGGCTGATCACGTCGACGCCGGCGGCGCGCTTGGCCGCGATCTTGCGCTCGAGCTCGGCAAACAGGTACGGCGGAATCTTCTCCAGACGCCTACTGGATCGCATGCAGCTCCTTGATGAAGTCGTCGGCCAGCGCGCCGCGGTACACCGGGACCGCCCAGCCAGTCAGGTTGATTTGCAGGTCCTCCCCAACCTCGACCTCGAGCTCACCGCCGTCGAGCTCGACGGTCACCGGCGAGTCGCCGCCCCCGAGAACATACGCGACCGCGGCGCCCGTGGCCCCGGTGCCGCTCGCTGACGTCTCCCCTACGCCGCGCTCGAAGATCCGCGCCCGGATGCGCCCCGGATGCAGCACGGCAAACCACGACACGTTCGTGCGGTTGGGGAACAGATCGCTGCGTTCGATCTCGGGCCCGAACGCCTGTAGGTCGAGAGCCTCGAGCTCGCGTCGATCCGCCACCGCGATCGCGCACTGCGGATTGCCGACCTGGACATGCTGAAAGCTCCACCGCCGCCCGCCCGCCTCGAGCTCGCCGCGGCCGTCGGGTGGGCCGGTCGGAAAATCCGAGCTGCGCAGGCGTGCGGTGCCCATCTCGATGCGACACGTCGTCGGCGAGGTGATCGTCGCGCGGATCGTGCCGGCCGCGGTCTGGATGCAGAACGCGTCGCTTGCGGTCCAGCCGCGCCCACGGAGGTAGAGGATCGCCTCGCGCGCGCCGTTGCCCGACAGCTCGGCCTCCGAGCCGTCCGGGTTGAAGATCCGCAGCCGCGCGACGGATTGCGAGTCGTCGGGATCGGACAGCACCAGGATCCCGTCGGCGCCAACGCCGGTGTGCGAGGCGCAGATTCGCCTGATCCGTCCCGCCGACAGCTCGAACGGGAGGGCCGTGCCCTCGACGATCAGGTAGTCGTTGCCCAGCGCGTGCCACTTCTCGAAGTCCACGCGAGCGCAGTCTATGTACCGTCGCCCGGCGATGACCGATTGGCTCCGACGCCCCGTGGCACCGCTGGCCCTGCTGGCGGTCGTGTCGCTGCTGTCGCTCGCGGCGCGCGTCGCGTGGCTCGGACAGCCGTGCCGCCATCCGTGCCGCTCCGCCGCAGATCACCTGCTGGTGTTCGATGAGGCGTACTACGTCAACGCGGCGCGGGTGATCGCGGGCGAGACCCCGCCGGCGGGCCAGAAGTACACGGATGCGCCTTTGGGCGACGACCCCAACGCAGAGCATCCGCAGCTGGCGAAGGTGCTGATGGCGGGGTCGATCGAACTTCTCGGCGACGGCCCGCTCGCATGGAGGTTGACGTCGCTGGTACTCGGCTCCGTTGCGATCCTCGGGATGTTCGCGCTCGCGCGCGCGGCCGGCGGCGGGAGGTGGCTCGCGCTCGGCGCCGCCGCGCTGATGGCCGCCGACAACCTGCTCCTGGTGCACGGACGGATCGGCACGCTCGACGTTCCCGTGCTCGCCGCGATGATCTGGGCGGTCGTGCTGTACCTGCGGGGCCACCCGGTCCTCGCCGGGGTGCTGGTCGGGATCGGCACAGCGATCAAGCTCGTCGCACCGTACGTGTTGCTGGTGCTGCTCGCACTGGAGTTGCTGCGCCGCGTCACGGCCGCGCGGGGCCAGGCGGCGTCGGGCGGCCAGGCGCTCCCGGACGGGCGGGTCGCGCTTGCGAGGCTGGGCGCGTGTGTGGCCGCGGGCGTGGTCGTGTTCGTCGGGCTGCTGGCCGTGCTTGACCGGATCGCGCCGCCCTACGACGACGCGTCCGGGAAGCTCATCGCGGGCGGGCCGTTCGCACACATCGCGCACATGCTCAGCTACGGCGCCAGCCAGACCAGCCCACAACGGGCCCACAGGGATCGCCTCCTATCCATGGGCGTGGCTCGCTGACTTCAAGCCGATCGTCTACCTGAACATCAATCCCGCGCGTCCGAGCGCCGGGTTGTATGGAGTTCATCCCACCGCCCACTTCCTCGGGATGATCAGCCCGGCGATCATGCTGCTCGGCGTGCCCGCGCTCGCGTTCGCGGCGTGGGTGGTCACCGGCCGGCGCCGGCCGTGGGGGCGAGGCGCGGTGCGCGAGCCGTCATCGCCCGGCCCGGAGTTCTCCTCGGGCGAGGTCCCGCAGGTGGCGCTCGCGTGGTTTGCAGGGACTTTCCTGCCGTTCCTGCTGCTCAGCGTCGCGCTGCGACGGACGAGCTACCTGTACTACATGGTCGTGGTGATGCCGGGGATCTATCTCGCCGTCGCCGACCTCGTCGTGCGGGGCCGGCGGCATCGAAAGCTCGTCGTCCTGTGGATCGTCCTGGTCGCGGTCGCCGCGATCGCGATGTATCCGTTCACGCCGCTGCCGTTGACTTGAGCCACAATCGGTCGATCTGCTCGGCCACGTCGGCGGCCTGCCGACCGGTCACGTCGATCTCATTGACAGCCGCGAGCTTGCGCATCCACGTGAGCTGGCGGCGCGCGTAGTTGCGCGTGCGGCGCTTCATCGCCTCGATGTCGCCGCCGAGAAGCTCCTCGAAGCCGAGCGCCTTGCGGGCCGTCACCGACGCACCCGCGGCGTTAGCCCGTCGAACCTCGTCCTGCACTCCGGAGGCGAGCATCCGATCGACCCGCGCCTCGATCTCGGCGTACAGCCGGTCGCGCTCCATCACGAGACCGACGAGCAGCGTCGGGCGCCTGACGGAATCGGTCCACAGCTCGGACTCCTCACCCGGCGGCTCGAGTTCGCCGGAGTCAAGCAACTCGAGCGCGCGGACGATCCGCTGACGATCGCTGGGCTGGATCTCGGCGGCCGCCCACGGCGCGCGCTGGGCGAGAACTACGTGCAGCGCGGCCGGCCCGCGCCGCTCGAGCTCGGCGAGCCAACGCTGCCGGACTCCCTCCGGAGGCGGCGGGCGGAGGCTCAGCTCGGTCAGGGCCGCCCGCAGATACAGGCCGGTGCCGCCGACGACGATCGGCCGCTCGCCGTTGTCAAGAAGCGAATCGATCTCTGCGTGCGCCAGCTCCGCATACTGACCGGCGCTGAATTGAGCGTCGACGGGCAGGAACGAGATCAGGCGGTGCTCGAGCAGCGCGCGTTCACCGGCGCCGGCGGCGCCGGTCAGCGTCTCGAGCCCGGCGTAGACCTGAAGCGCGTCGGCCGAGACCGCAACCGGTTGCTCGCCGTGAGCGCGCAGCCTCGCCGCAAGCGCGATCGCGACCGCGGTCTTGCCGACACCCGTCGGGCCGAACACGGCAATCACATCCGCCCGTTGCATCGCCAGGAGTATCGTGGAGCGATGCGGGCCCACGACGTGTCACCAGCGTGATCGCCGGCGCTGGGATCTCGACTCTCGACGACCCGCTGCAAGCCGGCATCGAGGCAGCCACCGGCGCTGCCGGAATGCTGAACGGGGCCGAGGCGGACATTGCGCTCGTGTTTGCGAGCGGCGGAAACCTTTCCGCTCCGGAGGTGATCCTCGACGGCGTGCACACGGTTCTGGCACCGAAGGCGCTCGTCGGCTGTGGAGCCGGCGGCGTGCTCGGCGCCGGCCGCGAGCTCGAGTCGGGGACCGCAACCGCGGTGTGGGCAGCGGCGCTCGAGGATCGCGGAGAGGTGAAGCCGTTTCATGCCACCGCTGTCGACGAGGGGTCCGGCGTCGCGCTCGAAGGGTTGCCGGAGCTCGACGGGGCGACGGCAGTGATCATCCTGTCTGACCCATACACGTTCCCGACCGACGCCGCACTGTCCTACTACGCGCAGAAGCACCCGGCGGTGCCGGTGCTCGGCGGCCTCGCCAGCAGCCACGACGAGGAGGCCGGCGGAGCGCTGTTCTTCGGCGAGCAAGCCCAGCTGAGCGGCGCGGTCGGAGTGAGCCTGGAGGGGGTCGAGGTGTTTCCGTGCGTCTCGCAGGGCGCGGCGCCGCTCGGCCGTGAGGTGACGATCACCTCGGCCGAGCGCAACGTGATCCACGAGCTCGCCGGCCGCCCGGCGCTGCAGACGGTCGAGCGGATCATCGCCGAGCTCGGTCCCCGCGAGCGCGCGCTGGTCGCCGGCGGCCTGCTGATCGGAATCGTGATCGACGGCGGCAAGCCCGAGTACGAGCAGGGCGACTTCCTCGTTCGCGGCGTACTCGGTGCCGATCCTGACACAGGCAGCCTGGTCGTCGGCGCTTCGGTCAGCGAAGGGCAGGTGGTCCGCCTCCACGCCCGCGACGCGAGGTCGGCAGACGAGGATCTGCGGCGGGCGCTGCGGCTCCACACGGAGGCGATGGCGGGCGCGCCGCCCGCGGGCGCGCTGCTGTTCTCCTGCAACGGTCGCGGACGGGCGATGTTCGGCGCACCCGATCATGACGCCCTCGCGGTCGAGCGCGAGTTCGCCGGGGCACCGGCCGCCGGGTTCTTCGCGGCCGGAGAGATCGGGCCGGTCGGCGGGCGCAGCTTCCTGCACGGGTTCACCGCGACGCTGGCGGTGTTCCCGGCATAGGGCAGCCCGCCGGGTACACTGCCGCCGCGATGAGCCTGACGGGCGGGAACGTTCTGATCACGGGAGCCACGGGCGGGATCGGCCAGGCGATCGCCCGCGCGTTCGCCGACCGTGGCGCGACGCTGACGCTGACCGGGCGCAAGCTCGACGTTCTGCAGTCTCTGTCCGACGAGGTCGGTGGCCGTGTCGTCGCCTGCGACCTTGCAGATCGCGAGGATCTGCAACGTCTGATCGCGGAGGCAACGGACGTCGACGTGCTGGTCGCCAACGCCGCGTTGCCAGGCAGCGGCGAGCTGACCGAGCTCACCCAGGAGCAGATCGATCGGATCCTCGACGTCAACCTGCGCGCCCCGATTGCGCTGACGCGTGCGGTGGCCGAGGACATGATCCGCCGCCGGCGCGGCCACATCGTGCTGGTGTCGTCGCTGTCGGGCAAGGCCGCGGCGCGGGCGTCTTCGATCTACTCGGCGACGAAGTTCGGGCTGCGCGGGTTCGCACTCGGGGCTCGCGAGGACCTCCGACCCCACGGCGTTGGGGTGTCGGTGGTCCTGCCGGGCTTCATCCGCGACGCGGGAATGTTCGCCGACGCGGGGGTCGAGCTGCCGCGTGGAGTCGGGACGCGGGCGCCCGAGGACGTGGCGGCGGCGGTGATCCGGGCGATCGACCGAAATCGGGCCGAGGTCGACGTCGCGCCGGTCGGTCTGCGCGTTGGGGTCGGGATCGCAAGTGTCGCTCCGCAGCTCGCCGCGACGGTCAGCCGCAAGATCGGCAGCGACAAGATCGCGTCCGACCTCGCAGCCGGACAGCTCGACAAGCGCTAGTGCACCGTTCCAAAAGACCCTTGATGTTCGACGAGTGGCAGCGCGACGGGCGTGGGCTACTCGTGTGACAGCGAGTGCTCGCTCGTGACCGAGGCGAGCGCAGCGATGATCTCGTCGGCGAGCGCTGCTCCGTCGGTCGCGCGCTCGGGCGTCGCCTGCACCCTGACGACGACCTGATCGCCGTCGATGTGCTCGAGCAGCACCGATGCCGGGGACCGCGTCGGCGTGCTGATCTGCTCGTCGAGGATCGCCTGCACCTGGCTGGGTCGGATGCCGGAGCTCAGGCGGACGCTGACATCGACCGACTCCGGCTCGCGCAGCGGCACCACGGCGGCCGCGAGCACGACGTTGTTGGGGACCATGATCCGGTCCTCACCGCGCGCAAGCGTCGTGTATAGGAGCCCGAGCGAGCTGACGACCCCCTCGAGCTGCCCGCCCACCGCCCCGGCCTGGAGGCGGACGCGCTCGCCGACGCGAAACGGCCTGGCGCTGAGCAGCACCATCCCCGCGAACAGGTTGCCGAGCGTCTGCTGGGCCGCGAGGCCGAGCACGACGGCGGTGAATGCGCTTCCTGCCACCAGCGCGCCGGCGCTCACGTTCGCGACGCTGAGCGCGAGCAGCAGCGTGATCCCAAGAGTCACGAGCCGGATCACAAAGCCGACCGTCCCGGCCGTTCCCGGGTCCATCCGCCGCAGGAACGTCGGCCCGATCGCGCGGCCGATATCGCGCGCGATCGTCCAGCCGAGCGCCAGCAGGACGATCGCCGTCGCGAGGTTCACCCACATGTCCCACCAGGGCGTCCCGTGCTTGGGGTAATTGAAGATTTGGGCCTTGTAGTGGTGGACGACCAGCACGCCGATCAGAAGCGGCGCCAGCACCACGAGCTCTCGACGAGCCCGCCGCACCGCCCGCTGACTGACGCCGACGGCCAGCCCGACCCGCTCCCAGGCCTCGCTGCGCGTCTCGAACATCCGCTCGAGGTGTAGGTCTTTACGTGCTTTCAGCCGATGTTTCAATGTGGGTCAGTCAAACGTGTAGGTCTGCCGGGAGTATGTACCCGGCTCGGGGTCTCCCTCTACGTACCCCCGGTGCGCGGCCTGAGTTTCATCATCCAACCTCAAGGTGACCTCAAAACAGGCGCATCGGGTCAGGCTTCGGGCCCGCCCCCGGCTGCGGCTGCGGGTCGAGCATCCTGCCCCGAATCCGTTCCCCTGGCTCCAGCTCCGGGCCGCTGACGAGCTTTGCGAGCCGGTCTCGCTCCTCCAGGGGGGCATACGCGCCGGAGCGGTACAGCCGCTTGTAGCGGGGCAGCAGGTCGGGCCGGTGCTCCCGCAGCCACTCGGCGAACAGGCCCTTGACCTCGCCCCGGAGGTGCAGCGCAATCCCCGTGATGTACGACGCCCCAGCCTCGGTCGCCAGCTCGAGGATGCGCGCCACCTGCTCGGGCGAATCGTTGATCCCCGGCATCAGCGGCGCGACGAGCACGCCGGTCCTGATCCCAGCGCGCGCCAGCTCACCGACCGCCTCGAGCCGCGCCAGTGGGTTCGGCGTGTGCGGCTCGGTCGCCCGCCATGCGCGCTCGTCGATCGTGGGCACCGACAGCGCGGCGCTGAACTCCGTCCGCTCCGCGATCTGCCTCATCAGCGGCAGATCGCGCAGCAACAGCGGCGACTTCGTCAGGATCGAACACGGATTGCCGGCGTCGCGCATCGCCTCCCAGATCCCCGCCATCAGCCGGTAGCGCCCCTCGACCCACTGATACGGATCGGTGTTGGTCCCGAGCGCGACGTGCTCTCGCTGCCACGACGGCCTCGCGAGCTCGACCCGCAGCAACTCGGGCGCGTTGACCTTGACGACGATCTCGCGCTCGAAGTCGCGTCCGGCGCCGAAATCGAGGTACTTGTGGGTCGGGCGAGCAAAGCAGTAAACGCACGCGTGGCTGCATCCGCGATACGGGTTGATCGTCCACTTGAACGGCATCTGCGACGCCTCGGGAACCCGGTTGAGGATCGATTTGGCGCGTACCTCGTAGAAGCGGGTCTCGAGCGCTTCGGGAGCGTCGAAGTGCCGGACGATCGCCTCGTCGCGGTAGCCGGGCAGCCGCGCTCGCTCCTCCATCTCCGCCGTCTGACTGCTCCATCGCATCGAACATATGTTCGCATCCGTTCCGGACGGATGTCAAACGGCTCTCGGCTACGCGCCGTCCCCGACGCCGCAGCCGCCGACGCATCTCACCGGACAGCTCGGGCGAGGATCGCCTCCTCGCCCGAGAGCGTCTGGCTGGTCGCGCCCGTGATCTGAACCTCGACCAGCTCGCCGGGTGAGCCGAGGCCTTCGAAGTTGACCACCTTGTTGTGGCGGGTGCGACCGCGCAGGCGGCTTGGATCCGTCCGCGACGGGCCCTCCACCAGCACGCTCAGGGTCCGCCCGACGAACCGCTGCGCGCGGTCCAGCGCGCGGCGCTGGATCACCTCGACCAGCCGTTCCATCCGCTGCACCTTGACGCTGTGGGGAACCTGGTCGGGGAGCGTCGCGGCCTCGGTCCCTCTCCGCGGCGAGTAGATGAACGTGAACGCGCCGTCGTATCCAACCTCCTGCGCGACCTCGAGCGTCTGCTCGAAATCCGATTCGGTCTCACCCGGGAAGCCGACGATGATGTCGGTCGTGAGCGCGCAGTCGGGAACGTGCTCGCGGATCATCGCGACCCGGTCGAGATAACGCTCGCGCGTGTAGGTCCGCCGCATCCGCTTCAGCACCTGGCTCGATCCGGATTGCAGCGGCAGGTGGATGTGCTCGCACAGCGACTCAAGCTCGGCGTGGGCGCGGATCACGTCCTCACGCATGTCCTTGGGATGGGGACTGGTGTAGCGGATCCTCTCGATCCCCTCGACCGCGTCCAGCCGGCCCAGCAGCTCCGCGAACGACAGTCGCTGCTCGCGCGGGAGGTCGCGTCCGTAGGAGTTGACGTTCTGACCGAGCAAGGTCACCTCGCAGACCCCGTCGTCGGCCAGGCGCTGGACCTCGAGCACCAACTCGTCGGGCGGGCGTGAGACCTCGCGTCCGCGGGTCGAGGGGACGATGCAGTACGAGCAGACGCAGTTGCACCCGACGCTGATCTGAACCCACCCCTGAAACCGGCGGGCGCGCTTGGCCGGGAGATGTCCGGTGAATCCCTCGAACTCGAAGAAGCCCTGGGCGGTGATCGAATCGCTGGTCAGAAACTCGGCGAGCTTGTGCACCTGCCCGGGGCCGAACGCAACGTCCACGAACGGGAAGCGCGCGAACACCTCCTCCTTGACCGATTGCGCCCAGCAGCCGCCGACGCCGACGATCCGGTCTGGTCGCTCGCGCTTGAGTCGCTTCGCGTGGCCGAGATGCGCGGTGAAGCGATTGTCGGCGTTCTCGCGGATCGAGCACGTGTTGAACAGGATCAGGTCGGCCTGCTCTTGGGAGTCAGCCTCGCTGTAGCCGAGCGACTCGAGCATCCCCTTCATCCGCTCGGAGTCGTGCTCGTTCATCTGGCAGCCGAACGTCGTGACGTGGTAGCGCTTCACCGGCGCCAAGACTAGCGGGGTGCAGACGGCGTCTGACCACTAAGCCGGGCTGGGACGGAACCCCGGCAGCACCAGTTCGACGCGGGCGCCTGCGCCGGCCCCGGAGGCGCCGGCGCGGACCTGACCATCGTGCGCCTCGGCGATCGCGCGCACGATCGCTAGCCCGAGCCCGGCGCCACCGGCCGATCGCGTGCGCGCCGGGTCGGTGCGGTGAAATCGCTCGAACACCCGCTCGCGTTCGGACTCGGGGATCCCCGGGCCGTCGTCGAGGACGGCGAAGCGGATCTTGTCGGGCGCCAAGCGCTCAACCTCGAGCCTCACCAGCCCGATCTCGTCGGCGGTGTGCTCGATCGCGTTGCGGGCGAGGTTGCGCAGGGCCTGCGCGACGCGGTCGGGATCGGCGAGCAGCGTCCCCTCCGGGATGGGGCCGAGCTCGAACCGGCGATCGGCGGTGAGGCTCACGCCGTCCCATAGCTCGGCCACGAACGTGTGCAGCTCGATCGGCTCGGTTTGGAGGAAGTCGGTCTGCTCTGCCTGCGCGAGCACCAACAAGTCGTCGACGAGCCGGCTGATCCGGGTGATCTCGGCCTGAACCAGGCGCTCGACGCGCTGGACCTCGCCTGCCGGTGGGTTCTCCTGAGCAGCCAGGACCTCGAGCTGGCCGCGAATCACGGTGAGCGGGGTGCGCAGCTCGTGGGACGCGTCGGCGACGAACTCGCGCTGGCCGTGGAACGCCTCGGCCAGGCGATCGAGCATGTGATTGAACGACTCGGCCAGCACCTGAACCTCGCCCCCGGTCCCCGACTGGGGCTCCATGCGCGGCTCGAGGTCGCCGGCGTCGACGCGCGTGGCGACAGCGGCCATCCGCCGCAGCGGCGCCGTCACGCGCGCACCAGCCAGGTAGGACGCGACCAGCGCGATCACCAACACCAGCAAGCCGGCCAGCAAGAACGCACGCGCCACCCCGTGCTGGGCGCGCTCGACCAACGCGAGCGGCTCTGCCGCGCCGACGAGCACCTTGAGGCCGCCGACGTTGACGGCGTGCTCGAGTACGCGCATCTGCCCGACGTCCGGGACCCGTCGCTCGAAATAGCCGAGCCGCGGATCGAGCAGCTTGCGACCCGCCGCGTTCTCGCGCGCCTGTTCGCCGGCGGTCTCGCCGCTCTCGGGGCCGCCGGAGCCGAAGACCTCTGGATGGTTGCTCACCGTCTTGGCGCCCGGGACCAGCACGTACAACAGCGTCGAGGTCGCCGAGTACGGCTGACCGCGGACGTAGCGATCTGCCGCCGCCGCGATCTGCTCGCCGGTGCGCCCCGCCAGCGGCTTGAGCGCCTGCGCCAGCTGGGCGGTGTCTCCGGCGATGTCGCGATTGATCTGGCCGCTTATCTGCGAGCCCGTGTTGACGTAGACGACCGCGAACACGACGGCCGCCGCGACGAGCATCACGGCGGCCACCCACGCCGTCAACCGCCACTGCAAGCCGGCCGGGAGCCGCGATCTAATCCTGCGCATCGAAGCGGTATCCGACCGAGCGCACCGTGACGATCGGAACCCCGCCCTCGCCTCGGCGCAACTTCCGGCGCAGATAGCCGATGTAAACGTCCACTACGTTGGTGCCGGGGTCGTAGTCGTAGCCCCAGACCGCGCGCAGGATCTGCTCGCGCGTCAGCACACGTCCGCGGTTTCGCATCAGGTACACGAGCAGCTCGAACTCGGTGGTCGACAGCCTCACGAGCTCGCCGCGGCGGCGCACTTCTCGCGTGAGAAGGTTGACCTCCGTGTCGCCACCGAGCAGCGTCGTCTGGGGCATCTGCGAGGCAAACCGCAGCCTCGCCCTGATCCGAGCTGCCAGCTCGCTGAGCGAGAACGGCTTGGTCAGATAATCGACAGCCCCGGCATCGAGGCCGCTGACTCGATGTTCAACCTCGCCACGAGCGGTCAGCACGATCACCGGCAGGGTCGGCTTGGAGTCGCGCAAGGTGGCCAGCACCTCCATGCCGTTGCGGCCCGGAAGCATCATGTCGAGCACGACCAGGTCGATGTCCTCGCTGAGTGCCTTGTCGGTCCCGGTGGCGCCGTCCAGCGCCGATGAAACCTCGAACCCGTGGGCGCGCAACCCGCGCTCGAGGAAGTCAACGATGCCCGGCTCATCCTCGATCACGAGGATCATTCCGGGCACGGTTCGTGCTCCGTGATCGCGTATCGGTCGGTCGCGAACATGTGGTCGATCATAGGAGGAGCGGTGGCCAAATCCGCTGGTGAAGAGGTTTCTCATCGACCACTGAAGGTCACTTCAGGCGGCGAATTGACACTGCTGGGCATGCACATGAGCGACCGCGCGATGGCCCCTGCGCGCGATGTCGCCGGGGCGCCCGCCAACGCCCGCCGGGGTGCCCGTGCACTGCGTCGGTTGACCGGCGGCGGCGCCGACGGCAACGAGCGCCTGACGACCGTGACCGGGATCGTCCTGCTCGCCCTGCTGCTGGTGATCGGCGTGACGATCGTGCAGATCGGCCAACTGATCTCGGTGCACCTGTTCGTAGGGCTGTTGCTGATCGGGCCTGTCGCGCTGAAGATGGCAAGCACGGGTTACCGTTTCGCGCGCTACTACACGCGCAACGCGATCTACCGGCGCAAGGGGCCGCCGGAGACCGGCCTGCGGGTGATCGCGCCGATCGTCGTGCTCTCCACCTGCGCTGTGTTCGTCAGCGGCGTGATCCTGATGCTCCAAGGGCGCACGCACCGCCATCCAATGCAGCTGATCCACAAGGTGAGCTTCATCGCCTGGGTCGTGTTCTTCGGCCTGCACGTGCTCGGGCACCTGCCGGAGGTGATCGCGTACATCCCCGGTCGCGGCTGGTCGGCGCGGGCGCGTGAGCTGCGCGAGGTTCGCGAGAGTCTGCCCGGTCTGCAGGCGCCGCGGGAGCAGGCGAACCACGACCAGCCCAAGAACCTCGCTGGACGAGGCGGCCGCTCGCTGGCGCTGGCGGCCGCCCTCGTCGCAGGAATGATCCTCGCAATCGCCCTGATCCCCGACTACGGCAGCTGGACGCATCACCTCGCCGATTTCGGTCGCGGCGACCACTGAGCGGGGCGCGCTGCCGCCGTATCGGTTACGAACCCGGTGCCGTACAGCCTGTTGCCCAGGTGCAGGCGCCGAAGCCGTCGAGATCCGAGTCCGGCGCCGACGGAGCGCCGATCACGTGGCTGTTTGAGTCGATCAGGTCCATCTGCTCCGACGCGCTCAGCTTCACCGGCGCGCCGTTGGTGGCGCCCACGTCGAAGCCCGGATTGGTCAGATTCGGGAGCGCCGCGAAGCCGGCGTTGGTCCCGATCTCAAGCGGCGTCTCCTCGATCCACTCGGCGGTCGCGTGGGTGGAGCTGTAGGGGACAGTCGTCGAGAACGACTCGCCGCGCGTGACGTCGTTGAGCGTGATCGTCCACACGTTGGAGTTGGGCACCGCCTCGGCGATCGAAGCGTGCATGTGATCGCCGGGCGCGACCGTCATCCCGCTGATCGTCGTCGACGGCACGGGCACCAACTCCCACCAAGCGGAGTACGACGGCGCGCCGGTCGCGTCGACATCCTGTTCGGTGCCCGTCTGGATCAGCGTGTTGTCGGTGACGGTGCAGCCGGCATCGACGCAACCGCCGCCGATCCCGATCCAGTCCGACGACGCCTCGGCCTGCCCCGCCGTGTGCTGGCTGGCGGCCGGCACGGTCCAGTCACCGGCGATCGAGTTGAACAACTTGTTTCCCTGCTCGAGCGATCCCTGGTTGTAGCCGAACCAGTTGCTGCTCTGGTTGGCATTGGCTCGCAAGTGCGGCGCGAGCCGCAGCAACTGGCCGTGAGCCGTCAGAGCGGCCGAGGCGCCGGCGGCGCCGACTGCACAGGCCGCCAGCGAGACGACGAGCATCGCGATCGAGCGTCGTCCGACCTGCCGGCCGAGGGTCAAATGGGGCATGGCCTCCCTTTCTGTGGGCGGGCCCGCGGGCCAGGACACGCCGATCTCCTGCCTATCTCCGGCCTGGATGGCCCGCTGATCGACGGCCAATTTACTGAGAACCGGCGCGATGTGCGCCGGTTCGCGGGCTCGCCCCGCCAACTCCCTCAGGCCACACGAGTTGCTGCCACCCCGCGGCTATCTGGCGTACTCGACCGCGCGCGACTCTCGGATCACGGTCACCTTGATCTGACCCGGGTACTCGAGCTCCTTCTCGATCTCGCGGGCGATCTCGTAGGAGAGCAGCGTGGCCGCGTCGTCGTCGATCGCCCCGGGCGCGACCATCACCCGGATCTCACGGCCGGCCTGCATCGCGTAGACCTTGTCGACCCCTTTGTGTCGCGTGGCGATCTGCTCGAGGTCGCGCAGGCGCTTGACGTACTGCTCGAGCGACTCTCCGCGGGCGCCCGGCCGCGCGCCGGACAGCGCGTCGGCCGCCTGGACGATCACGGCCTCGATCGTCTGCGGCTCGACCTCGTTGTGGTGTGCCTCCATTGCGTGCGCGACAGCCTCGGACTCGCCGTACCGGCGAGCCAGCTCGCCGCCGACGAGCGCGTGCGGGCCTTCGATCTCGTGCGTGACCGCCTTGCCGATGTCGTGCAGCAGCGCCGCGCGCCGGGCGGCCTTCGCGCCGGCTCCGAGCTCCTCGGCCATCATCGCCGCCAGCCGCGACACCTCGATCGAGTGCGCGAGCACGTTCTGGCCGTAGCTGGTGCGGAACTTGAGCCGGCCGAGCAGCTTGATCAGCTCCGGGTTCAGGCCCTGGATGCCCGCCTCGAACGCCCCCTGCTCGCCCATCTCGACGATGTGGCTCTCGAGCTCGGACTTGGCCTGGTAGTAGGTCTCCTCGATCCGCGCGGGATGTATCCGGCCGTCCTGGAGCAGCTTCTCGAGCGTCAGCCGCGCGATCTCGCGCCGCACCCCGTCGAATCCGGACAGGACCACGGCGCCCGGCGTGTCATCGATGATGAAGTCGACGCCGGTCAGGTTCTCGAGTGCGCGAATGTTGCGCCCTTCCCGACCGATGATGCGCCCCTTCATGTCGTCGGCCGCGAGCTGGACGACCGAGACCGTCGTCTCGGCGGCGTGACCGGCCGCGAGCCGCTGCATGCATACCGACAGGATGTTGCGCACGCGACGGTCGGCCTCGCGCTTGGTCTCCTCTTCGATCTGACGGATCAGGCGGGCGGCATCGTGCCTCGCCTGGTCCTCGAGCTCCTTGAGCAGGATCTGCTTGGCTCGCGCCGCAGACAGGCCAGAGACTCGCTCGAGCTCCCGGGTCAGCTCCGTGCGGCCGGCTGCGAGCGCCTCGGTCTCGCGTTCGAGCTCCGATTCGCGCCGGGCCAGAGCCGCCTCCCGGCTGGCGAGCGCCGCGGCCCGATCCGCCTCTGCCGGCTTGATGACGGCCGTGCCGGCCGGCGGCGACGTCGCTGTCGCCGGGCGGGCACCGTGCGGCCTGCGGTGCACGGTCGCATATACGACCGCCGCGGCCACAATGCCCACCGCGATCAGCGCTGCGGCGGCGATGATGTCCATGGTCGTTCCTCTCTCAGGCGGCTCGGATCGGTCCCGGGCCGGTCACTGCTTTCAGTTTTCGGGAGCGACCGAGCGGCCCGTGCGAGGCGCACGAACGGATGCCGGTTCGGGCGAGATCGCTCTCGCCCTTCAGTCGGTGTCTAGCTACTGGCGGTGTCGATGGTTGATCGGCGCGGGTCTGGCAACCCGCTCGAAAGTACCGTCAAGGCTGATTCCGGTATCCAAGATATACGAAGTTTGCTGGTGTTTTTCGGCCTCAGGGGCCGTTCGTTCGCTCCCGGCATCGTAGTACCGGCGGCGAACCGGCGCAAACGCGGCGGCGCGGTTGCGCCAGGTGTCGTGCACCGGCCACCGACGAGCCGGACGTGGCGGCACACTTACTCGCCGCTGTGCGTGAGCCTGAAGGTCGCCTGTCCGGCGCAGATCTTGCCGGCGCTGTTCCTGGTCCGGTCCGACAGCGTGCCGCGCACCGTCCGTCCCTGGACCCGGCCCGAGATGATCGCGCTCGCCTTCTGAGGCGGCTTGGCGACGAACTTGCCGCCGAACCTCGAGTTCCTGATCCGCAGCGCCGGGAAGCCGAAGTCGTGGACGAACAACTGCGTGCCGTCGGAGCAACGGTCGATGATGTGAAACTGCAGGTGGGTGATCGCGGCGCCGGTGCGCTGGAACGAAATCGGCATCCTCTGCGACGTCCTGCCGGCGTAATGGCTGCTACGCACCGCGCCGTACGCACCGACCGCACCGACCAGCACGCACGCGATCGCGGTGGCCGTCAGACGCCGGCGGGTACTGATAGCAAGGGCTCTGCGCAGAACGATGATCGCGCTCCTACCTCGGACTGGCACCGTACTAGGGATCGGTGCAATCGCGCGCGTAGGCTGCCAGTACATCGAGCGCAAGCTCACTGTCATAGCCCTTGCGCACCATCACGCCAAGTGCCCGGTCGCGCTCGCGCCGGTCGCGCGGCGGCGCCGAGAAGCGGCGCCGCAGAAGCGCGAGCGCCCGATCGAATTCGGATTCGGGCTCCGACTCCGACCCCGACTCGGCGGCCCCCGCTCGCAGCGTCTGCTCGACGAGCTCGCGGTCGATCCCGCGCTCGAGCAGCGTCCTGCGAATCCTGTCATTTCCCCACTGCTCAAGCTCGCGCTTGTCCTGCGTGAGCAGGCGCGCGTATCGCGAGTCGTCGAGCATTCCCTGCTGCGTCAGCGCGCTGACCGCCTGCTCGACCGTCGCATCGTCAAGCCCGCCGCTCACGAGCCGACGCCGCATTTCCGCCTCGGTTCGATCGCGCCGGTTCAGGTAGCCGTAGGCGACTTCCAGCGCTCGCTGGAGGCGATCTTCGTTCTCCTCCACGCCACTTACTGCGCGTGTCTTATGCAGCTTGGTTGTCGACGGCCGCCACCGCGTCGACCTCGTCGACCGCGGCGAGATCGCCGCGCGAGCGATCGTCGCGCTGCTCGATCGGCTTGACGAGTTCGCGGTCCATCCCCAGCGCGGCGTAGATCTTGAGCTCGATCTCCCGCGCGGTCTCGGGATGCTCGTCGAGGAACGCCTTCGCGTTGCCGCGTCCCTGTCCGAGGCGCTCCTCGCCATAGGAGAAGAACGAGCCGGACTTGGTGACGATGTTGTGCTCGATGCCGTAGTCGATCAGGCAGCCTGAGGTGGAGATCCCCTTGCCGAACTCGATGTCGAACTCGGCCTGCTTGAACGGCGCCGCAACCTTGTTCTTGACGACCTTCACGCGGACGCGGTTGCCAACCGCCTCGGTCCCATCCTTGAGCGTCTCGATCCGGCGGATATCCATGCGCTGGGAGGAGTAGAACTTCAGCGCCCGGCCGCCGGGCTGCGTCTCGGGCGAGCCAAACATCACGCCGACCTTCTCGCGGATCTGGTTGGTGAACACGCACAGCGTCTGGGTGCGGTTGAGGTTGCCGGCGAGCTTGCGCATCGCCTGGGACATCATCCGCGCCTGCACGCCGACGGTCTGGTCGCCCATCTGCCCTTCGAGCTCGGCGCGCGGCGTGAGCGCCGCCACCGAGTCGACGGCGATCAAGTCGACCGCGCCCGAGCGGATCAGCATGTCGACGATCTCGAGCGCCTGCTCGCCGTGGTCGGGCTGGGACACGAGCAGCTCGTCGATGTCGACGCCGATCTTCTGGGCGTACAACGGGTCCATCGAGTGCTCGGCGTCGACGAACGCGCACACGCCGCCGAGCTTCTGCGCCTCGGCGATCACGTGGTAGACGAGCGTCGTCTTGCCCGATGATTCCGGTCCGAAGATCTCGACGATCCGCCCGCGCGGGACACCGCCGATGCCGAGCGCGATATCAAGCGAGAGCGCGCCGGTGGGAATCGCATCGACCGCGACGCGCGCGCCGGGATCGCCCATCCTCATGATGGTGCCCTTGCCGAACTGCCGCTCGATCTGAGTCAATGCGCCCTGGAGCGCTGCCTGCCGCTTGGCGTCGGACTTGGCATCTACGATCGTGCCGGCCTTCGCGCCGGCTTTCTCGTTATCGCTCATCTCGGTCGGGCTCCTTGTCTCATGCGCTCTGAACGCCCCACGGTAGGGCTGGTGGCGGACGGAACCGGCACGCTAGAACGGGCACCTGTAACCGAACAAGACACATTTGCAACAAGTTGCGCGAAGGTCTGTGCCAACTCTCCGCGAACGCCATGGACTGCGCGCCGCGCCCCACCCCCGGGGTCTGGTGGGGCATCGACGCCAGTCGAACATTCGTCCAGCGCGCCTTCAGTTCCAATCCTGGCAGCCGCTTATCAGTCTGACGTGGGTCGGAAACCCGGGAGAAACTCTCTGCTGCTGGGCTGTGTGCTCAGCCAGCTGCTGACCCTGTTTGCGCTCAGCGCGCCCGCTCAGGCCTACTCTTCCCCCGCGAGGTCGGCGGCGCCATATGCAGGCCACGCCAACGGTCCCGGGGTCAGAGCGAGCGTCCCGACGTCCCGGGCCCTGGCGCAGACGCTCGAGCAGGCGACGGGGCTGACGCCGTCCCAGGTGACCTCGCGCAGCCTCTGCCAGGCGCCCGCCCCCGGCATGGTGAGCTGCGCCGCCAACGCGCTCGTGCTCCGTTCCAACGACCGGCTCGTGCATCCGCGCACGCCCGCGTCCCGCCCGCCCACGTCGTCGCGGGCGACAGAGCCCCCGGCAGCAGGCTCACCTCAGCCGTTGACCCCGGCGTACCTCCAGCAGGCCTACGACCTCACGGCGCTGTCGAAGACCGGCGGCACCGGCGCAACCGTCGCGATCGTCGACGCCTACGACGATCCGACCGCCGAGGCCGATCTGGCCGCGTACCGAAGCTGGTTCGGCCTGCCGTCGTGCACGACTGGCAACGGTTGCTTCAAGAAGATCAACCAGCGCGGAGCATGCCGCGCCGCTGCCGCCGCACGATCCGCAGAATCCGCAGCACATGGCCTGGGAGGGCGAGATCTCGCTCGACCTCGACGCGGTCTCGGCGATCTGCCCCAACTGCAAGATCGTGCTCGTCGAGGCCGACACCGCGTATAACGTCGACCTGGTCCAGGCCGAGGCCGCCGCGGCGGCAGCCGGCGCAACGCAGATATCCAACAGCTGGAGCGGCCACGACTCGTTGGATCCGAGCTACTTCACCTTCCCCGGCGTCGCGGTGGTCGCCGCCAGCGGCGATTCCGGCTACGATCGACCGCCCCGAGTACCCGGCGGCGCTCGCCGGCGTGACGGCGGCCGGCGGCACGACCCTGGCCGCCGCGACCGACGGCCACGGCGGGCGCGGCTACAGCGAGTCGGCGTGGGCGCTTGACTCCAACGGCTACGGTGCCGGCTCGGGCTGCGACGGACGCCAGCCCAAACCGTCCTACCAGGTCGACACTCGGCTGCAGAGGCCGCACGTACTCGGACATCTCCGCCGACGCGGACCCGGCGACCGGGCTGTTCGTCTACGACAGCGGCCACGGCGGCTGGGTGCAGTTCGGCGGGACGAGCCTTGCGACCCCGCTGATCGCCGCCTACTACGCGATCACCGGGATCGACGGCTCGAATCCGGGCTGGGCATACAGCAACAGCGGGCTGCTCAACGATCCGATCAGCGGCTCGGTCGGCAGCTGCCCGACAGCGCTACACGTACATCTGCAACGCCGAGCCGTCGGCTACGACGGCCCCACCGGCGTCGGCTCGATCTCGGGCGCGGTCGTCCCGGGCGCGCCGGGGATCGGAGGCCCGTCGATCAGCGGCAATGCCGCCAGCAACTACGTGCAGAGCACGAGCATCGACTCCGCGACGCTCGTCGGCGGCGTCTACCCCAACGGACTCGACACCACCTACTACTGGGAATACGGGACCACAAACTCCTACGGACAGCAGACCACTCCGGTCGACATCGGCTCGGACACCGCGCCGGCGGCCGTCACCGACACGCTCTCCGGACTGGCGCCGTCGACCACCTACCACTACCGGCTCGTGGCCCAGAACGGCGACGGCAAAACGGACGGCTACGACTACACGCTGACCACCGCATCCAGCGACCCGCCCCCGACCACCACATCGCTACCGCCGACCCAGACGGCCCCGCCGACCCAGACGGCCCCGCCGACGCAAACGGCCCCGCCGACACAAACGGCCCCGCCGACACAAACGGCCCCGCCGACACAAACGGCCCCGCCGACGCAAACGGCCCCGCCGACGCGGACGTCGCCACCGATCCAGTCCCCCACGCCGCCGAAGCTGACCCTTTCCTCGGTGCGGCTCGACTCAGCGTCGTTTGCGGCAAGCAAGGTAACGGTTCTGCACCTGACGCTGTCGGCGAAAGCGACGGTGCAGGTCGCCGTCACCCAGCGCGTCGCGGGCAGAATGTTCAAGGGCCATCAGTGCCGTCTCGGCGCCCGCAAGGGCAGGCGCTGCACGGCCACGATCATGACCAGAACGGTCCTCTTCAACGCGGCGGCGGGGCGCAACGGCCTCAGGCTCCGGCTGCCCGGGTTGCCGCGCGGCCACTACACCGCGACCGTGACGGCGCGTGGCGCAAGCGGCGCCGCGTCCACCGCAATCCCGTTCACGATCACCCGCTGACCTCGCGGTCCCCGTCGCCATCCCGGCGCGTGAACGGCCGGCGATAAGGTGATCGACCGTGATCATCGAGTGGTTTGAGGAGTCGCGCTCTGCGCTCGCGGATCTGTTCGCGTTGGCCGACAACTCGCCCGAGCACGTGCGGCAGTACCAGGACCTCGGGCGCGTTCTGGTGGCCCGGGACGGGCCGACGGTGATCGGCCATCTGCAACTGATCGCCGGCGAGCAAGCGAACGAGGCCGAGGTCAAGAGCCTCGCCGTCCGCGAGGACCGCCAGGGAACCGGAATCGGCCGCAGCCTCGTGAACCGCGCGATCGCCGTCTGCCGCGAGGACAACTGCGCAGAGCTGCTGGTATCGACCGCAACGGCCGATACCGGCGCACTGCGGTTCTACCAGCTGCTCGGGTTTCGGTTCCAGCGCGTCGAACGAGATGTCTTCACGCCCGCAGCTGGCTATCCCGCAGATCGTGATCGACGGCGTGCCACTGCGCGATCAGATCTGGCTGTCGCTGACGCTGCAGGACTCGGACGGTTCAAGGACCGGCCCGCCGGCAATGCAACTCCGTGTCGCCCGCCACACCGGGCGCCTGGACGAACTCGTCCGGTTCTACCGCGACGGGCTCGGCCTCGTGGAGGTCGGCGGCTTCCGCGACCACAGCGGCTACGACGGTGTGTTCCTCGCGGTCCCGGGCACAGGTACCCATCTCGAACTCACCGCGGGCGGTGGCCACGGCGCTCCCGAGCCACACCCGGAATCCCTGCTGGTGCTCTACCTCGGCGACGAACAAGCGGTGCAGACGGTCGCGGCCCGTCTGGGGAGCGGCGCTGTCTCCCCGGCCAATCCGTACTGGGCGCAACACGCAACCACGTTCGCCGACCCAGACGGGTTTCACGTTGTGCTCGTACCCGATCGCTGGCAACCCTGACCGACGCGCGGTTAGCTGGTCGAGAAACGGACGCATGTTGTCCGTTTCTCGACCACCTCCACGCTGCGCGACTTCATCCCTCGCGAGGACGCTCCGACGGCGGCGGTAGGGTGGCGCGAATGAGCGGCGACGAGCGCCTCGAACCCCCGCAGAACGAATTCGCCGAGAACCCCCCGCAAGAACCCCTCGCCCGAGAACCCGCCGCCCGAGGACCCCGCACGCCCCGACCCGCCCAAACGAGATCATGACTCACGGCGGCGCCACCAGCTCGAGCTGCTGATCGCGGTCGCGCTCGGCCTGGCCGCGATCGCGGGTGCGTTCGCCGCATACAAGAACGAGGAGCGAAACCACGCGGCGACGGTCCACTTCAACGAAGGGATCACCGGCTTCAACGACGCCGGGCAGCTGACAGCAGGCGCGAACACGATCCTCTCGCGCGACCAGTCACTGTTCCTCGCCTACGTCACCGCGCAACACGACGCCAAGAAAGAGCTCGCGTCCTTCATCCGCCAGCACCTGATGGATCGACGCCTGCAGGACGCGGTCGCGTGGTGGCAGAGCCCTGCCAACACCAGCCAGCCCGTCCCCGCCCAGAGCCCGTTCGTGTCCGGTGACCCCAAGTACGTGATCCCGCAGCGCAGCGACGCGGCACAGACCACCCGGCAATCCGAGCGCCGGTTCGAGCAGGCGAAGGTCGAGCAGGAGAACGCGGCTCACTTCCAGCTGATCGAGATCATCCTCGCGACCTCGCTGTTCCTGTACGGGATCGCCGCCGTGGCCCCGAGCAGGACGGTGAAGCTGACCACGCTGGGCACCGGCATTGCGATCTTCCTGTTCGCGGTGGTCCTCGAGATCACGCCATGACCGCTACGACGCCGATCCCAGCTCGAACCGCGCAAGCGGCTCATAGCGAGCACCGGACGAGCTCAGCAGCGATCGGTACAGGACCACGGTCGACGCGCGCACATCCAGCGGAGGCGGCGATCGCGGCGGGTCGCGAGAGACGCTCGCGCCCTTGCGCACGCGCGCGACCGTGACGTGCGCGA
The DNA here is from genome assembly GCA_963809685.1 of uncultured Solirubrobacterales bacterium. GTDB lineage: Bacteria > Actinomycetota > Thermoleophilia > Solirubrobacterales > Solirubrobacteraceae > Palsa-465. The sequence continues at coordinate 180,607 of CAWEKN010000004.1, read as the reverse complement.
AGAACGGGCGCGACTCGGGCTCGTACCAGCCTCCCTCCTGGAGCGCGCGCGACAGCAACGCCTGGACCTCGGCGAGCGCGCCGTCATTGTCATGGAGCTCGACCGCGAGGACGTTCGGGCGCCGCCGCGGCAGCCACACGGGGTCGCCGAGCGACAGTACGACCGGCCCGCGCAGGCCGACCGACGAACACGCAGCCTCGATCGATCCGATCTCCTGCGCCGGGCGCCAGCCGAGAAAGCACAGCGTCACGTGTAGCGCCTCCGGCGCGACCGCCCGCAGCTGGGATCGGCCACGCGCTCCTGCGAAGTCCGCGAGCCCCGCCCGCCACTGCACCAGCGCAGCGCGAACCTCCTCGGGCAGCTCGAGCGCGACGAACAGCCGCGCCCGCTCGTCGCTCACGTCGTGCTCGGCGACGCGCCCAAGCCCGTGCGCGACAGCTGTCCCGGCAGCGGCACATCCCCGGCCTCGCCCAACAGCAGGCGCCGCAGCAGGTGCATCGCGACCGCGGTCGACCGCTCGCGGACATCCGAGCGCCCGCCCGGCAGCCGTGCACTGCGAGTGATGCGCGCCCCCGCGCCGGCGGCCGAAGCGGCCGACGCGGCCGAAGCGGCCGCACCGTCGCGATCACTGCGCGCGCAGACCGAGAAGCAAACGAGCCCGACGGGCTTGTCCTCGGTCCCCCCGTCGGGCCCGGCGATCCCCGTGATCCCGATCCCGAGATCGGCGTGCAAGCGCTCGATCGCACCGTCGGCCAGCGCCTCGGCGACCTCGGTCGAGACGGCGCCAAACCGCTCGATCAGCGACGGGTCGACCCCGGCCAACTCGACCTTGGCGCGGTTGGAGTACACGACGATCCCGCCGGCGAAGTACGCCGAGGACCCGGGCCGGTCGGTCAGCCGCGCCGACATCAGCCCACCGGTGCAGGACTCCGCGACCGCGACCGTGCGCCCGGCCAGCAGCGTCGCCACCTGCTCGTCGATCGTGGAGCCGTCGCGAGAGAACAGCGTGTCGCCGTGCGTGGCGGCGATGAACGCGACGAACTGCTCGTAGGCCGGTTGCGCCGGCGCCTCGTAGCTGGTCGCGACCTCGATCTCGCCGCGGCGCAGGCATGTGGTGATCTCGAGCTGATCGAGCGCCAAGCCGTCCGCCTCCGCCGCGCGCAAAGTGTTGGCGATCTCCGACTCGGGGATCCCGAACAGCCTCAGGATCCCGCGCTCGTACACGGGCGCGCCGGCGATCGCGGCGCGAAACGCCTCGGTCTGCGAGGCCGTCCGCCACATCGGCTGAAGCTCGCGCGGCGGGCCGGGGAGCACGACCACCGTCGGCCCAGTCGCACCCAACGGCGGCACGACCAGCCCAGGCGCGGTTCCCACGGGGTCCAGCACGGTCGCCCCCGACGGGATCACCGCCTGCTTGCGGTTCGAGGCGCGGATCGCGTCGGCGTCGAGCCCCGGCCAGCGCTTGATCATCGGCGCGAGGATCTCGGCGATCCGCTCCTCCAGGCGCGCGTCGAGCATCATCTCGCGCCCGGAGAACCTGCCGACGATCTCCGCGGTCAGATCGTCGGCGGTCGGGCCCAGCCCGCCGCTGGTGACGATCAGGTCCATGCCCTGAGCGGCCATGTACTGCAGCGCCGAGACGAGATCCTCGGGCCGGTCGCCGACGATCTCGATCATCGCCGCGTCGACGCCCTGCTCGCGCAACCGCTCAGACAGCCACGGCCCGTTGCGGTCGGTGATGATCCCGCTCAGGACCTCGGTCCCGGTGACCAGTATCCCCGCCCGCGGCCGTGCCGTGCCCGAGCTCATGCGCAGCGTGGTTGCTTGGACGCGGGCAGCGGCGTGTTCCCGCTCGGTTGCAGCAGGAACCCGATCGAGGTCGCCGACGGGTTGACGGTCACGGCGCTGCCGTTGACCTTCATCTGCACGGCGTTGTTGCCGAGCGTGAGCAGCATCTTCGGCGCGCTCTTGGTCGGGATCGTCTGGCCAGAGCTGAAGATCTGGCCGGGGATCAGCCGCTTGCCGGTCCCGTCGACCAGGCACACGTAGACGGTTCCCGTCGGCACCAGCTCCAGCTTGACCTTCTTCGGAGGCGCGGGAGGCTGGGTGCGTCGGCGATGGCGCGGGCGATGCTGGACGCCGGTGCCGGCGGTCGTCCCTGTGGACGCCGGCGGCTTGTTGTTCTTGTTGCCCAGGTTGCCGATGATCCACAGCGCCGCCACAACCGCGACGAGCACGCCGGCGATGATCGCCCACGGCGGGATCAACGGCCCTCGCGCCGCCCGCTCGCGCTCTCGGCTGAGCGTCGAGACCGGCCGCGAGTCGTGATCGCTCGGCCGCTCGTAGCGGCGCTTGAACTCGTCCACCAGCAGCCGGCTGTCGAGCCCGAGAAAGTCCCCGTAGGTGCGCAGGAAGCTCTTGACGTACACGGGCCCCGGGAGCAGGTCCCACTCCTCGTTCTCGATCGCGCGCAGATACTTGGCGCGGATCTTGGTCCGAGCCTCGACCTCGGAGATGTCGATGCGCGCGCGCATCCGCGCCTCCCGCAGGGTCGAGCCGATGTCGGTCATCGCCAACTAAGGCTACCGACGGATTGCGATCCTAAACGCCGCGAAACGCCCGCCCACACGGGAAATCTCGGCGATCAGCCGTCGCCGTCGTCGGGCACCCGCACCGGCGTCGGCGCCGCCGCATCGGCCTCGGCCAGGTGCGACAGGATGCGGGGGACGTCGGCCTCGCTGATCAGCACCTGGCGTGGCTTGGAGCCCTCGTAGCCGGAGATGATCCCGCGGCGCTCGAGCATGTCGATCAGGCGCCCGGCGCGGGTGTAGCCGAGCCGCAGACGCCGCTGCAGCATCGATGTAGAGGCGGTGCCCATCTGCGCGACGAGCGAGATCGCCTCCTCGAGCAACGGGTCCTCGTCGGGATGAAACTCGGGATCGTCCCCCGAGCCAGAGCCGCCGTCTTGCGACTCGACCTCCTCGAGCAGCTCCGCGCGGAACTCCGGCTCACCCTGACGACGCCATGCGTCGGTCAACTCCAGGATCTGGGGCTCGTCGATGTACGCTCCCTGGATCCGCTGGACCTTGCTCGAGCCGACCGGCGAGAACAGCATGTCGCCCTGGCCGAGCAGCGACTCCGCCCCGTTCTGATCGAGGATCACTCGGGAATCGGTTTGCGAAGAGACCGCAAACGCGATCCGCGACGGCACGTTGGCCTTGATCATCCCGGTGATCACGTCGACGCGGGGCGACTGGGTCGCGAGCACGAGGTGGATTCCGACCGCGCGCGCCTTCTGCGCGAGGCGGATGATCGAGTCCTCGACGTCGGCCGGCGCGACCATCATCAGGTCAGCAAGCTCGTCGATCACGCACAGGATGTACGGCAGCGGCGGCTCGCCGCGCTGCTCGCGGTGGCGGTTGAGCTCGGGCAGGCTGCGGGTGCGCGCCAGCGACATCGTGCCGTAGCGCTGCTCCATCTCCTTGACGAGGTTCTGCAGCGCGTTTGCCGCCATCCGCGGGCTGGTGATCACCGGCGTCAGCAGGTGCGGGATCCCCTCGTAGTGGTTGAGCTCGACCTGCTTGGGATCGACCAGCACGAGGCGGACCTGATGCGGCGTCGCGCGCAGCAGGATCGAGGACAGCATCGCATTGACGCAGGCGGACTTGCCCGCGCCGGTGGTACCGGCGACCAGCAGGTGGGGCATCTTCGCAAGGTCGGCGCCGATCGCACGCCCGCCGATGTCCTTGCCGAGCCACACGGTCAGCGGCGACCAGTCCGCCGGCGGCTCCTGGAACACGTCGCCGAGATGCACGATCCGCCGGCGCGCGTTCGGGACCTCGACGCCGACCGCCTGCTTGCCGGGGATCGGGGCGAGGATCCGGATGTCGGTGGCGGCAAGCGCGTAGGCGAGGTCGTCCTTGAGCTGGGCTACCTTCGCGACCTTGGTGCCGGGGGCGAGCCGCATTTCGTAGCGGGTGATGTGCGGCCCGGTGACGCGGCCGATCACCTTCGCCTCGATCGCGAAGTGGCCGAGCGTCTCGACCAGCGTCTTGGCAACCTGTTCCTGCCCGGCGGTGTCGGGCTTGGCCGCCTCGCCGGTCGCCCGGGTCAGCGCCCGCGCGGACGGCAGGCGCCATTCGAACTCGGGGTCATCGGTGATCGACGCGCGGTAGCGGCCCTGCGGGGTGAGGTCCTCGGGGTCGACCTCGGGCCGCACGGGCGGGGTCGCCGCGACGACCTCGTCGCTGTCCTCCGGTTCCAATTCGATCTCGAGCTCATCCGATTCTGCGTCGAGTGCCTGTATCGGCGGCGCCTCGACGTGCGTGGCACGGATCACCAACTCGGCAGTGTCGGGGTCTGGCGGCAGCGGCAAGTCCTCCAAGGGCCCGAAGGGCGCCGGCCGTCCTGCGACGGTCGACGGACGCGGCCCGGCCGTCCCGGGGCGGCGCGCCGCCAGGTCCTCGGTGGAGCGCTTCAGCGCGCGGCTGGTGCCGGCCACGCCCGCTCCCGTGACCCGCACGATCGACGCGAGCGTGGCGCCCGACACGAGGATCAACCCGGCGATCATCAGGAACACCGCGAGAATGTGGGCGCCGAGCGTCGACAGCAGGTGTGCGACGACCCACAGCTGGGCCTGCCCGAGAATGCCGCCGCGGGACTCAAACGCCTCCGGGCGCCAGAACTGCGCGTGGCCGGTCGGCCCCGGGCCGATCCCGAGCGTCCCGGCCGCCAGCGCCAGCGTCAGCGCGGCCGTCAGGCAGATCACGCCGGTCCGCATCGGCCGCACCGGTGGGCGCAGCTCGCGCATCAGCACCATCGCGCCGCCGAGTACGAGCGCCACCGGGACCGCGTAGCCGAGCGCGCCGAACAGGAACGTGACCGCCGTCACCGAGCCGTTGCCGAGCGTGCCGCCGGCCCAGTGCACGTACGCGACCCCACCCAGGAAGATGCCGATCGCGATCAGCGCCAGCGCGGCGATGTCGACGTGATGGGGCTCGAGCACCGGCAGGTGCAGCGCCGGGCGTCGTGCGAGCAGCGAGCGCTTGGGCGCGGGCTTGCGCCTGGTTTGGCGGCGGGCTTTGGTGGCGGCCATGATCCGAGGGACCGACTTCGACGGCCGCGCCAGGTGTCCTGCAATCAGGGGGCTCTGCCGGCGCGTCCGTGGCCGCCGGCGCATCCGCGCCGGCGGCCACTGCGCCATCGCGCTGTGTATCGCCAGGGGCCGCGGCGCCTCTGCGCACGCTAAGGGCCGCATGAAGGTCCCGTAAATATCCGGAAAGCCGAGGGTCCGGGCCCGTACCATTGTCCGGCATACAGGCCATGGTCGATTTCGAACGCCCCCCAAGGGTGCTGGTCGTCGAGGATGACGACGCAATTGCCCAGGTCCTCCAACGCTCGCTGCGGCTGGAGGGCTACGACGTCAAGCTCGCCGGTGACGGCATCAGCGCGCTGGACCTCGCGCACGGTTTCCTGCCCGATCTCGTAATCCTCGACCTCGGGCTGCCGGGGATCGACGGGATCGAGGTCGCCAAGACGCTGCGCCAGGGCGACGACGACGTCCCGATCCTGGTGCTGACCGCGCGTGACGCGGTCGAATCGCGCGTCGAGGGGCTCGACTCCGGCGCCGACGACTACCTGGTCAAGCCGTTTGAGCGCCAGGAACTGCTGGCGCGGCTGCGGGCGCTCCTGCGTCGCCGCCCGCCGCGCGGTCAGGCGACGCTCACGGTCGGCGACCTCAAGCTCAATCCCGACACCCACGAGGTCTGGCGCGCCGACCGACCCGTCGAGCTGACCCAGCGCGAGTTCGAGCTGCTCGAATACCTGATGCGCAACGAGCGGATCGTGATCTCGCGCCAGCGCCTGCTCGACGAAGTGTGGGGCTATGACCCGTTCTCGATGACGAACACGATCGAGGTGTTCGTGTCCAACCTCCGGAGGAAGCTCGAAGCCGATGGCGAGCCCAGGCTCCTACATACGATCCGCGGCGCGGGCTACGTTCTCCGCATATAGATCGGTGCCGATCCGCTGGCGGCTCGCCGGCGGCTCCGCGGCGCTGACGTTCGTGATCCTCGCCGGGTTCGCGGCGATGGTCGGCGTGCTGACCACGCGGCAGGTCCGCCAGCAGTTCAACAGCGAGGTCTCGTCTGCCGCCGACCAGCTCAAAGGCGAGCTGAACCACCGGATCGGCTTCGTCGGCCTGCAGCCCAATTGCCTGCACCAGAAAGTCGGTCTGCGCGACTACGCCCAGGCCGAGCACGCTCAGATCCGGGTCTTCGACCAGGGAGAGGTCCTGTGCACGCAGGACAAGATCCGGATCAAGGGCGCGAAGTCGCCGCCGGCGACCGGCCTGTTCAGCGAGGCGCCTCCGAAGAACGACGGCCAGTACACGCAGAACGGCTGGCTCGTCGCGGTCCGTCCGATCACGGCCAAGCCCGAGGGCGATCTGGCGCTGCTGTACGCCCGCCCGCTCTCAGACCTCGAGCACACGCTCTCGCGCGTGCGCTTCTTTTTGATCTTCGGCGTGCTCGGAGGCACGATCCTCGCTCTGCTCGCCGGCCTCGCGACCGCACAGCGCGCGGTGCGGCCGATCGCGGAGCTGACCGACGCCGCCCGCGAGGTCGAGCGCACCCGCGACCCCAGCCGGCGGCTGCCGCACCCCGAGGCCGACGACGAGGTAGCCGAGCTGGCGCGGACGCTGGAGGGGATGCTCGGCGCGCTTGACTCCGCGCGCGCCGACACCGAGGCGATGCTCGACCGCCAGCGCGAGTTCGTCGCCGACGCCTCGCACGAACTGCGCACGCCGCTGACCAGCGTGCTCGCGAACCTCGAGCTGCTGGCCGAGGAGCTCGACGGCGAGCAAGCCGACACCGCCCAGGCCGCGCTGCGCTCGACCCGGCGGATGCGGCGGCTGGTCGGCGACCTGTTGCTGCTCGCCCGCGCCGACGCGCAGCGTGCGCAACCGCACCGTCTCACCGATCTGGGCGAGGTCCTCACCGAGGCGGCGGGTGAGCTCGGTTCGGTCGCCAGCGACCACGATCTCGCCGTGGACCCCAACCCGGCTGTGATTTCGGGCGTGCGCGACGACCTGCACCGCCTCGTGCTCAACCTGGTCGAGAACGCGATCCGCCACACCCCACCCGGGACGCACGTGCGCGCCCGGACCGGCGTGGACGACGGCGAGGCCGTGCTCGTCGTCGAGGACGACGGCCCGGGCATCGCGCCGGAGCTTCAACGGCGGATCTTCGAGCGGTTCGTCCGCGGCGGGCGCGATGGTGGGCGCGGCTCGGGGCTCGGGCTCGCGATCGTCCGCGCCGTCGCCGAGTCACACGGCGGCACTGTCGCGCTCGAGCAGCCCGAGCACGGGACCGGCACCCGGTTTGTGATCAGGATCCCGGTCCAGCAACCCGCGCCGACGCTGGCGACCAACGGCAACGGCGCCGCTGCGGACGATCAGACCTCGACCACGACCGGCAGCACCATCGGCCGGCGCCGCAACCGGTCATAGACGAACGCCGCGAGGTCGTCGTGCAGCTCCTGCTGGAGCAAATCGATCTCCTTGACGCCGTCGTTGGCCGCGCGCTCCAGCGACCGCTCGACCTCCTCGCGGATGTCGGTCACGAGCCCGTCGGCCTGCTCGATGAACGGCACGCCGCGGAAGATCACCTCGGTCGGCGCCACCGTCTGGCCGGTCTGCTCTGAGACCGTCGCCACGACGATGAAGATCCCGTCGGCGGAGAGCATCCGCCGGTCGCGCAACGCGACGTCGGCGGGGTCGCCGATGTCGACGCCGTCGACGAAGATCATCCCCGACTGCTCGGGCTCCCCCACCCATGCGCCGCGCTCGTCGATCTCGAGCGGCAGCCCGTTCTCAAGACGGAACACGTCGTCGGGGTCGATCCCGACGGCGTCGGCAAGCTCGGCGTGCAGCTGGATGCGCTTGTGGTCGCCGTGGATGGGCATCACGTAGCGAGGCTTGACGAGGTTGAGCATCAGCTTGAGCTCCTCGACGTAGCCGTGGCCCGACGCATGGATCGGGGCCTCGCGTGGCGTGAACACGTGACAGCCGATGTGGTACAGGCGGTCGACGGTCTCGTTGACGGCGCGCTCGTTGCCGGGGATCGGCGTCGCCGAGAACACGACCGTGTCGCCCTGGTGCAGCTTGATCATCCGGTGATCGTTGTGGGCCATCCGGCGCAGCGCCGACAGCGGCTCGCCCTGGGAGCCGGTGGAGATCACGACCACCTTGTGGTCGGGCCAGTCCTCGACCTCCTGGGGCTGGATCATCAGCCCCTCGGGGATCTCGACGTGGCCGAGCGAACGGCCGATGTTGACGTTCTTGCGCATCGAGCGGCCGACCAGCGAGACCTTGCGGCCGAGCGCGGCGGCGGCGTCGATCACCTGCTGGACGCGGTGGATATTCGACGCGAAGCTGGTGACCACGATCCGGCCCGGCGCGCGGGCGAACAGCTCCTGGAGGTGCGGGCCGACCTCGCGCTCGGACGGCGAGAACCCCGGCCGGTCGGCGTTGGTCGAGTCGCCGCACAGCAGCAGCACGCCGTCGCGGCCGAGTTCGGCCAGCCGCGAGATGTCGGCCGGAGACCCGTCGACGGGGGTCTGGTCGAACTTGTAGTCGCCGGTCGCGAGCACGGTGCCCAGCTCGGTCTCCAGCGCCACCGCGACCGCGTCGGGGATCGAGTGGGTCATGTGAACCAGCTCGATCGTGAACGGCCCCGCCTCGATCCGGTCGCCCGGCTCGACGTCCTCGAGCTCGACGTCGCGCAGGTTGTGCTCGTCGAGCTTGGAGCGCGCCATCGCGATCGTGAGCCGGCCGCCGTAGACGATCGGCGCCTGATCGCCGAGCTCGCGCAGGACCCACGGGAGCGCGCCGAGATGATCCTCGTGGCCGTGGGTGATCACGATCGCCTCGATGTCCTCGGCGCGTTCGCGCAGGTACGTGAAGTCCGGGAGGACGAGGTCGATCCCGAGCATGTCCGCCGTCGGGAACCGCAGCCCGGTGTCGACGACGACCAGCCGATCCTCGTACTCGAACACCGTCATGTTCTTTCCGATCTCGCCCAACCCGCCGAGCGGGAGGACACGGAGCCGGCCGCTCACGTCGTGGCTATCTGCAGAAGCCCGTGGCGCTCCAGCATCGTCCGCATCGTCGCGGTCTCCCGCTCGTCGAGCTCGACGTACGGCAGCCGCGGGGCGCCGACACCGATGCCGAGCAGGTTCAGCGCGCCCTTCGTCGCGCACGCCGCCGGCGCCACGCCGAGGTCGCGGTAGACGTCGTGCAGGCCGCGGTCGATCTCCCGCCGCCGGTCCGGCTCGTCGACCATCCGGTGCATCTCGTCGCCGAACAGGTGGCTGGCAACCAGGATCCCGCCCGGCTCGCCGAGCTCGAGCACGTCCACGAGCAGGTCGTCGTTGCCCGCGTAGATCGACAGCCCGTCGACCTTCGCGAGGTTGTCGGCATTGGCCTGCTTGACGGCGGAGATGTTGTCCAGCTGGGCGAGCTCGGCGAGCAGGTCGTTGGGCATGTCCGAGCCCGTACGCTGCGGGATGTTGTAGAGCACGATCGGCCTGTCGGTGGCGCGCACGACCTCCTGGTAGTGGCGGATGATCCCGCGGCGGCTCGGGCGGTTGTAGTACGGGTTGACCGACAGCAGCGCGTCGGCCCCGAGCTCGGTCGCGCCCTGCGTCAGATGGACTGCGTGGCGCGTGTCGTTGGACCCGACCCCGGCGACGATCGTGGCACGCCCCTGCATCTCCTGCACCGCCAGGCCGATCATCCCGAGGTGCTCCTCGTCGGTCAGCGTCGAGGCCTCGCCGGTCGTCCCGCAGATCACAAGCCCGTCGGAGCCGTGCTCGACCAGGTGATTCATCAGCCGGACGGCAGCGTCCTCGTCGACGCGGCCGTCGGCGTCGAACGGGGTCACCATCGCGGTCAGGATCGCGCCGAGGTTCACCGTCATCGCACGCGATTATCGCAGGGGAGCCCGTCGCGACGAGCGCCGGGGCCGACTGGGTCAGTGGGCGCGGTGCCCGCCCCAGGCCATCACCGACAGCGGCCCCATCATCACGCCGCGGTCCTCGCTGGGGGGAGGCGGCGCGATCTGCACCGTGCGCTTGGGTGGCTGGGAGACCACGTGGCTCACCGGCGCGCCGGTGATCCGCTCGATCCGCTCGGGCAAGCCGGCGTGGAGCCACTTCGACATCTTCATCGGCAGCGTCGAGACGATGATCTCGTCATAGCGCTTCGGATCCCAGACCTCGCTGACGGCCACGCACGGATCCGGGTTGCCGACGCTGCCCTCGGCCTCCAGTCCCGCCGCGCGGAGCCGGTCGACGGCCTCAAACACTTTGTCCAGCGCCGCCTCCCGTCCGCCGCCAAACGGCGTGGCCGGAACGACCAGCGTGAACCTCGTCGACTCGGGAGCCGCGCGCGCGACGAGCACGTCGAGTAGCTCCTGGGACGTGGCCGTGACGTTGGCCACAACTAGGACGCTCGTCTTCCATGCCATCGCTACCTCCGACGACGCTGTTTTGGTTGCGTTCACAGCGTAGCGCTCGCAGGTGCGCGTCAAGGACCGCTTTCGGCCCCGATTAGCAGGCTTAACGACGCGATAACTGAGCGCCGTTGCAGGACCTCGCCCGGTGGCCATTCTGGCCCCATGTGGCCTGGCCAGTTGGCCATTGCGCGGCGTGGTACGGGCCGGGTTTGGGCCGCGGTTCGCCGCCGGGCAGCGCCAGGCGCAGGATCGTGCGCTGCACCATCCCGAGCTGCCGGTGAAACGGGCCGCTGTTGTACGGCAGGCCGTAGCGCTCGCACAGCTCTCGGATCTTGGGCGCAATCTCCCCATAGCGGGTGCTCGGCATGTCCGGAAACAGGTGATGCTCGACCTGGTAGCCGAGGTTGCCGCTGATCACGTGGAACAGCGGGCCGCCGTCGATGTTGGCGGCGCCGATCAGCTGGCGCACGTACCAGCCGCCGCGCGTCTCGTCCTTGACCTCATCCTCGGTGAACGTGTACGTCTGATCTGGGAAGTGGCCGCAGAAGATGATCGCGTACGACCAGACGTTGCGGATCACGTTCGCGATCAGGTTGGCGGTCAAGGTGCGCGTGAACGGCTTGCGCAGCGAACGACGCTGCAGCCTGCGCTTCGGTACGGCGTCGACCAGCGTCATCGCCAGAGCACTGATCAGCGGCCACGCGATGTAGTCCTTCTGGATCTGCGTGCGGGCCTTGCCGACGATGCCCTTCAGCTCCTTGCGCACCTGTTTTAGGTCCTTCTCGCCGGAGCGGATCGCGGTGAAGTCCAGGTCGTGGACCGCAACGCCCCACTCGAACAGCATCATCAGCACGACGTTGTAGAACGGCTGCAGGAGGTAGACCGGGTTCCACTTCTGGTCGGAGTCGATCCGCATGATCTCGTAGCCGAGATCACGGTCCTTGCCGAGGATGTTCGTGTAGGTGTGGTGGATGAAGTTGTGGGAGTGGCGCCACGCCTCGGCGGTCGAGGCCGTGTCCCAGTCCCAGGCCCGGGAGTTGATCTGCGGGTCGTTCATCCAGTCCCACTGGCCGTGCAGGACGTTGTGGCCGATCTCCATGTTCTCGAGGATCTTCGCCAGGCCGAGCGTGGTCGTGCCGAGCACCCACGGAATCCGCCAGCGCGACGCGATCAGCTCGCAGCGGCCGATCAACGCGAGCCGGCGCTGCAACGCGATCATCGAGCGGATGTAGCGCGCGTCGCGGTCGCCGAGATCGGCCTTGACCTGCTCGTGCAGCTCGTCGAGCTCGCGGCCGATCGCGTCGAGCTGCTCAGGCGTCAGACGGTGAAGCGGGTTCTCCTGCGTTGTCATAGAGCGATCTCCACTGGTCCTTCGGGCGCGTTGATGCACGTCCGGATCATTTCCCCCTCCTCGCCGTATACCTGGCCGTTTCGCAGGTCGCGGACGCGGCCCGAGCGCAGCTCGCCGACGCACGTGTGGCAGATCCCCTCGCGGCAGCCGTAGGGCAGCTCGAGCCCCGCCTCCTCGCCGGCGACGAGGATCGGCACCTTGCCGTCGGACTCGGCGTCGCAGCGCGACTCGCAGAACCTGATCGCCCCGCCCTCGCCCCCTGTACCCTCGCCGAGCCCGAGCTTGGGCTGGAAGCGCTCGATGTGAAGGCGATTGCCGTCGGCCTCACGCTCCCAGTGCTCGGTGAAGGCGTCGAGCATCTCGCCGGGGCCCGACAGGTAGGTCTCCCGCTCGCGCCAGTCGGGGCACAGGCGGTCGAGGTCGCTCGGGCCCATCCGGCCGTCGGCGCCAGTCAGCTGCTCGTGCAGCTCGAAGCCCGCGTGACGCCGCGCCAGCGCGCGCAGCTCGGCGCCGAAGATCACCTCGTCGGCGTGCCGCGCCGAGTGCAGCACGACGACGTCTCCGATCGCGTCCGCTCCGTCGAGATGGCGCAGCATGCTCATGATCGGCGTGATCCCGCTGCCGGCGCTGATGAACAGCAGCCGGTCGGGCGGATCGTCGGGCAGGACGAAATCGCCCTCGACCCCACCGAGCGAGACGATCGTCCCCGGTCGGCCGCGGCGCACAAGGTACGGCGACACCTTGCCCTCATCGACGGTCTTGACCGTGATGCCGATCAGCCCGTCGGGGCGGCACGGATCCGACGTCAGCGAGTACGCGCGCCAGTGGCGGACGCCCTCGATGTCGAGCCCGATCCGGACGTACTGGCCGGGCTTGTGCCCGGCCCAGCGATAGCCGGGCTTGATCAGCACGGTCGCGGCGTCGCCGGTCTCGCGCCTGATCTGCTCGATCCGCCCGCGCAGCTCGCGCGTCGACCACAGCGGGTTGACCAGCTCGAGGTAGTCGTCGGGCAGCAGCGGCGAGCTGAGCGCCCCGAGCAGCCGCAGCACCCGGCGCTGGATCGGATGAACGTTTGGCGGTGCACCGCTTTCCGGCATGACGATCTTCTGGTGCTAACCGTTTTCCGGCCTCCCTAACCCAACGGGCACCGGTGGGCCGCTCGGCGTTCGAGCGGCCCACCGTCATGTTCGTGGCGACGTCGCGTCGCCGAGCGGGATCTACGCCGCGGGCGCCGGGCCCGCCGAGCCGGATGTCGCCGCTTCCTTGCTCCGGCTGAAGACGCCCTCCGGGTTGCGGAGCGCACCGCCGACCGAAAGGATCGCGAAGCCGACCCCGGTGAGCAGCAGGGCGACGCCGACGACAATCCCGAACAGCGCGGTCTGGTCGGCCATGTAGCTCGTGTTCAGCGCGGTCGAAAGCGCCGTCTCGGTGACCCAGACGTTGCGAGCGGCGTTGTCCTGCGGCTTACCGTTGACCTGGACGGCCGCCTTTGGGTCGTTCGTGCCCTTGCCGTCGGCAGTGGCGTAGTGCGGCATCTCCGAATACACGAGTCCGCCAGTCGCCTCGAGCGCGTGGACGTTCATGTACTGGGCGAAGCAGCGGGCTTCATTACCGGTATCGACGGCCTGGCCCGCCACCGAGCACGACGGGATCGGCGTCTTCGCCGGGTCGAGTCCCGCCTCCTTCACCGCCGCCGTGATCGCCGTCGGCGTCATGTCGGGCGTGCCGGTGATCTTCTGCATGGCCAGTTCGTCCTTGACCGTGTTGCGCCCATCGATCGCGATCACGATCGCGGCGATACCGAAAATCACCAGCACGACCGCGGTCACCATTCCACCGATCTCGAAAACCTTACGCATGTTCATGCACCACCTCCTGGGTCGCAGCAAAGTCTGCTGCTGTTGACACCTCGTCTCATTGCCGGCTCCAAGGTTTCGTGCGGGAAGAGCCCCTCTGTCCGTGAAAAACCGCGGAACTTCTCGTGCAGGCGACCTTCCCGGCGCGCGCGGCCTGAGGCTTCGTGGGACCCGATTGTCGAGGATCCACCGGCGCGCGTGGATTAAATGGCGGCGTGCTCAGGCGTCGAGGAGGTGCTCTAGCCCAACGAGCGGCGAGCGCTCGAGGGTGCCCACGCGACGGACCGCCAGCAGCACGCCCGGCATGAACGATTCGCGATCGATCGAGTCGTGGCGGATCGTGAGCGTCTGGCCGACGTCGCCGAGGATCACCTCCTGATGGGCCACGAGCCCCGGGAGCCTGACCGAATGGACCGGCACCTCGCCGATCGCCGGCGCGGCGGAACTCATCAGCGCGGCGGTGCGGGCTGCGGTTCCACTCGGCGCGTCGAGCTTGCGGTCGTGATGCAACTCGATGATCTCCGCTTTGGCCATGTGCCGCGCGGCCTGGACGGCGAACTGCATCATCAGCACCGCGCCGATCGCGAAATTGGGAGCGACGAATACGTTCGCGCCGGTGAGGCCGCTGAGCTGCGCCGGGTCAAACCCGGTCGTGCCGATCACGACGTGGACGCCGGCGGCGAGCGCCTGACGCGCGTTGTCGACCGCCGTCGCGGGGATCGTGAAGTCGACCAGCACGTCGGCGGCCCCGAGCACGTCCGTGACGTTGGTGCCGAGCGCCGGGTCGGCGCGCCCGGTCAGCTCCATGTCGCCGGCCTGCTCGACGGCCGCGCACACGGTCTGGCCCATCCGGCCGGCGGCGCCGGCCACGGCGACCCTGATCAACGAACCGCTTCTTCGGAGACCAGGCCCGGCTGCACCGCAGCGAGCGCCTCGTCGAAGCGCTGCTCGTCGGGGCCGATGCCCGCGGCCGACAGCCGTCCGGCCGCCCACAGATCATCGACGAGCTCGGCGAGATCGTCGCGCGTGACCGCGTCGATCCGCGCCACCACCTCGTCGAGCGAGAGCAAAGGGGCGCCGGCGAGCACCTCGGAGCCGAGCCTGCTCATGCGCGCGCCGGTCGACTCGAGCGCGAGCACGACGCGGCCCTTGAGGTTCTCCTTCGCGCGCGAGAGCTCTTCGTCGGTCGCCGCGCTCTCGCGCAGGCGCTCGAGCTCGGAGCCGATGACCACCATCGCCTCATTCAGGTTGTCGGCCCGCGTACCGAGGTACAGCCCGATCTGACCGGTGTCCTGGTAGGCGCTGGTGAACGAGTACACCGAGTACGCCAGGCCGCGGCGCTCGCGGACCTCCTGAAACAGCCGCGAGGACGAGGTGCCGCCGAAGATCGTGTCGAGCACGCGCAGCGCGAACCTGCGCTCGTCGTGGCGCGAGAGCGCGGGCGCGCCGAGGCAGATGTGGTACTGCTCGGTGTCCTTGCGCTCGAACCGCCGCCGCGGCGCGCCCGGTGCAGGTGCCGGCTCGGGGGCCGCCGGCCGGGGCTGGGCGCGATCGCCGTCGGCGGGCACGCGCTCGGCCGCGAGCGCCACGAACGCGTCGTGGTCGACCGCTCCGGCGGCCGCGATCACGATGTTCGACGGCACGTAGCGGGAATCGTGAAAGCGAGCGATCTCCGCCACCGGCGTGTCGGCGATCACGGGCGCCCGGCCGATGATCGCGCGCCCCAGCGGATGCGCGCCGAACACCGACTGGCCGAGCACGTCGAACACCTTCTCCTGCGGGTCGTCCTCATACATCGCGATCTCCTCGAGGATCACCGCGCGCTCGGAGTCGACGTCGTTCAACGCCGGGCGGAACACCATGTCCGCCATCACGTCGAGCGCCTCGGGCAGGTGTTCGTCGATCACGCGGGCGTAGACCGACGTGGTCTCCTTGCCGGTGCCCGCGTTCAGCTCAGCGCCCATCCCGTCGAAGATCTGGTCGATCTGAAGCGACGCGTATTTGGCGGTGCCCTTGAACAGGAGGTGCTCGATCAGGTGAGACAGCCCGGCCTCGCTGTCGCGCTCGACGCGCGAGCCGGTGCCGACCCAGAAGCCGAGCGACACCGACCGGACGGAGGGCATCGCCTCCGTCACGATCCGGACGCCAGACTCGAGGGTCGTCAGCCGGTGCTCTTGCTCCATCGCGCGCGCCGCTAGGAGTGCGGACGATCGGGGTCGCTGTCGCGAACCCGGCCGGCGTCGCGCGGCCCGCGGTCCCGGCCACGGTCACCACCACGGTCACCACCGCGATCGCCACCACGGTCGCGTCCGTCGCGCCCGCCACGGTCGCGAGGCCCGCGGTCACGGCGCGGGGGGCCGTTGTCGCCGCTGCCGACGGCTGCAAGCTCCTGCACCGACTTGCCCGCGACCTCGGGGTCGTCTGCCAGCCGCAGCCCGATCCGGCCGCGCTCGCGATCGACCTCGACGACGCGAACGTTGAGCTCGTCGCCCTTGTTGAGCACCTCCTCGACGGTCGCGATCCGGCGACCGGGCGCGACGTTTGAGATGTGCAGCAGCCCGTCGGTGCCCTTCGACAGCTCGATGAACGCTCCGAACGTGGTCGTCTTGACGACCTTGCCGCTGAACTCGTCGCCGACCTCGACCTCCTTGGTCATCGAACGGATCCGGTCGACCAGCGCGTCGCCGCGCTCGCCGTCGGCCGCGTACACGAGCACCTGGCCCTCGTCGTTGACGTCGATCTGGGACTCGAACTCCTCCTGCAGCGAGCGGATCGTCTCGCCGCCCTTGCCGATCAACAGCCCGATCTTCTCGGGGTCGATCTGGATCGTCGAGATCCGCGGCGCGTGCTTGGACAGCTCGCTCCGCGGCGCGTCGATCACCTTGCCCATCTCGTCGAGGATGAATTCCCTCGCGACCTTCGCCTGCGCGAGCGCGTCGCGCATGATGTCGAACGTCACGCCGGTGATCTTGATGTCCATCTGCAGCGCGGTGATGCCGCGCTCGGTGCCCGCGACCTTGAAGTCCATGTCACCGAGGTGATCCTCGACGCCGGCGATGTCGGTGAGGATGACGTAGTCGTCGCCCTCCTTGATCAGGCCCATCGCGATCCCCGCGACCGGAGATTTGATCGGCACGCCCGCGTCCATCAGGCTCAGCGTCGAGCCGCACACGGACGCCATGCTCGATGAGCCATTCGACTCGAGGATGTCCGAGACGACGCGGATCGTGTACGGGAACGCCTCCTGGCTGGGGATCATCGGCACCAGCGCCCGCTCGGCGAGCGCGCCGTGGCCGATGTCGCGCCGCTTTGGCCCGCGCATGAACCCGGCCTCACCGACCGAGAACGGCGGGAAGTTGTAATGGTGGAAGTAGCGCTTGGCGGTCTCCAGCCCGAGCGTGTCCAGGCGCATCTCCTCGCGCGTGGTTCCGAGCGCGACTACGCTCAGCGCCTGCGTCTGGCCGCGCGTGAACAGCGCCGACCCGTGCGTGCGCGGAGCGACGCCGACTTCGATCGATATCGGCCGGATCTCCTCGGACGTGCGGCCGTCGGGGCGCTTCTTCTGGACCGCGATCCGCTGGCGGATCAGCGTCTTCTCGAGCTTGTCGAACGCGCGCTGCGCGTTGGCCCGGTACTCGGCGAAGGTCTCAGCCTCGGGGTCGCCCGAGTAGTCGGTCAGGACCCGCTCCTCGACCGCCTTGCACGCGTCCTGGCGCTCGAGCTTGTCCTCGACCTGGGTAGCGGCGTCGAGCGCGGCGCCATGCGACGCCTTGATCTGCTCGTACAGCTCCGCGTGGACCTGTGGGACCTCGACCTCGAGCTTCGGCTTGCCGGCCTTCTCGGCCAGTTCGCGCTGCGCGGCAACGAGCCGCTTGATTTCCCCGTGGGCGATGTCGAGCGCGTCGAGGATCTCCGCCTCGGGGATCTCGGCGGCGCCGGCCTCGACCATCAGGATCGCCTCGTCGGTACCGGCCACGATCAGGTCGAGCTCGGTGTTCTCGGAGAGATCCTCCTCGTCGGGATTGACGACGAAGTTGCCGTCGACCTTGCCGATCCGCACCGCCCCGACGGGCGACGGGAACGGCACCTGCGAAATCATCAACGCAGCCGACGCGCCGTTCATCGCCAGCACGTCGTAGGGGTTTACGTGGTCGACCGAGATCGGCAGCGCGACCAGCTGCGTCTCATACCGCCATCCCTTCGGGAACAGCGGCCGGATCGGGCGGTCGATCAGGCGCGCTGTCAGCGTCGCCTTCTCGCCCGCGCGCCCCTCGCGCTTAAAGAACGAGCCGGGGATCTTCCCGGCCGCGTACATCCGCTCCTCGACATCGACGGTCAATGGCAAAAAGTCAACTTCGCGCAGGTTTCCCGCCGTCGCGGTACACAAGACCACCGTGTCCCCCGCTTTGATGACGACTGCGCCGGAGGCCTGCTTGGCCAGCTTGCCGGTCTCGAACGAGATCTCCTTACCCGCGATCTCGACGGACACGCGCGTGACGGCGTCAGACATATTCAGTTCCCTTCTGCTCCGCCCTTCGGTCGGCGGAGTGCTTCGTTTCTCTTCTTATTCCGAACGCATCGCATGGTAGCGGGCTCTGGAGGCATGACACATACACCGGCATGGCCGCTAGCGGTTTGTTGGTGGCCGGTCGTCGGTGCAGGGTTCCCGCAAGCCATGCCGGTGCACGTGCCCATGCCTCGACTAACAGCCAGGAGGCCGCTGCTGCGACCTCCGATCACGACGCTGGTGCCGGCGGCTCGAAGCGGTGTGACGAAGTTCACAGATAAACGGACCGAACGGTCCGTTTACGTGCTACTCTAACCGGACCGGGAAGTCCAGTTTACACCTCGAGTCGCCGCAGGAGACGCCCATGTCCGCCGTCGCATCCTCGCCAGGAGCCTTGACACATACCGAGCGCAGCTACAACCGCTGGGTTGTGCTCGTGATCGCCTGCCTGGCCCAGTTCATGGTCATCCTCGATGTGACGATCGTGAACGTCGCGCTGCCTTCGATCCAGGGCGGGCTGCACTTCTCCTCATCTGACCTGCAGTGGGTCGTGAACGGCTACACCCTGGTGTTCGGCGGGTTCCTGCTGCTGGGCGGCAGGGCGGCCGACCTGCTCGGCCGCAAACGGCTGTTCATGGCCGGGATCGCGCTGTTCTCGTTCGCGTCGCTGCTCAACGGGTTGGCGCCGTCCTCGGAGATGCTGATCATCGGCCGCGGTCTGCAGGGCCTCGGCGCCGCGCTCGTCTCCCCCGCCGCGCTGTCGATCGTCACGACCACGTTCACCGAGAACGACGAGCGTACCCGCGCGCTGGGCGTGTGGAGCGCGATCGCCGCCGGCGGCGGCGCGGTCGGACTGCTGCTCGGTGGCGCGCTGACCGATCTGGTCTCGTGGCAGTGGATCTTCATCGTCAACGTCCCCGTCGGGATCATCGCGCTGGCGCTGGCGGCGCGGTACGTGCCCGAGTCGCGGGCGGACGTTGCGCACCGCACGTTTGACCTCGCCGGTGCGGCGACCGTCACCGGCGGCCTGGTCGTGATCGTGTACGCGATCGTCAAGGCACAGGCGTTCGGCTGGGGCTCGCCCAGGACTATCGGGCTGCTGGCCGCCGGCATCGCGCTGCTCGCGGTGTTCGCGCTGATCGAGCAGCGCAGCAAGGCGCCGCTGATGCGGCTGAGCATCCTCCGGCTGCGGACCCTGGCCGCCGCCGACTCGGTGCTGCTGCTGGTCGCGTCCGGGATGTTCGGGATGTTCTTCTTCGCGTCGCTGTACGTCCAGCAGATACTCGGCTACAACCCGCTTCGGGCCGGCCTCGCGTTCCTGCCGATCACCGGCGGGATCGTGATCGGCGCCGGGATCGCCCAGCAGCTGATCAAGCGCATCGGCGTGCGCAACGTCGCGGTCGTCGGAATCGCGCTGGCGACCGCCGGGATGGTGTGGCTGACGCGGCTGCCGGTCCACGGCAGCTACGTCAACGACCTGCTGGTGGGGCTGATGCCGATGAGCATCGGCATGGGCCTCACGTTCGTCCCGATCACGCTGCTCGGTACCTCCGGGGTCACGGACGATGACGCCGGCCTGGCCTCGGGCCTGTTCAACACCTCCCAGCAGGTCGGCGGCTCACTGGGCCTGGCGATCCTCTCGACGCTGGCGGCCAGCCGCGCGACCAGCTTGCTGCACAGCGGCCATTCGGCGTTGGCCGCACGGGTCGGGGGCTACCAGGTCGCCTTCCTCGCCGCCGCGATCATGCTGGGCGTCGGCGCGCTGATCCTCGGCGGGGCGCTGCGCAAGCGTCATCTCGCCGGGGTCGCGCTCGAATTGACGCCGTCGACGCTCGCGGCGTAGCAGAATACGGTGCGATGGCGGAGGAGGAGAGACCACTACGGGCAGACGCCGAGCGCAATCGCCGGCGTCTGCTCGAGGCCGCCGACACCCTGTTCCGCGAGCGCGGGCTCGATGTCGGCGTCGGCGAGATTGCCGCGCGTGCCGGCGTCGGACGCGGGACGCTGTTTCGCAACTTCCCCTCCAAGGAGCACCTGATCGCGGCGATCGTCGTCGAGGCGATCGCCGAGGCGACCGCCCGCGGCCGGGAGCTCGCGCAGGACGGCGATCCCGGCACGTCGCTGTTCGAGTTCCTCGACGAGATCGTCGGGCGCCAACAGCGCTACCGCTCGCTGTTTGAGGCGCTCGGCGACGCGCACGAGACGAACCCCGACATGCGGGCCGCGCAGACGGAACTGCTCAGCGTGCTCGACGCGTTGCTGGCACGCGCGCAGGATGCAGGGGCGGTCCGCGGCGACGTCGGCGCGATGGACGTGCTGGTGCTGATCAAGGGTGTCTGCCAGGCGGCGGCGGCGTTCGAGCACATCGATCCCGACACCGCCGACCGCCAGATCGATCTCGTGCAGGCGGCGCTCACCGCGCACGACGGCGCTCGGCCCCTGCGCGGGCGCACGCCGACGCTGCCCGACGCCTCGGTCACGGGCTAGACCGCCTCGACGCTCTAGACCCCCTCGACGCTCTGCGTCGCGATTCGTGACTTGGATGGCAGTCGTAGCGGCCCCTGGCGGCGCTGCGCGTCGTCCTCGTCGCCTCGCGTAGCTCCGCTACGCGTCGGCTCCTGCGTCCTCGCGCAGCATCCCCCAGTGACCACTCTTGATCGCCACCGCTCTGACCGCATCGATGCCGCTAGACCGCGGCGTCGATCGCGACGCCGACGAACAGCAGCGCCAGGTACAGCAGCGAGAAGTGAAACAGCACGCTCGCGTTGCGCGCGCTGTTGTCGCGCCACAGCCGCCACGCGAGCACGGCTAGAACCGCGCCCAGTGCGACCGCGGTTGCAAGGTAGATCGGCCCGAATGTCCCGATCAGACCCGGGACGAGCGTGACCGCGACGAGCAGCCCCGTGTACAGCAGCACCTGGCGGGCGGTCTCGTGCGCGCCGCGGACAACCGGAAGCATCGGTACCCGCGCGGCGGCGTAGCCCGGGGCGATCAGCAGCGCCAACGCCCAGAAGTGTGGCGGCGTCCACAGCAGCACGATCAGAAACAGGAAGATCGCTCCGAGGCCGAGTCGGCCGTGTGCCGCGGCCCACCCCGCGAGCGGTGGGATCGCGCCCGCGGCGCCGCCGATCACGATGTTCTGCGGCGTCGAGCGCTTCAGCCACAGCGTGTAGATGACCACGTAGAACGCGCCGCCGCTGATCGCCAGCACCGCCGCCGCCAGGTTGTCGAACGCGACCATCACCACGAACGAGAGCGCGGTGAGCGCAAGCCCGAACGCCGTCGCGCGGGCAGGCGAGATCCGTCCGGCCGCGACCGGGCGCGACGCGGTCCGAGACCCCATCAGGCGGTCGATGTCGCGATCGAGAACGTGGTTGAGCGCGCTTGCGCCGCCGCACGCGAGCGCGCCGCCGATCACCAGCGCCGCCAGCGAGACGGGCGCCGGGTCCCCGCCGGCGGCGGCGATCATCGCGCAGACCGACGTCAGCACCAGCAGCGACATGATCCGGGGCTTGGTCAGCGTCACGTAGTCGCGCCAGCCGGCCACGGCCGCGGCGCCGCCCAACAGCCGCCGGCCCGGAGCCGCAGCCGGGATCGCGGGGGCGATCTCAGGCATTGCCTCGCCTCTCGTTCGCCAGGACCGTCAGGTCGTGGCTGACGGAACCCGGCACGAACGGATACAGGTAGCCGGACCGCTCGTAGCCGCGGCGGTCGATCAGATACACGGCCTCGGTGTGGATGATGTCGGCCTTGGTCGGCTTGACGAAGATGTGGTACGCGGCCCATACGCGTGCAAGCTGTGCCTCCCGGCCTGACAGCCAGTGCCACGAACCGGCCCGCGCCAGGCCCCACTTGCGCGCGGCGGCGCGCTCGCTGGCGGGGGTGTCGCGCGGGTTGACGCTGACGACGACCAGGACCGGCCGCTGCGCCGCGGGCAGCGCGCGTTGCGCTGCTGCCAGCGCGCGTCCCTCCAGCGGGCACGCCTGGTTGCAGTGCGAATCAAAGAACGTCATCGCGACCGTCCGTCCGTGCAGCGAGCTCAGCGAGAACAGCTGCCCGGTCTGGTCGCGCAGGGTCGTGATCGGCGGGGCCGGGCGCGCGCCGGCCGCCCACGTCGCCTGGCCGCGCAACTCGGTCGGCGAGGCCGCGCCGACGGAGGTCGCGCGGACGTTGGTCGAGCCGCCGGCCAGCGTGTAGTGCAGCGCGACGCCGATCCCGACGCCGAGCACCGCGGCGGCCGCGAGCACGAGCACAAGCCGTCCGCGCAGCGGGCGCGAGCGGGCAGCAGCGCTCGTGTCGATCAAGAGGGGCTCCCCGGCGGCCGCGCCTCGGTCGCCGGCGCGGAGTCCGGCTTGGCCTGCTCAGCGGCCGGCGGGTCTCCGAAGCGCTTGACCCCGAACACGTACCAGACCGCGATCGCGATCAGCAGCAGGATCGGGAACAGCAGCGAGATGATCGAACCGGCCAGGAAGTTGTCGGCGAACGGAATCGGTGGCATGTCGTCGTTGTCTCCTCAGGTGGTCAGCGCAGGCCGGGACGGGCGGGTGCCGTGGTCCGGCTCCAGCCAGCGGTAGAAGCCGATCAGGAACGCGATCGTGTACGCAAGCGAACCCGGGACCCACATCATCCCGGCGGCAAGCTGCTGGTCGGTCAGGGCCGAGATCCCGCCCGGACGGTGCGCGAGCTGCGCGTAGTGGGGGTACAGCGGGTGCGGCGCCAGCACCAATCCGATCGCCAGCGCCCAGCCGACGACCATCGCGCCGACCGCGTAGGCGATCCGCATCGGCCACACCAGCCTTGGGCGCAATGGTCCGGGGTCGATCACGCGCGCCCAGAACAGCAGGCCGGTGAAGAAGAACATCGCGTGCTCGAGCTGGTGGATCGCGTTGGAGGTGAGCGTCGCGTTGTAGGCCGCGGGTAGATGCCAGAACAGGATCGTCGCGTTGAACAAGAGCCACGCCGGCAACGGCCGCGCGAGCGCGCGCAGCGGCGCGGTCAGTCGCGAGCGCGCGAGCGAGCGCCCGACCACCGTCCGTGCGCCCAACGGAAACGCGCGCCACATCCGAGGCCACGGCCGGCCGAGCAGGATCAGCGGCGGCGCGACGGTGAGCAACAGCACGTGCTGGAGCATGTGCGCCCAGAACAGCTCGTCGGCCCAGTCGTCGAGCGGCGAGTCGAGCGCCAGCACGATCGTCGCCAGGCCCCCGGCGAACGCCGCCGCCCGCAGCGGGTCGCGCGCGGGGCCGCCGGGCCGGCGGCCTCCGAGCCAGTACAGCAGTGCCGCGAGCGCAACGTACGCCAGCGGCGGTTCGATCGACCAGCCGCCCCAACTCATCTCAGAGGAGGTAGAGGATCACGAACGCGAGCACGCCGATCGCCACATAGAACGTCCAGAAGAACGAGCACGCCTCGATCTCGGCAGCCATCAAGTCCGGCCCCGCCGGCCCCGGGCCCTCGCGCCGGGCGCGGTGGGCCGACGCGACCTGGATCTCGATCCAGTAGATCGAGCCCAGCGCGAGCACCGCGTACAGAACGGTCCAGCCGATGAACACGCTCGCGTAACCGCCGCTGGCGCCGCCGAACCCGAGCGTGAACCACTCGATCACCTGCAACACGATCGCCAGCAGCGCCAGCGCGAGCGCGCCGAGCCCGGCGCTGGGCGTGCGCGTTGGATCACTCGCGGCGAGCCGCAGCAGCGCGGCGCTCACGATCAGCGCGACCACGATCGCGATGCCGAATCCGATCGGAGGGTCGACCTTGCCGATTTTCCAATTGTGGTTGACGTTCAGCGAGCGCAGATAGAAGTAGGCGAACACGAACGCCATGAAGAAGAACGCGGCGGCGCCGCACAGCAGCCGCGCGCCCACCCACGTCGCGCGGGGCTGCCACTCGCGCGGCTCGGGCTCGATGTGCGGTCCGGTTGGGGCTGAAGCTTCCATCGCCGGTTACGCGGCTCCGCCCGCGGGCGCGAGCTTGCCCGGCACGGGGGCCGGCTCCACGCCGTATGGATAAGGATCGCCGTCGAATGACGGCAGCTTCTCGAAGTCATACACCGGCACCGGCGTCGGCAGCTGCCACTCGGCGGACTTCGACTGCCACGGGTTGGCCTCGGCGGGTTCGCGCTTGAAGACCAGCGACCACACTACGTTGAATAGGAACAGGAGCATCGACAGCCCGATGCAGAAGGCCGACACCGACACCCAGATGTTGAGCGCCTGCAAGTGCATCGGGTACGTGACAACGCGCCTGGGCTGGCCCAGAAGGCCGAGCGCGAACAGCGGCGCAAACGTCGAGTTGAACGCAATGAACAGCGTCCAGAAGTGGATCTTTCCGAGCCGCTCGTTGAGCGTGACTCCGAACATCTTCGGCGTCCAGTAATAGATCGCAGCGAACACCGTGAACACCAGCCCACCCATGATCGTGTAGTGGAAGTGAGCCATCGAGAAGAAGGTGCCGTGCGTGGTCACGTCGCTCGGTACGTCTGACAGGAACACGCCGGAGATGCCGCCGATCAGGAAGTTGAACACCCATCCCAGGCAGAACAACATCGGCACCGTGAAACGTATTCGCCCGCGCCACAGCGTTCCCATCGCGCACAGGAAGATGAAACCGGTGGGCAGCGAGATCAGCTCGGTCGAGAGCATGTAGAACGGCCGCAGGTCGGCATTGATCCCGCTCACGAACAGGTGGTGCTGCCAGACAAAGAAGCTCAGCAGCGTGACGCCGAGCATGCCCGCGACGGCCAGCCGGTAACCCCACAGCGGCTTGCGCGAGAACACCGGCAGCAGCTCGAGCACGATTCCGAAGCCGGGCAGCGCGACGATGTACACCTCGGGGTGGCCGAACACCCAGAACAGGTTCTGGAACAGGTACGCGCTGCCGCCGGAGGTCGGGAGGAAGAAACCGGTCTGCACGGCGCGGTCGAACGCCCCCATCAGCAAGGTCGCGATCAGCATCGGCGCCGCCAGCAGCATCAGCACCGCGGTCGCGATCACCGACCACACGAAGATCGGAAGCCGCGACCACGTCATCCCGCGGCCGCGCATCGTCACGATCGTGGCGATCAGGTTGAAGCCGAGCAGGCACATCGAGATGCCGACCAGCGCGAAGAAGCCGATGTAGGCGTCGTAGCCGGCGGTGCCCTGGCTCCCCAGCGGCGTGTAGCCGGTCCAGCCCGTCTGAAAGCCGCCGAAGAAGATCGTCGTGATCAGGATCACGCCGCCCGCCATCAGCAACCAGAACGTGAACGCCTCGATCCGCGGGAACGCCATCCGCCTGGCGCCGATCATCGGCGGCACGAGCCAATTGGCGAACGGGCCCAGCACTCCCGAGGTCATGATTCCCATCATCATCGCCCCGTGCATCCCGACCAGCGTCAGGTACTGGTTGGGACCGAACACGTGCGTGTTGGGCTGAAGCAGCTCGGTGCGGATCAGCATCGCGTTGAGCCCGCCGACGAAGAAGAACACGCCGATGCCGACGATGTACTGGATCGCCACGACCTTGTGGTCGGTGCACAGGCGGAAGTAACGCCCGATCCCCTCCCCTTCGTCCTCGTGCTCGGCGAGCGTCGGCGGGTGGCCCAGCATCCGCCTGATCGGGTAGTTGGCGAAGCCCAGCCCGACGAGGAAGCCGATCACCCCGAACAGGTAGCCGAGCAGGATCTGGACGTCGCTCTGGCCGGTGTCAGCGGTGTAGTCGAGGCTCGGGGCGTGGATCAACGTGCCGATCCAGTGCCCCACCAGCCATCCCACGATCCCGAGCAAGATCCCGGTCAACAGGTTGTAGCCGACCAGCCGCCGCCACACGGGGCGCCTGCTGGGGGCTGTCGCTGCGATCGCGCTCATCCGCCTCTCCTCTGCGGGTCCGGGAAGTAGGTCTTCGAATACGGCGGCAGTGCCTTGGTCGCGGGCGCAAACTGCAGCCGGCGCTGCGCGATCCACGTGGCGAACTGCGCCGCGGGCACGACGAGTCCGCGGTCGAACATGTAACCGTGGTAGACGCCGCACAACTCGGCGCAGTGGATGTCGAAGCTCATCGGCTTCTTCGTCTGCACATAGGCGATGTTGTCCGCGCCCGGGTTGGCGTCGGCCTTGACGCCGAGCTGATAGGCCCAGAACGAGTGGATCACGTCGATCGAGGTGACGTGGAACTCGACGTTGGTGTTGGCGGGCAACTCCAGCGACGCGGTCTCAACGCCGCCGTAGGACGGCCAGCGGTAGGTAAAGCGCCACTGCTGGGCGATCACCTGGACCTGCAGCACCTGCCCGGTCTTGGCCGCGGCGGGCTTTGCGATCGGGTTCGGGCCCTGGCCGCCACCCGCTCCGTCCTGAAGCATCCTGATCGTGCCGTATGCCGCCAGGAACAGCACGATCACCGTCGTCACGGAGATCCACCACATCTGCGTCTGGGCGTGACCTCGAATCGGCGGCCCGTCGACGGCGACCGCAGCCTTGGGCTCGCGCTCGCGGAACACGGCGATCGCGTAGCCGAAGTACACGAGCACGGCGAGCGCGACCGGCGTCGAGATACCGAACAGAACGGTGTTGTCAGTTACCTGACCGGACGCCTGCACCGAGCCGTTGCCGGGCGGCAGGATCGGGCACAGCAGGAAGACCACCAGTGGCGTCGCGATCAAGCTCGCGACGATCCAGATCGACACGATCCGGCGGAAGTGGTTGGGCTCGTTCATACGACCTTGATGAATCCGTCCATGTAGCCGACCGTCTGCATCGGCCCGCCGAACCCGGCGATGAAGCCCGCCGCGCAGGGCACGTAGCACTGCCAGCGGTAGAGCCCCTTCTTGCCCGTGTGGAAGGTGAACGAGATCGTGTGGTGATCCGTGCTCAGCGGGCACGGCGCGTTGGCGCACGGGTTCTTGGCGTCGTCGGCGATCCCCTCAAGCGGCACCGACACCCCCATCTGCGCGATCTCAAAGATGTGGGAGGCCGCGTCGGGATCGATCGCGCGGGTCGGCTTTCCGTCGAGCACGAAACCGCCCCCGAGCGTGCCGCGCGACTGCGAGACGAACGGATTGCGCAGCCCCGACTGCCCGTCGAACTGGTAGATGGTTACGTGCACGTCGGTGTTGGCCGGCAGCACGAACGTGGTCTGATGGCGCCAGTTGCCGTCGTTGGAGTCGACCGCGTAGTAGGACACCCAACTCGGATGTGGGTCGGTCCCCTTGGAGGCCGCGACCGTCGCGAGGTACAGGTTGACACCACCGCGCGCGCTGGGCGACGCGCTCGCCGACCCGGGAGCGCTTGTCAGGTAGAGCCCGATGTACAGGCCGATGAGGACGACCACGGCCGCCACAGCGACCGTCAGCCCCACAATCCGTCGTGATTGGCTATTCATTCCTGCCACTATCTCCGGCGCGGGGTTATACATCCGCCCCCGAGGCGCGCAAACAGAACATGACGCCGATGTCATCGAGCCGTCATCTACGCGTCATGTGCGGTTATCGTGTCGCGCACAGTGGAGGGGAGGCAGACGTCTAGATGAGGATCCTGATCGTCGAGGACGAGGCGCGGATCCGAGCGTTCCTTGCCCGCGCGTTCGAGGCGGAGGGCTTCCGCGTCGACGTGGTCGAGGACGGCAACCAGGGCCTTTCGCTGGCGCTGACGGGCAGCTACGACCTCGTGATCCTCGACCTGCTGCTACCGGGGCGCGACGGCCTCGATGCCCTGCGAGAGCTTCACCGTCAGCGGTCGGAGCTTCCGGTGCTGATCCTGTCGGCTCGTAGCGACTTGGCGACGAAACTGCGCGGCTTCGAGCTCGGCGCGGTCGACTACGTCGCCAAACCGTTCTCGCTCGACGAGCTGCTGGCACGTGCGCGCGTGCAGCTGCGCCGCGCGCGCGTCACCGACGAGGGGACCGTGATCCGGGTCGGCAAGCTCGTCCTCGATCTGGCCCGACGCCAGGCTCGCGTCGGCGAGACGGTCGCGGATCTGTCAGACCGGGAGTTCAGGCTCCTCTACTTCCTGATGCAGCACGTCGGCCAGGTGATCAGCCGCGAACGGTTGCTGTCGGAAGTGTGGGGCTTCGATTTCGACCCGCGCTCGAACGTCGTCGACGTGTGCGTCCGACGGCTGCGCAGGCGGCTGGGACCCGAAGCGCCGATCGAGACGGTTCGCAACGCCGGCTATCGGGCTGCCGCGTGATCGCGCGCGCGAACTGGCGCCGCTACGACGTCGAGCTGTTGTGGGTCGCGTTCGCCGTCTTCAACTACGTGGCGATGATCGCCTGGCCGACCTGGGAGACGATCCCGTTTCACTTCGTCTGGATCAGCCTGACGATCGTCTACGGCTTCCGGGTCTGGTCGCCACGACCGACCCTGATCGTGCTCACGAGCGTGATGGTCGCGACGGCGGTGTCGATCTCGTTCGACGCGTTCGACGGCAGCCAGCTGTGGGGCGAGCTGTTCGAGGTGCCGCTGATGGCAGCGATGTTCCTGGCGATGGTGTGGCACGCCCGCCGCCGAGTCGACGCCCAACGGATCGCCGAAGGCCGCGCCGAGGAGCGGCGCTCGATGCTCGAGCGCCAGGAGCGCTTCATCCACGACGCCTCGCATGAGCTGCGGACGCCGGTGACGATCGCGCGAGGACATCTCGAGCTGCTGCGGCTCGCCGAAGATGACGCGGCCGAGCTCGAGGTCGCACTCGACGAGCTTGGCCGGATCGACGCGATCATCGAGCGGCTGCTGCTGCTCGCGACCGCCGATCAGCCCGACTTCGTTTCACTGAGCGAAGTCGACCTCGAGCCGTTTCTCGAGGACGTGTTCATGCGCTGGTCAGAGGTGGCGCCGCGGGCGTGGCGGCTGGGACCGCTCGTCGCCGGGCGGTTGCGGGTCGACCCCGAACGTCTGCGGGCGGCGCTCGACGCGCTGCTGGAGAACGCCGTCAAGTACACCGCCGAGCGCGACGAGATCGAGCTGCGCGCCGTGGCCGGCGCGCCGGGCGAGGTCGTGATCGAGGTCGAGGACGAGGGCTGCGGCGTACCGCCGGAGGCGCTCGAACGAATCTTTGACCGTTTCGGGCGCGCCGATGCGGCCCGGACGCGCGCGGCCGGCGGCGTCGGGCTCGGGCTGGCGATCGTCGACGCGATCGCCAAGGGGCATGGCGGCCGCTGCAGCGTGCTCAGCACCGAGGGCGGCTCGACGTTCGCGCTTCACCTGCCGGCGTTCTCGCCCACGCGCGATCAGTTCGCGGCGCCGGCGACGGCGCGCGCCGGTCGCCCGCTGTAGTCGCGCAAGTCAGTTGCGGTCGGCGAGCCGCGCCAGCACTTCGTCACTGATCTGGCCGGTGTGCTTGGCGTCGCCCGCGAACAGCGTCGGCGTGGACACGACGCCGCCGCGGATCCCCGACTCGAAGTCGCGCCTGACCCGTGCACGGACGGCATCGCTGCGCCGGTCGGCATCGAAGCGCTCGAGGTCGAGCCCCAGCGCCCGTGCCCGCTCCCACAGGTGGGGGTCCTCGAGCCGTCCCTGATCGGCGAACAGCAGGTCGTGCATCTCCCAGAACGCGCCCTGCATCGCCGCCGCCTCGGCCGCCGTGGCCGCCGCCCACGCCCGCGGGTGGCTCGACTTGACGGGGAAGTGCCGGAACACCCGGCGCAGTTCGTGGCGCGCGAGCCGGATACTGAGCGCCGCGCAGAACGGACACTCGAAGTCGGCGTACTCGATCAGGAGCGGGGCGTCCTCCGGGCCGCGAACGTGGTCGTCCGCGGACGGAGGTGGAACCGGAGCGGAGCCGAGCCGGCTCACGGGGACCTCTCGCTCGACTACGCCTCGAGCCCGTCGAAGATCAGATTCGCGCCCGGCAGTTCGCTCGGCGACGGAGCCTCGTAGCTCCACTTGACGACCGCGTCCGGGCCGACGATCACAAGCGCGCGCTGCGGAAACCCGCCGTCGTGGTAGACGCCGAACGCGCGACAGGTCTCGCCCTTGGGCTCGAAATCCGACAGCTGCCCGATGTTGACCCCGAGCTTGTCCCGGAACGCCTTGAGGGCATAGGACGAGTCGCACGACACCCCGTACAGCGTCGCACCGCGTGCGCCGAACTCGTCGAGCACCTCGTGATAGAGGTTCATCTGGTCGGTGCAGACGGGGCTGAATGCGAACGGATAGAACACGAGCACCGTCGTCGCGCCCTCCAGGTCGGCGCGCGTGAACTTGCCCGCGTCCTCGCGCCTGAGCGTGAAGTCCGGCGCGGGCGTCCCCGGCTGAATCACTCCGTCCGCCGTCGCGGTGCTCACCGGCGCAGCCCGAGCTCGCGCAGCAGCGCCCGGTAGCGCTCGAGATCCGAGCGCTGCAGGTAGTTCAGGAACCTGCGCCGGCGGCCGACGAGCATCAGCAGTCCCCGGCGCGAGTGGTGGTCCTTGCGGTGCGCGCGCAGGTGCTCGGTGAGGTCGTTGATCCGCGCGCTCAGCAGCGCGATCTGGACCTCGGCCTTGCCGGTGTCAGTCGGGCTGTCGCCGAACTTTGAGATCAGCTCCTGCTTGCGTTCTTGCGTCAGGGTCATGCGGCCGTTGAGCGTAGCAGAGGGAGTCCGCTCAGCCGGGGCGATCGCTGCACAGCTCCCGCGTCCGGCGCACGTCGTCGCGCATCTGCTCGACGAGCGCGTCGACCGAGTCAAAGCGGCGCTCGCCGCGCAGCCGGCGCAGGAAGTCGACCTTCAGGACCTGGCCGTAGAGGTCGACGTCGCGGTCCAGCAGGAACGCCTCGACCAGCACGCCGCGCCCGGTCCCGAACGTCGGCCGCACGCCGACGTTGACCGCGGCGCAGGCATCGGCCGCGCGCGCCACGTAGACCCCGTGCCCGGGGCACACAAACGCCTCGTCAGGGACGATGTTGGCGGTCGGGAACCCCAGCTCGCGGCCGCGGCGGTCGCCCTCCACGACCTCTCCTCGCAGCTGAAACGGCGCACCGAGAAATCGCGCTGCCAGCTCGACCTCGCCGGCGGCGATCAGCGCCCGGATGTGACTGGAGGAGACGATCTCACCGTCGACCTCGACCAGCGGCACGACCCTCGTCTCGAATCGGCTGTCCGCGGCCAGCATCGCCGGGTCGCCGGCCGCGCGGTGGCCGAAGCGGAAGTTCTCGCCGATCGACACCCGCGTCGCGCCCAGCCGCTGCACCAGCACGTGGTCGATGAACTCCTGCGGGCTCTGGTGGGCGAAGCCGTCGTCGAACGGGATCACGACCAGCTCCTGCACCCCCAGCCGGTCGATCAGCTCGGCCTTGGCGTCGAGGCTGGTCAGCAGCCGCGGCGCCGCCTCGGGCCTGACGACCCTGAGCGGGTGGGGCTCGAACGTCAGCACCGTGTCGCTGCCGCGGATGACCTCGCGGTGCCCGAGGTGCACGCCGTCGAACTCGCCGACCGCGATCCGCCGAGGGCGCGCCTGCGCCTCCGTGAGCATCGTCAGCCGCATCGGCGCAGAAGCGTAGTGGGGGACGCGCCCGGGCACGTTCCCCGGCGGTTTCACCGCAGCACGACGATCGGCTTGAGCAGGCCGGGCGCAGCGTCCGCGTCCGCGAGTGCGATCAGCCCGTGCTCGTCGGTGAGGCGGACGATGCCGGTGCATTGACCGGGGACCGCGACGCCGTGGCCTGCACGCAGCGCGTCGTCGGCTGACAGGCGCAGCTCGGGAAGGAAGGGCAACGCTTGGGCGAGCGGGACGATCCGCTCCGGATCGGCGTCGGCGACATCGAACGGGCCGATCCGCGTGCGTCGCAGCTGCTCGCAGTACGCGTCGCCGAGATCGGCGATCAGCGTCCGTACGTACGTGCCCGACGAGCATTCGATCGCGAACCGGCGACGGTCCCCGTCGCGCGCGAGCTGCTGGAAGCGGTAAACCTCGACCTCGCGCTCGGCGAGCTCGCACGTCGACGCCCGCGCGCGCGAGCTCGTAGGCGCGGCGGCCGCCGACCTTGACCGCAGAGAACGCCGGCGGCCGTTGGCGGATCACCCCGGTCGGGAGGTGCAGTGGGCCGCCTGGCACGACGCCGGTGTGGACGATCTCGCCCTCGGGGTCGCCGGTGCGAGGACGTCGCGCCGAACCGCGCCGTCGCGTCGTAGGACTTGGGCAGCGCCATCAGGAAGCGCTGGACCCGGGTGGCGCGGCCGACCAGGATCAGCAGCAGCCCGGTCGCGAACGGATCGAGCGTGCCCGCGTGACCGACCTTGACGCCGCGCCCGAGCTGCCGCCGGGTACGCGCGACGGCGTCGTGGGACGTGATCCCGGCCGGCTTGTCGTAGACGATGACCCCGTCGGCGACGGCGACCACTACACCGGGGACAGCTGCTGCTGCACCTCGTCGCGCAGGAACGCGACGATCTCTTCCCAGTCCATCGCGGTCGAGAAGCCGGCGGCTTGGCGGTGACCGCCGCCGCCCTGCACGCGGGCGATGCGCGAGACGTCGACGCGCTCGTCGCTGGCGCGCAGCGACACCTTGCGGCGCGGCGAACCGTCGCCGTCGACGTCGCCGATCCGGTCGCGGACCAGCGCCGCGACGGCCGTCCCCTGGACGGCGCGCAAGTGGTCGATCACGCCTTCGGAGTAGCTCTCCTCGGCGCCGGATTCGGTGAAGTCCGTGGCGCTCAGCGACGTCGCTGTGAGCCGGCCGCCGTCGTAGCGCTGCACGTTCGCCAGCCCGCGGGCGAGCAGCGCAAGCTTTCCGTAGGGGACTCCCTCGTACACCCGGCGGTAGATCTCGTGCACATCGACGCCTGCCTCGATCAGTTCGGCTGCCATCAGGTGCGCCTGAGGACCGGTGTTCTCGTACATGAACCGGCCGGTGTCGGTGATCAGCCCGACGTACAGCGCCTCGGCGATCGTGATCGTCGGCGACACGCCTAGCCCGTGCATCAGGTCCCACACGATCTCGGCGGTGCACGATGCCTCGGGCCGGACGAGGTTGACGGTCCCGAACCGCGTGTTGTCGTGGTGGTGATCGATGTTGAGGATCTGGGCGCCCGGGCGTTGGAACGCCTCGGCCGGGTTGCGCTCCAGGTTGCCGCAGTCGAGAAACACGAAAAGTGCGCTCGTCGAGGTCATCGGGCGGGACGCTGACCAGGCCTTCGAGCGAGAAGAAGCGATACTCGTGGGGTAGCGGAAACTCGTTGGCGTCGATGAACATCACGCTGTCCTTGCCGAGCGCGACGAGGATCTCCTGCATCGCTATCAGCGACCCGAGCGCGTCGCCGTCGGGGTTCTCGTGACTTACGACGATCAGCTTGCTTGCGTCGCGAAGCTCCTGGAGCACGTGCTCGCGACTGGATCTATCTCCGTTCTCTGCCATTTCCCTATTGATCGGCCTCCTGCCGTTGATCAAGCAGCTGCGAGATTCGCATCCCGCGCTGCACGGACGGGTCATATTCGAATGTCAAAGCGGGCGTGTGCTTGAGCCTCAGCTCAGCGGCCACGCGGCGCTGTAGGTAGCCGTGCGCCGAGTGCAGGCCCGTGAGTGTCGCAGCGCGCACGTGCTCGTCTCCGAGAACGCTCACATAGACGCGAGCGTGGCGCATGTCTGTGCTTGTCTTGACTCCGGTCACGGTTACGAATCCGATGCGGGGATCTTTCAGATCCGACGCTATTGCATCGCTGAGCACTGCGCGCACGGCCTCGTCGACGCGCCGCATCCGTTCGGCGCTCATCCTATCCGTCCAGGCCTAAAGGAATCCGAAACGGTTGGTTACCGACCATCGTCACGCCCGCAGATCCTCGACCGAAGCTATCAGCCGCTCGACGTGGACTGCCGTCCGGGCAGCGAGCCTCCAGCCAGCGCTGAACGTTGTCGGCCGCCGAGGTCAACGTGACCAGCGACCCGCCGGCCATCGCCGCCGTCAGGGTTGCGCGCTGCCACAGGTCCTGATGGCCGGTCTCGGCGACCGCCACGCCCAACCGGCCGCGCAGCTGCGCCTTGATCGAGGACAGCTCCTTGCGCTTGCTCTTGAGGCTGCCGGCCTCAGGGAAGTGGAGGTCGATCACGAGCACGGCTACGAAGCCGCTTGCGGACATTGCGGCGCGCCCCGGGGGCCCTCGCTCGACCTCGCTCAGCTGAGCTCGCGCTCGACCTGTCGAGTGGCGTATGCCTCGAGCACGTCGCCTTCCTTGATGTCGGGGAAGTCCCTGAGCACGATGCCGCAGTCGAAACCGGACGCCACCTCGCGCGCGTCTTCGTTGAACCGGCGCAGGCTCGCAATCTCGCCGTCATACACGACGGTCCCGTCGCGGATCAGCCTGACCTTCGAGCCGCGGGTGATCTTGCCGTCGGTGACGTGGGAGCCGGCGATCGTGCCAACCCGCGAGGCACGGAAGATCTGGCGCACCTCGGCGGTGCCGAGCGTCTCCTCGACCTCCTCGGGCGCCAGCATGCCCTGCATCGCGCTGCGGAGGTCGTCGATCGCGCGGTAGATCACCGAGTAGTGGCGAATCTCCACGCCCTCGCGCTCCGCGACCGCGCGCGCATCGCCCACGGGACGGACGTTGAATGCCAGGATCACGGCGTCAGATGCCGCGGCCAGCATCACGTCTGACTCGGTGACGGCGCCGACCGCGCGGCGGATCACGTTGACCGAGACCTCGTCCTGGGGGAGCTTGGCGATCTCGTCCTCGATCGCCTCGAGCGAGCCGGCGACGTCGGCCTTGACCACCAGGTTCAGCTCCTGTATGCCGCTCTTGAAGATGTCCTCGAGCGAGATCCGCTTGCCGCTGCGGCGGGCAAGCGACTCGGTCTTCAGGCGGGTGGCGCGCTCTCCGGCGAGCTGGCGCGCGCGGCGCTCGTTCTCGACGACCCGGACGCGCTCGCCGGCCTCCGGCACGCCGTCGAAGCCGAGGACCTCGACCGGTTCGCCCGGGAGCGCCTGCGCGACGCGATTGCCAAGGAAGTCCTGCATCGCGCGCACGCGGCCCCAATTGGCCCCGGCCACGACCGCATCGCCGACCTCGAGCGTCCCGCGGTTGATCAGGATCGTGACGACCGGGCCGCGACCGGGGTCGAGCTTGGACTCGATCACGCTGCCCGACGCGGGAGCATCGGGGTTGGCTCGCAGCTCTTGGAGCTCGGCGAGCGTGGTGATCGTGTCGAGCAGGTCCTCGAGCCCCTCCCTGGTCTTCGCAGACACGTCCACGAATTCCGTCTCGCCACCCCACTCCACCGGCTGCAGGCCGAGGTTGGTCATCTCATTGCGCACGCGCGTCGGATCGGCGCCTTCCTTGTCGATCTTGTTGACCGCGACGAGCATCGGGACGCCGGCGTCCTTGGCGTGGTCGACGGCCTCCTGCGTCTGCGGCTTGACCCCGTCGTCGGCGGCGACCACGATCACGGCGATGTCCGCACCCTTGGCGCCGCGTGCCCGCATCGCGGTGAACGCCTCGTGGCCGGGGGTGTCCAGGAACGTGACGGTCTTGTCGCCGTGGTGGACCTGGTAGGCGCCGATGTGCTGGGTGATGCCGCCGGCCTCGCCCGCCGCAACCGACGTCTCGCGGATCGCGTCGAGCAGCGAGGTCTTGCCGTGGTCGACGTGGCCCATGATCGTGACGACCGGCGCCCGCTCGACGAGGTCCTCCTCGGCGTCGTGGAACACCGGCTCGGTGACGGTCTCGTCCTCGGTGTGGACGATGTCGACGTTCTTGCCGAGCTTGTCTGCAAGCTCGACGATCGCCTCATCAGACAGCGTCTGGGTGAGCGTCTTCATCTCCCCCAGCGCCATCAGCTGCTTGATGATCTCCGCCGAGGAGACGTCGAGGTACTCGGCCACGTCCTTGACAGTCGAGCCGGAGTTGATGCCGATCGTGTCCGGCTCGGCGAGCGCCGTCCGCGACGGACGAGACTCTGCCTCTTCGTCGTAGACGCCGCGCCGACGCCGCCCTCGGCGCTGACGTCGCGGGGGCTGGTTGGACTGTGGCGGGCCGCCGCCTCCGGTCGCACGACGCGACGCTTGGGAGTCGATCACGACCCGGCGCCTGCCGCCGGCCGATCCTGGTGCGCGCTCACCTTGAAGCGAGTCGCGCGTGGGACGCTTGTGGGCTGCATCGCCGCCGCCGGCGGGCGCTGCGCGCTGGCCGCCGTCCGGCGCTTGATCCTGCTGGCCCGGGTCCGCGGGCGGGGCTTGCCTGGTGGCTTCCGGAGCCGCGGCCACCGGGGCGCTGTCGGCTGCCTTGGGGCGCGACGCGGTCTGGGTCTCGGTTGCCTGCGCGCGCGGCGCGCCGTCGGCCGCTTTGCCGCTTGGCGTCGGCTCGCGGGGCTCGCGGGTCTTGGCGCGCGCCGCCGAGTCGCCCGCCTTGGCGCGCTCGTGCGAATCGGCCGCCTTGGCGCGCGGGGCGGCCTTGGCGCGCTCGTGCGACTCACCTGCCGCGGAGCGCGGCGCCGTCTTGTCACGGGAGGCACCGTCGCCGCGGGATGAGCCGCGCGATGACGGACCGGGAGGCGCGCTCGACGGGGCATCGCCGTTGCCGAGCACGCGAACAGCAGCCTCCTCATCAACGCTCGAGGAGGCGGACTTCACGTTGACGCCGGCAGCCCTGAGCTGGTCGAGCACGTCTTTGGCCGCGAGCCCACGCTCCTTGGCGATTTCATGCACGCGCTTGGTCATCTACCTTCCAGTGTACGTCGGTTAAGTGCTTGCGCCCTCGGCGGCCTCGGAGGCCTGCGAGCTGTCGTCCGAATCGGTGCCGGGGTCCGGCTCGTCAACTGCCGGCGCATGGTTGTCCTGCGCGGCCTCGACCTGGTCGGTGTCCTTGCCGGCGAGCGCCTGGTGGGCGTCGATCCCGCAATAGCGAGAACCCGGAAGGGCGGCGTTGGGACAGCGCCGGCCGTTTGAGAGGATCGCGGCGCAGCGTCCCTGCGCCTCCTCCTGCTCATAGCCGTGCTCGGCCTCCTCGGCGGCGAACTCGGTCTCCGAGCGGATGTCGATCCGCCAGCCCGTCAGGCGCGCCGCCAGCCGCGCGTTCTGGCCCTCGCGACCGATCGCCAGCGACAGCTGATCGTCGGGGACGATCACCGTCGCCTGCTTGTTGGCGTCGTCGACCAGGACCTCCCGCACGCGCGCGGGAGACAAAGCCTTGGCCACGAACCGGGCGGGCTCGTCGTTGTAAGGGATGATGTCGATCTTCTCGCCGCGCAGCTCGGACACGACCATCCGCACCCGAGAGCCCCGCGGGCCGACGCACGCGCCGACCGGGTCGACACCGTCGACGTGGGACACGACCGCGATCTTGGACCGATACCCGGGCTCGCGCGCGACGCCGGTGATCTCGACCAGACCGTCGGCGATCTCCGGGACCTCGAGCTCGAACAGCGACTTGATCAGCTCAGGATCGCGCCGCGAGACGATGATGCTCGGACCCTTGGTCGAGTTCGAGACATCCTTGATCACTGCCTTGATCCGCTGCGAGTGGTCGTAGCGCTCACCGTCGACCTGCTCTGACTTGGGCAGCAGCGCCTCGACGCGCTCGCGCAGCTGTACCAGCGTGTAGCGCGAATCTGACTGCTGCACGATCCCGGTGATCAGCTCGCCGACGCGGTCGCGGTACTCCTCGAACATCATGTCGCGCTCGGCCTCGCGGATCCGCTGCAGAATCACCTGCTTGGCGGTCTGCGCCGCGATCCGTCCGAAGTCGTGCGGCGTGACGTCCTCGGTCTCGATCTGGTCCTCGTACTCCTTGAGCTTTTCGAGGTCGATCTCCGGCTCGGGCGGCTCGCGCATCTCCCCGGTCTCGGGGTCGACGGCCGGCTGCTGATCGGTCGTCGCCTCGACCAGCAGCTGCTCCTCGAGCTCCGGCGGGATCTTCAGCTCCCAGACCTTGAAGTCGCCGCTGTCGCGGTCCATCTCGACCTTCGCGTACGGCGCCGACCCCGGCGTCTTCTTGTATGCCGACAACAGCGCGTCCTCGAGCGCCTCCATCAGCTTCTCATGGGAGATGTTCTTCTCGGCCGCCAGGCCTCGTACTGCTTCGACGATTTCACGTGACATGGCTCAATCTCCGGGGACGAGGTTGGAGCGGGCGATTTCCTCGTAGGGGATCGTCACGATGCCGCCCCCCGCGGCGATCGTCACATCCGACTCCGAGGCGCCGACCAGCTCGCCGGTCACACTCTTGTGGCCGTCGCGAGCCTCGCGCAGCCGCACACGCGCGCGCCGGCCGAGAAAGCGCGTGTAGTGCTGAGGCTTGGTCAGCGGGCGATCCTGTCCGGGCGATGACACCTCTAGCGAGTAACGCTCGCGGTAGTCATTCAGGTGACCGGACACTCGCTCGCACAGCGCCAGGGTCACCCCCTCCGGGTGATCGATGAAGAGGCGCAACGTCGTGTGGGCAGGACCGGACGCAACCTCCGCAAGCAGCACCTCGACCTGCGGCTCGGCCTGCGAGAGCCGCTCCTCGATCTCGGTTTGCAGTGCGTTCACGGGCTCCTCCGTCATAAAAGTCATAAAAAAAAGCGGGCGTGCGCCCACTTCCGGTACAACCCGCCGGGAAGGCCCGGCAACCTGAAGCTGTGACGCTGAGGTTAGCACCGTTGTTGCGGTGCTGTCCGCCTCCGCGTGGGCTCTGTGCGGCGCGAATCCGGCGCCTCCGCCCCGGGGTAGCTAGCCCGCGCCGGGGCTTGGATGGGCCTGGTTTGCGGCTCGGGCTCGGGCCTGGTCGCGGTACCGGCGGTAGTCGCGGCGGGTGGGTTGCATGCAGGCGGCGAGGGCGAGGGGCTTGCGGGCCTCGGCGTGGCGGCCGAGCAGCTGCAGGCACCGGCCGAGGCAGAAGAGCGCGTAGTCGTTGGTCGGCGCGTGGTCGATCACAGCTTGAAACTCCGCGGCCGCCTGCTCGTAGCGCTGGGAGTGAAACAGGGCTCGGCCGAGCGCCTCGCGGATCGACGTCTTGTCGGGTGCGAGGTCGCGCGCCCGGGCCAGCGGGATCGTGGCCTGGTGGTTATGACCGTCCTCCAGCAGCTCGGTCCCGCGCTGGAAGAGCTCGTATACGTCATCCATCGCTCTGAGTGTATGCCCCGCGCAGGCGCAACCATGCGGGCGTCCATCTCGGAGGAAGCGCCCACAGCGCTCTCAGCTTGCCGGTCAATCCCAAGCCGGCGCACAGCTGTCCTCGCAGCGCGCGCCGCTGCGCCTTCGTCGGCGATTTGGCGCCCTCGCCGAAGCGCATCAACCGGATCGCTCGGATGTACGCGACCGCATCGGGCGAGGCGCGGTAGCGCCGTTCGAGCGCAGCAAGGGTCACGCCCTCGGCCGCCGGCCGCCTGCTTCGAGCAAGCGCGCGCTCGAGCTCGTCCAGCAGCTCGTCGGGGCTCGGGTCGCTGAAGCGTGCCGTGGCTCGCAGCGCCAGCACGAGCAGCGCCACGACAATCACGGCTGCCGCCGCGGGCAGCCAAGTCGGAGCGCCGCCGCCGTGGCCGGCGCCCTTGACGGGGGTGCCCTGCTGCAGCGGCTCTGGCTTGCGGACCGGGGCGAGCGGCTTGGCGCCGCCGGCGGATCCCTTCAGCGCCGGCAGCAGCGACACGTGACCACCGCGCGCGGGAGCCGCTCCGGGGGTGGGGTCGAACTTGACCCAACCGTAGTGCGGGAACCACGCCTCGACCCAGGCGTGCGCGTCGACGTCGGTGACGACGTAGCGGGATCCGTGGCGCGTTCCGGTCGTGAAGCCGACGGCCACCCGGGCGGGAACCCCACCCATCCGCAGCAGCAGCGCCATCGCTCCGGCGAACTGCTGGCAGTAGCCGATCTTGTCGTCGAACAGGAACGTCTCGAGCGGGTAGCGGCTCGGGGGTGGGTTCTCGTTGTAGCTGTAACCGTGGCCCAGGTACCGCATCACCGCGTGCACGAATGCGTACGGGGTCGCTGCTCGCCGTTGGAGCCGCCGCGCCAGCGCGTAAGAGCGGGCGTAGGCCGAGTGGCGCACCAGTTCGGCGCCGCTCGCCCCGTACCCCGTGACGCTCTGCACCGGCAGTCCGGAGTGAAACGGTGCGAACGTGACCTCGGGCGGGGCGAACGAGCCGTTGGCGGCCGGCAGCAGCATCGACCGCCAGCCAAAGAGCGCCCCGTTCGGCGCCGGGCTCGTGTCTGCGCTGAGCTGCGCCGCCGTCGGCTGCGGTGAGTAGCTCCTGATGCTGTAGCTGTCCCCCGGCTGCAGCTCAGACCCTGAGATCCACGTGCCAGGGCTGTAGCCGCCGGTGACCTCGGCCTGAAGGTGCGCGGGCTGCGCCGAATAGCCGGCGCCGATCAGGTCGGTGGTTCGCATCGAGCGAAGCGTGACCGTGAGCGTCTGCGCCCAGCGCGCGACCTGCGCCGCGTCAGGGGGCGGCGGTTGCTGGGAGCTTGGTTGCACGTACCCCTGTGTCCAGCCGGCGCCGTTGAACAGGTCGAGGTCCTCCGCCTTCCAATAGTCGGGCCGTGCGGCCTGCACGTCGAGCACCTCGCGACCCGTGCGCGGCCAATTGATCGGCCCGTAGCGCTGGGACCAGTCGAACGTCTCCACGCGCCCAGTCGAGATCCTGCCGCCTAGCCCCTGGTAGTCGAACCAGGGACTGTGCTGGTCCAGCGCCGGGGCCGCGATCATTCCGATCGCGCCGGCGAGCACCGCCAGGACGACGGCGAGCGGAGCGTCGTAGCGTGGCACCCGCTCTCCCCACACAAGCGCCGCGAGCAGCGCGAACAGGATCAGGCCGTGTAGGTATGCAAGGGGCGGTCGCGCGAGGGTGGAGGGAACGACGGCCAGCACCACCAGAGGCAGCGCCGCAGCAGCGCGCCTCAGCTCGCCGATCGGGCGCGGCGCAAAGGCGATCATCAGCGCGGCGTCGATCAGAAGCACGCCGGCGCCCAGCACGTTCACGGTCCGCACCGAGTCGTCGATCCCGTTGTAAGGCACGAGCGCGCGCGGGAGCCCCGACAGGCCCTGGCCGATGTAGTCTGCGATCACCGCGATCCGGACATGGCGCACCCACGAGAACGGGATCCCGGCAAGCGGGAAGATCGCGATGATCGCAACGGTCGCGCCGGCGATCGCAAGCACCGTGCTTCGTGAGCGGAGCGGCGTACCGACCGCGGCGATCGTGACGGCCAGCGCGAATAACCCCAGCAGCCGCAAGGTCGCAGCCGGGGTCAGCAGCGTGGCCCATCGCAGCGTGCCGTACAGCGCCAGCCCGCCGAACGCGATCAGCCGCAGGCGCGGGCGTTGCGTGTCGATCAGCTCCGAGCGGTCGCGGGTCCGCCGAATGCCGCGCCCGTCGAGCACCGCGACCTGGGCGCCGGTGCTCATGCCGCGCGATCTCCCAGCCGCGCGGTCCGAGACCGGACCGCGTAACCCCGGCAGCCGGCCACCTCGAACGCGACCGGTCCCCCCGGCTGCGCCAACTCGGACGGCAACACGATCATGCACGCGGCGCCCGTGCTCTGGGACAGCGCCAACGGCAGCCGGTCGATCGCCTTCGCGGCGACGTAGAACACGGGACCGAGCCTGGCGCCGGCCGCAAGCGCAGGCGGCCGGTTCTGCGGCCCACCTTCGACGAGCGCCAGCCGCGCGTGCACGCCCGGCCAGGCGATCAGGTCGGGCTCGATCGTGACAGGTCGACGCTCGCCCGGGAGCAATATCCGGCAGCCGCCCCGCCGCGCGAGCTCGAGCGCGAGCGATGCCGCGGCGCGCACCGCCGCGTCGAGGTGCTCCTGGGGACCCGGGCAGCGCGCGTCCAGCACGACCACAGGACGCGTGTCGCCGTCGGCGCGCAACCTGCGCTCGAGCAGGCCGGCGCCCTTCGCAAGCGCCGCCCAGTGGATCCGCGAGGCGGGCGTTCCCGGCCGGTAGGGACGGAGCCCGTCGAGGTCGACGGCGGCAAGCGGCTCATCGGCCTGGCGCGCATCCGAACCCTCGGCCCGCTGCCCGCCGGTGCGACCGGTCCATCTGACCTTTTCGGTCCGCGGCAGCACCAGCAGTTCTTGCGCGGGCCCGTCGCCGATCCGCGTTGCGCTCGCCAGCTCGAGCATGTCCCGCACGATCAGCGACGGTGGCTCGAGCCGCCGGAGGCCGCGGCGCGGGAAGCGGGCGACCACACGCACATCTGCGCGGGAGCCGCCCGACACCAGCGACAGCGGTTGGCTGAGCGACACCGGCGTGCCCGCCAGCGGATCGAGCACCTCGGCGCCGGGCAGCCCTAGTGGGCCGCGGCGAACCTCGATCATCGCCTCGATCGGCTCCCCTTCGATCACGCGGTCCTCGAGCAGTCGTCGCCGGACGGTCGCTCCGCGCGCGCTCGCCCAGACCCACACCGGGGTCACGGCGCCGATCAGTGCGAACGCGACGCCGGGAACGAACAACGGGGCGGCGTCGAACGTGAAGGCCGCCAGCGTCAGCGCAACCCCGGAGAGTGCGACCGCCGCTGATCGCCTCACCGCCCGGCGCCTCCGCTCACAGCGCTCGCACCGACGCGACCGCGTCGGCGATCACATCGCGGGCTGCCGCGCGTGGATACTCGGGTGCCATCACCAGCCGATGGGCGAGGACCGGCTCGGCCAGCGCCTGGACGTCGTCGGGCAGCGCGTGATCGCGCCCCGCGAGCATCGCGTGCGCCTTCGCTGCCCGCAGCAGCATCAGGCCCGCGCGAGGGCTCGCGCCG
Organism: uncultured Solirubrobacterales bacterium; assembly: GCA_963809685.1. Classification (GTDB taxonomy): domain Bacteria; phylum Actinomycetota; class Thermoleophilia; order Solirubrobacterales; family Solirubrobacteraceae; genus Palsa-465. The sequence goes on along the minus strand of CAWEKN010000004.1, from coordinate 137,769 downwards.
AGCTCGACGCGGGGATCCTCACGAGTCCGCCACAGCACGCGGACGACGTAGTCGCGCAGCGCCGCCGATGCGCGCACGCGCGTGGCGCTGTCCTGCGCGGCGAGGATCTCGGCAGCCGTGGCGACCGCTGAGAGCCCGAGAACCCTGTCGCCCGCTTCGTGGTCGGCGAGCATCCCCGACTCGGCCGCGCGGTCGGGGTAGCCGAGCGAGATCCGGACCATGAACCGGTCGACCTGCGCCTCGGGCAGCGGGTACGTGCCTTCGTACTCGATCGGGTTCTGCGTGGCCAGCACCAGGAACGGGCGCGCGAGCTCGTGCGTGTATCCGTCGACGGTCACGCACCGCTCCTGCATGCACTCGAGCAGACCCGACTGGGTCTTGGGCGAGGCGCGGTTGATCTCGTCGACCAGCACCACGTTGGCGAACACCGGCCCGGGCCGAAACTCGAACCGCTGCTCGCGCTGGTCATAGACGTTGGTTCCGACCAGATCCGCGGGCAGCAGGTCAGACGTGCACTGCACGCGCGCGAACTGACAGTCGATCGAGCGCGCGAGCGCCCGCGCCAGCGCGGTCTTGCCGACTCCCGGGTAGTCCTCGACGAGCACATTGCCTTCGGCCAGCAGCGCGACGATCACGTGCTGGAGCGTCTCGCGGCGAACCTGCACGGCGCTCGCGACGTTGTCGGCGAGCCGGCCCGCGACTGAGGCGAACGCCTCAGATTCCTGCTGGGCTACCCGCGCCTGTTCGGGTGGCTCCACCCGATCCCTCCCTCCACTCGGTCCGCAGACGCTGCACCTCGTCCAGCACGGCGCGCGCTACCTGCTGCTTGCTCGTCTGTCCGACGTGCCGCTCGCTGCCATCGGCTCTCACGATCGTAACCTCGTTCTGATCCACTTCAAAACCAATCTGAGGGTTCGATATGTCATTGACGACAATCGCGTCCAAACCCTTCCGCTCGAGCTTGCCGCGCGCGTAGGCGAGCGCCTGCGCGCCATGCTCGGCGGCGAAGCCGACGATCACCTGATCCGCGCGGCGGCGCCCGGCGAGGGCACTGAGCACATCCGCGGTCTGCTCGAGCTCGATCGTCGGCGGGGCCGGCGGGTCGGTCTTCTTGAGCTTCGTCTGCGCCGGGTGCGCCGGTCTGAAGTCCGCGACGGCGGCCGCCATCAGCAGCACATCGCAGCGGTCGAACTCCTGATCGCAGGCGTCGGAGAGCTGCGCGGCGGTCTGGACCGGCACGACTGCAACGCCCGGCGGTGGCTCGATGCCGACGTTGGCTGCGATCACAGTGACGCTCGCTCCGCGCCTGGCGGCTTGCTCGGCGAGCGCGTAGCCCATCCGGCCCGAGGAGCGGTTTCCGATGTAGCGCACGCTGTCGATCGGCTCGCGCGTGCCACCGGCGGTGACCAGAACCCGAAGCTCACTCATCGTCGCGGGCGTGAGCAGCAGTTCGCACGCCGCGAGCAGCTGCTCGGGCTCCGCGAGCCGCCCGATCCCGTACTCGCCGTGTGACGCGAGCTCGCCCTCGCCGGGCCCGATCAGGGTTACGCCCCGGCCTCGCAGGAGGTCGAGGTTGCCCTGGGTCGCCGCATGTAGGTACATGCGGTTGTTCATCGCCGGGGCGACGGCGATCGGGCAAGCCGCCGCCAGCGCGGCTGTGCTGACGAGGTTGTCCGCCTGGCCGCAGGCGAGCTTCGCGATCGTGTTGGCGGTCGCGGGCGCGATCAGGTACAGCTCGGCGCGCTCCACCAGTGCGAGATGGCTGATCGGAGCGCGGTCTGGAACCGGCTCGCCCGGATAGGCACCGCGCGCGGGATCGGGCTCGAACTCGCTCGTCAGGACCGGAGCCCCGGTGATCGCCTCAAACGACGCCCTGCCGACGAATCGCTCGCTCGCGGGCGTCTGGATCACGCGTACCGAGTGACCGGCCTTGACCGCCAGGCGCGCGGTCTCGAGCGCCTTGTAGGCGGCGATCCCGCCGCTCACGCCGATGAGCAACCGAGACACGCCGCGTCTCCCTACAGGGCCCCTACCGGTAGTGGTACTTGAGCTTGCCCTGGGCTACCTCTTCCAGGGCGATCGTCAGGTAGTTCTTCGAGCGGGTGTCGACCATCGGCGGCGGGAACTCGTCAAACGTGCCCTCCCCGAGGTTGTGGTAGTAGGAGTTGATCTGACGGGCTCGCTTGGCTGCGACGATCACGCTGGCGTAATCAGAGTCGACGTGCTCAAGCAGCTTGTCGATACGGGGGGAGATCAAGTCTTTCGGTCCTTTGGATCGGGTTGCCAACAGGTTAGCGGGCACGATGGCCTGGCAGGCCGCCAGGCCGTGCTTACTGGCCTGGCAGGAAGCCAGGCCGTGCTGACTGCCGGTGCACGCAGCCGGATGACTCGAGCCCGGCACATTCAGGCGAGGCCGGATGCCGAGCGTGCCGTTGGCTCGAGGGTCTCCCGGAAACCTGCAGCGGAGCGGGCACCGGCCCAGCCGGATGACTCGAGCGCCGCCGATAAGCGAGGCAGGATGCCGAGCAGGCGGCAGGCTCGAGCGGACGCGGTCACGTGCCGAGCGCGTGCCTGACGATCCGCTCGAGCTCGGCGGTCGCGTCCTCGAGCCGGTCGTTGACGAGCACGTAAGAGAACTCGTTCTGAGCCTCGAGCTCGCGCTCGGCCGTCGCCATCCGCTCGTCGACCTGCGCGGCCGCGTCGGTGCCGCGGCCCACCAACCGTGCACGCAGGGCGTCGCTGGACGGTGGAGCGATGAACACCGCGATCGCTTCGGGCATCGCGCTGCGAACCTGCCGCGCGCCCTGCACCTCGATCTCGAGCACGACCGGAACGCCGTCGGCGAGCCTGCGCTCGAGCTCTGATCGCAACGTGCCGTAGCGGTTGCCCGAATACGTCGCGTGCTCGACGAAATCGCCGCGATGCACGTGCGCCTCGAACTGCTCGGGCGACAGAAAGTGGTAGTCGATGCCGTCCGACTCACCGGGGCGCGGCTTGCGGGTTGTGGCCGACACCGACAGCTCGAGCTCGGGCACGCGCTCGAGCAATCCGCGGATCAGCGTCCCCTTTCCCACCCCAGACGGCCCGGTGATCACGAACACCTCGGCCACTGTCTGGAGTGGGTGGGGTGCCGCCGCGGTTAGCGGCGGCGCATCAACGCAACCAGCTCGGCGCGCTGGCGTTGCGAGAGCCCGCCGATCGTCTTGCTCGGGGAGATCCTGCACTGCGTGAGGATCTTGTTGACCTTCACGCGCCCATACTTGGGAACGGCCAGCAGTAAGTCGAACACCTTTGCGGTCTCGAGATACTCCGGCGGCTCGAGCAACAACTCATGGATAGGCTGGCGTCCAGCTTTTAAGTCGCGCTTGAGCTTCGCCCGGCGGCTGCGGATGTCGTTGGCGCGCTGGAGCGCCTCCATCCGTTGCACGAGGGAGCGCTCCGGCGCAGCGACTGGCTTAGTGGGCGATTCGCTGACCGGCGGCATGGGCGGCGACTATACATCTTGGGGACAGGCGATCAAGGTCAATTTGCCATATTCAGCTGTACCTCAAGCTGAGGTCGAGCGATATCGAGGATGGTTACGGGAATAGGGTTTGTTTGCAGGGGGTTTTATGTGCTGTTAGCAACTAATGCCCCGGAAAACCGGACTACGCGGCGCGGCGATCCCACCGTCGCCCGGTTTCTTGCCCGTTGCGAGCATTTGCGCTAGCTCGGAGGCTACGCGAGAGCCAGCACTCGGGTCGCGAAAGCTCTCGGTCCCGACCGCGACCAGGTCTGCTCCCACGCGGATCAGATCCAGGGCGTCCCGCCCGCGCGCGACGCCCCCGATCCCGATCACCGGAATCGCAACTGCGCGGCTGACGGCCGCGACCTGCGCCAGCGCGACTGCACGCACGGCCGGGCCCGAGACCCCGCCGGTGAGCCCCCCCAGCCAAGGCTCGCCCGAGCGCGGGTCCAGCGCCATCCCGCGGATCGTGTTGATCAGGGACACCGCGTCGGCCCCGGCCGCTTGCGCCGCCTGCGCGACCGCCGGCACGTCGGACGCGTTCGGGGTCAGCTTGACAATCAACGGCTTGTCGGTGAGCGGTCTGACGCGGTGCAGCAGCATCTCGGTCTCGTCGGGATCGGCGCCCATCACCAGCCCGGTCTCGACGTTCGGGCACGAGACGTTGAGCTCGAGCGCGGCGACTTCCTGGCGAGCCGCGAACGCGCTTACCAGTTCGGCCACCTGCTCGCGGCTGAACCCCATCACGTTGACGATCAGGGGCACCGGCAGCCGCGAGAGCTCGGGCAGGTCGTGGGCGAGGAAGCCCTCGAGCCCTTTGTTGGGCAACCCGATCGAATTGATCATGCCGCCGGCGAGCTCCCACAGCCGCGGCGGCGGGTTGCCCTGCCGCGGCTCACGCGTGACCGTCTTGGTGACGAACGCAGCGAACGGGAAGCGCTCGAGCAGCTCGTCGCCGAACGCGCGCCGTGCGGCGATCGCGTCGAACGTCCCCGACCCGTTGATGATCGGATGCTCGAGCTCGATCCCGCAGAAGCTGACGGTCAATGCCCGACTCCGGCGACTTCGTGCAGCAGCTCGGCGTCGAGCACCGGGCCGTCGACGCACAGGCGCAGGTAGCCCTCCCGGGTCGGCACGACGCAGCCGAAGCACGCGCCGAACCCGCACGCCATCCCCGACTCGAGCGCGAGCTGTGCCGGCGTGCCGCGCTGCGCGCAGATCGCTCGCACCGCTTCCAGCATCGCCGGCGGGCCGCACGCGTAGACCTCGGCGTGCGGACAGTCGTCGAGCTCTCGTTCCAGGAGCTCGGTCACGAGGCCGTGGTGGCCGGCGCTGCCGTCGTCGGTCGCCACTTGAGCGTCGCGCAGCAGAGCCGCCCCGCGCGCGTGGGCTCCGTCGCGAAAGCCGAGCAGCACCCGGACCGGTCCTGCCCAGATCGCGCGGGCCGGAGGAATCCCCCCCCGGGGGATTCCTCCAATGGAATCGGCGACAGCCGATTCCACCTGGTCCTGCCAGATCGCCAGCGGCGCGATCCCGACGCCGCCGCCGGTGAGTACCGCCGCGCGCTCCTCGCGGGGCGGCCGGAAGCCTTCCCCGAGTGGGCCGACCAGGTTCAGCGTGTCACCGGCGGTGAGCTCGCACAGGCGCTTGGTGCCGGGGCCGACATCCTCGATCAGGAAGTGAAGCTCGTCGGTGTCGGTGGGGGCTCTGAGGACGGAGAAGGCGCGCGGCAGAAACGGGCGCTCGCCGTCTCCCCCACCCCACCGCTCAGCCGCGCTGAGCATGTAGAACTGGCCGGCTTGGGGCCGCGGGCCGTCGCGGTCATCGCAGCGGAGCACGACATACGCGCCGTGCTGCTCGCGCGCGGTGACGACCGCGCCGCGGCGCCCGAACGGCGCCAGCACGCGCGTCACCGGACCTCGCTCAGCTTCCCCGCGTGGACCTCCTGCAGCGACAGCACCTCGGGCTCGCCGCGCCGAGCGGACGCGATCGCCCTGGCCGCCGCCATCGCTCCGGTCATCGTCGTCACGCAGGGAATCCCGCGCGCGATCGCGGCGTCGCGGATCTCGTAGCCGTCGGTCCGCGCGCCGGTGCCGACGGGCGTGTTGATCACGAGATCGACCTCGCCCCGCTCGATCCAGTCGACGACGTGCGGCGATCCCTCGCCGATCTTGTTGATCGCCTCCGCCGGGATACCCATCTTGCGCATCGCCTGGGCGGTGCCGCGGGTCGCGATGATCTGAAAGCCGAGGTCGTGGAGCATCGTGGCGACCCCGGTCGCCGCCGGCTTGTCGCCGTCGGCGACCGTGATGAAAACCGTTCCCGAGTCTGGCAGCGTCGCGCCCGCCGCAGCCTGAGCCTTGGCGAACGCGGTCGGGAAGTCGCGCGCGATCCCCATCACCTCGCCGGTCGAGCGCATCTCCGGGCCCAACAGCGAGTCTGCCCCGGCGAACCGGTCAAACGGCAGCACGACCTCCTTGACGCACACGTGCCCGTTGCGCGTGTCGGACGGCAGGTGCAGGTCGGCGATCCGTTCGCCGAGCATCACCCGGCAGGCGAGCTTGGCCACCGGCAAGCCGATCGCCTTCGACACGAACGGCACCGTCCTCGACGCGCGCGGGTTGGCTTCGATCACGTACAGCCCCTCCTCGTGCTGGATCGCGAACTGGACGTTGAGCAACCCGACCACGCCCAGCGCCCGCGCGATCCCCTCGGTCTGGCTGCGGAGCTTGTCGAGCATCTCCTCGCCGAGCGCGTGCGGGGGCAGCACGCAGGCCGAGTCGCCAGAGTGGATGCCCGCCTCTTCGACGTGCTGCATGATCCCGGCGATCCAGACGTCGGTCCCGTCGCACAGTGCGTCGACGTCGACCTCGATCGAATCCTCGAGGAAACGGTCGAGATAGATGGCGGAACCGGGCGCCGTGCCCACACGGTCGAGGTAGTCCTTCAGTCCCGCGACGTCGTAGACGATCTCCATCGCCCGCCCGCCGAGCACGTAGCTGGGACGTACCAGCAGCGGGAAGCCGACGTCCGGTGCCCGGTCGAGCGCCTCCTGCTCTGACTGCGCGGTCGCGTACGGTGGCGCCTTGTAGCCCAGGCGGTCCAGCAGTGGGCCGAACCGTGACCGGTCCTCGGCGAGGTCGATCGCCTCGATCCCGGTGCCGAGGATCGGGATGCCCGCCGCATGCAGCCGCGCGGCGAGGCGCAACGGGGTCTGCCCTCCGAACTGAACGACCACCCCCTCCGGCTTTTCGAGCTCGCACACGCCGATCACGTCCTCGAGCGTCAGCGGCTCGAAATACAGCCGGTCCGACGTGTCGTAGTCGGTCGAAACCGTCTCGGGGTTGCAGTTGATCATGACCGCGTCGCGGCCGAGCTCGCGAACGGTCTGGGCGGCGTGCACGCAGCAGTAGTCGAACTCGATCCCCTGTCCGATCCGGTTGGGGCCGGAGCCGAGGATCACGACGCTTGGGCGCTCGCCGCGCTGCACCTCGTGGCTCGCACCCGCCGGCCCCGGGCGCTCCCAGCCCGAGTAGTAGTACGGCGTCCGCGCCGAGAACTCGGCCGCGCACGTGTCGACCGACTTGAACGTCCGCGTGCCGCTGAACGGCGCGCCCGGATCGCGCGCCAGCTCGGCGAGCTCGTGCAGGAACCATGGATCGATGCTCGTGCGGCGATGCAGCTCCTGGACGTCGGTCCCTCTGCGCAGCGCCTCGAGCACATGATCGAAACGCTCTGCCCCCGGCTGCTGCGCGAGCGCGAGCAACGCCTCGTCGTCGGCGGGATGGTTCGGCTGCGAGTCGAGCTCGCGCGAACGCAGCGCCTTCGCGAACGCCTGCTTGAACGTGCGCCCGATCGCCATCGCCTCGCCGACAGATTTCATGTGGGTGGTCAGCCCGGACTCGGCGCCCGGGAACTTCTCGAACGCGAATCGCGGCCACTTGACCACGCAGTAGTCGATCGCCGGTTCAAAGCTCGCCGGAGTCGCCTTGGTGATGTCGTTGCGGATCTCCTGCAGCGTGTAGCCAACGGCGAGCCGGGCGGCGATCTTCGCGATCGGGAACCCGGTCGCCTTGCTCGCCAGGGCGCTCGAGCGCGACACCCGCGGGTTCATCTCGATCACCACGATCTCATCGGTCGCCGGGTTGACAGCGAACTGGACATTCGAGCCACCGGTCTCGACGCCGACCGCCCGGATCGCGGCGATCGCCTGGTCTCTGAGCGCCTGATACTGCTTGTCGGTCAACGTCTGCTGAGGCGCCACGCAGACGCTGTCGCCGGTGTGTACGCCCATCGGATCGAGGTTCTCGATCGAGCACACGATCACCACGTTGTCGGAGCGGTCGCGCATCACCTCGAGCTCGAACTCGCCCCACCCGAGCACCGACTCCTCGATCAGCACCTGACCGATCGGGGAGGCCTGCAGGCCGCGGCCGACCATTTGCTCGAGCTCGGAGCGCTCGCGCACGACGCCGCCGCCCTTGCCGCCGAGCGTGAACGCCGGTCGCACGATGAACGGCAACCCGACTTGCGCGACCGCCGACCGCGCGTCGTCGAGGCTGTGGGCGATCGCACTCCGTGGCACCCGCAGGCCGGCGGCGGTCATCGTCTCGCGGAAGCGCTCGCGATTCTCGGCACGGTCGATCGCCTCGTAGTCGGCGCCGATCAACTCGACCCCGTAGCGCTCGAGCGTCCCGTCCTCATGCAGCGCCTTGGACAAATTGAGTGCGGTCTGGCCACCCAGCGTCGGCAGCAGCGCGTCGGGCCGCTCGCGCTCGATCACCTGCCGCAGAGGGCCCGGCAGCAGCGGCTCGATGTACGTCGAGGTCGCGACCTCGGGGTCGGTCATGATCGTCGCCGGGTTGGAGTTGACGAGCACGACCTCATAGCCCTCGGCCATCAGCACCCGGCATGCCTGCGTCCCCGAGTAGTCGAACTCGGCTGCCTGGCCGATGACGATCGGCCCTGACCCGATCAGCAGGATCTTGTGGAGGTCGTCGCGTCTGGGCATGTCTGGTTACGCGGCCGCGCGGATCTCGTCGATGAACCGGTCGAACAGGTACAGCGCGTCGTGCGGGCCGGGCCCGGCCTCCGGGTGGTACTGGATAGTCGCGCCGCGCACGTCCCTGAGCGCGAGGCCCTCGACCGTGCGGTCGTACAGATTGACATGGGTCAGCTCCGCCGCCCCGAAGTCGGTCTCCCATCGGACCGCCTCGTCGCGATCGATCGTCCGCGCGCCGTCGGGGCCGAGCACGGCGAATCCGTGGTTCTGGCTCGTGATCTCGGTGCGGCCGGTGGTCAGGTCCTTGACGGGGTGATTGGCGCCGTGGTGGCCGAACGGGAGCTTGTATGTCTCCAGTCCGACAGCGCGGCACAGCAGCTGATGGCCGAGGCAGATGCCGTACACGGGTCGCTTGCCGACCAGCTCGCGGACCGTGTCGACGACGTAGCCGAGCGCCGCCGGGTCGCCGGGGCCGTTGGCGAGGAAGATCGCGTCGGGGTTGCCGGCCAGCAGCTCGGTTGCGCTCGCGGTACAGGGATGCAGCTCGACGGTGGCGCCGCGCTCGCGCAGGTTGCGGATGATCGACAGCTTGACGCCCGTGTCGATCATGGCAATTCGCGATACGCGCGAATCTCGCTAGCGAGTTCGCCTGCCGGCGAACTCGGGGCCGTGGCGATTCGCGTTCCCGAACCTGGCGGCGAACTCGGAGGCAGCACGACCATCGTGGCGGGTGTTACCTCGCGCGCGAGGTCGCGACCGCTCATCGACGGCTCGGCTGCGATCAGCTCTCGCGCGTGAGACTCAGTCACGCGCTGCGGGAACAGCCCGCCGCGCATCGCGCCCTGATCGCGGATGTGGCGGACCAGCGCGCGCGTGTCGAGGTCGGTGATCGCCGGGATCCCGCAATCGGTCAGCCACGACAGCCAGCCGCGCTCGGCGCTGTGAGCGTCCTCGCGGTCGACCGCGGCGCGCATGATCGCCGCGCGGGCGTGGACTCCGTCTGACTCCATCGCCTCGGCCGACACGCCGTAGTTGCCGATCTGCGGGTAGGTGAACGTGATCAGCTGGCCGGCATAGCTCGGATCGGTCATCGCCTCCTGGTAGCCGGACATCGAGGTCGTGAACACGATCTCTCCGACGGCGTGCTCGTCTGCGCCGCAGGCAATGCCGTCAAACCGCGCTCCGTCCTCTAGCAGGACGTACGCGCCGGTCGAACCCGCGCCGGCGATCGGGCTGGGCATCAGGCGCTCACCAGATCCGCCGCGGCCGGCATCGGCGCCCGGAACGCGACGGCACCGGCGGCGAGCGTCAGCAGCACCACTCCGTACATCGTGCGGCCGTGGAAGCAGCAGTTGGCCGAGCGGCTCGTGTACCCGCGCGCGCCCACCTCGAACTGCATCGCGAGATCGATCAGGCAGAGGTTCGCGGGCTCGCCCGGAGCGATCCGCGGCGTCGGCAGCTCATACAGCGCGCCGCCGGCGGTCAGCCGCTCCACCACGATCTCGAGCGCGAGCTCGCCTGGAAGCACGAGCTCCGTGTAGAGGGCCGCAAACGCGGTCTCGAGCCCGGTGGTTCCCATCGGCGCCTGCTCGAACGGCACCTCCTTCTCGTGGTGCGCATGGGGGGCGTGGTCGGTCGCGACGCAATCGATCACGCCGCTGCGCAGCGCCTCCACCAGCGCGCGGCGATCGCGCTCGGCGCGAAGTGGCGGGTTCATCTTGAAGCGGCTGTCGAGCGTGCGAACGACATCGTCGGTGAGCGTCAGGTGGTGCGGCGTGGCCTCGCCGCTGACGCGCGCGCCGGCGGCCTTGGCCAGCTCCAGCGCCTGCACCGACTCGACTGCGGAGAGGTGCTGGAAGTGCACCCGCGCGTCTTCGTAGAGCGCGAGCGCGGCGTCCCGGGCGACCATCGTCGACTCCGACACCGACGGGATCCCGGCGAGGCCGAGCCGCGCCGAGACCGCGCCCTCGTGCATCACGCCGTCCCCGGACAGCGCCGGGTCCTCCTCGTGCAGCGCCACCACCCCGCCCGCCAGCCGCTGGTACTGAAGCGCCTTGCGCAGCATCCCGCCCGACACCAGCGGCTTGCCGTCATCGGTGAACCCGAGCGCGCCGGCATCGCGCAACGCGGCCATCTCGGTCAGGTCCTCGCCGCGGAGATCGCGCGTGATCGACGCGAGGAACCCGACGGGTACGTGGGCTTCGCGGCCCGCCGTCTCGGTCAGCGCGCGCAGGATCGACGCTTCGTGCACGACCGGATCGGTGTTGGGCATCGCGATCACCGCGCAGAAGCCGCCGGCGGCCGCGGCGGCGGTACCGGTGTCGATGTCCTCCTTGTATTCCTGACCCGGGGTGCGCAGGTGCACGTGCGGATCGACGAAGCCGGGGAAGGCGTGCTTGCCGGCCGCTTCGAGCACCTCGGCCTCGGCCGGCTTCTGCAGCGTGCCGGGCGCGCCCAGCTCGGCAATCTGCCCACCGCGGATCAGGATGTCGCGCGGCTCGTCGAGGCCCGCGCGGGGATCGAGGACGTGGGCGCAGCGGATCAGCAGGTCCGCGTCGGGGCGCTCGGGGGCGAACAGCCGCTGCGTGCTCATCACGCCACCACCGCCAGTGCCGGCGAGCCGACCAGCAGCTCATAGAGGACCGCCATTCGCACCGAGACTCCGGACTTGACTTGTTCGACGATCAGCGCCTGGGGCGAGTCGATCGCGTCGGCAGACAGCTCAACGCCGCGGTTGACGGGTCCGGGGTGCATCAGCAGCTGCCCGGGGTTCAGTCGCGCCGCGTTGATCTGATAGCGCTGGGCGTACTCGCGCAGAGACGGGACGAATGAGTCGTGCATGCGCTCGAGCTGCATCCGCAGGACGTAGACGACGTCGGCCTCGCCCAACCGGTCCAGCGTGACCTCCGCGTCGCAACCGAGCGCCTCGATCCCTCGCGGGATCAGCGGCGGCGGTCCGCAGACGGTCACCGCCGCACCCATCCGCTGCAGCGCGAGGATGTTCGAGCGCGCGACCCGCGAGTGCAGCACGTCGCCGACGATCCAGATCCGCGCGCCGTCCAGCGAGCCGAGCCGGCGGCGCAACGTGAACACGTCGAGCAGCGCCTGGGTCGGGTGCTCGTGCTTGCCGTCGCCGGCGTTGATCACCGCCGCCGGGGTCCAGCCGGCGACCAGCTGCGCGGCGCCGACGTGCGGCGAGCGGATCACGATCGCCGCCGGGTCATATGCCGACAGCGTCTGCACCGTGTCCTTCAGCGACTCGCCCTTGTCGACCGCTGAGCCGGCCGAGCGGATGCTGACCACGTCGGCGCTGAGCCGCTTGGCCGCAAGCTCAAAGCTCGAGCTCGTCCGTGTGCTGGACTCGTAGAACAGGTTCACGACGGTGCGTCCTCGCAGCGCCGGCACCTTTTTGATCTCCCGGCCGGACACCTCCGCGAACGATTCTGCGCGGTCGAGGATCCGCTCGATGCCCTCGCGATCGAGGTCGTCGATCGTGATCAAGTGCTTGCCAATGTGCATGGTCTACGCCGCCTCTCGCTTCGGCGTCTTCGCGGGGCCAATCGTCACCTCGTCGACGCCGTCGACCTCGCTGACGCGAACGTTGACGCGCTGCTCCTGCGAGGTCGGGATGTTCTTGCCGACATAGTCGGGCCTGATCGGCAGCTCGCGGTGGCCGCGGTCGACCAGCACCGCAAGCTGCACTCGCGCCGGGCGGCCGTAGTCGAAGATCGCATCGATCGCCGCGCGGACCGTCCGGCCGGTGTAGAGCACGTCGTCGACGATCACCATCGTCAGGCCGTCGACCGGGAACTCGAGGTGCGTCGAGTGCACCACCGGCGCGCTCGGCCGGGTCGCCAGGTCGTCTCGATAGAACGCGATGTCCACGGCGCCGAGCGGCACCGGCGGTTCGAGCAACTCGCTAGTCAGCGCGTGCAGCCGGCCTGCCAGCACGGCGCCCCGGCGGTGGATCCCGACCAGCGCGATCGTGCCGTCCGGGTTCTTCTCCACGATCTCATGTGCGATGCGCTGCAACGTGCGGCGCATGTCATCGTGGTCGAGGACGACCGTCGTAGCTTCCAACGTGCTCCTTCCTGGCCTCACGGGACCGGGTTAAAGGGGCCGACTCGACGAGCCTAGCAGCGGCGTCGGCGGCTATGCCGAATCGTCGCGCAGCGCGCGGCGGTAGAGCACGTGTGGGAGTCCGACGTGCAGGACCTCGCGCTCGTAGACGAAGCCCGCCTTCTCCATCACCCGCCGCGAGGCGAGGTTGTCCGGGAGCGTGAACGCGACGATCTCCGGCAGCCGCAGCTGCTGGGCCGCGACCTCGACCGACGCCAGCGCAAGCTCGGTCGCGAGGCCCTGGCCCCAGCGCTCGGGCACGATCGCCCACCCCACCTCGACCTCGCTCGAGCCGCCGACGAAGGTGTGCTGTAGCCCACCGCGACCGACCATCTCGCCGCTGTCGCGGTCCCGGATCAGCCACAGGCCGAAGCCGTACCGGTCCCAATGCGCGATCTTCGCGTGCAGGCTGTCGAGCACCTGGGTCTGGGTCATCGGCCGGCCGTCGGGCGTCAGCGTCCTGGCGACCCGCGGGTCACCGAGCAGGATCGCGACCTCGCCGGCGTGCTCGAGCTTCAGCCGCTCGCACAGCAGCCGCTCCGTCTGAACCCGCTCACAGCTGACGGTGCTCACGATGCCTGGTCCACGATCGCTTCCTGCGCCCGCGGAGCCTCGACGGCCCTCCCGTCCCAGCGCACCAGTTCCGGCTCGCCTCGTTCGGGAAACGGGATCTCGATCGTGTCGAAGTCGCGCGGCACCACCGTCGCGCTGAACACGGCGCGCGCCTCGTCTCGCAACACCCCGACCGGGTACCGGGTGGAGAAGTGCGTCAAGGCGAGCATCCGCACCTCCGCGTCGCGGGCGACCGTCGCCGCCTGGGCCGCGGTCGAATGCCCGGTCTCGGCGGCGCGCTCGGTCTCCTCCGCGGCGAACGTCGCCTCGTGGATCAGCAGGTCGGCGCCGTGCGCTGCGATCTGCAGCGCCTCGCACGGCATCGTGTCTCCCGAGATCGCGACCTTGCGCCCGGGGCGGGGGTCCCCCAAGACCTGGGCGGGGGTCACTCCCCTCACGGTTTCGCCTCGCTGCACGCGACCGAACTCGGGACCCGGCGTCAGGCCGAGGTCGATCGCGGCCCGCGTGTCAAATTCCCCGGGGCGGGCGTCCTCGAACACGACGTAGCCGAGCGCCGGGCCGCGATGGCGCACCGGGACCGCCGCGATCCGGTAGCCGTCGCGCTGCAGCACGTTGCCCGGTTCGAGCTCGACGAGGCGCAACTCGAAGCGGACACGCCCCGCCGCCCTCAGCGCCAGCGCGAGCAGCTCGCGCAAGCCGCGCGGGCCGTGGACGGTGAGCGGCCGTTCGCGGGCGCGCAGATCGAATGTCTTGAGCAGGCCCGGCAGCCCAAGCCAGTGATCGGCGTGGAAGTGGGTCAGATACACCTCGGTGAGATCCATCAACCCGACCGAGCTCACGAGCTGGCGCTGCGTGCCCTCGCCGCAGTCGAACAGGATCCGGTCGCCGCCGCGGCGCACCAGCACCGCCGGCAGCCCACGCCGAGCGGTCGGAATCGAACCGGCAGTGCCGGCGAAGAACACCGAGAGATCCATCGCTGCCCCAGTCTGTCAGCCCAGGCCGATCAGCTGGAACGTCACCTCACCCGCGCGTACGCGCGCGATCCCCATCGTGTGCTGCGGCGCGCGCCGGCGCTCGGTCGGGCTCCCCGGGTTGAACAGCGCAAACCCGTCGGCGGACCGCTCGTGCAGCGGAATGTGTGAGTGCCCGAACACGACCGCGTCGGCGTCGGGGAACCGGGCTCGCATGCGCTGCATCCGGCCGCCGGCCGGGCCGGCGTCGTGCGTCATAGCGATCTTCACCGCATCGGCGCGGACGATCTGCACTGCCGGCAGGGCAGCTCTGACGTCGGCGTCGTCGACGTTGCCGTGAACGGCGATGACGTCTGGTCCCAGGGCCCGGAGCTGTCGGAGCACCTCGAGGCGGACCAGATCGCCCGCGTGCAGGATCAGGTCCGCCGTCCGAAGGCGCTGTACGCACTCGTCGGGCAGGCTTCGCCCGCCGCGGGGCATGTGGGTGTCCGAGATGATCGCGATCTTCACCGGGCTGGGATGGAATGGTGCCTATATGGCCCACTTCATCCCACGCTCGGGTCTCGCCGCGTTCGGGCTCCGCGGTAAGCTCAGCGATGCCCGCTCAGTGCCGCGGGATCCCCGGCGCCCGTAGCTCAGGGGATAGAGCGTTCGCCTCCGGAGCGAAAGGTCGCAGGTTCAAATCCTGCCGGGCGCGTGATTGCCCTCCAGGACGGGAGGTGGTCGAGAAACGGCCAACATGCGTCCGTTTCTCGACCAGCACCGGGCGACTAGGCAAGTCCCGTCCGAGCACGTTCTGTGATCGCTTGAAGCGTGCGAACGGTGGTCTCGATGTCCTCGATGGCGAACTGACTCAGAAGTGCGGTCGCCGGCCCGGCGATGTAGTCGCGCAGGCTGCGGTAGGCGGCTTGGCCTTCGTCGGTGAGCTCGAGCGCGGTATCGCCGCGGATCAGCCCGTCTGTCTCGAGCTCGGCGAGCAACTCGCGGGTCCGCTGCGCGTCCATGGTGCGCGAGCCCTCGAGGTCGTGGCTCAGTTCCTCGCGGCTCAGCCCGGGTCCGCGAGCGGCGATCAGCTTCAAGGCGTACCAGGTCTCGGGCTTGGTCTGGCGCCGCGCGAGCTGCTCGCGCAACCCGGCGGTGAGCGTCCGCTCGGCGAACGCCAACGTCTGCCCGAACTGACCGAAGACGGCGGGAGGCGTGGTCATGTCAACACTCCGTTTCACTAAGATAGACAGATGCCTGTCCATCATACCGACTAGACAGTTGCCTGTCTATACCGTGGACGAGAATTTCCCAAACGATCCGCCGCTGGGGTTGCTGCTGCGACTTCTCTACCAGCACCACGCCCAGGACATCGAGGTCGCGCTGCGCGAGGCAGGCTTCGATGATCTCCGGCCTCCCCACGCGAACGTGTTCCCGTTTGTGCCGGCCGACGGCATCACCGTCTCGGATCTCGCCGACCTCGCGCGAGTCCGTAAGCAGACCATGGCCCAGGCGGTCGCCCAACTCGAGCATCTGGGTTACCTCGAGCGCCGGCCGAACCCGCGCGACGGCCGCTCTCGCCTCGTGTTCCTCACCGACCGCGGCGCGTCCGTGCGACCCGTGACCCACGCGGCCGCACAGCGTGTGGAGAAGCTGTGGGCCGAGCTGACCAGCCCGGAGGAACTAGAGGCGCTGCGCGCGCAGCTGGCGCACCTGCTCACGCAGCTCCGTACAGAGGGCAACGGCGATGACTAGAGTCGCTTCGCCATGAGTGCGTTCCGCGAAGGAGAGAAGGTCTGGGTCGAGCAGCCCGACGGCTCGCAACGACCGGGCATCTTCGTGGGCGAGGCCGAGGCGACCTGGTTCGGCGGCGCGCCGGGAGCCTACGTCGTCTATCCGGACACTCGGGAAGGTGAAGAGGTGGACCTCATGCGCATCGTCGTGCGCGACGGTGGAGAGTAGTGCGCCTGGCGCCTGCTGGACCTAGTGCACAAGGGTCTTTTGGAACGCCGCACTAGCCCACTTTGACATGGCCGGAGGCCTGCGTTTTGGACTGTTCCCGCTGGGCCTGGCCGGGGCGCCCGGAGGGTTGGCGTCCGGGCCGCCGGACGATTTCGACAAGGTCTCCGACGCGGTGCGGCGTCTGCAGGGCGACGGGCCCCCGCTGCTCATCCGGATGTACGTTTCCTGGACGGGCGTCGATTCGACCGGGGACGCTCTGGCCCAGGTCGGCCAGCTCGCGGGCGCCGAGGGTGTCAGCTGGGATCTCGTCTTGGCCTATCGGGATCCCACGGGCGATGTGTCGGCGTGGACGGACTTCGTGACCGGCGTTGTCGACCGCTTCGGGAATCGTTTCGACGCGATCCAGGTTACGTGCGAGGCGAACTTCACCTCCGTGCCGATGGCCGCCGACGGCGCGTTTCCCGACGCACTGGAGGCGTTCGTCAATGGTTTGCTGTGCGCCGGCGAAGCGAAGCGTCGAGCACGGGCCAGTGCTGCGATCGGCTTCGCGGTGAAGCCCGAGACAAACCCCGCTGCGGGGGCGTTCTGGCCCGCGGTCGGCGCGCGGGCCGGCGACACGCTGGCGGGATCGATCGATTACGCCGGCCTCGACATGTACCCGGACGTGTTCGGCCCCCGCGTCGAGCTAGACCAGGTCGAGGGCGAGGTGGACGGCCTCCTGCGCACGTTCCGAGACCAGGCACTGGCGCTCGCGGGCATCGGAGCCGACATTCCGATCCGCATCTGCGAGAACGGCTGGCCGACGGGCAAGAGCCGCGGGGAGACGCGTCAGGCCGAGGTGCTCGAGACCGTCCTCCGTGCCGTGCACGCTCGCGCCGAAGAGCTCAACGTGACCCATTGGGAGCTGTTCACCCTGCGGGACGCCGACAGCTCGAAGGACGACCTGTTCCACAACTTTGGTGTTCTGCGCGACGACTACTCTCCTAAACCGGCTTACGACCGACTCGTCGAGCTTTTCGCGGAGCTGCAGTGAGCCGATCAAGTGAACTCGCCGGCGTGGACCCTCGCCCACTGCTCGAACGTGCGCGGCGGCCGGCCCGTGATCCGCGACACCGTGTCGACGACCGGAGAGTCGTCGAACTCGCCATCTGAGTTGAAGCGAAAGAACGCGTCGACGAACGCCGCCGGCCAGGTCGCCGCCATCTCGCCCCGTGCCTGCTCGTCGGACAGCGGCTCGTATTGCAGCGGCCGTCCCAGCACGCTCGAGAGTGTCGCGACCTGCACACCGGGAGTCAGCGCCTGCGGGCCGCTCAGCGTGTGCGCGACGCCGTCGTGCCCAGGCTCGGTCAGCGCGGCGGCGGCGACGGCGCCGATGTCGGCCGGGTCGATCGCAGCGCTCGCCACCTGCGGCCACGGCGCGCGGACCACATCGCCCTCGCGCAACTGCGCAAGCCAGCGCAGGGCGTTGGAATGAAAGCCGCTCGGCCGCAGCATTGTCCACGCGATACCCGACTCCCGGACGGCCGCCTCGGAGTCGAGCCACATCCGGGCGATCGCGTTGTCGGGCTTGCCGCCGATGACCGACCGTGAGCTGAGCAGCACGACGTGTTCGACGCCGGCGCGCCGCATCCGTCGCAGGATCTCGGGCATGTCGCTCCACCCACCCAGCAGGAACACGCTGTGGGCCCCGGCCAGCGCGGGCGTGAGCGATTCGGGGAGCTCCAGGTCGCCTTGGACCACCTCGACCTCGGCGGTGAAGATCGCACGCGCGCGCGTTGGATCGCGCACCACCGCGCGGGCGGGCGCGCCGCGCGCCGCCAACGCGGCGCCGACCTCGCGCCCGACGTTGCCGGTCGCGCCGGTGACGAGGATCATCGCTCAGCTCACGGTGTCGACTAAGGGCTCTCCGCCGCTGACCTCGAGCACAGCCCCGGTCGTCTGGCGGCTCGTCATCAGGAACACAGCGGCGTGCGCGATGTCGTCGGGCGTGCCCATCCGCCCGACCGGGAGCGCCGCGGCCACCCGAAGGCGCAGGTCCTCGCGCGATGCGTCATCGAGGCCCGACCACATCTCACTGTCGGTGTAACCCGGGCGAATCGTGTTCACGCGCAACGGGCCGAGCTCCAGTGCGAGCGCCCGCGACAGCGCCTCGACGGCGGCGAACGCGGCTGTCACAGTCGCGGCGTGTCGGGGCGGCCGTACTGCCGCACAGCCGGTGATGAAAGTGATCGACCCGCCCGGCGTCATCCGCGGCGCGGCGTAGCGCGCGCACATCCAGCTGCCGAGCACCTTGCCGTCGATGAACGTCCGCGCGGCGGCGAGATCCTGCTCGAGGAATCGCCCCGGAGAACCCGGCGAGGCGGAGACGAGCAGATGGTCGAGGCTGCCGACCTCTTCGAACAGCGAGCGGACCGACGCTTCGTCAGTCACATCGACCTCGGCGTGCCGCACTCCGTCGATCGCGTCGCGCGCGCCGGCGACGCGACGTCCCGCGGAAACAACGTCCGCGCCGAGAGCCGCCACAGCGCGCACCGTCGCCGCGCCCATTCCGCTGGTCCCACCGACCACCACCACGCGCCGACCCTGCAGCGTCACCGTGTCACCTCCAGGACCGCCTTGCCCCGGACTCGCCTGCCGCGCAGCGCCGCGGCGGCCTCGCCCGCGCGGTCCCACTGGCCCCGCCAGCCGATCTGGGGATCGAGCTTTCCGGCAGCCAGCAGCGACACCAGGTACGGCAGGTCCGCCCCAAACCCGGGACCGACGACGAACGGCTCGATCGACGCACCGCCGGCGCGAAGCCGGGCCTGCTCGAAATCGATCGTCGTCGGCTGAAGCGACGCCATGCCGACGCTCAGCACGTGCCCACCGGGACTGGTCACCAGCACCGCGTCGGCGAGCACCTGGCCGCCGACGTTGTCCAGGACGCGATCGACAGGCTCGCGTATGTCGCTGAGCCCGACGACGACCTCGGCCGCGCCCAGCTGCGCCAGACCCTCCCCGCGAGACGGGCTGCCGACGGCTGCGATCACGTGGGCGCCCGCAAGCGCCGCGAGCTGGACTGCGAAGCGCCCGACGCCGCCCGAAGCGCCGGTGATCAGCACTCTGCGCCCGATGACCGCCCCCAGCCGCCGGAGGGCGCGCAGCGCGGTTACGCCCGCGACCGGGAGTGCCGCGGCGGCGGCGAGGTCGACGGCGTCGGGAAGGACGGCGAGCTCGCCCGTGTCGACGGCGCGCTCCTGCGCCCACGCCCCCGACCATCCGAACGTGACGACGCGCGCGCCGACGGGAGGTCCAGAGCCATCGGCCGCGGCGGTCAGGACCATGCCCGAGGCATCCCAGCCCGCCACCGCTCCGGGCGCCCTGTTTCGGCCGAGGAACGCGATCTCGCCGAAATTGAGCGAAGTGGCGACGACTTCGATCAGTACCTGCGACTGCGTCGGCTCGGGCGGGGCGGCCTCGCCCAGCCGCAGACCATGTTCTGCGTCGGGGTCATAGAGAAGCGCCTGCATGATGTTGTTGATGGTGCGCGCAACTCGCCCGGCTGTCCAAGACACGCTGGTATAACCGATGGCTATGGACGTCCACGTGCGCGACCTTCGCTACTTCCTCGCCGTCGCGCAGGAGCTGAGCTTCACGCACGCCGCCGAGCGGCTGTACGTGAGCCAGCCGGCGCTGTCCAAGCAGATTCGAGCGCTGGAACGACTGCTTCGGGTCGAGCTGTTCGAGCGCGACGGGCGCTCGGTCAAGCTGACGCGCGCGGGTGCCGAGCTGCTCCCGCACGCCGAGCGCATGCTCGACAGCTGGGAGGACGCGAAGCGCTCGCTCTCGAAGGCCAGCGACTGCACGCTCGTGATCGGCATGCACACAAGCCCGGGCCGCGGATTGCTCCCGGTCGTTCGCGCGATGATGGTCGCAAGCTGCCCCGACGTCGAACTCGAGCTGCGCCACGTCGCATGGAGCGACCGAACAGCGGGGCTGGCCGACCAGAGCACCGACGCTGCGTTCGTGTGGCTGCCACTGCCACGCCCGCCGTACAGGTGGCTGATGATTGCCCGTGAGCCGCGTCTCGTTGCATTACCCAACGACCACCGGCTTGCCGCGCGGGAAAGCGTCTCGATTGCCGACCTCCTCGACGAGCCGTTCCTCGCGCTGCCCGCCACCGCCGGGCCGCTGCGTGACTACTGGCTTGCTCTCGACGAGCGAAACGGACATCCGGTCAGGATCGGGGCCGAGATCAACGACACCGAAGAGACCTACGAGGCGGTGGCGAGCGGCATCGGCGTCTGTCTCCTCGCAGCCGGGAACGCCCCGATCTTCGCGCGCGGCGCGATCACGATGCTCCCGGTCCATGACCTCAGCCCGTCCGAATTGGTGTTGGCATGGAACGAGCGGCACTGCCCGCCCTTGCTCGAGATGTTCGTCACGACGTGCGAGCGCGTCGTCGACGACGCGCGCGACGCCGTCGCGGTCCGGTGACCCGGTTCGATGACTTGCGCACCGCGTGCGTCATGCCAGCGCCGTCACCCACTCTCCGCCTCGGCCGCGCGAACGGCCGCGTCAGCCGGCAGCGTGTCCACGAAGCGCTCAAACGCGCCGATGTCCGTGATCGCGTCGCCGTGCCCGGGAAGGATGATCGACGGGTTCAGGTCGGCGAGCTTGCGAATCGAGCGGCGGTTCTGCGCTGTGTCGAAGTTGAACGCTGGGGGCGGCTCCTTGATCTCGGCGCGCAGCGTCGCGTAGTTGAGGTTGCGGACGACGTCGCCGCAGATCGCGACCCGGTCGGCGTCGCGAAAGTAGATGACCTCGCCGGGTGAGTGGCCCGGTGCGTGGATCACGCGGAAACCTGCGACCTCGTCACCGTCTCGCAGCGGGCGTTCGACGCGATATGGCGGCCCCTGCCAGAACCTGACGATCAGGCGGCTGGCGAGCGCGGCGTCCTCGGGCACCGGTACGCGCCCCTCCATCGCGTCGACGTCGTCGACGTGGCATGCCAGCGGGATGCCGCGCGCCTCGCAGATGTCCTTGGCGACGCCCTGGTGATCGGGGTGAACGTGGGTCAGCGCAACCATCGAGAGCTCCCGGCCCGTGAGCTGCTTGAAGATCCGGCGCCGATCCCAGCGCCGGCCGGCGTCGATCAACACGTCATCGACGAGGTAGACGTTGATCACCGGAGCGGGCCACTCGGTGAGCCGCTGGACCCCGTGTGCAACCTGCTTCACGCGTCACCTCCAAAGGGACGTTGAACAGCAACCATACGCTTGAGTATCCATACTCTACCGTATCAGTACGGTGGCGTATTATCTGGCATCGATGGCGGACCGACAGGCAACCGAGATCAAACGTCGACTCAGCCGCGATGACTGGATCGCAGCGGCACTCGAGGCGATCGCGCAGGACGGTCTCGCCGCCGTCGCGGTCGAGCCGCTCGCGGCGCGCCTCGGCGTGACCAAGGGCAGCTTCTACGCCCACTTCTCGACCCGCGACGAGCTGATCGAAGCGACTCTCAGTAACTGGGAGCGGTCCCACGTCGGGCCCGGGCTCGCGCAGCTGATCGAGATCGAGGATCCCGAGGCGCGCCTGCGAGCGGTCATGCTCGCGGCGGTGAGGTTCAGCCAGAGCCGCGCGCCGTCGGTCCACGTCAACCTGCTCGGCGAGCTCGGTGATGCCCGCGTCCGCAGCGCCGTCGCCCGGGTAACCACCCAGCGCGTCGACCTGCTGACGGCGACCTACCGTCAGCTCGGTCTGCCGCCGCGCCGCGCGACCGACCGCGCCCGCATCGCCTACGCCACCTACCTCGGCTTGTTGCAGATGGCCCGCGAGGCTCCTCAGCGGGTGCTGTCAGACCGCGAGATCGGGCGCTTCGTCGATGAGTTGACCGCGGCAATGATCCCGCCGCAGTGACGCACTGCTCCGCGCCGCCTCGATCCTTCCGCTACGCCGCGTCCGCCAGCTGCGCGTCGGACTCCTCGTCGTCAGCCAACGCAGCCAGGAAAGCCTCTACGACTGGCGGATCGAATTGCTTGCCGGCGCACCGCAGCAGTTCGGCACGAGCCTGGGCGGGTGCCATCGCCGGCGAATATGGCCGGTCCACGGTCATCGCCTCATACGAGTCGGCGACCGCGAGGATGCGTGCCTCCAGCGGTATCTCAACCGCCGACAGCCCGCTGGGATAGCCAGTGCCGTCGGGGCGCTCGTGGTGGGCGCGCACCCAGCCGGCGATGTCATCGAGTCCGGCATGCTCGAGGATCCTCGCTCCGGTCTCGGGGTGTCGGCTGATCTCGCGCCACTCGGCCTGATCCAGCGCAGCGGGCTTGAAGAGAATTGCGTCGGCGATTCCGAGCTTGCCGAGATCGTGAACCACGCCGGCGGCGTGGATCCGCTCGACACGCTCCGGCGCGAGACCGAGCGCCAGCGCGATCTTGCGGGCATATGCCCCGACGGTGACCGAGTGGCGCGCAGTTGCCGGGTCGCGGAGATCGAGCGCCTCGGCGAGCAGCATCACGGCTGCCAGCCGCAGCTCCAGTGACTGCTGGCGCAGCGCGGAGGTCTCGGTCGCGTCACGCTGAGCCTGCTCGAGCGCCAGGCCGGCGTGATCGGCCACGGCCATCAGCACCGTCAGCTCGGAGTCCTCCGGCCGGCGCCCGGTGAGCGGCTGATCCACAGACACGACGCCGAGGGCCTCGCCGGCCGCGTTGCGCACCGGCAACAGCAGCATGTCCTCCGGGTCCCATGCATCGGCCTCGAGCCCCGCCGCGCTGGCCGGCGTCCACATCACGGGATCGCTGACCCAGTCATACGAGCCGGCGGGCAGCCAGATCGCACCGCACCGCTCGTGCTCGGAGTCGAGCAGTGCGTGCAGTTCGTCGGCGGGTTCGGTCTTGCCGAGCAGCATGCGCCTTGCCTCTTCGTCTCCGAGCACCACGACCCTGCGCAGCTCAGTCCGATCCTCGTCCAGCGCGCTCACGCACACGACCTGGAACGACAACTCACGCCGGATCGTCTCGGCGAGCGCCTCCAGCACGGGAAGCGCACCGTGGCCAGACGCGGCCGCACGCGAGATCGCGAGCATGCCGCGCAGGTGCCGCGGGACCGGCTCCTCGGCTACGGCGCGGCGGTTGCGGCCCATCAGCGGCACGGGGTTACCGGCGGATTCCTCGCAGACGCGGTTGCGCCCTCCGTGCTTGGCGGCGTAGAGCGCCGCGTCAGCGCGTGCGAGCAGAGCGCCGGAGCCGCCGCTGCCTGCGGCGACGCCGATCGAGACGGTCAGAATCCCGCCGAGCCCGGCGGGATGCGGGAGCGACGCCGCCTCGATCTCGGCCCTCACTCGCTCGGCAGCCGCAAACGCATGTTGCGGCTCTGTGTCGCGGAACACCAGCAGCAGCTCTTCGCCGCCGAAGCGGTACGCAGCATCGCCGCTGCGCAATACCCCGCGCACCATCGCGGAGATCGCGCGCAGAGCCTGATCGCCGGCGAGGTGTCCGAGGCGGTCGTTGTAGGCCTTGAAATGGTCGATGTCGCAGAGGGCGAGCGCGTAGCTTTCGGCGCTCTGCAGGCTGTCGGTGTCGAGCTTGGCAAGGTCGTGAGACAGGGCCCAGCGATTGCCCATGCCGGTCAGGGCATCCCGGCGCGAGTTCTCGGTCAGCTGCTCGTTCGCGCGTGCCAGCTCTGCCTCACGCTCGGCGAGGCTCACCAGCGCTGCACGCTCGCGACCGAGCAGCACGCGCGAGCGGCGCTCGAGCAACGCGCTTCTCGCGATCAGCGCAACCCCCGAGAACAGCACGCCGGCGATCAGCGTGATCCCCGGCGCCGAGGGAGCATGGCTCAGCTGTGCGTGCACGAGCGCGCCGAGCAGCACGATGAACATCGCGGCCGGCAGCGCGCTCCCTCGGTGGGTGGGGTCCTCCCGGGCCGGTCGCGCAGTCTCCGGACGGTGTGCGGCGAGAGCTCCACCGGCCGCGATCGCGAGCAGCCCGAGCGCCCAAAGCGGATCGAGAATCGTCGTGCCCGCTGTGTATGTGCCCGTCAGCATGCCGTGGCCGGAAAGGATGAACGCCACCGCCTGGGCGACGATCCCGCCGAGCACCAGTAGCGATGCGAGGGAGCGCTCGCGTCGGAGGTCGCCCGCGATCATCGCCTGCAGGGTGAGCACGGCCGCAGAGACGTACAGCGCCGGGTAGATGAGCGCGGAGACGCGCCCGGCGAGCGGTAGCGACGACGCGACGACATCGGGCCACAGCTCGGCGAAGGTCAGCGCGATCGCGGCGGCCACCAGCGGGATCGTCTCGAGCGCCATCACGATTCGTGGGAAGCGCGAGCGGCCCGAAGTGGATGCGATGCTGATGATCACGATCACCGCAAACGCCCAGAAGCCGACGTCGCAGGCGTTCGGGGACGACGGCATCCCGACCACGGCGAACAGGTCCCAAGCGAGCTGTCCAGCGAGCCAGGATGCGGCGGCTGCGGTCCACAGGGTCCAGCGATGTCTCGCCTCTGGCGGCGCGCTGCGCCGGGCCACGATCATCCCGATCAGCGCGCTCACCGCCGCAGCCGTCCACGCGACGTCCCAGCACGCGGCCGCGTGCCACCCGAGGTAGCTCGCAATCATCGCCAATGCTGCGACCACCGAAGGCGCCACAACGGCGCGGAATGGCCGAACATCGACCCTATTCCGACGCCGATCGTCCATCAAACGAGTAATCGGCCGGTCGCAGCCGACCTGGAACCCCCGCATTACAGAAGGCGGCAGAAGAAGTGCAGCTGCTCGCCGGCCCGGCTCCCCGGCACGCCCGCGGAAGCCGTGGCGCCGTGGCTGTGTCCGCCGCCCCAAGCGTAGAGGGTCACCCCGGCCACCACGACGGCGACCTGGATCAGCGCGAGCGCGCGTCCCGGCGACAGCGGCAGACGCCCGGATCCAAGCCGCAGCGCGATCGTCGCAGCGACGAGCTCGTCGACAACGCATAGAACGTCGAGCTCGCCGATCGGCAGCACGCCCTGGCCGGGCAATCCGGCGGTCCGGGACACGATCCAGAACGCGACCAGCAACAGCTGCAGGGCAGCTCCGCCGAAGAGCACCCGCCGGCTCTGCGGCCGCAGCTGCAGCGCCGCCGCCCACCCCAGCTCGGCCGCGCCGATCACGGCCTCCGCCGCGGCCAGGGCGCCGTAGCCGTGCGGAAGCGTGACGGCGGCCGCGACGTAGACGACCCCGACCGCGAGCGCGAGCGTCGCGATCGCCGTGCGCGTGGAGCGCTGCGGGATCGCGGCCCGGCGAAAACGGACCGTTGCCGGACGAGGCGCCAGGTTGCCGGTTTCGATCACCTTGGCATCGCGGTCAGTCGGCCTGGTGCAGGCGGAAGCTGCCCACCAGGTCCTGCAGTTCCTGCGCTGCGCGGGAGAGCATCTCGGCCGACGCGGCGACGTGCTGGGTCGACCCGGACGCCTGCTGGGTCGAGGCCGATGCCCGCTCGGTAGCAGCAGAAGCCTGCTCGGCGACCTTTGCGACATCGCCCATCTCGGCGCGCATGCGCTCGGCGCCCGCGGAGATCTGCTCGGTCGCGCGCGAGATGTCCTGCGCCTGCTGGGTCATGTCCGTGACCGCGTCGGAGATCCGCTCGAACGCCTCGCGCGTCCGCTCCACGGTCGCGGCGGACTCGCCCGTGCGGCTGGCGCCGTCTTGAACGACTGTCACCGCCAGCTTCGTCTCTGCCTGGATCTCCTGGACGATCTCGGAGATCGTGCCGGCTGCCGACTGGGATTCCTCGGCCAGTTTGCGGACCTCTTCGGCGACGACGGCGAAGCCGCGACCCGACTCTCCCGCCCGAGCGGCCTCGATCGCCGCGTTCAGAGCAAGCAGGTTGGTCTGGCTGGCGATGCCGGTGATCGTCTCGACGATCGCGCTGATCCGCTCGGACTTGCTCGCCAGCTCGTCAATCGCGCGCGACGCCTCCTCGGATGAGCCGCGAACCGCGTCGACCGCGGCGGTCGCCTCGGCGGCGGCCTCGATTCCCTGCTCGGCGGCCTCTTGCACGCGCGACGCGGCCTGGGCGGTGCGGATGGCGCCATCGGCACTCGACGCGACCGCCTCGCCGACCTGCTGCACCTGGTCCAGGGCGGAGCCGACGGCATGCACCTGACGCTCGGCGCCGTCGGCCATCTCGGTCAGCGACTCGGCGACGTCGGTGGTCGCCCGCTCGGCCTCAACCGTGGTCGACGCCATCTCCTTGGAGGCCGATGCGACGTCGGCGGCGGTGCGCTGGATCGCGCTGACCAGCTCGGCGACGTGGTCGATGCCCACACGTAGCGTGCTGAGAGCCGGGTTGCTCTGCTGGCCCGTCGCTGTCGAGCCAACCGTCAGATCGCGCGACTGCAGCCCCTCAGCGAGCGCCAGCATCGCCGCGTGGTCCTCCTCCTGGCCCGAGATCAGACCGGCCTGCTGCCGCGTCTCTGCCTCGAGCGCGAGCGAGATGTAGATCAGGACCGCGACCTCGAACACGACGAAACCGCCGTGCACCGCGACCATCGCGAGGCCGTTGGAGTGGCTCCAGTGCGAGGTGAACACCCACACCCCGGTGCCGGCGGCCTGCAGCAGGTGAAACGCCAGGTGATGGACGGCGATCACCAGACCGCCGAACGCCGGCGCGCGCCAATCGCGATACAGCAGCAGGAACGCCAGCCCGGCGAACACGTCGAAATGCGCCTCGGTGACGCCGTGCGCCTCCTGGATGAACAGCCCCGCATAGCCCATGAACGCGGCCGACACGACCAGGCGCGAGGTGAGCGTCCCGGGCATCGCGCGAACGGTCAGCCACGGGCCGAATGAGAGGACGGCACCGGCGACGATCGCGACCACCCAGTAGCCGTGCACCGCGGCGAGCCCGAGCGCGAAGGGAAAATGGGCGAGCAACAGCAGCGAGAGCACGCGATCGGCGCGCACGCGCTCGTCTCGCAGCATCGTCTCGCCAGCCGCGCTGGGATCAGCGGTAACAGTCACTCGAACACTCCTTGTCCGTTCAGGGGAATCTCCCAGTGACAATCGGCGCCCGCGGGGTGCGCTTTAACCGATCGTTCGTCGGCTACAGCGCCGACGGAGTCAGCTGAACGTCGAGACGCCGATCGCGGACAGAAAGGCCTCCGGGCGGGGTCAGACCCCGCCGCGCGACGGTGACCGGCCGACTATCGCTTCAGTCAGGCGACGGCGATACCCGCGCGCGAGCGGACGCTGTCGACGATCGCGGCGGTGTCGGGGATGTAGTCGTCCTCGAGCGTCGGGCTGTACGGAATCGGGGTCTCGTGGGTCGCGACGATCCAGGCGTCGTCGAGATCGTGCAGGCCCTGCTCCGCGACCAGCGCCGAGCAGACCGCTGGCCCAACCGCCGGTGCGGGGCCCCTCCTCGACGGCAAGCAGCCGGTTGGTTCGCGCGACCGACTCGAGCACGGTCTGCAGATCGAGCGGGCGCAGCGTGCGCAGGTCGACGACCTCGACCGACACGCCGTTCCCGGCGAGCGCCTCGGCGGCGGCGAGCGCGTCCGGCACGCCCTTGCCGATCGAGACGATCGTCAGGTCGTCGCCGCGTCGCGCGACCGCCGCCTCGCCCGAGCGGCAGGACCTCCTGCTCGGGAGCCGGGCCCTTGACCGAGTACAGCCGCTTGTGCTCGAGGAAGATCACCGGGTTGTCGTCGCGGATGGACGCCTTCAGCAGGCACTTGGCCTCCGCCGGCGACGAGGGGAACACGATCTTCAACCCGGGCACTCCCTGAAACCACGTGCCGTGGGTCTGAGAGTGGATCGCGCCGAACCGTCCGCCACCTCCGACCGCGGACCGGACAACGAGCGGCACGCTGCCCTGCTCGCCGGAGATGTACCAGAACTTCGCCGCCTGGTTGACGAGGCTGTCCATCGCCAACCCCATGAAGTCGCCGAACATGACCTCGAACACGGGGCGCATGCCGGTCACCGCGGCGCCGTAGGCGGCGCCCGCGAGCGCGAGCTCGGAGATCGGCGTGTCGAACACCCGGTCCGGGCCGAACTGGTCGCTCAAGCCCGGCGTCACCATGAACACGCCGCCGGGGGCGGCGACGTCCTCGCCGAAGAACATGACCGACGGGTCGCGCGCAAGCTCCTCGGCGAGCGCCTCGCGGATCGCGTCGCGGAACTCGAGCGTGCTCATGGGCGAAACTCGGTCGCAGCGTCGGTCACGGGATCGGGATACGGCGCGTCGCGGGCAATCTGCACGGCCTTCTCGATCAACGCGTTGGTCGACTGCTCCGCGGCGGCGATCTGATCCTCGGTGACGCCCTCCGCGAGCAGCCGCGTGCGAGCAAGCTTCAGCGGGTCGCGGTCCAGCCAGCGCTCGACCTCCTCCTTGGGCCGGTACTTGGCGGGGTCGCTCTTGGAGTGGCCGTAGTGACGGTACGTCTGGCATTCGAGCAGCGTCGGGCCATCGCCGCTGCGGGCGCGTTGCACCGCCTGCCCCGCGGCCTCGAACACGGCCCAGACGTCGTTGCCGTCGACCACCGCCGCCGGGATCCCGTACGCCTTCGCGCGCGCGGCGATGTCCGCGCCGGCGGTGACCGCCTGCATCGGCGTGAACTCCCCATAGAAGTTGTTCTCACAGACGAACACGGCCGGCAGCGACAGGACCTTGGCCATGTTCAGGCACTCGTGGAAGTAGCCCTGGTTGACGGCGCCGTCGCCGAAGAACGCGACCGACACGCGACCCTGGCGCTGAGCCGACAGCGCGGCGCCGAGCGCGGCGGCGATCGACCCACCGACGATCCCGTAGCAGCCGATCAGGCCGTGCTCGAGGTCGACGACGTTCATCGAGCCTGCGCGCCCGCGGCAGACGCCGGTGACGCGCCCGAGCATCTCCGCCACGAGCGGCGCCGGCGGTGTGCCCTTCGCGAGCGCGTGACCGTGGCCGCGATAGGTACCCGCGACGTAATCATCGGGGCGCAGGGCGATGCAGGTCCCGACCGCGACGGCCTCCTGGCCGGCGGTCAGATGCGTCGTGCCGTGTACCTCTCCGGCCAGAAACAGGCGGTGGATCGCGGTCTCGAACTCACGGATCAGCAGCATCCGCGCGTACGCGTCGAGGAATAGAGTCACCGCCTCGGTTCGTTGCACGGTCTGCACGTCGGCCATTCCCCGCCCTCCATTCTGCTCTCACCAGGCGTCTCGTGCGATAGTATCGCAAACGTTTGCAGTCGTGCCCCGGAGGCAAGAAAGTGGCCCAAGAGATCATCATGCCGCGCCTGTCTGACTCGATGGAGGAGGGCACGATCCTCAGCTGGCTGGTGGTCGAGGGCGACGAGGTGCAGCCGGGGCAACCGATCGCGGAGATCGAGACCGACAAGGCGACGGTGACCTTCGAGGCGCAGGACGGCGGGGTGATCCTCGCGATCAGCGTCAGCGAAGGGGCGACCGTGCCCGTCGGCGCGCCGATTGCCGTGATCGGGCAGGCCGGCGAAGGGCTCAGCCACGCGACGTTAGAGGACGCCGGCGCGGACACGAACGCTTCCGCGGTGGCACGAGCGCCCGCGGGAGCCGCACCCTCCCCGTCCGCGAAGCCTGCGGCGACCGTGCCAACCACCACCACCGCGGCTGCCACGTCGGCCACCTCCAGCCGCCCGAAGGCATCCCCGCTGGCCCGTCGGATCGCAGCGCGGCGCGGCGTCGATCTCGCGGCGCTGAGCGGCAGCGGACCCGACGGCCGGGTGATCCGGGTGGACGTCGAGCGCGCGCTCGCAACGGGCAACGGCGCCGGGACCGTCACCGCGGCGGCGCCGGCGGTGACCGACCAGGCACCCGCGACCGCGCAGCCGTCCAAGGGCGAGCCGCAGCGCCACGAGCTGACCCGCTTGCAGCAAACCGTCGCGCGCAGGATGGCGCAGTCGCGGGCCACGGTCCCCGACATCGAGCTGCGCAGCGAGGTCGACATGGGCGAGGCGGTCGCGCTGCGCGAGCGGCTGCGCGAGGTCGCCGATCCGGCGCCCTCGATCAATGACTTCATGATCAAAGCGGCGGCGTTGGCGCTGCGCGAGTTTCCGCGCGTCAACGGCTCATACACAGCCCCGACCGAGATCGAGACCTACGAGCGCGTCAACGTGGGGTTCG
Organism: uncultured Solirubrobacterales bacterium; assembly: GCA_963809685.1. Classification (GTDB taxonomy): domain Bacteria; phylum Actinomycetota; class Thermoleophilia; order Solirubrobacterales; family Solirubrobacteraceae; genus Palsa-465. Next base: position 107,545 of record CAWEKN010000004.1, on the reverse strand, counting down.
CGGTCGCAGCCGACGATGCGCTCGTGGTGCCGACGATCTTCGACGCCGACCGCAAGTCGCTGGGCGAAATCGGCGCGACCGCCCGTGAGCTCGCTGCGGCCGTTCGCGACGGCACGATCGCGCCGGCGCAGCTCGACGGCGGCACGTTCACAGTCTCGAACCTGGGGATGTACGGCGTCGACAGCTTCTCGGCGGTGATCAATCCGCCTCAGGCGGCGATCCTGGCCGTCGGCTCGCTCAAGCGCCGGCCGGTGGTGAGCGAGTTCGGCGAACTGCTCGCGCGTCCGACGGTCGTGCTGACGCTCGCCTGCGACCACCGGATCCTCTACGGGGTCGACGGCGCCCGGTTCCTACAGCGCGTGCGCGAGCTGCTCGAGCGCCCACACGCACTGCTGCTGTGACTGCCCAGGGTTTCTCGTTGCGGCTGTGACTGCTTAGGGCTGCAGCGGCGCCGGCGACGTGCGCGAGACGCCGCCGTTGGCGCTCGTCTCGGCGGGGCCGAGGCCGTCGTCGACCACGACGTCCTCGGACTTCAGGACGAGGCCGGATCCGCTCGCCTCGAGCTCCAGCAGCGCCGCGAAGTCGACGTCGTCGCCCCGGATCGAGGCCAGCGACTGCACGATCTGCTCGGTCGCCGCGGCGAGCGGCATCGGCACTCCGTGCTCGCGCGCCGCTTCGAATCCGAGCTGGAAGTCCTTGAGCAGCAACGACGGTGTGAACGTCGGCTTGAAGTCGAGGTTGACGTACGCAGGGGTCTTGTAGCGCGTGAACATGGACCCCATCACGCTGTCGTTGAGAAACTCGAGGAAGTCGGCGCGCGAGACGCCGCCCTTCTCGGCCAACACCGTGACCTCGGCCATCGACTGCGCGACGATCCCGAGCATCAGGTTGTGGCAGATCTTCACCAGGCGCGCGCGTTCCCCGTCGCCGACGTAGGTGACGCTGCGGCCGAGCAGCTCCAGATATGGCCGGGCGCGCTCCCACGCGTCGGCCGGCCCCGACGCAACGATCGTGAGACGGCCGCTGGCGGCGACCTTAGGATTGCCGCTGACCGGCGCCGCGAGCATCGCCGTCCCGCGCTGCAGCGCGGCCGCGCGGATCACCTCCGCCGCCGCGGGAGAGATCGTGGTCGAGTCGACGATCACGCCGGGTGCGACGTCAGGCCTCGACAGCAGACCCCGCTCGCCGGCGACTACCTCCTCGACGTCGGCCGAGCCGGCGACGATCGTGAAGACGATGTCGCGATCGGCGAGGTCGGCCGGAGAGTCGACGATCGACGCGCCGAGCTCTGCCAGCGGCTCGGCCTTGGCCCTTGTTCGGTTGTAGACGCTCAGCTCGTGTCCGGCTTGGAGCAATCGCGTGGCCAGGGCACGGCCCATACGGCCCACGCCAATCCAGCCAAGCCGCGCCCCTCGGTCGACGCTCATAGGGTTGCGTCCTCCTGCAATCGTTTGCAGCAATGTATAGGACGCCTTGAAGGCGGTCAAGGCCGCGGCTATTCTCATGCAAACGTTTGCAGTCCGCAGCCGACCGCTCGTGACCTACGCTCGGCCCAACAACAACGAAGGGAACACGATGGGACTTCACAGCTACGGCGTCATGGGCGTGGACTGGGAGGAGCGGGTCCGCTACGACCGGCTGCGCGACGAGCGCCTTGCGCGGATCAAGGGGTTGCTGGCCACCTCGGAGCTCGGCGCGCTGCTGTGCTTCGACATGAGCAACATCCGCTACGTGACCGCGACCCATATCGGCACCTGGGCCAGCGACAAGCTCAACCGCTTCTGCCTGCTGCCGCAGAACGATGAGCCGATCATGTGGGACTTCGGGTCGGCCGCGCGCCACCACCAGCTGTACAACCCATGGCTGGACGGCGAGCGACGCTCACGCGCCGGCATCTCGACGCTGCGTGGGGCGATGTCGCCGGAGTCCGGGCGCGCGGAGGACGTGGCACGGAAGATCAAGGTGGAGCTCGAGCAGCGGGGCCTGCTGGGCGAGCCAGTCGGGATCGACGCGATCGAGCCGCAGGTGCTGTTCGCGCTGCAGGCGGAGGGGATACGGGTCGCCGACGGCCAGCAGCTGATGCAACAGGCGCGCGTGATCAAGACGCGCGATGAGATCACGCTGCTGAACATGGCCTGCTCGATGGTCGACGCCGCCTACGAAGAGCTTTACCGGACGATGCGGGCGGGGATCCGCGAGAACGATTGCGTCGCGCTGGTCAACAAGGTCCTCTACGAGATGGGCTCGGAGTTCGTCGAAGGTGTCAATGCGATCTCGGGCGAGCGCTGCAGCCCGCACCCCCACGTCTTCACCGACCGCGCGCTGCGCCCCGGCGACCCGGCGTATTTCGACATCCTGCACAGCTACATGGGCTATCGGACGTGCTACTACCGCACCTTCGCGGTCGCGAGCGCCTCGCGCGCGCTGGTGGACGCCTACAAGCGCTGCCGCTACTACCTCGACGCGGCGATCGGTCTGATCCGCCCCGGCGCCACGACCGGCGAGGTCGCCGCGCTCTGGCCGCGCGCGCAGGAGTTCGGCTTCCCCGACGAGGAGGCCGCGTTCGCCCTGCAGTTCGGCCACGGAGTCGGGCTGTCGATCTGGGAGAAGCCCGTGTTCAGCCGCCTGGTGTCGCTCGATCACCCAGAGGAGATCAAGGAGGGGATGGTGTTCGCGCTGGAGACGTTCTGGCCCGCCAGCGACGGCTGGTCGGCAGCGCGGATCGAGGAGCAGCTCGTCGTGACCGCCACCGGGTGCGAGGTGATCACCCGCTTCCCCGCCGAGGACCTGGTGATCGCGGGCAAGCCGTATTTCACCGTCGGCGGCAGCTTGGCGCTGGAGCGCGACCCACAGTCCAACCTCAACACCGACCTCGATCCCGACACGCACGAGGCCGTGCCGCGCACGAGCAACGGCGCCGGCGCGGACGGCGCGCTGCTACAGCGCTCACCGGCGAGCTAGTCGGGGTCGTTCAGCGGGCGTCCCGCAGCTCACGGGCGGCGGCCGTCACCGCCGCGACGATCCCCTCATAGCCGGTGCACCGGCAGAGGTTGCCCGACAGCTCCTCGCGTATCTGCCGCTCGCTCGGGTCGGGCGTCCGCCGCAGCAGCGCTCGCGCCGAGATCAGAAACCCCGAGGTGCAGAACCCGCACTGCAGCGCGTGGTGCTCGACGAACGCTCGCTGCAGCGCGTCGAGCGAGCCGTCCCGATCGGCCAGCCCCTCGACCGTGACCAGCGAGCGGCCATCGGCCTGGACCGCGAGCATCAGGCACGAGCGGACCGGCTCGCCGTCGAGCTCGATCGTGCACGCGCCGCAGACACCTTGCTCGCAGCCGACGTGGGTTCCGGTCAGCCCCGCGCCGTGACGGATGAAGTCCGACAGCAGCGTGCGCGCCTCGACCTCGCCGTCGTGGCCGGTGCCGTTGATCGTGACGTTGATCCTCATGCCGCGGCCGTCCTCAGCGCATCGCGCACCAACGCCGCCAGCAGCGCCCGGCGGTGCCCGTCGCCGACGCCGGCCGCTGCGACGTCGGCCACCTCTGCCGGCGCCGCGCCCCCGGCCAGCGCAGCCTCGGCCGCGGCGACCCTGACCGCCGTCGGGGCGGCCCCGAGCAACGCGATCGCGCAGGGACCGCCGGCGGCCACGACCACGGCGGCGCCGGCGATCGCGAACGCGCCGTGCGTGCGCGCCCGCTCGACGAACGCGGTGCTCGTGCCGGCAGCCGGCGGCGGAACCTCGATCTCGACGAGCAGCTCACCGGGCGCCAGCGCCGTCCGAAAGGGCCCGAGCAAGAAGTCCTGCACGGGCACAATGCGCCGGCCACCCCGCGACTGCAGGTGGACGCGCGCGCCGAGCGCGAGCAGCGCCGCGGGCAGCTCCGCGCGCGGATCGGCGTGGGCGACCGAGCCGCCGACGGTCCCACGCGAGCGGATCGCCGGATGCCCCACCGTCGCGACGGCCTGTGACAGCAGCGGCCAGCCGCGCCGCACCGCCTCGGAGCGCTCGATCGCGACCTGCCGCGTCAGCGCCCCGATCCGAAGCGATCCGTCCACCACCGTCACGCCGGCCAGCTCCGCAATCTGATTCAGGTCGACTACGACCGCCGGACGAGCCAGTCGCAGGTTCAGCATCGGCACCAGGCTCTGGCCGCCGGCAAGCGCGGCCGCGTCGTCGCCCAGCAGATCGAGCGCCGCGTCGAGCGATCCGGGAGCGTGGTACTGAAACGGCGCGGGCTTCACCGCAACGCCGCCCACAGCTTCGCGTCGGTATACGGCGGGTCGACGTGGACGCCGCCGAGTGCGTCGGCGACCGCGTTGGCCACTGCCGCGAGCGATCCGATCGCCCCGCCCTCGCCGACGCCCTTGGCGCCGAGTGGATTCAGCGGCGATGGGGTGCAAATCTCCCCGGTGATGATCGGCGGGACATCGGCGGCGGTCAGCAGGCTGTAGTCCATCAACGACGCCCGCAGGGGCTGACCGGCCTCGTCCCAGACGGCCTCCTCGACCAGGCACTCCCCCAGCCCCTGGACCGCGCCGCCGATCACCTGCCCGTGCGTGAGCAGCGGGTTGATCACGTTGCCCGCGTCGTCGACCGCCACCAGGGCCAGCACCCGCAGACGCCCCGTGCAGCGCTCGATCTCAACCGACGCCGCGTACGCGCCGGAGGAGAACACCTGCTCTGAGTCAAAGCGACCCGAGGCCCGCAGCCCGGGCGCCGCCCGCGCGACCTGATCGAACGTGACCGACCGCCCCCGTGCGCCGTAGCGACCGCGCTCCCAGGCCACCTCGTCGACCGCGACGCCGAGCAGCTCGGCCGCGGTCGGCCGGCCGCGCGCGATCAGCTCGTCGATCGCGACCACCACCGCCGAGCCACCGACCACGACCGAGCGGCTCCCGAACGTGCCGACGCCGCGCGGCACGTCTGCGCTGTCGCCGAAGCGAAGCTCGATCTGCGCCGCCGGCACCCCCAGCCGGTCGGCCGCGATCTGCGCGAACGTGGTCGCATGACCCTGACCGTGCGGGCTGGAGCTGCTGCGCACGATCACGCGCCCGTCGAGTCCGACCTCGACGTCGGCTGCCTCCCAGCGACCGCCCGCGCGCTCGACGAACACCGCCACCCCGGAGCCGGTCACCCGGTCGGCCGGGTGATCGGCCCCGGCAGGATCGGGCAACAGCTCGAGCGCCAGATCGAGACAGCCCCGGTAATCACCCGAGTCGTACACGTACCCGAGCGGGGCGCTGTGCGGAAAGCTCGAGATCAGGTTGCGCCGGCGCAGCTCCACGCGGTCGATCGACAACGCGCGGGCGGCGTCGTCGACCAGAGACTCGAGCATGTACGCGGCGTCGGGGCGACCGGCGCCGCGGTAGGGGCCGGTCGGCACCTTGTTCGTGCGGGCCCCAACGAGCCGCACCTCCGCCGTCGGGATGTCGTAGCAGCCGGTGATCAGCATCGCCGCAGTGTGCGGCGGGATTGCGGTGCTGCTGAGCAGATACGCGCCGAGGTCGGCACGCAACCGGGCGCGCAACGCGAGCATCACCCCGTCGCCGTCGAGCGCGAGCTCGAGCTCGCCCTCGATCCCTCGGCCCTGGTAGGCGGCCAGGAAGTTCTCGAAGCGGTCCTCGATCCACTTCAGCGGCCGGCCGAGCTCGATCGCGGCGGCGGCGATGACTGCCACCTCGGGCGCGATCACCCCCTTGCTGCCAAATGCGCCACCGACGTCGGGAACGACCACCCGGATCGACTCCTCGCGGCGGTCCAGAATGTGCGCGAGCTGCTCGAGCGGCCGGTGGGTGTCCTGGGCCGAGCACCACACCGTCAACAGGTCGGATTGCGGCTCGTGCGCGGCGACGGCGCCTCGCGGCTCGATCGGCGCCGCCACGAGCCGTGGCAGCCCGTAGCGGCCACGGACCGTGTGCGCGGCGCGCTCAAACGCGCGCTCGACGTCCCCGGTGCGCCGCTCGAACCGCATCAACTCGACGTCGCAAGCGCGCGGGTCGACGATCGCGTCAAGCGGCTCGTACTCGACGTCGACCAGCTCAGCTGCGTCTTCCGCCAGCGCCCGCGACGTGGCGACCACGGCGGCCACCGCCTGACCGACGTAGCGCACCTCCTCGCTCGCGAGGATCGGGTGGGGCTCGTCGGCGAGCTGCACTCCATCCGGCGCGGGGATCGGGAACGGCCGTACGCGGCCGGCGAGGCGTCGGGCGGTCAGTACCGCGATCAGCCCGTCGGCACCCTGCGGCTCGTCGATCGAAGCGATCCGCGCGTGGGCGAACGGGCTGCGCACGAACGCGACGTGCGCTTCCCCGTCAAGCTCGATGTCATCGACGTAGCGAGTCTCGCCGCGCAGCACGCGAGCGTCCTCGCGTCGCGTCGTCGGGGCGCCGATCACCCCAGCCGGTCCCGGATCCAGTCGGCCACGAGCGGGCGGTAGCGAAACGGGATGTTGTTGCAGACGTGGGTCCCGTCGTCGTAGAGAACCCACTCGCTGTTCGGAGCGGCGTCGGCGATCCGGCGGGTCTGCTCCCACGGGATCACACGGTCGCGCTTGCCAGTCACGACCAGGCACGGTTGCCTGATCTGCTCGGCGACACCGGCGAGGGTCAACCGACTCGCGAGCTCGCGAGCTTCGGCGTCGCTGCCTGCGCCGGTGTGATGGGCGAACGCCTCGCGGGTCAGCCCCGGCATCTGCGACCACGCAGCCGCCGCGTCGAACGGCCCGCTGATACCGGCGACCGCCTTGAGCCGTGGCTCGAACGCTGCGGCCCGCGCGACGTAGTAACCACCGAGGCTGACCCCGGCCGCCGCGATGCGGTGAAGGTCAAGATCGCCGGCGATGTCGCCGCGACCGGTGAGCGCATCGAGCATCGACGCGACCGCGACCTCGTAGTCGGGGCGAATGTTCACCTCAAAGCCGGACTCGCCCTGGCCCGGGCCGTCGAGCGACAGCGTCGCCATCCCACGCGCGAGAAACACCGACTCCCACAGGTAGAACTCCTCCTTGGTCGAGTCCAGACCCGGGATCAGCACCACCAGCGGCGCGGGATCCGGTCCCGCCCGCCCCGTCCGCCCTGCCCGCGCCGACGGCCGCCGGAGGTTGCCGACGACGACCCCACCGTCGATCGGCGCTTCAATTCGCTGCGCCGTCGGGTCGAGCAGCGCGTGCGCGTCGTACAGCGCGCGCACCGCCGCCTCGGTCGCGGCGCGGTTGCGGTCTGGGTCGAGCACCCAGACGAACTTGGAGAAGTGGTAGCTGACCGCGGCGCGCAGAAACGCCTCGCCGGCGCTGCGGTCATGGCCGTTGGAGCGGGCCTGCAACGCAAGTTCGCGGTGCTCGTCGGCGGTGGCGCACCATGCCTCCAGCCACTGCTCCCAGCGCGAGATCGATCCGGTCGTCCGGACGAAGTCGTTGTAGTCGATGCCGTTGGCGATCAGCCGCGGGCCCCAATTGTCGATCGCGGCCTGAACCCGGGGATCGGGCACGGCGCCCCCCGTCATCGGGCGACGCCGGCCGGCGGCGGCGCGGTGGAGCCACGGACGATCAGCGTCGGCTCGAGCAGGATTTCGCGCGCGGCCTCCGAGCCGTCGCTCAGGCGCTGGAGCATGAGATCGGCTGCCACCGTGCCGATCTCGCGCTGCGGCACCCGTACCGTCGTCAGCGGCGGGCGCAGACGGTCGACGAACGGCATGTCGTTGAAGCCGACGATCGAGATCTGTTCGGGGCAGTTGATCCCTCGCGCCTCGAGCGCGTCGTAGCAGCCGATCGCAAGCAGGTCGTTCCCCGCCACGATCGCGGTCAGGTCGGGAGACTCGTCGAGCAGCTCGGCGCACAGCCGTGCCCCCTCCTCTTCGATGAACCACCTGCCGAAGCGAACGTCTCCTGGCCCCACCTGCAGCCCCTCCGCCGCCATCGCCTCTAGGAACCCGAGGTGGCGGCGGTGCCCGGTCGAGATGTCCTGCGGCCCGGCGACGTGGGCGATCCGCGTGTGCCCGAGCGCGGCCACGTGCTGCACGGCCAGGCGGATGCCCTGCCGGTCGTTGACCGTGACCGCGGGGACCGAGCCGTCCTCGAGGCTGCGGTTGACGAGCACCAACGGCGGTGCGCCCCCGGCCGCGACCTCGGCGAGCAGCTCGCGGTCCAGCCGGGCGGTCGCCGAGATGAAGCCGTCGACCTGTCTGGCGCGCATCGCCTCGAAGTGGCTGCGCTCGCGCTCGGGGTCGTTGTCGGTGTTGACCACCAGCGACGTGTAGCCGGCCTCGCCGAGTCGGTCCTCGATCCCGCGGAGGATCGGAGGGAACAGCGGGTTGGTGATGTCGGGGATCAGCACGCCGATCGTGTAGGAGCGGTTGGTCTTCAGTCCGCGCGCGATCCGGTTGGCGCGGTAGCCCAGCTTCTCGGCCGCCTGCAGGACGCGCTCGGCCGTCTCCTCATTGACGAGCGCGCGCGTCTGCACGTTCAGCGCACGCGAGACAGTGCCGGGATGGACCTTGGCGACGCGGGCCACGTCGCGGATCGTCACGGCGCTGCTTCGCACCCGGGCCATCCTCGATTCACCCCCGGCCGGCCGGCGAGGACGTACTGCCGGCGGCGGCGGCGGGAACGCGCGCCATCGCTTGCGCCGGATCGTGTCCCAGATCGGTGAGCATCACGATCGCGGCGTTGCGCCCGGGGGCGCCGGTGACCGACCCGCCGGGGTGCGTCGTGCCGCCGGTCTGGTACAGGCCGGGGATCGGCATCCGGTGCTGTGCCCATCCGGCCGCGGGGCGCAGCGCGCCGCTGAAGGCGAGCGAGCGATCGCCGCCGTGGAACGTCCCGTGCCACATGTGGGGGTTGGAGGCCTCGAGCTCGGGCGGGGAGACGACGAGCTCGGCGAGGATCACGTCGTCGACCATGTTCGGCGCGGCGCGGCGCAGGTGTGCGAGCTGGGCCGCCGCGATCTCGGCGCGTAGCCGCTTCCAGCGCCCCGGGCCGCCGCCTGGATCGTAGGGCTGCATGCCGAGCACCTTGACCGTGTGGTGGCCGGCCGGCGCGCGCGACGGATCGGCGACGGTGGGCGCCGGGAACAGCAGCCACGCGCCGTCGCGGACCAGCCTGCCCTCCTTGACGTCGCGTCCCATTCGCACGATCTCCTCGGGCCACCCGGCGACGCCGGCGGACACTGCCGTGATCTCGCCGCCGTCGGTGAGCGGGTAGCGCGGCGGCTCACTTGTGGCGTAGTGCGCGGCGAACGCCGACACGCCCGGGTCGTAGGTCGAGATCGCGTAGATGAAGTCCTCGCCCCACGCCTCCGCGGGGGCCATCTCGATCAGCTGCTTGACGTGGATCGAGGAGAGGACCGCCTCGCGAGCGACGAAGCGCTCCCCGTCGGCGGTCTGGACGCCGACGCAGCGGCCGCGTTCGAGCAGCAGCCCGGTGACGCGCCGGCCGCACAACACCTCTCCCCCGGCCGCCTCGATCACCTCGACCAGCGCCCGGGCAAGCTCCCCGGAGCCGCCGCGCGGAATCGTCCAGCTGCGGCGCTGACGCCCGAACACGAGCGAGTAGGCCAGCGGCCCCGATCCCGCGGAGTCGACCGGTTGCCCGGTCTGGAACGCCATCCAGAGCATGAACGACTGCACGTGAGGGCTCTCGAACTCGTGCCGGATCACGTCCCAGGCGCTCATCGCCGCGCGCCGGCGCCAGCGTCCCGAGCCTGGTCGTCCGGCCAGCAGCTGCTCGAAGCTCGGACCGAACCCGATCGGCGTAAAGCGCTGCGCCGCGAACACGTCCTTCACCGCGTCGTACTCATCGAGCAGTCGCCGGTACGCGGCGGCGTCGGAGCGCGAGAAGCGGGCAATCTGCTCGCAGGTGCGCTCGAGCTCCAGCCACATCGTCAGCGACTCGCCGTCGGGGAACACGACGTGCGCGACGGGGTCCGGCTCGAGGTAGCTGAGGCCGTGGCCGGCGAGTAGCCCCAGCTCGTCGTCTGCGATCACCGGGTTGGTCTGGATCAGCGTATGGCCCGTCGAGCAGGAGTCGACCAGGTAGCCCGGCAGCAGCAGCTCCTCGGACGCCACTCCGCCGCCGGGCACTGCTCGGGCGTCGAGCACGACACACCGATGGCCGGCACGGGTCAGGTAGGCCGCGGCGATCAGGCTGTTGTGGCCCGCGCCCGCGACGACGACGTCGGCGCTGACGGCTGCGGCACTCATCCCGCCGGCGCCACGGAGCCGGTCGACACTGCACCGCCGAGGTACAGCGCGCCGATCTCCGGATGCTCGAGCACCTCGCGGCCCGAGCCCTTCAGCCGCACGATCCCGTTCTCGAGCACGATTCCGTGCGAGCTCAGCTTCAGCCCCGCGCGCGCGTTCTGCTCGACGAGCAGGACCGTCTTGCCGTCGCGGTTCATCAACTCGATCATCTCGAACACGAGCTCGCGGGTTTGCGGGTCGAGGCCCATCGACGGCTCGTCGAGCACGACCATCTCGGGGTCGAGCATCAGCGAGCGCGCGAGCTCGACCAGCCGCTGCTGGCCGCCCGACAGGCTTCCGGCCTTCTCCTCGGCGCGGTCGCGAACGATCGGATAGCGCTCCTGCACCGCCTCCAACCGTCTGCGCACAAGCTCCTTGTCCGAGATGGTGAACGCCCCCATCTCGACGTTCTCGCGGACGGTCATGTTGGTGAACAGGCTGTGCGCCTGGGGCACCTGCACGATCCCGCGAGCGAGGATGTCGCCGGGAGACTGGCCCGAGATCACCTGACCGCGGAAGCGAATCTCGCCCTGGCGCGGCCGCAGCAGGCCGCTGATCGTCGACAGCAGTGTCGACTTGCCCGCGCCGTTGGGCCCGACGATGCAGGTGATCTCGCCTTGGGGGACGTCGAAGGAGACCTGCTTGAGGATGTCGCCGCCGCCGTAGCCCGCGACCACGCCGCGCACGCTGAGCAGCGGCTCGGGGCCGCCGAGCTTGAGCCGCGGTTGCACGGTCCCCGGAGCCGTCACCACGCGCGCGGAGCTGTGGCCGCCGGGGGGGGCATCGCCGGCGAGCTCGAGTTGGGTTGCCGCGTCGTCCTCGCCGCCGAGATAGGCGTCGAGCACGGCCGGGTTGGAGCGGACCTGTTCGGGCGGCCCGGACACCAGCGCTGTCCCCTGGCTGAGGACGGTGACGTGGTGGCACAGGCTCATCACGAACTCCATGTTGTGCTCGACCACGAGGAAGGTCTTCCCGGCCTTGTTCAGCTCCTGGATCCGGTCGGCCAAGTGCTTGATCAGCGTCGGGTTGACGCCGCCGGCGGGTTCGTCAAGCAGCAGCACATCCGGGTCGGCGACCAGCAGCGAGGCGAGCTCGAGCAGCTTGCGCTGCCCGAAGGACAGATTGCCCGCGGGCTCATGGGCGAGCCGCTCGATCCCGACGAACTGCAGCAACTGCAGCGCGCGCCGCCGCTCGGCCGTGGAGCCCGCGCGGCGGATCACGGCACGCAGCCACCCGCGCGACCGCTGGGTCGCGACCAGCATGTTCTCGATTACCGACAGGCGCGTGAAGATTCGAGTCAGCTGGAACGTGCGGCCGATTCCGAGCCCGAACACGCGGTCCGGCGGCGCGTTTGTGATCTCGGTGCCGTTGAAGTGCACACCGCCCTGCTGGATCCGCTCGTAGCCGGTGATGACGTTGAACAGCGTGGTCTTGCCGGACCCGTTGGGTCCGATCAGGCCGTGGATCGATCCCTCGCTCAGCTGCAGGTCGCACGCCGACAACGCGTGCACGCCGCCGAACGACTTCGACACGCCGGCGACTTCCAGCAGCGCGCTCACCTGACCACTCCGGCAACGCCGCCGCGGAGGGCGGGATCGGCATCGCGCGCCTCGTCGGCCTCAGCGTCGCGCGAGCGCGCGCGCCTCCTTGCGATCAGGTCCGAGAGGGTCGGGATCACGCCGCGTGGCAGCAGCAGGATCACGATCAGGAACAGGACTCCGTAGACGATCAGGTAGGTCCCGTTCCCCGACAGCGACTGGGTCAGATACTGCTGCATTGCCTCGAGCACCATCGCTCCGAGCACGGGGCCGATCAGCGTTCCGATCCCGCCGAGGAACGCCATCAGCGCGAGCGAGACGTCGAACAGCGGGTCATACGCGAACTGGGGAAAGATCTGGCCGAGGAAGTAGAAGTACAGGCCGCCGACCATCCCGATCGGGAACGCGCTCAGCACGAACGCGATCAGCTTCACCCGCGCGGTCTTTACACCGAGGCCGCGCGCCCGCTCCTCGTCGTCGCGGATCGCGAGCAGTTGCAACCCGAACCGGGAGCGGCGCACGGCCCATGACATCGCGACCGTCAACACCAGGATCACCAGCGCGACGTAGTAGAACGGGTTGTTGTAGGTCGCCACCGCGAACGGCGCGATCGGATACTCGAGTCCCGAGCTGCCGCCGGTGAAGCCGAGGTTGAACGCAGCAAGCTGGAAGATGAAGAAGATCGCGATCGTCACCACCACGAACGTGTGCCGTCGCGTGCGCAGCGCGACAAGCCCGAAGGGGATCGCGATTGCCGCGGCGACCAGGCCGGCGAACGGCAGCAGCGCGAACACATCCCAGCCGCCCTTGAAGTGCCAGTCGCGGGCGGCCAGAGCGACGGCGTACCCGCCGCTGCCGAAGAACACGGCGTGCCCCAGGGCGAGGTAGCCGGAGTAGCCGCTGAAGACGTTCCACGCGGCGGCCGAGACCATGAACACAAGCGTGAACACCGCGATCGAGGTCGCGCTGGGGTCGGTGACAACGATCGGGAAGACGGCCAGGAGCGCGACCGCCGCCGCGATCCCGCCGGCCTTGAGCCCGCGCGTCTTGAGCGATCCGTCGGTCACTGCGCCCGGACGGCGGAGGAGCCGAACAGCCCCTGTGGCCGGATCGAGAGCACAACGACCAACGCCGCGAAGAACACCAGCGGCGCCCATGTCGGCGACCAGGCGACGGCCACGACGTCGTTGATCACCAGCATCAGGATCGCAGCGATCATCGCGCCGCCGATGCTCCCGAGCCCGCCGAGGATCACGATCGCCAGCAGGCGGGAGATCAGGTCGTAGCCGCTGTTGGGGTTGAACGCGTTGGTAGCGCCGAACACCATCCCGCCGACCGCCGTGACGGCGACGCCGATCCCGACCGAGATCATGCGAGTGCGGTTGACGTTGATCCCGATCAGGTCGGCGGCGGTCCGGTTTTGAAGCGATGCCCGCACCGCCCGCCCGAACTTGGTCCGGTAGAGCATGTAGTAGAGGGCTGCCATCAGCAGCACCGCCAGCGCGAACCCGATCAGATAGATGTAGGGCAGATAGAAGCCCAGCACGTACACGGACTTGTCCACGTAGGACGCGTGCAGCTGCACGTAGTCGACGCCGAACGCGGCGCTGAGGATCCCCTCGATCAGGATTGCGACGGCGAACGTGACCAGGATCGACATTCCGGTCCGGTCACCCTCGCGCAGCCGGCGCATGAACAGGAACTCGATCGCGACGCCGAGCAGGAACATCACCGGGACCGTGATCAACAGCCCGGGAAGCAGCCCGATGCCGGCGTGCACCGAGAGCTCGTAGCTCAGGTACGCGCCGAGCACGATCATCACGCCCTGCGCGATGTTGATGATGTCCATGACGCCGAAGATCAGCGTCAGCCCGGCTGCCATCAGCGCGTAGACGCCGCCGGTCAGGATGCCATCGACGACCGCGTGGAGCAGCGTGGTGAACGACATGTCAGCGTGCTACCCAGCCCAGGGCGGCTTCGGAACCACCGGCGGCTTCGAGCCGGCGACCCCGACCGGGAGCGTCTGCTCGAGGGCGGCCTTCTGCCACTGGAACGTGAGCGTCTTGCCGGCGGTGTTCTGGCCGGTCGCGTCGAACTTCACCGGGCCCTGCACGCTGTCGAGCGTAACGCCGCTGTGTAGGTAGGCGATGATCTTGGCGTTGTCCATGCTGTGGGTCGCGGCGACGGCCTGGGCCATCACCTGGCCGACAGAATAGGCCTCGGCGACGTCGGCGTTGACGTCAGACGGAGTGCCGCCGTACTTGGCGATGTACTCCTGGACCATCTTCTGGCTGTCGGCCTTCTGAAAACCGCCGTACCAGCCGTTAGGGACCATGATCCCGTCTTCGTTGCCCTTGCCAACGGCCTTTACGAACGCCTCGCCCTGGTCCGGTCCAGCGGTTGCGATCATGATCTTCGGCTCGTAGTGCTGCTGGATGAAGCTGTGCACGAATGCCGACACGGTCGGGACGTCGACTGACCCGAGCACGGCCACGTCGGCCTTGGTCGAGGCAACCTGGGTCGCGATCGGGGTGAAGTCCGTGACCTCGGCCGGGAATACCTTCGACGACAGCGTCTTGACGCCCGCCTGCTGGAGGATGGCCTGGGCCGGCGGGATCTGCGGCTGCGTGAACGGATCGTTGACGGTCGCGTACGCCGCGGTCTTCGGACGCTCGCTGGCGGGCAGCGAGGCGACCCACTGCGCCCACGTGACGAGGTTGTTCTTGACCGGTACCGACACGTCGAAGACGTTGTGCAGGCCCGTGCCGAACACAGCCGGGCCGCCGCCGGCGCCCTCGACGAACGCGTATCCATAGCGTGCGGCCACGCGTGCGGAGGGGAGCGTCAGCAGCGTCGAGAACGGCCCGAATACGAGCGGCACTTTGTCTGAGCCGATCAGCTTCTGGTAGTTGCTGACCACCTGCGCCGGGCTCGATGCATCGGACAGGATCTTCATCTTGACCGGGTGGCCGAGCAGGCCGCCGGCCTTGTTCTGGTCAGAGGCCCACAGCTCGTAGCCCTTCTGGAACGCCTGGCCGTCGGCGGCGAAGTCGCCCGACAGCGACAGCGACGCGCCGATCGTAATAGGAGTCGAGCTCGAGCTCGCAGCCGCCGTCGAGCTTGAACTCGAGCTGCCTCCGCTCGCGGCGCTGGTACTGCTGCTGCTGCTCGAGCCTCCGCACGCCGCGATGACCGCGGCGGTGGACAGCGCGAGTCCGGCCAGCAAGGGTTTACGCAGGCTCCTCATCTCGGTATCCCTCCGGTGCTACGCGGGGCGAATCGGGTTCGCCGCCGCGAGGTGCAATCGTTTGCAGGACCATAGTGGGGCCCGCGGGACGTGTCAACTGCAAACGTGTGCATCCGGTTAGGTCCGCCGCAGCCGTCACGAGCGGCGACGCCGGCGCAGCAACCGGGCGAGCGGGTCGTAGCGGCGATCGACGACGCGCTCCTTCAGCGGGATGATCGCGTTGTCGGTGATGTGGATCGACTCCGGACAGACCTCGGTGCAGCACTTGGTGATGTTGCACAGGCCGAGGCCGCCGACGTCGGAGACCAGCGCGGTGCGATCGAGCGTGTCGAGCGGGTGCATCTCGAGGCTGGCGACGCGCACCAGGAAGCGCGGGCCGAAGTACTCGGACTGGAGGTGGTGCTCGCGCAGGATGTGGCACACGTCCTGGCACAGGAAGCACTCGATGCACTTGCGAAACTCCGACATCCGGTCGACGTCGTCCTGCCCGATCGACCAATCGGCGTCGGGCGCGGGCGTGAACGGTGGAATCCGCTTATTGACCTCGTAGTTCCAGGAGACGTCGGTGACGAGGTCACGGATCACCGGGAACGCCTTGAGTGGCTGCACCGTGATCGGCTGGTCCGGCGCAAGGTGGTCAAGCCGGGTCTTGCACATCAGCCGCGGCCGCCCGTTGACCTCGGCGCTGCAAGAGCCACACTTGGCGGCCTTGCAGTTCCATCGCACCGCCAGATCCTGCGCCTGGCGGCGCTGAATCTCGAGCACGGCGTCGAGCACGACCATCCCGGTCTCCGCCTCGATCTCGTAGTCGACGAGCTCGCCTCCGGACGCGTCGCCGCGCCACAGCCGCAAGGTCCGCGCACTCATGCCCGTTCGGCCTCCTTTCGCTGTTCGACGAGGGGCATCAGGTCCGAGGACTTGGTCACCGGCCTCGGTTCGACGCGGACGCCGCCGTCGTGGTCTTGGACGATCAGGTTGTGCTCGCCCCAGTAGTCGTCGTACTCGGGGAAGTCGAGCCGGCTGTGTGCGCCCCTGCTCTCGTGCCGCATCAACGCCGCGTTCGCAACCGACCGCGAGACGATCAGCATGTTCTGAAGATCGCGGCACAGATGCCAGCCGGGGTTGTAGGCGAGCGTGCTCGAGGAGGCGCGCACGTTGACCGCGCGACGCGCGAGCTCCTCCAGCCGCTGCACGGCAGCGCCGAGCCCCGCTTCGTCGCGAAAGATTCCGACGTCGGCCTGCATCGTGGCCTGCAGCTCAGCGTGCAGCTCGTACGGGTCCTCGCCTCCCGTCCCCGACAGAAAGCGAGTCATCTCCGCCTGCGCGTCGGCGATCTGGGCATCGTCGAGCTGCGGCGCCGGTGCCGCGCCGGCGGCCTGCGCGGCGCCGAGGCCCGCCCGCCGTCCGAACACCAGCAGGTCGGACAGGGAGTTACCGCCGAGCCGGTTGGCCCCGTTCATCCCGCCCGAGCACTCGCCGGTCGCGAACAGTCCCGGAACCGTGCTCGCGCCGGTCTCCGCGTCGACGCGGACACCCCCCATCATGTAGTGGCAGGTCGGCCCGACCTCCATCGGCTCGCGCGTGATGTCGACGCCGGCGAGCTCCATGAACTGGTCGTACATGCTCGGCAGCTTGCGACGGACGGTCTCGGCTTCCAGGTGCGAGACGTCCAGGAAGACCCCGCCGTGGGGCGAGCCGCGCCCCTCCCTGACCTCAGTGAAGATCGCACGCGCGACGACGTCGCGGGTCGACAGCTCGAGCCGCTTGGGGTCATATCGCTCCATGAAGCGCTCGCCGCCCGAGTTGCGCAGGATCCCTCCCTCGCCGCGCACCGCCTCGGTCACCAGCAGCCCGACGACGCCCGGCGGCCACACCATCCCGGTCGGGTGAAACTGCACGAACTCCATGTCGACCAGCTCGGCGCCCGCCTCGTACGCGAGCCCGTGGCCGTCACCGGTGCACTCCCACGAGTTCGAGGTGATCCGCCAGCACTTGCCCGCGCCGCCGGTCGCCAGCACCAGCGCGCGCGCCGTGAAGGTAACGAACTCCCCGGTCGCGCGGTGGTAGCCGAAGACGCCGCAGACCCGGTCGCCGTCCTTGATCAGGCGCGTGACGGTGCACTCCATGAACACGTCGATCCCGGCGTGCACTGCCTTGTCCTGCAGCGTCCGCAGCAGTTCGAGCCCGGTGCGATCGCCGATGTGCACCAGCCGCCTGTAGGTGTGCCCGCCGAACGCCCGCTGCGACATCTTTCGGTCCTCTGTGCGGTCGAACACCCCGCCCCACCGCTCGAGCTCACGCACTCGATCGGGGGCTTCCTTGGCGTGCAGCTCCGCCATGTACCAGTTGTTCAGGTACTTGCCGCCGAACATCGTGTCCTGGAAATGGACTTGCCAGTTGTCCTCCGAGGCGACGTTTCCGAGCGCCGCCGCGACCCCGCCCTCCGCCATCACGGTGTGTGCCTTGCCGAGCAGCGATTTGCAGACGATCGCCGTGTGCGCGCCCTGCTCGGTGGCGGCGATCGCAGCACGCAGGCCGGCACCGCCGGCGCCGATCACCACCACGTCGTAGTCATGGCGTTCGATCGCCACGTCAGATGATCCGGGGGTCGTGGAACACGCCCGCGGCGGCCAGTCTGATGTACAGATCCGTGAGCGCGACACCGCCGAGGCTGATCCACGCCAGCGCCATGTGGTGGTGGTTGAACCTGGTGGCGCCCCGCCACAGCCGGTGGCGTGTGCGCGCCGACGCCGTGCAGCTGAAACAGTCGAGCTGGCCGCCGATCAGGTGACGCAGCGAGTTGCAGCCGAACGTGAAGCCGGTGAGCAGAACGACGTTGCCGAGCATCACGAGCGAGCCCAGTCCCACGCCGAATTCGAGCGAGCCGCCGGACGTATTGAAGAAAAAGGCCCTGACCGCGTCGTACCACAGAAACCCGAGGACGATCGTCGACAGGTACAGGAAGTAGCGGTGGAGGTTCTGAAGGACGAACGGGAACTTCGTCTCGCCGCGGTAGCGCCGTCGCGACAGCCCTGCAACCGCGCAGGCAGGCGGCGCCAGGAAGAACGCCCGGTAATACGCCTTGCGGTAGTAGTAACAAGTCAGCCGGAAGCCGAGCGGCACCCAGATCACGAAGAACGCATACGTGAAGGACACGTGCAGCCCGAAGTTGCGCAGATCGGGCGAGTAGAACGGCGACAGATAACGCGCGCCGCCGCCCGTGTACTGGAAGTCGGTGTTGCTGGCGGCGACCACGATCGAGTAGACCCCGAACGCGGTCAGCCCGAGCCCGGTCAAAGCCGGCTCGACCCACCAGCGGTCCCGCCGCGAGGTCGCACCAAACCCCCGGCCAGAGACAGCTTCCGTCGTCGCCACTACCTGATCATATGGTCGTTGATCGCGACGGTGAGTTTTGTGGCGTGCGGCAGGAAGACGGCGAAACGAAGCTGCCAGGTGCCGGGCATGCCGAACACCGGCTGGCGTGCGCCGTAGGTCCCGGCCGCGATCTGCGTCAGGCGGCCCGTGAAGACGTCGTCCATGCCCATCGCCGGCATCGAGTAGGTGACCGTCACCCGCGCCCCGTTCAGCACCCTTGCGCCGCGCCGCAGGACAACGACGAGCCGAGAAGGGTCGGCAGCCCGGTTCGGCGCGATCCTCAGCGACAGCCGGTACGGGCCAGCCTGCATACTCGCGGCGATCGGGCCGGGCCCAACCGTCATGACCGCGCGTGCGGCCGGCCGCTGGAGCTGCGCGTAGACGCTGCCGCGGTGCGAGGCGCCGGCGCTGATCGCGAGGGCGAGCAGCGCCGCAAGCAGCGCGATCGCCACCCCGGAGCTCCACAACAGGACAGGCCTTCGGGTCGCCAGCGTCATGCCCGCACTCCATCGCACCAGCGAGGCGCGCACATCGGTCATTGCCCGGCGATGGTGCCGCGGGAAACTACGCGTCAGACACGTGATTTCACGGACGCCGATGGGGTCTTGGGATATTTGTGGCGTCCTGGCGCCACGAATATCCCCAGACCTCGCGGCAGACGGCGTGCTTATCCCCGGATACCTCGCTGCCCCACGCGACTCATCCGGAGATAAGCGCTCCCGGCGGGCTTATGTCCGGAAAGCTCCGACCAGCGCGGAGATTCCGGGATATAAGCGCGCGCTGCTGGGATGAATCGGCGCCCGTGGGCACACTCCAACGCTCGTTGCCAACCATGCAGCCGAGCGACGGCCAGGGCCGCGGGGCGCGCGCAGCGCGCCCGCCACCGAGTGGCACAAGACACGGCGAGCCGGCGATACATAGCGCGCCGGCCGAAGCCCCGGCACGCAGAGCCCAATCAAGGCGGCCCGTCGCGGTGCTAACTGACCGTGAGACCCACCGCGTAGCTCGCCCGGTGCCTGGTCCCAGGCGCAGTCGATTGCGCGCGGACGCGCAGGACGTGGCGGCGGGCCACGTGCCTGGGGCGGCGAACCGCACCGACGCGGCAGTGGGCACGTCGGATCGCTGCGCCCGCCTTCGCGAGCGGCAGGTGCCGCACACCCGGAACGACGCACCAGGAACCGCTCAGCACCGCGACCTGGAGGTAGGAATTGAGCCCGGCGTCATCGACCGCGATCGCGCCGGTGGTGGGACTCAGCCGGCCTCGGTCGCCGGCTCCGAACCCCCAGAACGTCCGGGATGGCAGGCCCTCGACGACGGTGCCGTCAGCCGGCTTGGGATTCAGGTGGGCGGCGGGATCAGTGATGTTGTCGATGTCCCATTGGTCGATCGTGACCGACGGCCGGACGCCTCCGAACACCGACCAGTTGCTGACGAGGATCGGTGAGCCGCCCGCGACCCGATAGGCCGCACCCGAGGTCGTGACCAAGAACGTGCCGTCGGCCGGAACCCGGTGCAGCGAGTCGAACTGCTGCTGGGTCATGATCGCCATCGGCTGTGGCCCTCCGAACGAGTCCCAGCTTGAGATCAGCAGCGGCGCGCCGCCCGCGACCCGGTAGATCGCGGTCGTGCCCTCCACCTGCACGAACGTGCTATCGGGCAGCAGCGGGCCGCCGCCGTTGCCGGCGGTGGCGCCGTCGAGGTAGTCGCCGTCGATGTTCATCGTGACGCCGCCGTAGGTCACGTTCTGGCCGCCTGAGTACTGGTGCAGGCGCTGATGTGCGGGCCAATCGGCGCTCGGCACGTACGGATCTGCGGTCGTGTGCAGCCCGTTCCAGTCGGCGATCCAGATGTCATCGGGCTCGAGGTATCCGGTCCCGTAGGCGGCGGCGAGATCGTGGATCCCCGAGCCGCCGCTGCTGTAGACGCCGGACACGTACCCATCGGCGTGCAGCTGCGAGGTCCAGCCCGCCAAGAACGTGAGTACCGCGGCGGTGTTGCCGCCGCCTCGGGAATAGGCCTCCATGTCGAAGTAGATGGGATTGCCGGCACCGATCCCGACCGACTGTGCGTGCGCGACTGCGTCGTCGGCGGCGGCGACGCCCTCGGCGCGTGCCCGGGCGGGCGCGATCGGCGCGCAGCCGCACGACGAGGCCGGCGCCTGCAGGCCGACGTACGTCGGGATCAGGTGCCAGCCGGCCGCCTCCTCGGTGCGCACCCATGGCGCTGTCAGGTTGGGTTGCGAGCAAGCCATATTCGCGCCGCCGAGGTAGACCCCGACGGCGCGGTACGGTGACGCCGCCCAGGCCGACATCGCGGCGGCGCTTGGGGTCGCGCACGGATCGAACCCGAGCCCGGTGTAGGTGACCGCGCCGCGTGCTGCGGCCGCCGAGACACGTGCCGGGCGCGCCAATCGCGACGCCGGTGCGGCGGGCGCGCCCGCACGGCCGACGACACGGCCGACCGCGCGGCGCCCGAGCGCGCGCTCGATCAAGACCCGGTGCCTCGCCCAAGTCGCGGTGGCGACGAGCTCTCGCGAGCCGACCACCAGCCTGATCGCGGAACCACCGGGCGGCTGGGCGCCGGAGCTGCCCGCTCGCTCAAGCGGGTCGCCGGTCGCTCCGGCACGCGCGGTGCGAGCGCTCAGCGGCTCGACCAGGACCGCCTCGGTCCGGCCGACCGCGTGCGCTGGGCATCGCTGCTGCGTGCCGGGCACACCGAGATACACCGCATGGCGGTTGAAGCGGACGCACACGCTCGGATTCGCGGCGAGATCGAACACCGGCCACGACGCGGGCACCGCGAGCTTGTAGCCGTGGTAGCTGACCACCTGATCTGCAGACCGGGCCGACGCAGGTGATGTCCCGACCACCCATCCCCCGAGGAACATCGCCAGCATCGCAACTGGAAGCGAGCGATTCATACCGCCGCCGGCGATCGTACCGGACCAGTCGCGGCCTATGGGCTCGACCGGTCGCTACTGCCGGCCGTCGAGAGCGGCGGTTGACGGCGCCGGGGCGCGGAGTGAGCGGTGAGGTTGAGCGTGCGTGGGCGCGCTCGCGAGCAGGATCGCGATCGCGAGCACAAGCGCGATCGCCCACATCGACGCTGTGAATCGGACGTTGACGGTTTTCCAGTTGACGAACATCAGCGGTCCCATCAATGCGGGTACTACCCGCTGGCCCGCGTCGAAATCCAACACATCGAGCCCGCGTTCGTGCAAGAGTTCTTGCAATCCGCCGTGGGGTACAAGGAGAGCCGAGATGACCGAGACGACGTCCACTCCAAGGCAGATCGCCGCGACCGTCGCGGCCCTGCCGGGATCCACCGCGGCACGCTTCGGCGATCGGATCGCCGCGCGCCACAAGCTCGACGGCGAGTGGCGCGAGCACACCTACGCCGAGGTCGGCCAAGCGATCGACGAGATCGCGCTGGGGCTGGCCCAGCTGGGAGTGCAGGTCGGCGACCGCGTCGGCCTGCTTGCCGAGACGCGGCTGGAGTGGACACTCGCGAGCTTCGGGATCTCGGCAGCGGGGGCCGTCGTCGTGCCTGTCTACCCCACGAACTCCCCGAAGGAATGCGCGTGGGTGCTGGGCAACTCCGGGGCTCGCGCGGTCATCTGCGAGAACGCCGGGCAGGCCGCCAAGATCGAACAGGTTCGCGCCGAGTTGCCCGAGCTCGAGCACGTGTTCGGAATCGAGCCGGGCGCCGGCGAGCTCACGCTCGACGACGTGCGTGAGCGAGGGCGTGGCGCGGACGCGGGGTCGCTCACCGCGCGCCGGCAGCAAATCGACCCCAGCGATCCCTACACGATCATCTACACGTCGGGAACGACGGGCCCACCCAAGGGAGTGGTGCTCACCCATCGCAATGCGATGTCGGTTTGCGAGATGGTCGAGGAGTTGCAGTTCGTCAAGCCGAACGACGTCACGTACCTGTATCTGCCACTCGCGCACGTGTTCGCGCTGATCACTCTGCTCGCGACAGTCGACCAGGGCACGACGATCATCTACTTCGGCGGCGACACCAGCCAGATCCTGGCCGAGCTGATCGAGACTCAGCCGACATACCTGCCGTCGGTCCCGAGGATCTTCGAGAAGCTGTACACGGCCGCGACGAAGCTCCAGGATCAGGCGAGCGATTCCGACCGCGAGCGGTTTCGCCAAGCGCTGGCGCTCGGCGTCGACGTACGGCGCCGCCAGCGGCGGGGCGAGCCGATCCCCGAAGAGCTCGAGCGGCCGTTTCAGCAGGCCGATGCGGAGATCTTCGAGCGCGTCCGGCAGCTGTTCGGCGGGCACACCGACCAGGCGGTCACCGGCGCCGCGCCGATCGCGCCGGAGATCCTCGAGTTCTTCTACGCCGCCGGGGTCCCGGTGCTCGAAGGCTGGGGCATGACCGAGACGACCGGCGTCGGGACCGTTGGCACGCTCGACCACTTCAAGTTCGGAACGGTCGGCCGGCCCGTTCCCGGGGTCGAGATCCGGATCGCGCCCGACGACGGCGAGATCCTGATGCGGGGTCCAAACGTGTTTCGCGAGTACTGGCGAAACCCGCAGGCGACCGCCGAGACGCTGATCGACGGCTGGCTGCACACCGGCGACATCGGCGAACTCGACGACGACGGCTATCTGAAGATCACCGGCCGCAAGAAGGACATCATCATCACCGCCGGCGGCAAGAACCTGACCCCGGCAAACATCGAGAACGACCTCAAGCAGTCGCGGTTCATCTCGCAGGCGGTGATGTACGGCGACCGGCGTCCGTTCCCGGTGGCGCTGATCACGCTCGACGCCGAGGAGATCATCCCGTGGGCCAAGGAGCACGGGCTGCCCGAGGAGCTGGCCGAGCTCGTGCAGACCGACGAGGTACAGGCGCTGGTCCAGACTGAGCTCGACCGCGCCAACACCCACTATGCGCGAGTCGAGCAGATCAAGAAGTTCACGATCCTCGACCATGACCTGTCGATCGAGACCGGCGAGCTGACGCCGACGTTGAAGGTCAAGCGCAACGTGATCAACGAGCGCTACCAGGACGTGTTCGACGCGCTGTACCGCTAAGCCCGGATCCGACCGATCCTGCGGTCGTCTCGCCGCCGGATGCCAGTCCTGCCGCGCCTCGAAAGATGGGGGCTTCGCCCGATAGCGATCGTGCGCGCGCTGCCGGAAAATGGAGCGAGCGGCAGCCATACAACCGGGAGGGATTCCTTTGAGCACCGCGACGTTCGGGCGGGAGACAGCCACACGGAGGACATCCGGGCGCGGGGACCGCCGCCGCCGTTCGAAGCGCCGCACCAGGGTCGCGCCGGTCATCGTCGGCGCGCTCGCGACGATCGCGCTCGCGGTCGCGGTCGGATCCTCCGTCGTCACCGGCAACGCCGCCTCCGGCGACGCGGCACGGCTCGAGGCCGAGTTCCACGCGCTGCAAAGCCAGCTCGCCGGCACCGGCCGGACGCTCGCTCAGACCGATCGGCGACTCGCCGCCACCAACCGGAGCCTGACCGCGGCCAGAGGTCAACTCGCTTCCTACCGGACGCAGCTGCGGACGCTGCAGGATGCCGCCGACACGCGCAGCCTCTGGCAGGCGGTGTCGGGGGTGCAGGGCACGGTCCACAAGCTCGCGCGCTGCGTGCCCCAGCTCGAGCAACGAGTGGCGCGCCTCGGGCTCCGGACGACGACCGTCAACGGGTGGCTGAGAGGGGCATCGCTGGTCAGCGCCGCGGCCGTCACGAACGACTGCGCTCCCTAAAGCCAGCGGGATTGCGCCCGAAGAGGCGCGGGTAGCCACAGAACCGAAGATGAAACTGCTCGTCGTCACGTCGGAGCCGATCTCAGCCGAGCAGCTGCGCGGTGCGCTCGGGACCGACATCGACCTCTCCGACGCCGAGGTGATGGTCGTCGCGCCGGCGCTCCAGGAGAGCCCGATCAAGTTCTGGTTCTCCGACGCCGACGAGGCAATCGACCGCGCCGAGCAGGTCCGTCGTGAGAGCGTGCAACGCCTCGGCGACTCCGGCGTAGCCGCCAGCGGAGATACCGGCGAGAGCGACCCGCTCGAGGCGACCGAGGACGCGCTTGCGACCTTCGACGCTGACCGGATCGTGCTGTTCAAGCACGGCGACAGCCGGCGCTACCGCGAGGACCTCGACCCAGCGGAACTGCGCGAACGCTTCGGACGGCCGGTCGATCAGGCCACCGTCTCGTAAAGGCCTACACCGAGCAGACGGCGCAGCTCGAGCGCGTTGGCGGGCGCGAACCCCTCCCAGTCGTTGTTGAAGTACGCGAACACGGCGCGCTCGCGGCGCCACGAAGCGATTCGGTGACGCCACTGCTCGAGCTCGCTCTTGGAGTAGTTGCCTCGCCTTCCGCGGTGCCCGTGGTGAAAACGGACGAACATCCAGTCGGCCGTCGCCTCGTGCGACTGGAACGGCCGCGCCGGATGGTCGCCGATCGCGAGCGCGACGCCACGTATGCGCAGGGCGTCCGTCACCGCCGGATCGAACCAACTCGGGTGACGGAACTCGATCGTGTGCAGGGTGGCCGGGAGCGAATCAAGGGCCGCGAGCCACGCTGCAAGTCGTTCGTCGTCGCGGTGGAAGTTCTCTGGAAGCTGCCACAGCACCGGCCCGAGGCGGTCAGCCTCGAGCAGCGGCTCCAGCGGCTCGTAGAAGCGCTTGATCCCCTCCCCGATGTCGGCGAGCCTGCGGATATGGGTGAGGTAGCGGCTCGCCTTCACGGCGAAGCTGAAGCCCGGCGGCGTCTGCGAAACCCAGCCCTCGACCGCGCTCCGGCGTGCCAACCGGTAGAAGGTCGAGTTGACCTCGACGGTGTCGAAGTGTTCGGCGTAGAGCTCGAGCCAACGGCGCTTCGGTACGCGTTCGGGATACAGGCCCCCGCGCCAGCTGTCGTACATCCAGCCCGAGCAGCCGATGCGTACCGGCGTCATCGCTGGGGTAGTCCCATTCACAGGATGACGTCGGTGATCGGCAAGGCAGCTGCGCAGGATGACCGCGGGCAAGACTCGAGGCACGTGGCGTCGTGGCTGAACGCGAGGTAGTCGTCGTCACCGGCGCGTCGGCGGGCGTCGGCCGCGCGATCGCCCAGGAGTTCGCGCGCCGCGGCGCGGCGATCGGGCTGATCGCGCGCGGGCGCGCCGGGCTCGCGGGAGCCGCGCGCGACGTCGAGAGCCTCGGCGGCGTCGCCTACCCGCACGCCGCCGACGTCGCCGAGTACGAGCAGGTGCACGGCGCCGCCGCGGCGATCGAGGACCGGCTCGGCCCGATCGATATCTGGATCAACAACGCGATGACGACCGTGTTCGACTTCTTCGAGGACATCTCGGCGGCCGAGTACGAGCGGGCGACGCGAGTTACGTATCTCGGCACTGTCTGGGGCACCAAGGCCGCGCTGCACCGGATGATGCCGCGCGACCGCGGCACGATCGTGCAGGTCGGCTCGGCGCTCGCCTACCGGGGGATCCCCCTGCAATCTCCTTACTGCGGGGCCAAGCATGCGATCAAGGGCTCGTTCGAGTCGCTGCGCTGCGAGCTCAGACACCGCGGCAGCAACGTCCACCTCACGATGGTGCAGCTGCCGGGCCTCAACACGCCGCAGTTCGACCACTGCCTGAGCCGGATGCGCCGCCACCCGCAGCCGGTCCCGCCGATCTATCAGCCCGAGGTCGCCGCGCGCGCGATCTATTGGGCAGCACACCCGCATCGCCGGCGCCGCGAGCTCTACGTTGGCCTGCCGACGGTCTACACGATCATCGGTAACAAGCTCGCGCCGTGGTTTGCGGAGCGCTACCTCGCGCGGACCGCGATCCAGGGCCAGCAGACGCCCGACGCGTTCGACGGGCAGAAGGCCGCGAACCTGTTCGAGCCCGTCGACGACGACCACGACGAGGGCGCGCACGGCGTCTTTGACAAGGAGGCACACCCGCGCAGCGCCCAGGCCTGGCTCAGCCGTCACCGCTTGCCGACAGCGCTGGGCGCGGCTGCCCTCGGGACCGCAGCGGGTGCGGCCGGGACGCTGCTGACGCGCCGACGCGCTTGAGCTCGAGGCGCTTCGCCAGCCGCGAGGCGAGCGCCATGATCGTCAATGCCGGATTCGCGGAACCCTGCGTCGGCATCACGCTGCCGTCCGCGATGAACAGGTTCGGCACCTCCCACGCGCGGTGATCGGAGTCGACGACGCTGCGGTCGGGGTCAGAGCCCATCCGGCAACCGCCGACGAGGTGCGCGTAGCGGTCGGTGATGAGCGTGTCCTGGGCGCCCGACGCGTCGAAGATGTCCTTCAGCGTCTGCTTGGCGAAGGCGATGTTCCGGCGGTCGTTGTCGCCTTGCGAGTAGTCCATGCGCGCGACCGGCAGCCCGTTTGCGTCAGTCACATCGGAGCACACCGTGACGCGGTTATCGGGCAGTGGCAAAAGCTCGCACAGGACGCCGAGCGTGTACCAGTGGTTGTAGTCGCGCATGTACGCGCGCAGCGCAGCGCCCCAGTGGCCGTGACCGAGCACGTGCTGGGCGTGCTCGATCGGCAGCGGCCCGACCGTCTGGATCGAGAACCCGCGCACGAAGCCGCGGCGCGGGTCGGTCTCGTAGAACTGCTCGGAGGAGACCTCGGGCGGCGGCATCTTGTACATCCGCGCCTCGTCGGGGAACCGGCCGGCGACCTGTGGCGCGCCCTGCACCATCACGCAGCGCCCGACCTGATCGTTGTTGTTCGCGAGCCCGCGCGGAAAGCGGCGGCTGACAGAGTTGAGCAGCAGCCTCGGGGTCTCGATCGAGTAGCCGCAGACAGCGACCGCAGCGGCGCGCTGGAACCGCTGCACCCCATCGAGGAAATAACGCACCCCGGTCGCTCGCCCGCTGGCGTCGTCGACCTCGACCGCGCCGACCATGCAGCCCGCGCGGATCTCGGCCCCGTGCTCGATCGCGTCCGGGATGTGGGTGACCAGTGGCGATGCCTTCGCGTTGACCTTGCATCCCTGCAGGCAGAAGCCGCGATAGATGCAGTGCGGCCGGTTGCCGAAGGAGCCGTTGGTGATCCCGACCGGCCCGACGCGCATTTCGATGCCGAGCTTGCGCGCGCCGCCGATCGCCGCCTCGGCACCGCCCGCGATCGGGTGCGGGCCGTGCGGGTAGCGGTGCGGGTCGCCCCACGGCCAGTACTCGCCGGCCACCGGCAGCTCGAGCTCGAGCCGCTCGTAGTGGGGCTTCAGATCCTCGTATGAGATCGGCCAGTCCTCCCCCACGCCGTCGCGCGAGGCAACCTCGAAGTCCGACGGATGAAAGCGCGGGCAGTAGCCGGCATAGTGGACCATCGAGCCGCCGACGCCGTGGCCGGAGTTGTTCTTTCCGAGCTCGACCGGGTCGCTTCCGCCCGTGATCCGCTCATCGGTCCAGTAGAGCCTGTGCGATCCGGCCTCGTCGGAGACGAAATCCTCGTCGGGGTCCCAGAACGGGCCGGACTCCAGCACGACGACCTTCCATCCCCGCCGCGCCAGCCGCTGGGCGAGCGTCGCCCCGCCGGCACCAGCGCCGACGATCGCGAGATCGACCTCGAAGGCGTCGTCGTAGCGGGCCATCCGATCGCGCACGACCGCGCGACGATGGACGTCGAGCAGGAACGCGGAATCGTTCTCGGGCGGGCGCAGCGCACCGCGCGCGAGCGTGCGCAGCTCGTGGCGAAGGCTCATCCGTCGATGTCCTTCTCCGGATCGAGCTCGAACGCCGCTGCGCCCTCCCAGCTCTCGCGCTGACCGAGCCCGAACCTGGCATAGCCGCGCGGGTAGGCGGGGCCGCCGAAGCCGATCTCGTTCCACGCCCACGGGTGCGAGTAGAACGCGCTCAGTATCGCCCGGGTCACGACCTTCCACGTCCTCGACGGCGGCATCTCGTCCCAGACCTCGCCGTGCAGCTCGCCGTGGGCCAGGGCGTCGATCACGTTGTGCTGGACGTCGGCGGCCGCATCGACGAAGTTCGGCGATCTATGCTGACGGGCGGCGGCGTCGAGCCCGAGCGCCAAGCGCCGCCACGTCTCCCGGTCGTCGGGCATGTCGGCGTAGTGAAAGCCGTCGAGCTCGCCCGCGAACAGCTTCGCGTCGACGATGTTCAACACCGGAATCTTCGGCTCGCGATCCTGCGCCATGACGACGTCGCAGAACACCTGGAGCGTCGCCACCTCGGGACCCGTGAAGAAGCGGATCGGCGGCGTTCGCTGCACCCTGTCCATCACCATCTCGCGCGTCACGGGGTCCCAGTGGCCCGCCTGGTCGAGCACGTTGTAGTCGGGATAGCGGCCGTGCATCTGCGGCGTGACGCCGTTGCGTTGGCGCGGGAGCTCGTCCGGCGACGGGGGCCGACGGTCTGGCCGGAGGTTCGGGAGGTGGCCGCCCCGGCGGAGATCGTGCGCAGCCATCAGCGCTCGCGGCCCAGCGCCGCCGCCGCGATGCCCATCCCCCCGACGAGCGCGAGCGACCCCGGCGCGAGCAGCGGCGGCCCCATCACGATGTTGAACTGCGCCTCGCGAAAGCCGCCGGGTTTGCGCGCGACGCCGCGGACGTGCGTGATCACACCGACGAGGCCGTCGGCGCAGTACAGCGCCGAGATCACCGGGAGCCACGTCTTCGCCGCGCGCTCGGAGCGCACGCCCGCGAGCCCCGCGACCGTCAACGCCGGCGACAGGAGCACCGGGGTCCACATCCACTTGTCACCGAACGAGCCGCGGAAGTGCTCGAAATAGATCTCGAGCCCGAGCGGGAGCGCGCTGAACGCGGTCGCCCCCGCGAGCGTCTTCTGCATCCGTCCGCGCGACACGTCGCGCCACCACCGAGCGACGGCGCGCTCCGCGGGCGGCGTTTGGCGCAGCGTCAACCGCCGCGGCTTGATCGAGCCGTTACGCCCCATACCGCTCCGCATCCGCGCGTTTGAGCTCGAGCCCGATCCCGGGCCGGTCGAGGTCCGGCTGCAGCGCGCCGTCGCGCGGCGCCACGACGCCGTCGAACAGCAGCTGCTCGATCCGCACGTGGTCATGGAAGTATTCGAGGTGGACGAGCTGCTCGAGCGCGAGCCCTGGGTGGAGGTGGATCGCGGGCCCACAGTGCAGCGACAGCGGCATGCTGCGGGCGCGGCACACCGCGTCGACGCGAAGCAACTCGGTGATCCCCGCGCAGCGCGTCACGTCGGCCTGCAGCACGTCGACCGCGCCCGCGTCGAGCATCCGCTCGAAGTAGGGCAAGTCGTAGCCGTACTCGCCGGCCGCGATCGCCATGCCCTCGGGCCCGTTGTCGCGCAGAAGCCGCAGCCCGTCGAGATCGTCGGAGGACACGGGCTCCTCGAACCAGCTGACGCCGGCGTCCTCGCGGAAACGCACCGCCAGCGACAGCGCCTGCTTGCGCGCGTAGGCGCCGTTTGCGTCGACGAACAGGTCGGTATTCGGGCCGATCGCCTCTCGCGCGGCCCGCACCCGCGACGGATCGGTGTCGGGCGAGGATCCGACCTTCATCTTCACGCGACCGATTCCCTGGCTGGCCCAGCCACCGAGCTGGTCGGCGAGGCGGCGCATCGAGTACGAGGTGAAGCCGCCGGATCCGTACACGGGGACCCGTGCGTGAGCCATCCCCAGCAGCTTGCACAGCGGCAGTCCCAGCAGCCGCGCCTTCAGGTCCCATAGCGCAACGTCGACCGCGGCGATCGCCATCGAGCAGATGCCCGGCCGGCCGAGGTTGCGGATCGCTCGCACCATCGTCCCCCAAGCGCTCGGCGGATCGATTGCATCCAGGCCCTGGACGATCGATCCGAGCTTCGATGCGATCAGCGTCGCCGTCGACAGATCCGCGTAGCTGTAACCAAGCCCCCACTCGCCGCCGGCGTAGGCGTGGACGACGACGACCGTCGTCGACTCCCACGAAAGCGTCCCGTCGGCCTCGGGGGCATCGGTCGGAACCGTGTAGGCGGCGACCTCCAACTCTTCGATCGGAGTCCGCGCGCGAGTGCTGGTCGCGCTCATCGCCCGGGCAGGAACTCCCGCACCTTCTGCTTGAACGACTGCCTCACGATCCGCCCGGCGTTCGGGTCGCCGCCGATCAGCGCCTTGCTGAGGGCCTTGGCCTGCTCGATCGTGATGTGCGGCGGCAGCGGCGGCACCTCCGGGTCGGTGACGGCCTCGAGCACGACCGGGCGATCGGAGGCGAGCGCCTGATCCCATGCCGGCGCGACCTCGTCCGCCCTCGCCGCACGAATGCCCTTCAGGCCGAGCATCTCCGCGTAGCGCGCGTACGGGAAGTCGGGCAGGTCCTGCGAGCCCTCGAACTTGGGGTCACCCGACATCGCGCGCTGCTCCCAGGTCACCTGATTCAGATCCCGGTTGTTGAGCACGAGTACGACCAGCCGCTGGTCTGACCAGCGATGGCGGTACTTCGCGATCGTGATCAGCTCGTTGATTCCGTTCATCTGCATCGCGCCGTCGCCGACGAGCGCGAACACCGGCCGGTCCGGGTAGGCGAACTTCGCGCCGATCGCGTAGGGGACGCCGGGACCCATCGTCGCGAGCGTGCCAGACAGCGACGCCATCATCCCCTTGCGGATCTTGATGTCGCGCGCGAACCAGTTGGCCGACGAGCCCGAGTCCGCCGCGAGGATCGCGCCGTCGGGCAGACGCTCGGAGAGCGCGCTGAACACGAGTTGCGGGTTGATCGGGTCCGCCGAGAGTTGTGCGCGCTCGTCCATCAGCTTCCACCAGTCCGCCACGTCGCGCTCGATCCGCTCGCGCCAGGAGCGATCCTGCTTGCGCTCGAGCCGCGGGAGCAGCGCTCGCAGCGTCTCGGCGCTGTCGCCGACGAGGTTCACCTCCATCGGATAGCGGATCCCCAGCATTCGCCCGTCGATGTCGATCTGCACTCCCCGCGCCTGGCCCTCCTCGGGCAGGAACTCGGAGTACGGGAAGCTCGAGCCGACCATCAGCAGCGTGTCGCAGTCCTGCATCAGGTTCCAGCTCGGCTTGGTGCCGAGCAACCCGATCGAGCCCGTCACGTACGGAAGGTCATCCGGCAGCACCGCCTTGCCGAGCAGCGCCTTGGCGACGCCGGCGCCGAGGATCTCGGCGATCGCCGCGACCTCGTCTGAGGCGTGGAGTGCACCCTGGCCGACGAGCATCGCGACGCGCTGACCGGCGTTCAGAGCGTCGGCCGCGCGGTTCAGGTCGTCGTCGCTGGGCAGCACGCGCGGCGGGCGGTAGCCAGGGCCGGAGTGCACGGTCCCGTGCGCGTGTGGAGGCTGCGGAACGGCCTCTGCTTCCTGCACGTCGTTGGGGATGATGATCGCGGTGACGCTGCGCTCAGCGAGCGCGATCCGGCAGGCGCGGTCGACGAGGTGGCGGATCTGCTCGGGAGCGACCGCCATCTGCACGAACTCGTGGGCGACATCCTTGAACAGTGTCTGGAGGTCGACCTCCTGCTGGTAGTTGCCGCCGAGCCCGGCGCGGGCCTGCTGGCCGACGATCGCGACGACCGGCTGGTGGTCGAGCTTCGCGTCGTAGAGCCCGTTGAGCAGATGGATCGCGCCGGGTCCCGACGTGGCCATGCAGACGCCGAGCTCACCCGTGAACTTGGCGTGTGCGCACGCCATGAACGCCGCCATCTCCTCGTGGCGGGCCTGGATGAATTCGGGTCGATGACCGTTGCTGGAGCGCGCGAACGCGCCCATCACCCCGTTGATGCCGTCACCCGGGTAGCCGTAGATCCTTCGTACACCCCACGTCGCAAGCCTCTCGAGCAGGTAATCGCCAACTGTCTCACTCATACGTCGTCCATTCCTTTCCGGGTGCGCAGACCATCATCAGTCCAGCTACCCGGTCGGAAATCGCGCTAACGCAAGCGCTGTCAAATCAGCTTGCGAGAGCGGCCTGGGCATCGACCAGCGCGACCGCCGCCGAGATGTGCGAAAGGTGCGTCAGCGCCTGGGGGAAGTTGCCCAGCAGCTCGCCCGAACGCGGGTCGATCTCCTCAGAGAGCAACCCGAGGTCGTTTCCCGCCGATAGCGCCCTGTCGAAGATCCGGCGAGCGTCCTCGTGCTCGCCCTGGCGCGCAAGACATTCCGCCAGCCAGAACGAGCAGCACAGGAACGCGCCTTCGCGACCCGGCAAGCCGTCCTTTCGCCGGTAGCGATAGAGCCTCCCATCCCCCGCATCGAGCTCTTCGCGGATCGCCGCGGTCGTGCGCACCATCCGCTCGTCGCGCCAGTCGACGAAGCCGACGGTCGGCAGCAGCAGCAACGCCGCGTCGAGTTCGGGACGATCGAACGCTTGAACGTAGACACCGCGCTCGCGGTCATAACCGCGGCGCTCGATCGTCTCGCGCAGCTCGTCGCGCGCCCGCCTCCAGCGGCGCGTAGGGGCGCGGCGCATGCACTCGTCAGCCAGCTTCAATCCGTGGTCGAGCGCCGACCAGCAGAGGACCTTCGAATGCACGAAATGATCAGGCTGGCCGGGCCACTCCCAGATGCCGCAGTCTCGCTCGCGCCATTGCTCGGCGGCGTGGTCGATCAGAGACACGAGGAACCGCCAGTCATCGTCGCTCGGCGAGTGGCCGCGTCGATGCCAGCGCCAGGTCAGGTTGACGAGCTCACCGTAAGCGTCGAGCTGGCGCTGGGCCGAGGCGTCGTTGCCGACGCTGACGGGCGCAGAACCCTTGTAGCCCTCGAGTGCCGCGACCGGGCTCGCCTGCAGACGGCGCTCGCCGCCGACCCCGTAGAGGACTTGGAGATCGTCGGCCTGGCCGGCCGCCGAGCGCATGATGAACGCGCGGAACGCGTCGGCCTCCTTGACCGCGCCGAGCTCGACGAACGCCCGTGAGCTGAAGCTCGAATCCCGCACCCACGCATATCGGTAATCCCAGTTGCGCTTGCCGCCGGCCACCTCGGGCAGCGACGTCGTCGGTGCCGCCACGATCGCGCCGGTCGGCGCGTACGTCATCGCTTTGAGCACGAGACCCGACCGGCGCGCAGCACGTTCGTCGCGGCCGTCGAGCTTCAGCGTTTGCGCCCACTGCCGCCACCACTCGGCGGTCCGCTCGAGCTCCTGGTCGACCGACTCGGCGTCCGGCTCGGGCGGGTCTTCGCCGACGAACTCGGGCGGGCAGTACGCGAGCACGAGGCGGACGCGGTCGCCGACGCCGACCTTGGTGCGCGCGACGAGGTCCGCGTCGTCGTCCTGTTCGAGCTCCTGCTCGCACCAGATCAGCAGCGAGTCGTTGCCGCCGGTGGCGCTGTGCAGCAGCGGGCCGTGCCGGCGCAGCCACGGCTTCACCTCGCCGTAGTCGAACCGCGGCGCGACCCGGATCGCGAACTCGACGCTTCCGCGCTGGCCCTCGATCACCCGCACGATCCGTCGTTCCCACATCTCCTCGGCGCCCTCGCGCACGATGAAGCAGTCGAGCAGCCGCGCCTTGCCCGTCGAGGTCTCGATCGTGGTCTCCAGCACGAGCGTGTCCTCGAGGTACTCCCGGGTCATCTGCCACCGGCCGCGCGTCCGCGGCGCGATCTGGCAGTGGCCGCCCGACTGCCGATCGAGCAACCGTCCGAACGTGCTGCCCGAGTCGAACCTCGGTAGGCAGCACCAGTCGATCGAACCGTCAGCGGAGATCAGCGCTGCGCTGTGGCAATCGCCGATCAGGGCGTAGTCGCCGATCGGGCGATAGCCGTCTTCGTCGCTCATGGAAAGCTGATACCCGCCATCCTCTGGTAGCGACGCTACGTCCGTGATCTGACTTCTCTGTTTTTCTGACCATCAGACCTGGGTAGCTGACAAGTGCCACGCCGGACCGGACAAGCCGAGCCGGCCGTTACGGCCACGACATAGCTAACTGAGGAGGCCCAGAGTGAGCCTGACCGACAAGATCACCGGCAAGCTGAAGCAGGCTGCCGGCGACATCGCCGATGATCCTTCGCTGCGACGTGAAGGGAAGCAGGAGCAGCGAAAGGGAGAGGCCAAGGACGAGCTCGCCCGCACCGAGGAGCGAGCGGACCGCAAGGCCGAGGAGGTCGCCGACCTGGAGCGCAAGACCTCCTAGTCTCATCGGCACTCTGTCCACCCCAGGTAGCGCGACGCCCGGATCCCCCCGCCGGGCGTTTCGCGTTTTTGGGGGTGCGCCTACGGGGTGCGCCTACGGGCGGCGCTCTTCACTCGGCGCTGCGCGCCTCGTCGGACTCCTCGTCTGCCTCGCCGTCGTCGGGCACAGCACCGGGGACGTTCGCATCCGCGCGCTTGCTGTCCCAGTCACGACGGACTTCCTTGACGCGCTCGGCGAGAGCCTCGCTGCGCCGTCCCAGCTCGTCGGCCTGCTCCTCGGCCTCGTCGGCGAGGCGCTCGGGATCTTCTGCTTCTGGGCGCTCCATCTCCGAACGGCTACCCGAACGTCTTGCGTTTACACATGTGAGGTAGACCGGCCAGCGGGTATACAAGCCGACCATGGGAACCGCGATCCTCGACATCGACGGCACGCTCGTCGACACCAACTACCACCACACGATCGCGTGGTACCGCGCGTTCCGGCGGCACGGGATCGTGCTCGAGCTGTGGCGGATCCATCGCCATATGGGGATGGGCGGGGACCAGCTGGTCGGAGCGCTCACCGACGAGCAGACCGAGAACGAGCGCGGCGACGACATCCGCGCCACCGAGAAGGACCTGTACGTCGAGCTGATCGACGAGGTCGAGCCGATGGAGGGCGCGCGCGAGCTGATCGAGCAGCTAAGGGATCGTGGCCACCGGACGATCCTCGCGAGCTCGGCCAAGGAGGACGAGGTCGACCATTACCTCGACCTGCTCGAGGTGCGCGAGATCGCCGACGACTGGACGACATCGGCCGATGTGCAGGCGACCAAACCGGCGCCGGATCTCGTCCAGGCGGCGCTCGAGCGATCCGGCAACTCCCACAGCGACGCGGTGATGGTCGGCGACACACCCTGGGACATCCATGCGGCGAAGAAGGCGGGCGTAGGGACGCTCGCCGTGCGGACCGGCGGGTTCGGCGCCGACGAGCTGCGCGAGGCCGGAGCGATCGAGGTGTTCGAGTCGGTTGCCGAGCTATGCGCGCGGCTGGATCAGACGCCGCTGCGCTGATCGCGGGCTCGCGCGCCTAGCGGCAGCTATTTTCCCCCTATGACGGGGAAGATTGCTGCAACCCGAAGCCGGCACAGCCGGTTCAGCGCAGCGCGAGCAGGCAGACCCCGCCCAGCAGGCTCGCGCCGGCCGTCCACCATGCGATGTAGTCGCCGATGTGGCCGGAGTGAAGTCCGCGCAGGCCGCGGACGAGCCCGCGAGCCGGACCGGTGATAGAGCGCGGCGCGGATTCGCGCAGGGGGCGGCCGAACAGCCCGAGCGCTGCCGCGGCGATCGCGCCGGCAACCGCGAGGAGGCCATAGAGGATCTCGACCGGCTCGACGTGACTCGGCGTGAGCGCCGGCCAGTGGACGTGCGC
The DNA here is from genome assembly GCA_963809685.1 of uncultured Solirubrobacterales bacterium. Classification (GTDB taxonomy): domain Bacteria; phylum Actinomycetota; class Thermoleophilia; order Solirubrobacterales; family Solirubrobacteraceae; genus Palsa-465. The sequence continues at coordinate 71,685 of CAWEKN010000004.1, read as the reverse complement.
GCCCGCGAGCACCCAGCGCGCGTACGCGGCGTGGTCGGTGAAACGGGCGACGGCGCGATCGATCGCGGGGACGACTCCGGGGATGAGGCCGAGAACCGCTGCGGCCGTCAGCAGCACGGCTGGGACGACCATCATCAGCCACGGCGTGTGATCGCGCGAGCCCTCGACCTCACTGACGCGCTCCTCGGCCGCGCGCGCCTGGCTCGGATCCGGTCCCTCGGCGGGTCCCCAGCCGGCGAACACGCGGCCGGCCACGCGCAGCACCGCACCGCCGGTGAGGGCCGAGACGATCAGGAACACGGCGATCAGCCACCCGTACCCCGCCTGTGACGAGGCCGATTCGAGCTCCGACTTGCCGAGGAACGCTGCGGAGGGCGGCGCCGCGGCGAGCAGCAACGCGCCGACGACGAACATGATGCCGAGGAACGGCAGGTCCCGACCTCGCCCGTGAAGGTCGTACTCGTCGACCGTCGCGAAGCGATGCAGGAGCACGCCTGCGCACATGAACAGCGCCCCCTTCGTCAGCCCGTGGCCGACGATGTAGACGGCCACGCCTCCCGCCGCCTTCGCGCTCAGCAGACCGATGCCGCAAACGAACACGCCCACGTGACTGATCGTGGAGAACGCCAGCAGCCGCTTGATGTGGCGCTGCAGCGTGCACATCCACGCCCCCAGCAGCGCCGTCACCACCCCGAGCGCGATCAGCACCGCTCGCAGCGCAGCGGCATGCGGCGTCATCGGTCCCGCGAACACGACCCAGTACAGCCGGCCCACCGCATATATCCCGAGTTCGACCATCACGCCCGAGAACAGGACACAGACCGGAACGGGCGCGACCGCGTGGGCGTCCGCGAGCCAGAAGTGAAGCGGCACCACGGCCGCCTTCGTGAGGAACCCGACGAACAGCAGCACCATCGCCACGATCACGAGCGGGTCGGCGGGGTGACCGTCGAGCGCCGCCCCTACCTGGGCCATGTTCAGCGCACCGGTGCGCGCGTACAGCATCGCCACGCCGATGAACATCGCGTACCCGGCGATGCTGTTGGTGATCGCGAAGTTGATCGCCCCCTGGATCGGCGCGCGCTCCTCGATCCGGTACGCGGTGAGCGCGAACGCCGAGACGCTCATCAGCTCGTAGAAGACGACCAGGTTGAACAGATCGCCGGTCAGGCAGAAGCCGACCATCCCCGCCATGAACAGCAGCATCAAGCCGTGGAACAGGCCCTTGACGGCGTCGAAGTAGTGCCACGAGTACGCCAGCGCCGCGAGCACCAGCAGCGACGCGAACGCGGCCATGCCTGCACCGACCGGGTCGATCGACAGCGAGATCCCGACCGCCACTCCCTGCCGGGGCCGCCAGCCCCCCAGCCAGTAGGCGAGCGGCTGGTGCCCGGTGTGGAGAGCGAGCAGCACGCACAGCGTCAGGACCGTGAGCGCGCTCGCCGCAGCAAGCCCGTCCTCGAGGCGCCGGGGTGCGAACGCGCCGGTTGCGACCAGCAACGGCGCAGCGAGGAAGGGCACCACCACCGCGAGCGCTGCAAGGTGCGACACGTCGCCTCCGCTAGTGGCGCAGTGCGCGCAGCTTCGCCGGGTCGAGGCTGCCAAAGCGCTTGTGCGCCTGCACGACGAGTGCCAGCAGCAGCGCCGTGACGGTCGCCTCGATCACGACGTCGGTCAGGACCAGCACCTGCACGACCGGGTCGACGAGCTTCGAGTTCGCGGGGATGTCGGCGACGACCGGCGCCTTGCCGCCGGTCACGTAGCCGACTCCCAGCAGCACGACATAGGTCGAGGACTGCACGACCGTCAGGCTCAGCACGGTGCGCACGAGGTTCGTGCTCGAGACGACTCCCCAGAGGCCGATCACGAACAGCCAGGCGGCGACGGCGAACGGGAGACAGCTCAGCTCGCCGCCCCCTCGCGGGTGTTCAGCAGCGCCTGATCGAGGAACTCGGTCCAGGTCAGCAGGAACGCGCCGGTTACCTCGAGGCCGACGGCGATGCTGTTCAGCGGCATCATGCCTGCGGACAGGAGCTGGCCCTGCGTGCCGAGCGGCAGGAAGTTCTTCAGATAGACCCCGGCGAAGATCAGCCCGCCGAGCCCGATCAGCGTGTACGCGGCGGCACCCGAGGAGTCGAGCACCTCGAGCGCCCACTCGGGAGCGAGCCGCTTTAGCGTCAGGTAACGGCCGGCGAGGAGGATCGCCATCGGGCCGGCGGCGAGGACGATGCCGCCCTGGAATCCGCCGCCCGGCGTCAGAGCGCCGTGCAGGATCACGTACGCGCCCAACGCGACGAGCAGCGGGATCAGGGTCAGCGAGGCGACGCGAAGCCCTGTGCTCGCCCCGGCGAATCGGTGATCCTGCATCCCGATCGCGCGGTCGACGTCCTCGTACTCTCCGCGGAGGTGGCGCAGCAGCACGGCGACTCCCGCCACCGACGCGAACAGGATGAACTCCTCGCCAAGCGTGTCGAACGCGCGCACGTCGAAGTTGAGCCCGGTGACGATGTCGGTGGCGTGCCGCTCCACCGGCACGATCTTGCTGACGAGCGGCCCGTAGACGCCGTGGTAGTGGCCAAACGCGGGCAGCCCGTGCAGGCCGATCAGCAGGACCGCGAGCATGCCTGTCCCGGCCACGGCGAACAGGCCGAGGCGGCCGCGGCGGCTCATTCCTCTGCATCCTCGCGCTGCGAGCGCTCCTGTGAACGGATCTTGCGAAGCGCCGCGAGGATGATCACGGGCAGCCCGACCGACGAGATGACGATCTCCGACAGCGCGACGTCCGGCGCCTGGAAGGCGAAGAACAACAGCGTCAGCGACAGGCCGTAGAGGCCGAGCACGATCGTCTGGCGCAGCGCCTCGCCGGTGAGGACGACGACGGTGCCGGTGATCGCGACGACGATCAGCGATGCAAGCTGTACCGCGGTCACGCCTGCTCGTCGTCCTCGCGATGGGTCTCGATCCCTGCGCGCCAGTCGCCGCGCATGCGGATCCGGAAGCTCCGCGCCGTGGCGTGCACGAGCACTGGGCTGAACACGACGAGGATCACGCCGGTCGCGAGCGCCTTGTCGCCGATCAACGACCAGGACTCACGGACGAGGATCGCGACGCCGACGAGCAGCGCGCCGAACCCCGCCAGCCCCACGTAGTGCAGGCGGTCGAATACGTCGCGCATGGCGATCATCCCGATCAGCGCGAGCAGTTCGATCGCCACGCCCGCGATCAGCAGCACGCTTGCAATCGCGCGGCTCACAGCTGGGACTCCATCATCCGTGCGAACACGAGCGAGCCGATCAGCGACAGCAGCGCGAGGACCAGAGCGAGATCCACGAACGGCTGGCGATGCAGTCCCTCCGCCAGCGCGAGCAGCGCGGTGCAGGCGAGCGTGCTCGCGAGCTCGAGCGCGACCAGCGCGTCGAGCACGCCCGCGAACGCGCAGGTGAAGACGCACGGCAGCACGCCGGCGATCAGCACGACGGCCGCGATCTCCCACTCGTTCATCCGAGCCTCAGCACGTCGAGCTCGTCGCGGTCGCCGTCGCGACGCAGCTGGTGCACGAGCAGCAGGCCACGCTCGGGATCGATGCCGATCACGATCGTGTTCGGCGCGAGTGACCCGAGCAGCTCGGTCAGCGCGCGGCGCCCATGGTCGGTCTCGCTGTCGCCACCCGCGAACCGCACGGCGCGGAACTGCCCGCGCGCGGCGCGTCGGTGCACGAGCTGCGCGAGCGCCTCGCGGCACACGAGGACGATGTCGACCGGCACCCGCACGACGGGGCGCCAGAACAGGCGCAGCCATCGCGCGCGGAACCTCGCCTCCGTGAATCCGGCCTCGCGCGAGCTCTCGAACGCGACCGCGGCGACCAGCGCCACGCCGCCCAGGACGTACAGCTCGGGCACGCTCGTCGTGTCGATGAGCAGCAGATAGAACGTCCCGCCGAGCAGCAGGCCGACGACGCCGATCCGGATCCGACGCATCAGCGCACGCGAGGCAGTACCCGCTCGCGGTAGGCCTCGAAGAACGCGTCCTGATCCGGACCGATCTGGTTGACGTACAGCTCGTCGAAGCCCGCCTCGGCGTACTCCCGTATCGCCTCGACGTGGCGCTCGACGTCCGGACCGCACGGGACCTGCTCGGCGATCATCTCCTCGGTCACGAGCTCGGCCGCCTGCTGGAAGTGCTCGGGCGTCGGCAGGACCTGGGCGAGCTCGCCTGGAAGCCCCTCGTTGGGCCATAGCCGGTGGACCGTCTTCACCGACTCGGCCTCGTCCGCGCCCCAGCAGACCTTCAGCCCGCCCTGCACCAGATGCCCGTTCTGTGCCTGGGCGCGATACGACCGTACCGACTCGGCGTCGGGGCCGACCGTGCAGTAGCCGTCGCCGATCCGGGCCGCGAGCGCGATCGACTTCGGTCCGAACCCCGAGACGACGACCGGCGGCGGGTTCGAGGGCAGGTCGTAGACGCGCGCGTGCTCGACCCGGTAGTGCCGCCCGCGATGGTCGCGCGCGCCTCCCTGCCACAGCGTCCGGATGACCTGCACAGCCTCCTCGAGCATCTCGAGCCGCTCGTCGGCCTCGGGCCAGCGAGCGCCGACGATGTGCTCGTTGAGCGCCTCACCGCTGCCGACGCCCAGAATGAAGTTCCCGTCGAGCATCACCGCGGAGGTCGCTGCGGCCTGGGCGATGATCGCGGGATGGATTCGGATCGTGGGGCAGGTGACGGCCGTCGTCACCTTCATCCCGTCCGTCGCCTGCGCGATCGCGCCGATCGTCGACCAGACGAACGGGCTGTGACCCTGCTGGTCGTTCCAGGGGTGGTAGTGGTCCGAGATCCACAGACCATCGAACCCGGCCTGCTGGGCCTTGACGGCCTGCGCAACCAGGTCCCGCGGCCCCCATTCCTCGCTCGAGAGGAAATAGCCGATCTTCATTTGCTCCTCCTTGTCGCGTCCACGCCCGTACTGCCCCGACCCGAGTGCTTGTAATCAGCGTCCGAGCAGACCCGAACGACAGGAAGCGGGCCCCGGTCAACCGAGACCCGCTCCTGCCTGCCTGCCTGTTGGCTTCCGTGCCTGTTTGCCCGGTGGCTTCCCTGCCGACCCGATGGTGTTTCTTTGTCTGCCTGTGGTTGTGCCTACACGTGCGCGGGCTCGCGGGCACCGCTTCGATCCGCGCCCTCCTTGGCGGCCTCCGCTTGGATCAGCTGGCGGTTGACATGCTCCCAGTCGACGTTGCGGAAGAACGCCTCGACGTACTGCTTGCGGCCATCCGGCGTGGCGCCGAAATCGCGCACGTAGGCGTGCTCATAGACGTCGATCGCGAGCACCGGCACCATGTTGTAGACCGCCCACAGATTCTGGGTGTCCATCAGGTAGTTGAAGATCGACCCGTCGTTGAGGTCATAGCCGACCATCACCCAGCCGCGTGCCGCGGAAGCTGTCTTGCGCACGGCCTGCTGCCATTCCTCGAGGCCGCCGTGAAACTCGCGCTCGACGAGGTCCGCGAACCGGCCCGTTGGCTCGCCGCCGTCGCCGCCGAGGTGACCGAAGTACAGGTCGTGGTTCTTGTAGCCCAGCAACGCGAACGTGTAATCGACCGACACGGAGCGAAGCGGCGAGTAGACCTGGTTGCCCTCGGCCTCGGAGTAGTTGATCTCGTTCAGGATCTTCCGGCACTCATTGGTCTTCTTGACATAGCCCTCGTAGAGCTTGTAGTGGTCCTCCATCGTCTGACGCGAGATCCCGTCGAGGTCCTTGTCGAACGCTGGGAACTTGCGTGGCTTGATTTCATCCCACGGCATCGTGGCTCCTTTCGTCGTTTGCGCCTTAGGTTTCGGCTACCCCAGGCGAGACCCGGCAAACGCCGCCCCGGGTATCGGTGTCACAGTGACGACGAGGACGCACGGCGCCAGGGAGATTCAGCGCTTCTTTGCCTCGACGGCACGCTCGAGCTGCGCTTTGTTCATGCTCGAGCGGCCCTCGATCCCGAGCTGCCTGGCCTCGTTGTAGAGCTGATCGCGGGTGCGACCCTTCTGACGCCCCGTGCCGGAGCGCTGACCGCCGCGGCGCGACGAGGACATGTCCTGCGTCGACGTTCGCGAGCGCGTCCTCGACTCACCCGAGCGGGCGCGTTCCTTGTTGACCGTGCGGGCGGCGATCTCCTCGGCGCGGCCCTCACCGGCGCCGCGCTCGAGCTGGCTCTCCTTGATGTGCTCGTACTGGCGGGCGCGCTTGGTGCCCTTCTTTACACCGCGGGGTGGCATCTGGACCTCCTTGTGGCTTCGTCGCAGTCGTCACGTCCGCGCTACCCGAAGGACGCCCTGACTACGCGCGCCGCCCTGACTGCGCCGCCTGCTCCGGTGGGTGGCGCCGCCCGTGGCGCAGCGGCACCGTGAACCACAGCGACACAACGACCAGAGCGGTGAGCGCACCGACGACGGCAGCGGTGACACCCCCGAATATCACGTCCGAGATCAGGACGAGGATGCCGGTCATGCCCACTGCGAGGAAAGCTCCCGCGACGATCGCGTAACGCGTGCCGATACGCACGAGATACTCCTTCTGATGCTGGCGGAACAGCAGGCGGTGGTGAAACGACGGCGCGATCAGCAACACCGCGGCCGTGGCGATGCAAAGCAGCGTGACGAAGTAGTCATAGCGGTCAAACGTCGAGAGCTTGCGAAAGCCGGTGTTGAACGGCACCACGAGCAGGAACGCGAACAGCACCTGAATCCCTGTGCCCGCGACCCGCAGTTCGTTCAGCAACTCCACCGTATTGCGGTCGAGCCGCTCGAGCTCTGACTCCTCGCGATCGTCTCCGACCGGCGCGGGCTCGCGTGGCGTTCCCGTGGCTACCGACATGTACCGAGGATTCCCGCTCAGCGCGGAACCGCAACAGCACCGGGCAGCCACCGCGACGCACGGATCACGATGCGGTCAGCTTCGTATGACCGTCGGCGTTCCCAGCGGGATGTGAGCGAGCAGCCACCTGCCGTCGGCGAGCGACACCCGCACACAACCGTGGCTGACGGCCTGGCCGATGCTCGACGAGTCGGGCGTCGAGTGGATCGCGATCCGGTTGCCGCCGCTCCAACCTTGGATCGCGTGGGGCGAGTGCGCCGATAGGGCGAGGATGCAGCAGCCGTACGGACCGGCCGGGTCGTGCGTCGCGAGCCGGTCGGTGACAGCGAAGCGACCCGTCGGGGTGGGCGCGTCGGGCCGTCCGATCGCGACCTCGTAGTGGCGCATCGCCTTGCCGTCCTTGAACACGGTCAGTCGCTTCGCCGACAGCGAAACGCGCAGCTGCCAGTTCGCGCGCCGTAGCGACACTGCCGACTGCCGAACCCAGCCGACGCGATTGTTGCCGGCATCAGTGCTGATCACGCCGAGCCAGCCTGGCACTCGGCGCGCGACCAGGAAAGTCGTCGGCGAACCGAATCCCGTGCGGGTGCCGACCTGAGCGAGCGGCTTTCCGCTGGGAGACTGGCGCATCGTCGTCGCGTGAAGCAGCGACGCGACCAGCGCACGATGGTCGGCGGCGCGGCGAGCACCGTTGGATGCCGTCTGTCCGGAAGACGCGGTGGCGGGGGCGACAGGCTGGAACTGCGTGTCGGAGGCGACCGTGTTCGTGTGGCTAGAGCCCGAGGTGAGCACGAACCCGGCCGCGATCGGTATCAGCGCCACCACCGCGACGACGAGCCCGATCGCGACAATCCGTCGCCACTTGCGAGACCCCTCCGCCTGCCCTGTCGAATCGTTCAACGTGCCCACCTTTCTTCGCAGCGGTCCGTCCGCCTTTGTAAACGTTAGCGCAGGGCGCGCGCAGTTCCGGAGCGGGCGCGGAGCCATTCGGCGTGGTCGTGCTCGGTCAGCGTAGCCATCATCTGCGCCCCTTGCAGCAGCCACCCCACCCGAGCGCGCGCGCTCGCCGAGACGAAGCCGTCGTCGACGGTCATGGCGTGGCGCTGGCCGGCGGAGCGGGGGCCGGCGAGGGCCTGCCTACCGCGGGGGTGGTGCGCTTGGCGATCGCCGTCCCGGTCGCGCAGATGCCGAGGCTGGCGAGCGCGCCGACGATGATTGCCGCGCCCTGGCCGGGTGACAGCACGCCCTGGGCGAGCCCGAGGTTCGCGATCGCAGCAGGGACCCCGAGCTGCGCGGTCACGATCAGCCCAAGCCAGGCGGGCGCCCGGATCAGCCAGGCGGCGAGCACGTGAACGACGACCATGCCGACGATCAGCGCGGCTGCCAGCTCGAGGTCGTGTGGGCTGCGCACCAGCGCGCGTACGTCCAGGCCGGCCCCGAGCACGACGAAGAACACGGGGACCAGGAAGCCGTTGGCGACGCCCGTGACCTGGTCAGACAGTCGCTGCGGCCCTCCCTCGACGGCGACGATCAGCCCCGCCGCGAACCCGGCGATCATGATGCTGGTGCCGACCCACTGCGCGAGCGCGCACAGCGCAAACAACGCCAGCAGCGCCACGCGCAGGTCGAGCGCCCACGCCTTGTTCGCGGACTCGTGCCGGAGCGAGTGGACCATCCGCTCGCGCGCGAGCAGCCGCGCCCCGAGCCACACCACCACTGCGCCCGCCGCGACCGCGACTGCGCCCAGCCCGGCACGCGACGCCTTGGCAGGATTCAGCACCAGCGGCACCGCGACGATCGTCGAGACGTCGGCGACCGTCGCCCACGCCATCGCGGGAATCGCGCGGTCCTCGCTGACCCCCGCCTCAGCAAGCGCCGGCAGCACGATCGCAGCCGAGCCGGTCGCGAGCAATACCGCCCACACCGCGGGATGCCCCAGATCGAGCCCGTTCGCGATCGCGAGGCCGACGACGAGCCCGAGCGCGGCGCTCGCGAGAACCGCGACGACCGCTCGCCCGAGCGAGCCGAGCAGTGCCCGGTTTCGCAGCGGCACGTGCATCCCGGCGACCATCATCAGCACCGCGAAGCCGATCGTTCCGAGAAACGCGATCGACGGGTTGTCGGCTTTCACCAGCCCGGCGCCGGTCTTGCCCAGCGCCACCCCGGCGAGCAGCTCCCCCACCACCACCGGGATCAGGAGCCGTCGCGAGGACGCAAGCAGCGGCCCGAACAGCCCCGCGAGGACGATCAGCGTGAGCTGTCCAAAGCTCGGCATAGTTGTGACCCTAACGTGAACCCGGACGGCTACCGCGGGCTCGGCGGAACTCGCGTCAGCTCCCCGATCGGCGCCGGCGTCCCGGCGCGTGAGATCGCACAGGTAGAGCCGGCTTAGCCCCCGGCCACGGCCGGCAGGATCGTTACCTCGTCCCCGTCCTCGACGGGCGTGTCGAGTCCGTCGAGGAAGCGAATGTCCTCGCCGCCCACGTACACGTTCACGAACCGGCGCAGCCCCCCGTCTTCGGCGATCCGGCTGCGCAGCTCCCCGTACCGCTCGTACAGGGCGTCGAGCACCTCGCCCACGGTCGAGCCCTCGACCGACGCGGTCGAATCGCCGCCGGTCGCCTCGCGCAGCTGGGTCGGGATCTTGACGTTGACTGCCATCGAGGACGGATTGTCTCAGGCGGGCAGGGCGACGCGCTCTCTCGCCTGCTCGAACGCGGTGAGCGTCGGCTCGATCTCCCAGGCCTCGAACGTCCCGCGCACGACATCCAAGGTCTTGAGCCCTTCACCGGTGATGAAGGCCACGACCCGCTCGGCGGGATCGATGTCGCCGCGGGCAGCGAGCTTGGCCAGCACCGCGACGGTTACGCCGCCGGCGGTCTCGGTGAAGATCCCGGTGGTTCGTGCCAGCAGCTTGATCCCCTCGCGGATCTCATCGTCGGTGACCGAGTCGATCGAGCCGCCGGTCTGGCGGGCGAGATCGAGAGCATAGGGCCCGTCGGCCGGATTGCCGATCGCCAGCGACTTGGCGATCGTGTCGGGCTTGACCGGGCGGCAGAAATCCTGGCCCGCCTCAAACGCGCTCGCCACCGGTGAGCACCCGGCCGCCTGGGCGCCGTTGAACGTCGGCAGCTCGCCCTGCAGCAGCCCGACGTCGATCCACTCACGGAACCCGCGCGCGATCTTCGTGAACAATGAGCCCGAGGCGATCGGGGCGACGACGCGATCCGGCAGTTGGAAGCCCAGCTGCTCGGCCGTCTCAAACGCGAGCGTCTTGGAGCCCTCGGCGTAGTACGGCCTCATGTTGATGTTGACGAACGCCCAGTCGTGCTCGCCCGACAGCTCGGTACACAGGCGGTTGACGTCGTCGTAGTTGCCGCGGACGGCGACCAGGTTGGTTCCGTACACGCCGGTGGCGAGGATCTTCTGCTCCTCGAGGTCGGCGGGGATGAACACGTAGGACTCGAGTCCCGCGGCCGCCGCGTGGGCGGCAACGGCGTTGGCGAGATTCCCGGTCGAAGCGCACGCGACCGTCTGAAACCCGAGCTCGCGGGCGCGCGCCAGCGCGATCGAGACGACTCGATCCTTGAACGAGTGCGTCGGGTTGGCGGCGTCGTTCTTGACCCAGAGCTCGCGCAGCCCGAGGTGCTCGGCGAGCCGTTCGGCCTTGATCAGCGGCGTCCAGCCCGCGGCGAGCGTACCTGCCGGGGGCGAGGCCACCGGCAGGAAGTCGCCGTAGCGCCACAGCGAGTGGGGCCCGGCCTGGATCCGCCGGCGCAGCTCATCAGGATCGGCGTCAGCCCTCGAGGCATACTTGACCTCGAGCGGGCCGAAGCAGCGCTCGCACACGAATCGCGCGTCGAGCGGGTACGTGGTCTTGCATTCTTTGCAGCAGAGAGACTCTGGCGGCATATGTGAAAAACCTCCGCCGGGGTCTGTGGTCGGAGGTCCTTGGAAACCGCCCTTTCCACATCTCCCAGGCCGTAGTTGGAGCCTGATGGAATTGGCACCTTTCCCTTGCGGGAGGTTGCCGGGGTTTCATAGGGCCAGTCCCTCCACCCCTCTTGATGCGTACTGCTATGTGATGCGCAGTATACCGACAGTGTTCGACGGATAATCGGGAATCTGTAGGGATGCGCGAAACCCGACATTGGTCGGCGTGCGTAACAAGCGCGAGCGCGCGGTGTTGACGAGACACCCATGGTCGCCGCCGCCACTCCCACCGATCCGCTCGAACGCCTCGAAGCCGCGTTGCGAGTCAGCTCCAAGCCGCCGAGCCGGCGGATGCTGATCATCGTCAATCCTTACGCGACGACCGTGTCTGACCGGCTCAAGAACCTCGTCGTCTACGCCCTGCGCGGCAGCTACGAAGTCGACGCGATCGACACCGAGTCGCGCGACCACGCGACCGAGCTGTGTCGCGAGGCCGCTCGAGAGGGCTACGACGTGGTCGTTGCGTTCGGCGGCGATGGCACCGTCAACGAGGCGGCCAACGGCCTGGCCGGCTCCGACACGCCGCTCAGCTGCCTGCCGGGCGGACGCACCAACGTCTATTGCCGGATGCTCGGAATCCCGACCGATGTCGTCGACGCGACCGAGCACCTGCTCCAGATCGCCGACGACTGGAGGCCTCGGGAGGTCGATCTCGGCCGGGTCAACGGGCGCGGATTTCTGTTCTCCGCCGGCGTCGGCCTCGACGCCAGCGTCGTCGAGCGCGTCGACGCCCACCCGCGGCTGAAGGCCCGCCTCGGCGAGTGGTACTACACGTGGACCGCGATCCAGACGTTCAACCGCCGGTACCTGCTGCGGCCGCCGCGGTTCGAGGTGCAGGTCGGCGACGAGCGAATCGAGGGTGTGACCGCGATCGTCCAGACCGCGTCCCCCTACACCTACTTCGGCAACCGTCCGGTCGAGATCGCCGAGGGCGCAACGCTCGAGGGCGGCGACCTCGCGGCGGTCGTGCTCAAGCGCGCGAGCCCAATCGACATTCCAACGGTGATCTGGCGCGCGATGTCGCGCCGGGCGCGGATCACGCGCCACCGGCAGGTCCGCGCGTTCCAGGCGCTCGACGGGCTGCGCATGCGGTCGCTCGACGAGCGCCCACTGCCGCTGCAGGTCGACGGCGACTACATCGGCGAGGCCTCCGAGGCCGTGTTCGGCGTCACGCCGCGCGGTATCCGGATCGTCGCCTGACCCCGAGGAGCCGTCCGTGCGCGTAGGTCCATCATCGCCAGCCGTGCGCCGCGTGCTGTTCGCGCTTGCCTGTTGCCCGGTCGCGGTGTTGCCGGCAGCCGTGCGCGCGAGCCCGCTGCCCGGCGCGCCGAACTGCCCGCTGTTCCCGACCGACAATCCGTGGAACCAGCGCGTCGATCGCTTGCCCGTGGCCAGGAATTCGCCCCGGCTGATCGCCCGCATCGGCCTCGGTGCGCCCGTCCATCCGGACTTCGGGACGGTCTACGCCGGGGCACCGAACGGGATCCCGTACGCGGTCGTCTCCAGCGCCACCCGGCGCGTGCCGGTCAGCTTCGACTACGCCTCCGAATCGGACGGCCACCGCTACCCGCTGCCAAGCAACGTGCCGATCGAGGGCGGTCGAAACTCCAGCGGGGATCGCCACGTGATCGTCGTCGATCGCGACACCTGCACCGACTACGAGCTGTTCGACGCCCATCCGATCGCGCGAGGACTCAGATGGCATGCGGGCTCGGGGGCGATCTTCAACCTGCGCTCAGACCATCTACGTCCCGCCGGCTGGACCTCGGCCGACGCCGCCGGGCTACCGATCCTCCCTGGGCTCGCGCGCTACGACGAAGTCGCCCGCGGGGTGATCGACCACGCGCTGCGGTTCACCGCGCCCTGCACCGCGCCCGCGTACGTCTACCCGGCCCGCCACGAGGCATCGACGTGCAGCGGGTTTGCGCCGCCGATGGGGCTGCGCGTGCGGCTCAGGCGCAACGTCAACATCTCGCGGCTGCCCTACCAGGCCCGAGTCGTCGCGCAGGCGCTCAAGACCTACGGAATGCTGCTCGCCGACAACGGCTCGCCGTGGTACATCTCGGGCGCGCCCAACCGCCGCTGGAACGACGACGCGCTGCACCAGCTCGACCAGCTGACCGGTCGCGACTTCGAGGTCGTCGACACGAGCTCGCTGCCCCGTCCGGGCCGCTGAACAATTTTTCGCCGGGAGGGGCGAAGCTCGGTGTTCGCGGGCTCAATAGAGCATCCGCATCACCGACCGCGACCAGGTCCTGCTGTCATTCGCCGCCGAGCACGCGTTCGTGCAGGCCGCGCACGTGCAGTCGCTGCTCGGAGTCTCGGTCCGCGTCGCGAACGCACGCCTGGCCGCGCTGCGCTCGGCGGGCTTGCTGATCCGCGACGACGTGGCCTGGCACGGCCGGCGCCCCCACCGGATCACCCGCCGCGGCCTCGAGACGATCGGCAGCGAGCTGCCGCCGCCCCAGGGCAAGGCGTCGATGTATTGGCACGACGTCGGCGTCGCCTGGCTGTGGCTGGCCGCGCGCGCGGGCGCGTTCGGGCCGATCGCGGAGCTGGTGTCCGAGCGGCGGATGCGCTGCGCCGACGGAGCCGCCGACCCGCTGGCGGAGCCGTTCGCCGTGCGGCTTGGGGGCCACGGCCCCGGCGGGCAGGCGCGCCTGCACTACCCGGACCTGTTGCTGGCGACCGCCGACGGGCACCGCGTTGCAATCGAGCTCGAGCTGTCGGGCAAGAAGCGGACGCACCGCGAGCGGATCCTGTCCGGCTACAGCTTCGACCGGCGCGTCGACGCGGTCGTCTACCTCGTCGACAACCCGGCCGTAGCGCGTGCGGTCAAGGAGTCGATCAGCCGGCTTGGGCTCTCGTCGCTGGTCACCGTTCAACGGTTTGCGTGGGATCCGGCGATCCGGCCGCCCGGGCGTGGCGCAGCGGCGCGTGACGCGGCGATCCGGCCGCCCGGGCGTGGCGCAGCGGCGCGTGACGTTGGGCGTCCCGCGCGGCACGCGACCGTGGAGGCCGGCCGGTGAACCCCGCGCCGCTCGAGCCACCACGTCGGCCGTACTGGATGATCCCGGCGCTTGCGGTGCTGTTGTCGCTGCCGACCGGGTGGGCGTACGCCGCGATCGGCGCCGCCCTGGCCGCGCGGGCGGCGCTAGCGCTCACCCAGGCTGCCTCGCGGCGCGCGCAGGCACGGGCGGCCGCCGCGGGCGCCGCAGGCGCGGCCCGCGCGATCGTGCTCGGGTCTGAGCTGCCGGCACTCGATCGCGGCGCTGCCGGACGGCCGGTGACCCTGACCGAGGCCCAGCTGTCGGCCCACGGCCTGATCCTCGGCGCCAGCGGCGCGGGCAAGACCACGACGCTGCTGCGGATCCTGACCGAGCGGATCCTCGCCGGGCGCCCGGTGATCGCGATCGACATGAAGGGGTCGCCCTCTTTCGTGCGGCAGTTGGCGGAGGCCGCCGCCGCGGCGGGCCGGCCGATGCGGCTGTGGACGCCGGACGGGCCGGACCGGTGGAACCCGTTGCAGCACGGCAACGCCACCGAGCTGAAGGACAAGCTGATCTCGACCGAACGCTTCACCGAACCCCACTACCAGCGCGCCGCCGAGCGCTACGTGCAGACCGTCCTCCAAGTCCTTCACGAGATCGATCCCGCCAGGGCGGCGACCCTGGGTCAGGTTGTCGAGCTGATGGAACCCACGCGGCTGGCTCTGCTCGCGCGGCGGCTGCCACGCGATCGAGCCCAGCGCTTGCAGGACTACCTCGCGACGATGACCCACGACCAGTTGAGCGCTGTCCGCGGGCTGGGAACCCGCCTCGCGATCATCAGCGAGTCACACACGAGCGCCTTCCTCAAACCAGGCGACGGCCCGACGATCGATCTGCGCGCGGCGCTCGGCGGCGACGAGGTCGTGCTGTTCAGCCTCAACTCCAGTACCTACGGCAAGCTCTCGGCCCAGCTTGGCACGCTCGCGATCCAGGATCTGATCGCTGCCTCAGGCCACCGGCTGCGCGACGGCGGGCCCCTGGCGCTGATCGGGATCGACGAGTTCTCGGCGCTCGGCGCCGACAACCTGATCGCGCTGCTGGCCCGCGGTCGCGAGTCGGGTATGAGCGTCCTGCTCGCGACGCAGGAGCTCGCCGACCTGGACCGCGCAGCCCGCGGCTTTCGCGACCAGGTCATGGGCGTCACCGCGATCAAGATCATCCACCGCCAGGAGGTCCACGCCTCGGCCGTCACGCTCGCGCAGATGATCGGCACGCATCAGGTGTGGGAGCCGACCTACCGGATCGGCCGCGGGCCGCTCGGGGCCTACAGCACGAGCGGCGGCACGCGGCGACAGGTCGAGCGGTACCTGGTGCACCCGGACACGATCAAGACGCTGAGCACCGGCGAGGCGGTCGTCACGCACCAAGATCCCGGAGGCACGCGTGCAGGTCGTGCGGGTCGATCGGCCGCGTGACACGCGGTCGGCTACGAGCGTGGTCTTGGGCGGAGCGGCCCGTGCCCGCGGGCCCGACCGCCCCCGCGGGGCGGACCGCCCCCGCGACCCGGACCGCCCCCGCCACCCGGACCGCCCCCGCCAGCCGAACCGCCACCGCCAGCCGGACCGCCCGCGAGGGCTGGACCGCTAGGGCCGCAGAGGGTCGCGCCATCCCCTCGGCTGGTCGAGAAACGGACGCATGTTGGCCGTTTCTCGACCACCTGGCGGACTACCGCGACTGCGCCCGGGGTCACTCGGTACGCGTCGAACACCGCGTCGATGTTGCGCAGGCGGTTGATCGCCTGGTCGAGCGTGCGGGTGTCCCCCACCTCGACGACGAACCGGTTCTTGACCATCGGGTGGTTGACGGTGCAACGCGCCTCGAGGATGTTGATGCCCGCCTCGGCGAACGTGCGTGACATGTCTTCGAGGAGGCGGTGGCGATCCCAGCCGTCGACCTCGATCTCGACTCGGAACGAGGTCTCGGCGTCGCCGTCCCAGGAGACCGGGGTGAAGCGCTCGGGATCCTTCTTCAGCACGGCGACGTTGGGGCAGTCGTCGCGGTGGATCGTGATCCCGCGCCCGAGCGAGATGTAACCGACGATCGGGTCGCCCGGCACCGGCCGGCAGCACTTGGCCAGGCGCAGCATCACCTCGTCGATGCCCTCGACCGCGATCCCGAAGCGCGACGAGGACGTGGTCGGCCGTGAGCGCCGGCGGCGGGTCTGCAGCAGGTCGTCGGCAGCGGTCGGTTCGGTCTCCGCCGCCTCGCCCTGCTTGAGGCGCTGCATCACCTTGTTGACGACGACCTTCGGCGAGATCTTGGCGGCGCCGAGCGCGATGTAGAAGTCCTCGCCCTTGCGGAACCCCATCTCGCGGATCACGTCGGCGAGCAGCGGCGATCCGACGAGCTTCTGGGCGGGCAGGCCCTGCTTTTTGAGGTGCTCCTGTAGCAGCTCGCGGCCGGAGTGCTCGGTGTCCTTGCGCGACTCAGCCTTGAACCACGCCTTGATCTTGTTGCGCGCGCGGGTCGTGCGTACCAGCGCGAGCCAGTCCCGCGACGGGCCGCGCTCGCGCTTGGAGGTCAGCACCTCGACGATGTCGCCCGAGCGCAGCTGGTACGAGAGCGGGACGATCTTGCCGTTGACCTTGGCGCCGACGCAACGGTGGCCGACGTCGGTGTGGATCTCGTAGGCGAAGTCGAGCGGCGTCGCGCCGGCGGCCAGCGACTTGACCTCGCCCTTGGGCGTGAACACGAACACCTCGTCCTCGAACAGGTCGACCTTCAAGGTCTCCATGAACTCGCGCGGGTCTGAGAGGTCCTGCTGCCAGTCGAGCAGCGAGCGCAGCCACTTGAGCTTGCTGTCGGAGCCGCTTCAGGCCGGTGGCGCCCGCCTTGCCTGCCGTCGTCCTTGTACATCCAGTGCGCCGCGATCCCGAACTCCGCCAGATCGTGCATCTCGCGAGTCCGGATCTGGATCTCCAGCGGCCGCCCCTCAGGCCCGATCACGGTCGTGTGCAGCGACTGGTACATGTTGAACTTGGGCATCGCGACGAAGTCCTTGAAGCGGCCGGGCAGCGGCTTCCACAGCGAGTGGATCACCCCGACCGCGCCGTAGCAGTCCTTGACCGAGCCGACGATCACGCGCATCGCGGTGAGGTCGTAGATCTCGTTGAACTCCCGGCCCTTCTTGGTCATCTTCGAGTAGATCGAGTAGAAGTGCTTGGCGCGCCCTGAGATCTCCGCCTCGATCCCGAGCTCGTCGAGCTCCTTGTCGAGGTACTCGCCGGCCTGGTTGACGTAGCGCTCGCGCTCGACGCGCTGCTGTGCGACGAGCCCCTTGATCTCGTTGTACTTGCGCGGGTGCAGCGTCTGGAACGCGAGGTCCTCGAGCTCCCACTTGATCGCGTGGATGCCGAGCCGATGCGCGATCGGCGCGTAGATGTCGAGCGTCTCGCGCGCCTTGTCGATCTGCTTCTGCTTGGGCATCGCGCCGATCGTGCGCATGTTGTGCAGGCGATCGGCGAGCTTGATCAGGATGACCCGGATGTCCGTGGCCATCGCCACCATCATCTTGCGGTAGTTCTCGGCCTGCGCCTCGTCGCGCGACTGGAACGTGAGATCGCTGAGCTTGGTGACGCCGTCGACGAGCCCGGCGATCTCCTCGCCGAACGCCGCCTGGACCTCCTCGAGCGAGGCGGAGGTGTCCTCGACCGTGTCGTGCAGCAGCGCCGCGCACAGCGTCTCGGTGTCGAGGCGCATGCCGGCGCAGATCTTCGCGACGCCGACCGGATGGATGATGAAGTCCTCGCCCGACCTGCGTCGCTGGTCGGCGTGGTGCACGCACGCGTACACGAACGCCTCCTCGACGCGGTCGCGGTCGACCGACACCGCCGACTGGTCGACGTGCTCCTCGACGATCGCGAACAGGTCGCCGAGCAGCCGTCGCTCGGTCGGGGTCAGCTCGACGCGCTCGACGCTCTGGTGGGCGTCGGGGTGCTCGAGCCGGTCGACCGGCGGCCGCGTGGCCGGGATCAGCGCTGCGCCGGACCGGCGCCCGGGCGGCTCGTCCGCGCGCGAGCGGCCTTGCCGCTCAGGTGGGGATTTGCGCTGCTCAGGAATCGCTGACCGTCCTCATATCGCTTTGTGTAGACCCTGTACGCCGGCGAGCGTTCGAGCGCCGTTCGCGCCCCGCTGCCGATCGCGAGAGCCGGCAGATCCCGGTCGAGGCTGACGAGCTCCAGCTCCGCGAGGACTCTGATCAGCCTGCCGGCCAACCGTGCCGGGCGAGCATGCGGACCGTCGCCGCGAAGCAGTTGCTCGAGCTCCTCGCCGGCCACCCTCTGCCTGAGCTGCAAACTCCGGTAGAGAGCGACGAGCGAAGCCCGAAGGCCGTACTCCAGCTCGTGCATCTGCTGTACAAAGCGTAGCTCAGCCGCGCCCCACGCCAAATGGGTGAACCCGTGGCCGGCTCGCGCCAGGGCCAGCTCGAGCTCGCAAGACGGGGGGTCGAGCGCGACGACCTGCGAGAACTCGAGGCCGAGCGCAGGATCGCGCACCAGCGCGTGGTAGCCGACGAGCGAGAACCCGCCGACGCGCTCGCCCAGGCCCCCGACTCGGCGCGTGACCTCGGCGCACACCGCGAGCACCGGCCCGCCGGCGGCGATCGCATCGACCAGCACCGCGAGCGGGCTCTCTCCGCGGCGATCGAGCACCTGCCGCGCGGCGGCCCCAGACGTGGCCTCAACCGTGGCTGCTTGGTCGGCGGGCAGCTGGGCGTCGAGCTCGTCAAACGCGGCCGCAGCGTAATCGCCGGGCTCGCCGAGCACCTCGATCGGCGCGGGTGCGCAGAGCTGGGCGTGGCGCAGCACGAGCCGCGGCTCGAGCGCCCCGTTGCAGACGTTGCGCTCGAGCCTGAAGGTCGCGTCGAGCGGCCGGCCCGCGTCGCCGGCCAGCCGGCCCTCGCAACCGAACGCGACCGCGCGTGCGCGGGCGCCGCCGGAGCTGACCGAGAAGCGGGCGTGACGTCCCTCCCCCATCGGCCGCAGGTCGCCGAACCGCGCGCCGGGGACGAGCAGCCGGCAGCCCGGGTTGCCGATCCCGCAGGGCTCGAGCCGGGCGAGCTCGTCGGCGAGGTCGAGGCCCAGCTCCGCGCCCGAGACGACCGCGTCGACGCGCTCGCGCGGCTGCAGCATGTCCTCCGTCAGGATGGCGCCGGCATGGGCGTCGAGCGCTTCGGCGAGCGCCGGCACCCTGTCTGCGGCGATCGTCAGCCCGGCCGCGGCGCGGTGGCCGCCGTAGCGCTGCATCTGCTCCGATGCGGAGTGCAATGCGCCGAGCAGGTCGAAGCCGGGGATGCTGCGCCCCGAGCCGGTCCCGGCGGCGCCGTCGAGCGCGACCAGGATCGTCGGGCGGTGGTGGCGCTCGACGACCCGCGAGGCGACGATCCCGATCACGCCCGGGTGCCAGCCATCGGCGGCGAGCACGTAGAAGCTGCGCTCGCCGAGCTCGGCGACCTGCGCCTCTGCCTCCCACACGATCCGCTCCTCGACGCCTCGGCGTTCGGCGTTGACGGCGTCGAGCTCGGCCGCGATCGCGTCCGCGCGCTGCTGGTCTTCGGTCAGCAGCAGCTCGAGCCCGGCGTCGGCGCGCCGCAGCCGGCCGGCGGCATTGATCCGCGGCGCCAACCGGAATCCGAGCGCGTGGGCGTCGAGGCCGCTCGGGTCCGCGTGCGATACCTGCATCAGCGCCCGCAGCCCCGGCTTCGCGGTGTCGGCGAGCGCGCTCAGGCCCTCGCGCACCAGCCGCCGGTTCTCGCCCCTGAGCGGCACAAGGTCGGCAACGGTCGCCAGCGCGACCAGCTCGAGGTCCTCGTCGGCGGTCGGGGCGCCGAGCGCCTGCGCGAGCTTGTGCGCCACGGCGGTACCGCACAGCTCGGCGAACGGGTAATCGCAGACGACGGGGTGCAGCATCGGGCACTGCGGCAGCTCACCGTCGGCACGAGCAGCGTGGTGGTCGGTGACGACCACGTCGATCCCGGCGACGCGAGCGAGCGCGACCTCGTCCACCGCCGTGATCCCGCAGTCGACGGTGATCAGCAGCTCGGCGCCCATCATCCGCAGCCTTTGCACGGTCGCGGCCGTCAGTCCGTAGCCGTCGTCGAGGCGGCTGGGCAGCAGCCAGCCGACGTTCGCGGACAGCGCGCGCAGCGCCCGGACCATGATCGCGGTCGCGCACACGCCGTCGACGTCGTAGTCGCCGTGCACGACGATCCGCCGCCCAGCGTCGACGTGACGGCGGATCACCTCGAGTGCGCCCTCGATCCCGACGAAGCAGCTCGGGTCGTGGCGCTCGGTCGGCTCGAGCAGCTCGCGCGCCGCCGCCGGATCCGACAGCCCGCGGCGGACCAGCACCTGCGCGAGCACGTGGCTGACGCCGAGCTCGCGCTGCAGCGCCAGCGCGGCAGCGAGATCGTAGCCGGGGATCTCCAGCCGCGGGGTCGGCGGCTGCGCAGCCGGAGATGGCTGCGCGACCGCACGCAGCGGCGCGGAGCTGCCCGCGGCGGGGATCGGCGCGACTGCTGCGGTGGCATCCGGCATGCGAGCAGCGTAGGCGCCGCCCCCGACGGATCACATGGCGCGGCAGTCGGCGAGCGCCGCTGGTCGGTTATGCCAGCCCGAAGCGCTCGCCGCCGGCGGCCTGTTCGCGACGGACCCCGATGTAGTAGACGAGCGCCATCCCGATCAGCGCACCGGGGATCGCCTCGAGCGCCGTCGAGATGTGCGTGTCGTGGCGACCCGGGATCGTGAAGCCGTTGACCGCCAGCCCGAACAGCACCGAGCCGAACAGCGCGCCGATGAACGCGCCGACGATCCCGCCCCAGAAGCGGTCGGGCAGCCAGATCGTGAAGTGCCACAGCGCCAGCCCCATCATCACCCAAGCGAGCAGTCCCATCAGCCGCGGCCCTCCTGCTCGATCGGGGGATGCTTGCCGGCGTGCAACCCCATCAGCGTCGCCTCCCGTGGCGGCGGTTGCGCGAGCGCGACTTCGGCTTGGCGTCCTGAGTCGGCGCGACCCCCTCGTTCTCGGCGATGTCGGGCGCACTGTAATGGCCGTCGCCGTCTTCGGGCATCGCCTCAGACGGCTCGGCGGCCGGCTTGGCATCCGTGGGCGCGGGCTTCGGCGCGTTCGGCGCGGTCGGCGCGGGCTTGCGCTTCGGGCGCGATGCGGGCGCCTCGGCGTCCGGGTGGTGGGCCAGGCGCTTGGTCAGCGTCGAGGTGTGGCGGCCGGGAACCCCCTGCTCGATCTCGAGGTCGCGCTTCATCGCCTCGAACTCGGCCGCCGACACGGTTTCCTGCTCTGGAGTCGTGAGGCGGCCCTCGCGCCGCGGGCGCTTGCTCTCGGGCTCGACGTCGGCGGCCCCTTCGGCGTAGGCCGGGACGTAGCCGAGCTCTGCCTCGATCCGGTGGCGGCGCGAGCGGTAGTGCGACTCGCGCTCCTTCCAGTGGGTCAGCACCGGCGAGGCGATGAAGATCGACGAGTACGCGCCCGACGCGACCCCGATCAGCAGCGCGAACGCGAAGTCCTTCAGGGTGGTGCCGCCGAACAGCAGCAGCGCGATGATCGGCATCAGCGTGCACGAGGTCGTCGCCAGCGACCGGGTCAGCACCTCGCTCATCGATCGGTTGACGATCTGCGAGAACGCGGCGCGCGGCATTCGCGGGATGTTCTCGCGGACACGGTCGAACACGATGATCGTGTCGTAGAGCGAGTAGCCCAAGATCGTCAGCAGCGCGGCCACCGTCGCTGTCGTCACCTCCCGGCCGGTCAGCGCGTACACGCCGCTGGTGATCAGCAAGTCGTGCATCAGGGCGATCAGGACCGGCACCGCGAACTTCCACTCGAACCGCAGCGCGATGTATCCGCAGATCACGAGCAGCGACGCGATGATCGCGACCACGGCGCTGTGGGCGATCGTCCGGCCGAACGTCGGGCCGACGGACGTGCTGTTGAAGTCCTGGCCGTTGCTCGAGATCCCGAACTTGGACTGCAGGCTGCCGCGAACCGTTGAGACCTGCTGGGGCTGCAGCTGCTCGGAGGAGATCTGGTAGGCGTTGGTCCCGAAGGCCTTGTTGCCCGACACCTTCTGCACGACCGGGTTGGTCGCGCCGGCGCTCGAGACGACGTCGCGCACCTGCGCCTCGCTGGCCGCCTTGACGAGCCCGACGGACATCCGGGTCCCCGACGTGAAGTCGATCCCGAAGTTCAGCCCCTTGCCGCCGACCGCCAGCGCGCCGATCAGCAGGATCACGCCCGACATCGAGAAGAAGTAGCGCGAGGCGCCCATGAAGTCGAACCGCCACGGCTTGCGCTTGCCGCCGGCACCGAGCGCGGAGGGGCTCGAGATCACCCGCGAGTTGCCCATCGTCATCAAGATCGCCTGGGTTGCGAGCACGGCCGTGAACAGCGACACGAACGTGCCGATGCCCAGCGTGAACGCGAACCCCTTCACGTCCGCGGTCGCGAGCACGAACAGGATGAACGCGGTCAGGATCGTCACCACGTTCGCGTCGATGATCGCGGTCAGGCCCTTGCGGTAGCCGATCGAGATCCCCTGGCGGATCGAGCGCCCAGCGCGGATCTCTTCCTTGACGCGCTCGAAGATCACGATGTTCGCGTCGGCGGCGACGCCGATCGTGAGGATCAGTCCGGCGATCCCCGGCAGCGTCAGCGTGATCGGGATCAGCTTGATCAGCGCGTAGAAGTAGAGCGCGTAGACGATCAGCCCGGCGGTCGCGATCACGCCGAGCACGCGGTAGTACGCGAGCAGGAACACGATCACGACCAGCAGCCCGGCGGCACCGGCGATCAGGCCCTGGTGCAGTGCCTGCTTGCCCAGCGTCGCCGAGACCTGCGACTCGGAGATCAGCTTGAGGTTGATCGGCAACGCGCCGAGGCGCAGCTGCGTCGCGAGGTCCTGCGCCGACTGGATCGTGAAACCGCCGGTGATGTCGGCGCCGCCGCCCTGGATCCCGTCGGGGTATGTCTTGAAGTCGATCTGCGGGACCGTGATCAGCTTGTTGTCGAGCGCGACCGCGAAGTGCTGGTTGAGCTGGCTGCCAAGGCCGCTGACGAGCTGCGCCGCGGTGGGCGATCGTCTGGGTGACGTCCTGGAACGCGTTCTGGCCCTTGGAGTTGAACCCGAACGAGACGTCGGGGCTGCCGCCCTGGTCGGTGGACTGCTGCGGGTTGGTGATCTCGTTCCCGAACAGCGACACGTGGTCCTTGAGCACGTAGAACTGGGCGTTGGGATCATTCGGGTTGGTCTTCTGCTTGGCGTTGGGGTCGGCCGCCTGCAGCACCACGGTCCCCGGCGGTACGACGACCTGCTCGATGTCTGCGGCGGTCACCCCGGCGGGCAGTGCCGAGAGGAGATCCGCCTGGCTCGAGTCAGGGCCTGCGACCAGGCAATGCACACCTGGCACGGGCGTCTTGCCCTGCTGCTTTGCGACCGTTGCGCACGCGGTACTGCCCGGCGCCCCGAACGCGTAGTACTGCGAACCCAAGCGGGCATTGTCGGAGCTCGGGTTGGCCGGCTGCTTGGACGCGAGCTTGACCGCGTCGTACAGCGTCATGCTGCCCGAGCCCGGCTCGCCCGGCGCCGTCGAGGCGGTGCCGCGGCTGAGCGTCACCGCGCCGGGATCCTGGATCTGGAGCTGACCGGCGGCGGGCTTGCCGTTGGGCGTTATGACGTTCGCTTCCCAGTCGTAGAACTCCAGCCGCGCGGTCTGACCGACGATCTGCTCGGCGCGGTGCACGTCCTTGACGTTCGGCAGGCCGACGGAGATCAGGTCCTTGCCCGAGGTCTGGATCTCGGGCTCGGCGACGCCGAGCTGGTCGACGCGCTCGCGCATGATGTCGACCGCGCGCTGCATCGCGTCCTGGGTGACCGTTTGGTCTGGGCGGTCGGTGTGCCCTGATAGACGAGCTCGACGCCGCCCTTGAGGTCGAGCCCCAGCACAGTCGGCTTGGTCGCGATCGCGAACAGCGAACCGGCCAGCAGCCCGACGACGAGCAGCAGGATGAAGACGTTGCGTCGCCGGTCGCTCATCTCTGACTGCTCATGCTACGACTGATGGTTGGTCGGCGTGAGGACAAGTAGTAAGCCGCCCTCATCATCGTCGTAAGCGGGGAAAATATCGGCCACGGCTCTCGCCGGCAGGTCGAGCTCGGCATGGACCTCAACTGGCTTGTCCTGCACGCGGACCTCCCATTCAAGCGCGGTGCCGACGTGGTCGGTGCCGTCCTCGAACTTCAGCCCGAGCACCTCCATCACGGGACGTCCGATCACGCGCTCGGTGGTCAACCCCGGTCAGCTCGAACGAGCCGCGGCCACAGTCGACGATCCGGCCGTCGCCATCGCAGGCGAAGAACGCGGCGTTCGGCGCCGGGTAGTAGTCGTCGAGCAACTCGAACAGGTACGCGAACCCGCACTTACCGCAGCCGCGCGCCTCGCGCCGGAAGCCCGCGTTGCGGTCGGTGCCCATCGACCGGTTCCCGCAATGCGGGCAGATGAAGTACCGCTCGCGCGCCATATCGAGTGGCCCAGGATAGAGCCCTGCCGCCGACGAACTCGGTGCGGCATCGCAACCTCTTCGCAGAAAATTACAGAAGCGACAGCGGGCCCGGTGGCTCGAGGCCGAGGTGCTCGTAGGCGCGGCGGGTCGCCGCCCGGCCTCGCGGGGTCCGCTCGATCAGGCCGCGCTGCAGCAGATAGGGCTCGTACACGTCCTCGATCGTGTCCTGCTCCTCGCCGACGGCGACCGCGAGCGTCGACAGCCCGACCGGGCCGCCCGAGAACTTCTCGCAGATCGCGCGCAGGATCTCGCGGTCGAGGCGGTCGAGCCCCTCGTCGTCGACCTCGAGCAGGTCGAGCGCTGCGGCCGCGACTGCAGCGGTGACGACGCCGCTGTGGCGGACCTCGGCGTAGTCGCGCACGCGCTTGAGCAGCCGGTTGGCGACGCGCGGGGTGCCGCGACTGCGCTGGGCGATGGCGACCGCGCCGCCGTCCTCGATCGAGACGTCGAGCAGCCGCGCCGAGCGCCGGACGATCCGTCGCCAGGTCGTGCGGCGCGTAGTGCTCGAGCCGATGCTGGATCCCGAAGCGGTCGCGCAGCGGCGTCGTCAGCAGGCCGGTCCGGGTGGTCGCCCCGATCAGCGTGAACGGCGGCAGGTCGATCGTCACGACCCGCGCGCCCGCGCCCTGGCCGACGGTGATCGGCAGGCAGCGGTCCTCCATCGCCGGATAGAACGTCTCCTCCAGCGCGCGTGGAAGCCGGTGGATCTCGTCGACGAAGAACACCGACCGCGGCTCGAGCGCCGACAGGAACGCCGCGACGTCGCCCTTGCGCTCGAGCGCCGGCCCGGCGGTCTGGACGAACGGCACCTCGAGCTCGGCGGCGACGATCTGCGCCAGCGAGGTCTTGCCGAGTCCCGGCGGCCCGGCGAGCAGCACATGGTCGAGCGCCTCGCCGCGGCTCGCGGCCGCCGCGATCGAGACCGCCAGCTGGTCCTTGAGCGGCTCCTGGCCGACGAAGTCCTGCAGCCGGCGGGGCCGCAGCGAGCGGTCGAGCTCGTCCTCGGGCAGCTCCTCGGGGACTTGGATCCGGGCGTTCATCGACGGGCCGTCCTGCAGCGCCTCGGCGATCAGCTCCTCGGGGACGTCGCCACTGGCGCCGTCGAGCAGCTCGTCGGCCTCCTGGGGGCTGTAGCCGAGCCCGATCAGGCCGTCGCGGGCGAGCATCCGCGGATCGTCGCCGCGGCTGATCGAGATCGCGGAGCGCCGGCAACGAAGCCCCGACCTTCTCGCGCAGCTCGACGATGATCCGCTCGGCCGTGCGCTTGCCGATCCCGGGCACGGCCTGAAGCCGCGCGGCGTCGCCGGCCGCGAGCGCGGCCAGCAGCTCCCGCGGCGGGCCGCCCGAGAGCACCGCGAGCGCGACCTTCGGGCCGACCGACTGCACGCCCAGCAGCATCAGGAACAGCTCGCGCTCCTCCTCGGTCGCAAACCCGTACAGCGCCAGCGCGTCGTCGCGCACGACCAGGTGCGCGTGCAGCAGCACGGTCTTGCCGACCGCGGGGACGTGGCGGAGCGTCTCGGCCGAGACCGACAGCTTGTAGCCGACGCCGCCACAGTCGACGACCACGTGATCGGCGCGGCGCACCGCGACGGTCCCCGAGACGAGCGCGATCACCGCTCGCCGACCGCCTGCGCCAGCGGAGCGCGGTTGAGTTCGCAGACCGCGACCGCAAGCGCGTCGGCGGCGTGATCGGTGCTGGGGGGCGACTGCAGCCCCAGCAGCCGCGCGACCATCCGCGCGACCTGGATCCTTGTCCGCGCGGCCGTGGCCGCACACCGCCCCCTTGACCTGCTGGGGCGTGTATGACCGCGACGGCACGCCGCGCTGCCCGGCGGCCAGCAGGACCACGCCGCGCGCCTGGCCGACCGCGAACGCGGTACGTGCGTTGGCGCCGAAGTACAGCTCCTCGATCGCGATCGTCTCGGGGCGGTGGGCGTCGAGCAGCTCGCCGACGCGCGCGTGGATGTCGGCCAGCCGCCGCTCCAACGGCACGCCGGGCCGCGTCACGATCACCCCGTTGTCGAGCGCCTGCAACCGCGACCCCGAGCTCTGCACCACGCCATAGCCGGTGCTTGCCGTTCCCGGGTCGATTCCGAGCACGATCATCTCCGGAGACATTCTGCGTCGCACCCGGACGCCTCCCGGGAGATCGGTGAATCAGCCGCCGACGCAGGCGGTGGAGTGGCCGGCGCGCCAGACCTTGTAGATCTTCCAGGCGCCGACCTGCTTGATCAGCTGGATCTGGTTGAGGCGAGAGCTGATCGCGGGCGCCCCACCGTCGATCGAGTCGTGCGGTCCGACGAACATCAGGCCGGGATGGCGCATCGACGTCCCGACCCGCTCGAGCGTCACGTGCAGCTTCCACGCAAGCGCCGTCTGTGCCGAGTGGTTGACCGCGGCGAAGCTCGAATGACACGGGTACACGCCGCTGTGGCCGCCGACCGCCGCGACCGCGGCGGTGAGCTGATCGAGCCGGGTAACGGCCCGCGAGGCGATCGGCCGCTGGGCCCGGGCCTGGTCGATGCGACTGGTGCTGAACGGCACCGAGAGCGCGACAATCAGAACGGCCAGGCCAACCCCGGCGTAACGAAGCGCCGGAGCCCGCTCTCCCAAAACACGAGCAACGACCCGGGCGAGCTCGACTAGTCCCGCGCCGCCCAGCACGCACGTCAATCCGGCCGCCGGCAGGTAGAAGCGCTCGAGCCCCGGATAGCCGTCGAGGGTCATCGCGATGACCAGCACCCACCACGCCGCGGCGGCGCCGGCGAGCCCGAGGACCAGGCGGTTTCGCGGCTTGCGAAACCACGCGAGGGCCACCGAGGCCAGCGCGAGGATCAGCCACGGGGCCGGCTGCAGGTCATAGCCGCGTCGCGTCACCTCGATCAGTGGGTGCGCGCCGAGGTGGCCGTTGTAGTCCTTGGCGTGGGAGGCCGCGATGAACGGCTGGCCGGTCCCGATCCACGGCGGCACGAACCACAGGAACGGGATCAGCGCGAGGCCGGCGAGCAGCAGCACCGCGGTTGCAGCGGTGCGGTCCCGACGCCAGATCCAGACCGCATACAGCAGGACGAACGGCCACGCCTCCGGCCGGATCAGCGAGGCCGCGACCCCGAGCGCGAACGCGGTCCAGTACCGCCCCGCCAGATGGCGGTCGACGGCCCACAGCGTAGCGGCGACGAGCATCGGCTCCGAGGTGCCCCGAAACATGTAGTAGGACCACTCCTGGGTCAGCGCCACGCCGACGGCGGCGAACAACCCGGCGACGACCGGGGCCCATGCAAATCCCTGCGGACCGTCCGCGTCGGGTGTCCACGAGCGGACCACCCGGGACGCAAGCCGATAGGCAGCCACGAGCCCCAGCAGCCCGCCCGCGCGCGCGGCGATCACCCACAGCGTCGGCGCGGCCCCGCCGAACAACCCGAATACGGCGGTGAACACGACCGGCAGTGGCTTCCACGAAGGGCCGCCGGCGACCGTGAAGCTCAGATGCGGATCGAACACCTCCCGGCCCCACACGATCCACGACCACGGGTCATAGCTCGGGACCGTCGGCAGGATCGCCGCCGACAGGGCCGCGAGCGCCACGCACACGATCGACGACGCCAGCAGCGGCGACGAGCGCCAGTCCGGGATCCGTGGCCGCCGCCCGGCCGGCGCTACCGGGCCGGGCGGGCGGGGGCCCGCATCCGAATCGGCGCGCGGCGCCGCGGAGTCAGCGACCGTCCGAGCTTCCATCGCCGCCCGAGAACCTGCAGCGCAGCAGCGTCGCGAGCACGCGGAAGCCGTCGACAGCGGTCAGCTTCTTGCCCTCTTCGTTGGAGCGCGCCCGGTAGTGGACCGGGACCTCGAAGATCCGCTCGCCGCGCTGCACCAAGCGCGCGGTGATCTCGGGCTCGATTGCGAACCCAGGCGAGCGGAGCGGGAGGTCGCGAAAGACATCTGTCCGGATCATCTTGTGGCAGGTCATGATGTCGTGCAGATAAACGTTGAAGAGGACGTTGCAGGCGAGCGTGACGCCCTTGTTTCCGAGCACGAACAGGAACGAGTGGCTGGTGTAGCCGTCGAACGCCCTGACGCCGAAGCACGCGTTCGCGCGACCATCGAGCAGCGGCGGCATCAGCAGCGCCAGATCAGCGGGGTCGTACTCGAGGTCGGCGTCGAAGATCGCCGCAAATTCTCCCTTGGCCTCGCCGAGCCCGGTGCGGATCGCGGCGCCCTTGCCCTGGTTGTGGGGGTGCTCGAACAGCCGCACGCGTCCTCCCCAGTCTCCGTCGCGCAACAGTTCGGTGGTGCCGTCGGTCGAGCCGTCGTTTACGACGATCAGCTCGAACTCGCTCGGCAGTTCGGTGGCGAGCACCTCGGCGATCGCGCGTTGCACGCGTTCGCGCTCGTTGTAGACAGGCATCAGGATCGAGAGCATGTGGTGGCAGACAGGTGGGCTGGGGCGGGAACCGGTTTCGGCGGGGTGCCCGCGAGCTGAAATCACTCACGCACCGCCTGGACCGAGCGAGGCTTGACGCCGAGCAGGCGGCTCGCGCGAGCGCGGATGCTAGCGGACCCCGTCGGATTGAGAGAGGATGGCGCGATGGACTTCGCGGCGGCGGGCCTGCTGGACGGGCTGGAGGGCGAGCAGCGCAACGCTCGTGAACGGCTGCTGGCGCAGCTCGCCGACGACGGCGTCACGCTCGAGGAGCTCAAGGCGGCGGTCGCCGAAGACCGGCTGGCGCTGTTGCCGGTGGAGCGGGTGCTCGGCGGCCTCTACACGGCCGCCGAGATGCAGCGCCTGACCGGCGCGCCGGCCGATTGGATGCTGCGCTCGCGCAGGCTGCTCGGCCTCCCCGAGGCCGGTCCCGACGACCCGGCGTTCACCGGCCCCGACATCGAGGCGGCGCGCTCGATCAAGCTGTTCCTCGACGCCGGCATGTCCGAGGACGCGCTCGTCGCCATCACCCGGGTGCTGGGCGAGTCGATGGCGAGGCTGGCGGCGACGGTCGCCGGCGGGTTCGTCGAGGCGTTCCTGAAGCCCGGCGACAGCGAGGACGAGGTGGCCGAGCGGTTCGCGGAGTTGGCGCAGCAGCTGACGCCGGCGCTGGGGCCGGTGCTGATCGCCGCGTTTGCGGCGCACCTGCGCGAGAGCGCGCGCCGCGGCATCCTCGGCCGCAACGAGCTCGAGACCGGCCAGATCCCGGACGCGGTGCAGGTCGCCGTCTGCTTCGCCGATCTGGTCGGCTTCACCCGCTTGGGCGGCGAGCTCGAGATCGAGGACCTCGGCACCGTCGCCGGACGGTTCGCCGAGCTGGCCGCGGAAGCCACAGCGCCACCGGTGCGGCTGGTCAAGACGATCGGCGACGCGGCGCTGCTCGTCAGCCCGAACCCGGCGGATCTGGTGTCGGTCGCGCTTGCGCTCGTGGCCGCTGCGCGGGACGCCGAGCTGCCGGCGTTGCGGGCCGGAATCGCATTTGGCACCGCGGTCCAGCGCGCCGGCGACCTCTACGGTCACTCGGTCAACATCGCGAGCCGCGTGACGGGGATCGCGCGGCCGGGAAGCGTGCTCTGCACCGAGGAGGTGCGCGACGCCGCGCGCGATCGGTTCGACTGGTCGTTTGCCGGGCGTCACCGGCTCAAGGGGATCGCCGAGCCGATGGCGCTGTATCGCGCGCACCCGCCCGCGGGCGCCGGCGGCGGCGAGGCCGAGGGCGATCGCGAGGTCGTCAGGAAACGCCGAGCAGATCGACCACGAAGACGAGCGTCGCGTTAGCCGGGATCACCGGCGGGCTGCCGCCCGCTCCGTACGCGAGGCTCGGCGGGATGATCAGCTCGCGACGGCCGCCGACCTTCATCCCGACCAGGCCCTTGTCCCAGCCCTTGATCACTGAGCCCGCGCCGAGCTTGAACGGCGCGAACGGCTGGCCCGGTCTTCCACGAGGAGTCGAACTCCTTGCCGCCCTTGTAGAGGACGCCGACGTAGTTGACCGTGACCATGCTGCCGGGCGTGGCGGCCGCGCCAGTGCCCGTGATCAGGTCCTTGATCACCAGGGTCCTGGGCGGCGGCGCCCTTCGGGATGACCACGACCGGTTTCTTCGACAGCGGCGACGGCGGCTTCGGGGTCGTCGCGGTGGGCGCCGTCGGGGTCGGGGTCGTGGCGCTGGTGGTCGCTGACGCGGATGCCTCGGTCGCGCCGGCTGAAGGGGCCTGGACGACGCCGGGGGCCGTGGAGCTGCCGCAGGCGGCGAGGCCGAGGGCGAGCGCCAGCCCGATCGAGGTTGCGAGTGACTTGCGTCTCATCGAGGGCGGGAGGGTAGCGACCTCGATGAAGAGTCGCTGTTAACGAGCCGCTACCGGCGCGTGTTCAGCCCGCGATCCGCTCGAGGACGTCGGCGTCGACGTCGAAGTTCGCGTGCACCGCGTCGACGTCATCGGACTCCTCGAGCGCGTCGATCAGCTTCATCAGCTTCGCGGCGTCGCCCTCGTCGACCGGGACGCGCGACTTCGGGCGCTGCGTCACGTCGGCGCTGCTCGATCTCGACGCCTGCCTGCGCCAGCGCCTGGCGGACCGGCGCCGAGGTCGCCGGGCTCGGTGATCGATCTCGAACACGTCGTCGTCGAGCGCGATGTCGAGCGCGCCCGCATCGATCGCGGCGATCAGGTCGTCCTCGTCGTAGCGGGTCGCGTCGACGACGATCACGCCCTGCTTGTCGAACAGGTAGGAGACCGATCCGGGCTCGCCGAGGTTGCCGCCGTGCTTGGACAGCAGGTGGCGGACGTCGGCGCCGGTGCGGTTGCGGTTGTCGGTCAGCGCCTCGATCAGCAGCGCGACGCCGCCCGGGCCGTAGCCCTCGTACAGCACGGTCTCGATGCTGTCGGCGTCGACGCCCTCGCCGGTGCCCTTGCGCGATCGCGCGCTCGATGTTGTCCTTCGGCATCGAGGCGTCGCGCGCCTTCTGGATCGCCAGCGCGAGCGCCGGGGTTGCCGTCGGATCGCCCCCGCCCTCCCGGGCGGCGACCGTGATCGCCCGAGCCAGCTTGGTGAAGTGCTGGCCGCGGCGCGCGTCGACGACCGCCTTCTTGTGCTTGATCGAAGGCCATTTGGAGTGACCGGACATGGGTTTCAGTCTAGACCCGGTTTCTGGCCGATGGCGGTCATCGGGAGCGCGCCGGATAGCCTCAGCCCTCCGTTGATCAAGGGGACGGTCGTCGTCGGGCCTGACGCCGATCGTCCTGCGAGGCAACACGCCGCGGGTAGCATGCAGTCGCGATGAGCGTGATCGCCAATCCCGCGATCTTCAAGGCCTACGACATCCGCGGCCTCTACGGCGAGGACATCGACGCCGCGAGCGCCGAGCGCGATCGGGCGCGCGTTCGCCCGCGTGATCGCGCGAGCTCGAGGGCAAGCCGCGCGTCGGAGCTGCGGCTCGGGCTCGGCCGCGACATGCGCCTGACGGCGCCCGAGCTGGCCGCCGCCTACCGCGACGGGATGTGCGCCGAGGGCGCGCACCGTGCTCGACGCCGGGCAGGTCGGAACCGAGATGCTCTACTACCTCGTCGGCTCGCGCGAGCTCGACGGCGGCCTGATGTGCACCGCCTCGCACAACCCGAAGGCGTACACCGGCGCCAAGCTCGTCGAGCGCGGCGCGATCGCGCTGTCGGGCGACGCGGGCATCGGCGACGTCCGGGCGCGGATCGAGCAGGGCCTCGGCGACGCGCCGGGCGGCGGAACGGTCGCAGGAGGTCGACGTCTACGACGACTTCCACGAGCGCGGCGCTGAAGTTCATCGACCCGCAGCGCGATCGAGCCGCTGAAGGTCGTCGTCGACGGCGGCAACGGGATGGCCGGGCCGATGGTCGGGCCGCTGCTCGAGCGGCTCGGGCTCGACCTGGTCGAGGCCTACTGGACGCCGGACGGCAACTTCCCCGACCACGAGCCGAACCCGCTGCTGCCCGAGAACCGCGAGTTCATCATGCGCGAGGTCGTCGACAGGCAGGCCGACCTCGGGATCGCCTGGGACGGCGACGCCGACCGCTGCTTCTTCATCGACGACACGGGCGCGTTCGTCGACGGCGACTTCCTGACCGCGCTGCTGGCCGAGTCGATGCTGCGCAAGAACCCCGGCGCGACGATCCTCTACGACGTCCGCGCCAGCCGCGCCGTCGCCGACATGGTGCACGAGCTGGGCGGCGCGGCGCTGATGAACCGCGTCGGCCACGCGTTCTTCAAGACCCGGATGCGCGAGGAGGGCGCCGTGTTCGGCGGCGAGGTCTCGGGCCACTACTACTTCCGCGACTTCTACTGCGCCGACTCGGGCACGATCCCGGCGCTGCTGATCCTCGAGCTGCTGTCCGAGCGCGGCACGCGGATGTCGAGCTGCTCGAGCCGTACCGCGTCGCGCTACTTCATCTCCGGCGAGATCAACTCCGAGGTCGCCGACCAGGACGGCGAAGATCGAGGAGCTCGCCGAGCGCTACGCAGGACGCCAAGCAGTACCGGCTCGACGGGATCTCGATCGACTACGACGACTGGCACTTCAACGTGCGCCCGTCGAACACCGAGCCGCTGCTGCGACTGTGCCTCGAGTCGCTGCGCTCGCGCGAGGACATGGAGCGCCGGCGCGACGAGGTGCTCGCCGTGATCCGGTCGTGACCGCGCGGACGCCGCGCCCGCCACCGCCGAGGAGTCATGGCGCTCGCCGCGGAGGCCGGGATCCACCGGATCGCGGTCCCGACGCCGTTCCTCGTCGGGCGGGTCAACTGCTACCTGATCGAGGACGATCCGCTGACGCTGATCGACACCGGGCCGAACTCCGGCACGTCGCTCGACGAGCTGCGAGCGTGCGCTCGAGCGCGCACGGCCGTCGCGATCGAGGACCTCGAGCTGATCGTGATCACCCACCAGCACATGGACCACCTCGGGCTGCTCGAGATCCTCGCCCGGCGCTCGGGCGCCGAGGTCGCGGCGCTCGCACCTGCTGACGCCGTACCTCGCCGAGCTTCAGCCGGCAGCGCCGCCGACGACGACGAGTTCGCGCAGGCGGTGATGCGCCGCCACGGCGTCCCCGACGATCTGGTCACCGTGCTCGGAGCAGTCGGCGCGGCGTTCCGCGCGTTCGGCTCGAGCGGCCGTGTCACCCGCGAGCTCCGCGACGGCGACACGCTCGACGCTCCGCGACCGCAGCCTGCGAGGTCCTGCACCGGCCCGGTCACAGCCCGTCGGACACGATCTTCTGGGACGCCGCGCGGCGGATCCTGATCGGCGGCGACCACCTGCTCGACCACATCTCGTCCAACCCGCTGATCTCGCGGCCGCTCGAGCCCCGCGGCGACGGCGGCGGCGAGGACGAGGCGCGTCGCGCCCGCGCCCTGATCGACTACGTCGAATCGATGCGCGCCACGCGCGAGCTACCGGCGGAGCTCGTCCTCACCGGGCACGGCGATCCGATCGTGGACCACGTCGCGCTGATCGACGAGCGGCTGCGGATGCACGACCGCCGCGCACGCAAGATGCTCGGGCTGCTTTCCGGCGGGCCCCAGACCGCGTACGAGATCGCGACCGCGATGTGGGGCAACATCGCGGTCACGCAGGCGTTTCTGACGCTGTCGGAGGTCCTTGGGCATCTGGACCTGCTTGCCGCCGAGGGCAAGGTTGTGGAGCTGGAGGCGGCCTCGGTGGTCAGGTTCTCGGCTCAGAATTAGCGAACTTTTACCTGAGTTGGTTGGCTCGAGGTGCCGATAATGACCTCGATGGACGCCTCGTCACAGCCACCGGACCGCGACGTCGCCGGCTTGCCGCAGGTACAAGGACGTCCGGACTACTCGGAGGTGCTCGATCGGGTTCCGGCGATCATCTACGTCGCCGACGCCGGACTTGCCGGGCGCTGGCACTACGTCAGCCCGCAGATCCGGGCGATCCTCGGCTATTCGCCGGAAGAATGGTGCGCAGACCCGAACCTGTGGGCGGCGAGTCTGCACCCCGACGACCGTGACCGGGTGCTGACGCACGAGGCGAGCTCGTCTGCGGGGATCAGCCCCCCGACCGTGACCGAGTACCGCATGCGTCACCGCGACGGGGACACCGTCTGGATCCGCGACGAATCAAGGCTGGTCAGTGAGGCCGACGGCACGCCCCGCTGGTACGGAGTGTTGTCGGATGTCAGCGAGCGCAAGCAGGTCGAGGCCGAGCTCGAGCAACGTGCGGCCCAGCAGTCCGCGGTCGCTCGGCTCGGCGAGCACGCCCTGGAGGGCATGACGACCTTGGCGCTGATGCACGAGGCCGTGACCGGTGCGGCCGAGATCCTCGATGTCGAGATCGCGGCGGTGCTCGAGTACCTGCCCGAGGAAAACAACCTGGTCCTGCGCAGCGGCGTCGGCTGGCCCGCGGAGGCGATCGACAAGCTGCGCTTTCCCGCGGGGGGCGGCTCGCAGTCGGGATACACGATCGAGACGATGCGCCCGGTGGTCGTCAACGACTTCCGGACCGAGCGGCGCTTTCCGCGGTCGCCCGAGCTGGAGCGCAAGCAAGCCCGCAGCGGGCTGACCGTGCTGATCGACGGATCAGACGGGCCGTTCGGGGTCCTCGCGATCGCGTCGCTGCAGCCGCGTCAGTTCGGCGCCGGCGACATCGACTTCCTGCAGTCGCTGGCCAACGTGCTGGCCGACGCGATCGAGCGCCAGACGATCGAGGATCGCATCCGCCACCGCGCGCTGCACGATTCACTGACCGGCCTGCCGAACCGTGTGCTGTTCCTGGACCGGCTCGAGCACGCGCTTGCGCGACTGCGCCGGCGCGGCACCAAGGCCGCGATCCTGTTCCTCGATTTCGACCGGTTCAAGCTCGTCAACGACAGCCTCGGCCACCAGGTCGGCGACGAGTTGCTGGCGGCCGCCGCCCCGCGGCTACGCCAGGCGGTGCGCGCGAGCGACACGGTCGCGCGCTTCGGCGGCGACGAGTTCGGGATCCTGCTCGAGGACATCTCCGGCGAGCACGAGGCGGTCGAGACCGCCGAGCGGATCGCCGCGGTGTTCACGCGCCCGTTCGTACTCGCCGGCAGCGAGCACTTCGTCACGACCAGCATCGGAATCGCGCTGGCGCAGGGCGGCGAGCTCCCCGAGGAGCTGATCCGCGACGCCGACGGGGCGATGTACCGCGCCAAGGAACGCGGGCGCGCCCGGTATGAATTGTTTGACGAGGCGATGAGGGATCGCGCGATCGCGCGGCTGCGGGTCGAGAACGATCTTCGGCGGGCGCTCGAGCGCGACGAGCTACGGCTCGTCTATCAGCCGCTGGTCTCGCTCACAGACCGCTCGATCGTCGGCGTCGAGGCGCTGCTGCGCTGGGAACACCCGACGAGGGGCGATATCTCGCCCAGCGAATTCATCCCGATCGCCGAGGAGACCGGCCTGATCGAGCCGATCGGCATGCTGGTGCTCGAGCGGGCGTGCCGGCAGGCCGCGCAATGGCATCAGGCGCGGCCGGACGCGGCGCCGATCGGGATCTCGGTCAACCTGTCAGCGGTCCAGGTCGCAAGCCGCGCGTTTCCCGCCGTGATGGCAGAGGTCTTGCGCGCAACGGGCCTGGATCCGGGCTCGCTCAGCCTCGAGATCACCGAAAGCGTGATGCTTCGCGATGCCGACGCGCTGACCGAAGCGCTGCCGGCGCTCAAGTCGATCGGGCTTGCGCTCGTGCTCGACGACTTCGGCACCGGCTACTCGTCGCTCGGCTACCTGACGCGCCTGCCGCTCGACGCGATCAAGATCGACCGTTCGTTCGTCGACGGGCTCGGCACCGACACCCGCGACACCGCGATCACCGAGGCGATCATCGCGATGTCGCATGCCCTGTCGCTCGAGGTGATCGCCGAGGGCGTGGAGACCGCGCGTCAGGCGCAGGAGCTGTCGCAGCTGGGTTGCGGGCTGGCGCAGGGGTTCCTGTTCTCCCGGCCGGTTCCCGCCCAGGAGATCACGCGGCTGCTCGACCTCGGGCAGGAATGGCTGTCGGCCGCGAGCGGGACCTGACGCGGTCTACAGCTGGAACGCGGATTTACCCGGCCGCACCGGTGTGACGGTCGTCGTCCGGCACTCGTAGACCCCGTTCGGGATCGTCACCCGCAGCGTCGAGGTGTCGTTGGGCGGGATCACCTGCAGGGCGGCGGCGGTCGTGCACCCGGCAGTCCCGCCGGCGCCGTGGGTCACTCCGAGGCGGAATGAGAACTCGCCACCGGGCGGGACCGTCAGCGACGCGAGCGGCGCGGTGCCGAAGAAATCGCGGGTGGTCCTGATCGAGTTGGTGGGCAGCGGCGTGCCCGCCTTGCTGAGCCACAGCACTCCTGGAAAGCCGACCGTATGACAGCTGGTGGCGCCGGTGTTGCGAAGGGCGAAGCCGATCACGCCGTGGCCGGTGGCCCCCTGCTGGCCCAGGAACGTCAGCGCCAGCGTCGCGGCGCGGCACAGCGGAAGGCTCGAGATCGATGCCGATGCGGAGGTCGTGGTCGACTGGGAGGTAGGGCTGGAGTTTGTCGTCGCGGAGGTGCCGGCGGCGCTGGTCGCGCTGCTGGGCGCGACGGTGTCGGTCTTAGTCGTCGTGCTGGCGCCGCAGCCGGCCAGCGCGAGCACGGCCGCGACAGCAGCCGCGGCCGCGGCCGGGACGGCGCGGACGGCGGTGATCCTCATGCAGTGGTGTTCGGTCGGTTGATGCTCAGATCCTTCCCAGCGCCACGTGCCAGTATCCAGCACGTTGCATGACTGAAGATCCGGGAAAGACGCACGGCGGCACGCTCGAACCACGGCTGCTCGAGCGCGCCGAGGAGGTCAAGGATGCGCTCGAGCGGCTCGACCCGACGTGGGCCCCACAGCTGATCGTCGCCGGCGCGATCGTGCTCGATGTCTCGCTCCCCGAGAAGCTGACGCTCGGCCCGACCTGGCTGCTGCCCAGCTTCGAGGTCCTGCTGCTGATCGGCCTGCTGTTGATCTCGTATCACCCGTCCGTGCGCCACTCGCCGTGGCGGCGGCGGCTCGCGATCGCACTGATCGGGCTCGTGTCGGCGGTCAACATCGTCTCGCTGTACCTGCTGTCCCACTACCTGCTTCACCACGGATCGGCGCCGCAGCACGGACGGCCGCTGATCCTCGCCGGCGTCGTGCTGTGGGTGACCAACGTGCTGCTGTTCGGCCTGTGGTACTGGGAGCTCGACCGCGGCGGGCCGCTCGCCAGGGCGACGACCCCCGACACGCCGCCGGACTTCCTGTTCCCGCAGATGACACTTCCGCCGCCGTACGCGGCGCGCAACTGGATGCCGGGGCTGATCGACTACCTGTACGTGTCGTTCACCAACGCGACCGCGTTCAGCCCGACCGACACGATGCCGTTGTCGAGGGCGGCGAAGCTGCTGATGGCGATACAGGCACTGGTGTCGCTGCTGACGATCGGACTGGTCGTCGCCCGGGCCGTCAACATACTCGCACGCGTAAGGTGCGCGAGCGCTCCTCGTCGCCTCGTAGCGATGCTACGCGTCGGCCCGCGTCCGCGCAGTCCCGTGACCACTCGGTGCACCTCCGACTCGGCCACGCCCCCGGCGCCGGATCGACTGGGAGCTGATCACCTGCGGGTGGCGCGGGCATGCGATCGTCGGATCCGATGCGGCCGAGATACGGCCCGAGGACCACGTGGTCGTGCGCGATCAGGGCGATCTTCGCTGGTACCGCTGCCTGCGTTGCGACAGCTGGGTGGCGCTGCCACCACCGGAAGCGCCGACCCGCCCGACTCCGCCCGACCGCGCCGAGATCCAGATCCCGCGGCGCGGCAAGGCGCTACGCGACGCCGTCGTGCTGCGCCTGATCGCGATCGACCGCGCGTTTCACTTCGTGATCCTCGTGCTGCTGGGAATCGCGGTGATCGCGTTCGCCGCGAACGAGGCGACGCTGCGAGACGACTACTACCGGATCCTCACCGACCTGCAGGGCGGGGTCGCCGGCGGGCCCGTGCAGAACAGCGGGCACGTCGGGATCCTGCACGAGCTCGACCGCCTGTTCTCGCTGCGATCGGGAGCGCTTCGCGAGGTCGGGATCGGGCTGCTCGCATTCGGGATCCTCGAGGGGATCGAGGCCGTCGGGCTGTGGCTGATGAAGCGCTGGGCGGAGTACCTCACGTTCATCGCGACGACGGTCCTCCTGCCGCTTGAGATCTACGAGATCATCCACCGCGGCACGCTGCTGAAGGTGATCGGCTTCATCGTCAACGTCGCTGTCGTCGTGTATCTGCTCTACGCCAAGCGGCTGTTCGGCCTGCGCGGCGGTGGCCGCGCCGACGAGGAGGCGCGTGCGCGCGACATGAGCTGGGAGGCGGTGGAGCACGCCACCCCGCCCCCCACCGTCCTGATCGCATCGGGAGGCGAAAGCTCCGCTTGAGCGCCGACCGCGACTCCGTCGAGGCCGAGACCCGGCGTGTCGGCGCCGAGCTCGCGGCCGCGTTTCCGTCCAGCGCCCGCCATCCGATGCGCGCGGTGGATTCTCGGGCGATGGAGCTCGCGGCGCGCGACGACGAGCTGCGCGCTGCGCTGTTTCGGTTCGTCGACGTCGTACCGGCGTGCCGCTCGCTGGACGACGTCGCCCGGCACCTGACCGCGTTCCTGCGGGAGATTCCAGACGCGACGCCGCCGATCACAGCGGCGATGAAGATCGCGCATACGAAGGCCGGGCGCGCGGCGCTCGGCGCCGCCGCGGCGGGCGGCGTCAAGCACATGGCCCACAGGTTCATCGTCGGCGAGACTCCCGCCTCGGCACTGGGCGTGTTCCGCTCGCTGTGGGAGCGCGGCGTCGGCGTGACCGTCGATCTGCTCGGCGAGGCGACCGTGACCGCCGACGAAGCCGACCGCTATGCGTCCCGCTGCGCCGAGGCGCTCGAGAAGCTCGCCGTCGACGCGCGGCGCTGGCCCGCGCGTCCGGTGCTCGAGCAGGACAGCATCGGGCCGCTACCGCGAGCCAACGTCTCGGTCAAGGTGTCGGCGCTGACGCCGCTGCTACGTCCCGACGCGCCGCAGCTGGGCCGCGATGACGCGGCCCGCAGGCTGCGGCCGCTGCTGACCCGGGCGCGCGACCTCGGGGCCCACCTGCACATCGACATGGAGTCGTTTGACTCGCGCGAGGCGGTGCTCGACCTCGTGCTCGAGATCCTGTCCGAGCCGGAGTTCCGAGACGGGCCGTCGGCCGGGATGGTGCTGCAGGCGTATTTGCGCGACTCGCCCGACCACCTCGAGCAGATCTTGTCCTGGGCCCGGGCCACGTCGCGGACGCCCCCGCTTCAGGTCCGCCTCGTCAAGGGTGCCTACTGGGACCACGAACTCGTGCAGTCGCGTCAGCACGGCTGGGAGGCTCCGGTGTTCGAGGTCAAGGCCGACTGCGATCGCAATTTCGAGGCGCTCACCCAGACACTCGTGCATGCGCGCCCGCTGGTGCGGGTCGCGATCGCCTCGCACAACCTCCGGTCGGTCGCGCACGCGATCGCGCTCGGCCGGATCGCCGGCGGCGATGACCGCGACATCGAATACCAGGTGCTGCGCGGACTCGGCGACGAGTTGCAGGACGCGCTCGCGGAGACCGGCCGGCGAGTCCGCACGTACTGCCCGGTCGGAGACCTCGTGGCGGGCATGGCGTACCTGGTGCGCCGGCTGCTTGAGAACACGAGCAACGAGTCCTTCCTGCACGAGCAGGCGCGCGGGAGGCCGCTCGAGGAGCTGCTGGCCGCGCCCTGAGCTGTGCCGGCCGGGGCCGCAACGGGTCTGGGAGGGCACTCGTGTTGTTAGGGTCGAGCACTCGATGCAGGCCTTTGGCTCATTCAAGAACGAGCCGGTGCTCGAGCTGCGCCGCTCGGCGGTGCGGGCCCAGCTTGCCGACGCGCTGCAGCGCGTCGATCGCCAGCTTCCGCTGACCGTGCCGGTCAGCATCGGGTCGTCTGATTCGCGCGGCGGGTCGTCTGATCCCCGCGGCGGTCGTCTGATCCCGCGGCGGGTCGTCTGGTTCCCGCGGCGGCGCGGCGATCGACTCGACCGATCCCGGTGATCCGGAGCGGCTCGTCGCCCGGGCCGAGCGCGCCTCGCCCGACGCGGACGTCGAGGCCGCGATGCAGACGGCCGCTCAGGGATTTGCCCGCTGGCGCGCGGTCAGCGCGCCCGAGCGCGCCGCGGCTCTGATCCGCGCCGCGGCCTGGATGCGCGCCCGCCGCCTCGAGTTGGCGGCGCTGCAGGTGCGCGAGTGCGCCAAGCCGTGGCCCGAGGCCGATGCCGACGTCTGCGAGGCGATCGACTTCCTGGAGTACTACGCGCGCGGCGCCCTCGCGCTGGCGGAGGGCAGACCGCTGCTGCAGGTACCGGGTGAGCGCAACGAGCTTCGCTATGTGCCCCGCGGAATCACGGCGGTCATCTCCCCATGGAACTTCCCGCTCGCGATCCCGTGCGGGATGACGGCGGCGGCGCTCGCCGCGGGCAACTCGGTCGTGCTCAAGCCGGCTGAGCAATCCCCCGGCTGCGCCCAGCGCCTGCTCGAGGCGCTCCGGGCGGGGGGTGTCCCGAATGATGCGATCTCATTGCTCGCGGGCGAGGGAGACGTCGGGGCGGCACTCGTGCGGCATCCGGACGTCCAGACGATCGCGTTCACCGGCTCGATGCCCGTCGGTCTGGAGATCATCCGCGCCGCCGCCGAGGTCGTGCCGGGCCAGCGTCAGATCAAGCGGGTGGTCGCCGAGCTGGGCGGCAAGAATTGCGTGATCGTCGACTCCGACGCGGACCTCGACGAGGCGGTGCCGGCGATCGTGTCCTCGGCGTTCGTGTACGCCGGCCAGAAGTGCTCGGCGGCCGCGCGCGTGCTCGTCCACGACGCGATCGCCGACCAGCTGATCGAGCGGATCGCCGGCGCCGTCCGCGTCCTGGTCGTCGGGCAGGCTTCGGAGCTCGGCACCGATGTGCCGCCGGTGATCGAGCAGTCGGCTGCCGAGCGGGTGGCCCGATACGCCGAGCTCGCTTCGCGCGAGGGTCGGATCGTGGCTCGGGGCGAGCGCGTGCCCGACCGCGGCTGGTTCTGCCCCCCGACCGTCGCCGCCGACCTGCCCGCGGACTCGGCGGTGCTGGGCGAGGAGATCTTCGGGCCGCTGCTTGCGATCGGTCGCGTGCGCAACGTCGAGCAGGCCTGCGACGTCGTCGACGGGCTGCCGTTCGCGCTGACCGGCGGGCTGTTCGCGCGCGACCCGGCGACCGTCCGCTACGTCCGCGATCGCAGCCCCGTCGGCAACCTCTACGTCAACCGCGGGATCACGGGAGCGATGGTCGGGCGCCAGCCATTCGGCGGCAACCGCCTGTCGGGCAACGGCAGCAAGGCCGGGGGCCCGGACTACCTACTGCACTTCGTCGAGCCCCGGGCTGTGACCGAAAACACGATGCGGCACGGCCTGGTCGTCTGAGCACGGCCCCGATCGCCGGGCCTCGGGCGACAAAAACCCTTGAAAACTTCGTCGCATCGGTCGATCATCGGCTTTGTCATGATCGTGCCGCCATCGGACGCCTGGAAGCTGGTGCTGGCGATCGTCCTCGGCGCCGGGATTCTGCTCAGCGCGTACGCGCGCGCGCCGCGCCGGGCGGTGCCGGGAGCCGATCTACGCCGGCTCGTGATCTCGGCGCTCGGGCTCTATGCGGTCGGCGGGCTGGCGTCGCTGACGCACCACCCCGTGCTCGCCGGATTCGTGTATGCAGCGGGGATTCTGATCTGCGCGCTCGCGGCGTGGCTGTCTCGAGGCAGCGACTCCGAGGACCCGCCGTCCGACGGCGACGAGCCTGCCGACGAGCAGCCGCCGCCGCGGCCCGACGGCATCCCGACGTTCGACTGGGCGGCGTTCGAGCGAGACTTCCGGCAGTACGCGGACCGCCCGCGCGACCCGGCCAGCCGATGAATCGCAGTTCACCGGCACCCCCCGCCTGTGAATTGCGATTCATGGCCCCCGAGTTCGCGCGCTCGCGGCCCTAACGGCCGTTGAGGCGCAGCAGCAGTTCGTGCAGCCGTGTCTCGCCGGCGAGCTCGGGATGAAACGAGACGGCGAGCAGATTGCCCTGCCGGACCGCGACTGGGTGCTCGTCGAAGCGCGCCAGCACCTCGACCGCGTCGCCGTGCTCGGACACCCACGGAGCCCGGATGAAGACAGCGTGCACCGGCCCGCCGGGGACACCGTCGATCTCGAACTCAGCCTCGAATGAGCGCAGCTGGCGGCCGAACGCGTTGCGCTGCGCGCGCACGTCGAGCAAGCCGAGATGGTCGCGGTCGAGCATGATCAGGCCCGCGCAGGTTCCGAGCACCGGCGTGCCGGCGTTGACCAGCTCCCGCAGCGGCTCGGCGAGGCGCTCGCGCTCGATCCCGAGTGTCATCACGGTCGATTCCCCGCCCGGGATGATCAGCGCGTCGAGCCCCTCGAGGTCCGCCGGCACGCGAACCTCGCGCGCCTGCGCGCCGAGCTCGCGCACGATCTTGGCGTGCGCGTCGAACCCGCCCTGGAGCGCGAGAATCCCGACGACCGTCATCTAGCTCGCGATGTTTTGCCGCCAGGCAAAACTCGCAATGCTGGCGAAGCCAGCACCCTACCAGCCGCGCGGCGACAGCAGCTGCTCGGTCTCGAGCTTCGAGGACTCGAGGCTGACCATCGGCTGGCCGAGGCCGGTGGACGCCGCGGCGACCCGTGCGGGGTCCTGGAAGTGCGTCGTGGCCTCGACGATCGCGCGCGCGCGGCGCTCGGGATCCTCTGACTTGAAGATCCCCGAGCCGACGAACACGCCCTCGGCTCCCAGTTGCATCACCAGCGACGTGTCGGCCGGCGTGGCGATCCCGCCGGCGCAGAACAGCACGACCGGCAACCGCCCGTCGACCGCGACCTGGCGCACGAGGTGCAGCGGCGCGCCGAGATCCTTGGCGGCGCTCGCAATCTCGGTCTCGTCGAGCATCGTCAGGCGCCTGATCTCCCCGCGGATCATCCGCAGGTGCCGAACCGCCTCGACGATGTCGCCGGTCCCGGCCTCGCCCTTGGAGCGGATCATCGCGGCGCCCTCGCCGATCCGGCGCAGCGCCTCGCCGAGGTTGGTGGCGCCGCACACGAACGGGACCTTGAACGGCCACTTGTCGATGTGGTTGGCCTCGTCGGCCGGCGTCAGCACCTCGGACTCGTCGATGTAGTCGACCTCGAGCGCCTCGAGCACCTGCGCCTCGGCGAAGTGGCCGATCCGCGCCTTCGCCATCACCGGAATCGTGACGGCCTCCTGGATTCCCGTGATCATCTCCGGGTCGCTCATCCGGGCCACGCCACCGTCGCGGCGGATGTCGGCCGGGACGCGCTCGAGCGCCATCACCGCGGCGGCGCCGGCATCCTCGGCGATCTTCGCCTGCTCGGGCGTGACTACGTCCATGATCACGCCGCCCTTGAGCATCTCCGCCAGATCCGGCCTTGACCGTGAAAGTCGCCTCGTCGCGAGGCGTTCCGTTGTCGCCGCTCATCTGGCCCAGTGTAGCCGGGCGCTACCGTGTGCCGCCATGTCTGAGACGGCGGTGTTCCTCCCTCAAGATGGCCGGTTTGTCGCAACCGAGCTGGGCCGCGGACCGTGGGACCCAGAGGCTCTGCACGGCGGCGCTCCGGCGGCGCTGGTGATGCGGGCATTCGAGCAGCTGGCCGGCAACGGTGCCCTCGCGATCAGCCGCGTGACCTACGAGTTCCTGCGACCGGTACCGCTTGGCGAGCTGGAGGTCAGCGCCGAGGTCGTGCGCCCCGGGCGCCGGGTGCAGCTGCTCGAGGCGTCGATCAACGCGCGCGGTGGACTCGAGGTCGTGCGCGCCCGCGCGCTCCGGCTCCAGCGCGCCGCCGCCGAGGCCCCGCGCACTGCGGCCGGCGCGATGCCGCCCGGGCCCGACGAGGGCAGCGACAGCGACTTCCGCCCGCCGCACCGGCCGATGTTCGCGCCCGACGCGATCGAGGTCCGCTTCGTCGAGGGCCGCTTCCGCGACACCGGACCGTCGACCGCGTGGTTTCGCCTCCGTCGGCCGCTGATCGCCGGTGAGCAGCCCTCGCAGCTGCAGCTGCTCGCCGCGGCCGGCGACTTCGGCAACGGGATCAGCGCGAACCTGCCGTGGGACGAGTACCTGTTCATCAAC
The DNA here is from genome assembly GCA_963809685.1 of uncultured Solirubrobacterales bacterium. GTDB lineage: Bacteria > Actinomycetota > Thermoleophilia > Solirubrobacterales > Solirubrobacteraceae > Palsa-465. The sequence continues at coordinate 27,045 of CAWEKN010000004.1, read as the reverse complement.
CCCGACCTCACCCTCTACATCGAGCGCGAGCCGGTCGGCGAGTGGATCTGCCTGCAAGCGCGGACGACGATCGCGCCTGACGGGATCGCCACCGCGCACAGCGTGCTGTACGACCTCACCGGCCGCGTCGGCACCGCCACGCAGGCGCTGCTCGTCGCCTCGCGGTGAGACGCGCCCCGCCGCTACTTCAGGCGAAAGGCCTTGATCCGGACGTCGTACTGCTGCGCGTCGCGCGCATAGACGCCATAGGCCAGCGCCTGGATCAGCGACAGCAGCGCCGTGTGCGAACGGACGAACGCGGGCGTGTTAGAGGAGTAGTACAGGCGGATCCTGGCGAGCCGCGCGACCTCCGACAGGGTCGCGTCGGTGATCGCGAGCGTCGGCGCCTTGCGGTGGCGCGCGAGCTTCATCGTCCGCGTGATCAACGGATGCGGGCGTCCCGCCGACAGGCCGATCACGAGCGTTTGCTCGTCGATCCGGCTGAGGCGGCCAAGCGCCTCCTGCGATGGGCTTGCCACGATCTCGGCGCGGAGGTCGAGCAGCATCAGCAGATGCCGCAGGTAGCTGGCGAAGAACGCCATCTGGTCGGTGCCGGCGATCAGCACCTTCTCGGCCGACACGATCGCGTCGATCGCCGCCTCGACGTTCGAGCGCGACAGCTTGTGCGCCGTGTCCTCGACGTTGACGTGGTCGGCGGCGAGCGCGGCCTCGAACTCGGTGTGGTCGAGCGAGAACAGCGGCGCCGCCGTCGCGAGCGCCTCGCCCACTCCCGGCGGGCGACGTCGGTACTCGTCGCGCGCGGCCTGCTGGAGCTCGGGAAACCCTTCGAACCCAAGCGCCTGCGAGAACCGCACGACCGTGCTCGACGACGTGCTGGCCCGACGGGCGAGCTCCTCTGCGGTCTGAAACGCGGCTTCGTCGAGATGGTCGACGATGTATTGGGCGACGTCCTTCTGCGAGCGCGAGAACTCGTCGAAGCGGGCCCGGATGTACGCGGACAGGGCTTGGTGCCCGTGCGGACCCTCCGCGGTGGCTGTGGAAGTCTGTGCTTGGTTCATCGGCAGCCGTCTCATTCGACGCCTGCCGCCACCGTTCCTTCACGGGCGCGGCGGTTCGCCGCGCGATCGCCGGGCGCGGTCAGCCGCCGCGCTCGTTTGCTTCCCGGTTCTGCTGATGCTCGCCCATCACCTGGAAGACGATGTAGGTGACCAGCCCACCGGCGACAACGCCGATCCCGATGAACGTCGCGAGCAGTGCCAGCGTCTGGCCAAGGGAGTCCGCGGTCAGGAGCATCAGACCGCCAGCCTAGCGCAAGGCGGCGATCGCCTGGGAGGCCCGCGTCGCGGCACCGGGACCGGTGCTAGCGTCGCACTCGATCGCGGCCCGGTAGCTCAGTTGGTCAGAGCAGCGGACTCATAATCCGTCGCGCGCAGGTTCGAGTCCTGCCCGGGCCATCTAAGTGCCACGCGCCCGCGACGTCAGCCGGTGACGCTGATCACGACCTTGCCCCCGGCACCGCCGCGCGCGACTCGACGCATCGCATTGACCGCGTCGGCGAGGTCATAGCTCTCGGCGATCGTGAGCTGCAGGGATCCGGCCGCGGCCTGTTGTGCGAGCTCGGCGAGGCGGCCCGGGTCCGGCTGTACGCCGAGCGTCGAGCTGGTGAGGCCGAGGTCCGCCGGCGGCAATTCCGACGGGATCGTGGTCACGAAGCGTCCACCCCGGGCAACGGACCCGATGATGTCCTTCCAGGCCCGCGGCCCGACCGTGTCGATGATCACGTCGACGCCGTCAGGGTGCAGGTCGCGCAGGCGGGTGGGGGCAGCGTCGTTGGAATCGACTGCCTCGCTCGCGCCGCACTGCCGAGCGATCGCTTGTTGCTGTGGGCTGGTGACCAGGGCGATGACTGTCGCGCCGCGGGCCGCGGCGAGCTGAACCGCGACGCCGCCGACGGCGCCCGCGCCGCCAAGTACGAGCACCACGTCGCGATCGGTCACCTCTGCGGTCCCCACGGCGAGATCCGCCGTCAGGCCGGTGACCGGGAGCGCGCCGGCGCTGCGCGCATCGAGGTCCGCGGGCCAGTGGGTCAGTAGGCCGGCGGGAACGGCGATCCGCTCCGCGAAAGACCCGACCTCCGTCCACGGCTGAGCCGAGAACCCGAGGACCTTGTCGCCGGCCTTCCAGTCGCTCGGTTCACGGGCAGATTGCACCGTGCCGGCGAAGTCCCACCCGAGGGTCTGCGGGAAGGTCGACAGCCCGCCCGCCGGCGCAAACGCGCCTGAGCAGGTCTGCACGTCCCACGGCCCGATGCCGGCCGCCTCGACCGCGACCAGCACGTCGTTGTCACCGGCGGTCGGCTCGGGGACGTCGCCCAGCGCAACAGCGTCCAGCCCGTCGAAGGATGAGAGGGTGATCGCGCGCACGCGTGCTCCTTGTCGTGTTGGTATCTACTCCCTGATCATGGTGACGCCCCGCGATGTTCGGCGATCATCCTTGGACGTGCAATGCCTGTTCGTCCCAGATTCTGTGCAGCCGGTCCGATCAGGCATGAGCCCGTGACGTTCGACGTCCTCACCGAGGTTCTGGAGATGCTCCGGATCCGCACCACGCTCTACGCCGTCGCACGCCTGAACGGCCAGTGGGGCGTGCGCTTCCCGCAATCCGGCGGCGCGTACTTTCACTTCCTCGACGGGCACCAGGGGTGGCTTTCGGTAGACGGCGAACAAGACGCGCACGGACTTGGCATCGGCGACGTCGTGCTGCTCGCCCACGGCTCCGCGCACCGCGTCACCCGATCAGCCGGCGGGCCGATCAGAGTCGCATTCGACGCTGACACGTGGCTTCCCAACCGGCTCGGAGTCGCCGCCCCGGAGCCTCGGGATGACGGCCCGGCGGCCACGCTCGTCTGCGGCAAGGTCGAAGTGCACGATCTGGCGGGCAACCCGCTGCTCGCCGCGCTGCCAACCGTCGTGCGGCTGCCGGCGTCGGGCGAGGGCCGCGGCGATCTCTCTGCGACGCTCGCGCTGATCGATCGCGATCGCGCATGGGAAGGACCCGGATCGGAGGTCCTGCTCGCCAGGCTCGGCGACGTCCTGTTGATCCAGATCATCCGCGCGTGGCTCGCGCAGCAGGAGCCGGGTCACAGCGGCTGGCTGTCAGCGCTGCGCGATCCGCAGATCGCCGCCGCGCTCGCCGCGATTCACGCCGCGCCCCAACGGCCCTGGACCGTCGCGGGCCTCGCGCACGAGGCTGCGCTGTCTCGGTCTCGGTTTGCCCAACGGTTCACCGCCCTCGTCGGCGAGCCGCCACTGGCGTACGTCAGCCGCTGGCGGATGGCACGCGCCGCGACGCTGATTCGCACGACCGACCGCACTGTCGGCGACATCGCAACCGCGGTCGGCTACAGGTCCGAACCCGCGTTCACACGCGCGTTCACCCGCCACTACGGCACGTCGCCGCGCCGATACAGCAATGCGCCCAAGTCGTCGATCGTGTCGGCCTCGGACGCGGCCTTGTCGGGTCGGTAGCGCTTGACGCGAGCGAAGCGCAGCGCGACGCCGCCCGGGTAGCGCTTGGACGCTTGGACGCCGTCGAGCGCGATCTCGACGACGAGCTCTGGTGCGACGAACACCGCGATCCCTCGTCGGGCGGTCTCGCGTTCAAGCAGCGCTTTGGTCTGCCACTCCAACAGTTCGTCGGTCAGGCCCTTGAAGCATTTCCCGACCATCACGAACTCGCCCGTGGTCGGGTCGCGGGCACCGAGGTGGAGGTTGGAGAGCCAACCCCGCCTGCGCCCGTGGCCCCACTCGGCGGCGAGCACGACCAGGTCGTAGGTGCGCACCGGCTTGACCTTGCGCCAGGCCTTGCCGCGGCGGCCGGCGACGTATGGCGATGCGGCGTCCTTGACGACGACGCCCTCGTGCCCCGCTCGCAACGAGTCGTCCAGGACGCGTTGCCCCTCGATCGGATCGGACGTCAGGACGGCGGGGATCTTCAGCCCTGGGGCGATCGCGGCGAGCCTCGCGGCGCGCCCGTGTAGGGGTAGGTCGAGCAGGTCTTCGCCGTCGACGTGCAGCAGGTCGAACAGGAACGTCACGATCCCCTCCGGGGGCGCGTCGCGATCGATCTGCGACACGGTGTCCTGAAAGGAGGCCGGCCCGTCACCGGTCATCCACAGCGCCTCCCCATCGAAGACCGCCTGCGCCACCGTCAGCTCGAGCACGGCGGCGACGATCCCGGGCAGCGCTGACGTGATCTCATTGAGGTTGCGCGTGTAGATCCGCACCTCGTCCGCGCGCCGATGGATCTGGATGCGGATCCCGTCCAGCTTCCACTCAACCGACGAACGGTCGAACTCCGATACGGCCTGCGCCACGCCGGCGGCCGTCGAGGCGAGCATCGGCAGGATCGGCCGGAAGATCTGCAAGCCGACGCCGCGTAGCCCCTCCTCCCCCTGCGTCGCCGCGATCTCGGCTGTTGCCGGGAGATCACCGGAGAGCATCAGCGCGCGCCGCGCGATCTCGCCCGAGACACCGGTTGCCCTCGCGACCGCGTCGACCATCACCCCGGCGAGGGCCCCCTGCCGCAGCCCGCCGGTGAGCAGGCGCCGCAGGAACTCGCCCTCGGCATCGGTCGCGCGCCCCAGCAGCTCACCGAGAATCCGCTTGCGCGCCGTCGCCGAGCCACTCCCGCTCGCCTCCTCGATCTCGGAGATCGCGCGATCGACGTCGCCGATGGTCAGCGACGCCTCGTCGGCGGGGTCCAGGTCGACCCCGTAGACGGTCGCGTACCCGACCCCGACGCGGCCCTGGCGAGGCACGCCAGAGAGCAGGCCGACGCTGATCGCGATCTCGTCAGCGTCCAGACCGCTCAGCAGGTCGGCGAGGATCGCGACCTTCCGCGAGCGCGAACTTGTTGCGGCAACCTGCGTCGAAGCGGCGGCGACATCCGCGAGCAGCGTCATGGTTCGCCGTCGCTCAGCGCGATTGCGCTCGGGCGGCTCCAAACAGCGCCGCGACCTCGGGGTCCATGTAGTAATCGGTGCCCCCGTCGGGCCTGCCTTCGGTCGAGATCGGCAGCACGCGCCCGAGGTGGCGGCAGTAGCGGCCGGGCCACGCAAGGATCCCGGCGACGCCGTGAGAGCCCTTCTCGAGCTCCAACCGCTTGGCGACCTGCTCGCCGCCGATGCGCTTGCCGGGCGCGTCCGCCAGCAGGTCGAACAGCTGCCGCGCCGGCGGCGCGAGCTTGTGATAGAGCCACGCCGCCTGGTCGGCGTCGTCCGCCGACCAGGCCTTGGCGTCGCGGTGCTCGTGAAAGCCGCGCGGGCCACGGCGCCCGCGTCCCGCGGACGATCGCGGAGTTCGCGGCTCAGCCGCCAGAAATGACGCGAACCAGGCGTAGAACTCCGCGACCCGTTCCTCGGGGACGGCCACCGTGACCTGCTTGTCTGCCATCAGAGCTCTGTCGCCTCGACGGTCGGCTCGCTCTGTTGCGCGCGCTCTTGCGAGGGCTGCTCCGAAGGCTCGTGCCGATGCGCGCAACCGTGGCGGCGATGTCCGTGGCCAGGATGGCCCCGCCGGCCGCGCCGGCGTCCACGTGACCCCGCCAGGAACCGCGCGAAGAACGCGTGGAACTCGGCGACTCGGTCCTGAGGCACGTCGACTGTGACCTGCGTGTACTGCGTGGGTGGAGTGATGTTCGACTCCATTTGAATGCTCCTTTACTTGTTTGCGCTTACTAGTCTAGCGCAAGTATTTACTTAAGTAAAGGGCTCACTCGCCCACCCGCGGCCGCGGGCCCAGGTGCCGCCGAGAGGCGATCGTTTCGGTTGGTGCTCGCGCGCGTCAGGCGGCCAGCCGGCGACGCGCCTTCTGCACCGAAGGAAGCGCTTCCTTGGCCTTTGCCAATGGCCGGGCGCGGACATCGACGCTCGCCGGCTTCGCCGCGATTGTGATCTCTGCGCCGGTCGCGGGGTTGCGACCCTTGCGCGCCTTCGTCGCGGGCTTGACGCGAACGGTCAGCTGGACGAGTCCGCCGATCCGCACCTTCTGTGCGTTACCGAGCTCCTCGATCACGATCTCGTCGAGCGCGGCCAGCGCCCGCTTCGCGTCGTTCTTGCTCAGCTCCGCGCGCTCTGCGATGGCGGTCACAAGCTGGGATTGGGTCAAGGCCACGGCACTCCTCCAAAGGTCGTTGCGTCGGCAATGGCGGCGGATTCAAGCTTGCGTGGCGGACGGATGCCCGGACTTCAGCCGAAACGCCCGCCAACCATACGCCTCTTGACGGGACTTGCGCGAGAACCGCTCGGTCGGCGGCGAGCACATCCGGGTCGGGCGCCGAGGTCAACCCGGTGCGAGCTCTTCGTCGCGCAGCGCGACGGCTCCGGCCGCGAGACGCGCGAGCGCGGCCGGGGTCGTGACTCGTGCCCGGGACGGGTCAGCGGCGACCTGGGCGCCGATCAGCTCGAGGTCGAGCGGCGCGTCGCCGGCGACGAGGACCGTGTTGCCCGGCCGTGCGCCGACAGCCCAGACGAACTCAAACGAGCACGCGAGCGCTGCCGCGATCACACTGACGTCTCGTGCCGAGCGGTCGTCGACGACGTTTATCAGCGCGAGCGGGGCGACGCGGGCAACCTCGGCGACGGCCTGCACGGTGATCAGCGATCTCGGCACGGTCGCGTCGACGAACGCGTCGATCACGATCGCGTCCCAGCTGCGGTCCGGCTGGCCGGCGACGAACGCGCGTCCCTCGACGTGGCGGACCCGGAGCCCGGGCGCCCGGCGCAGCCCGAAGTGCTCGCGCGCGAGCGCGAGCACGCGGGCATCGATCTCGCAGACCTCCTGGCGTCCGCCGGGATCCTCCGCCGCCAGCGCGCGGGCGAGGGCACAGGCCCCGCCGCCGACATGCAGCACCCGCCGTGCACGGGCCGCTCGCAGCACGATCCGGGTCCAGCGCATGTAGTCGAACTCGAGGTGGGCCGGATCGGCGAGGTCGATGTAGGAGGCGTCCATCTCGCCCTGGCGCAGCAGCCGTCCCGACGGGCGCAGCGGGTCGCGCTCAGCGACGAGCTCGCCGCTGCGCACGATTGTCTTCGGGGCCACGCGCGCGCGAGGCATCAGACGCCAACGTACCGCGCACCCAGCGCGTTGGCGAGAGTGCGGTGAGCGGGCCCAGTGCCGATCAGGACCGAGCGCGACGGGTCGATCCCGAACGCACGCGCAAACTCCAGCGGGAGCCCGGGAAGCGGCGGCCGGCACCAGCAAATCGGCGGGCCGGCCGGGTGTGGGCACAGCGCGCCGCGTACCGGGCCGCAGACGGCGGCGGCCAGCACGCCGACGGATTGATCGAGCGCATCGACAGTGCCGCCTGGGCTCCAGTCAAACAGCAGGTGCGGCGCGTCCAGATGCCCCTCGGACACGGCCTGGTCCCACCCCTCGCGCGCGAGCGCCGGGGCCGCGACGAACACACCGGCCCGCCCGGCCCCGGCTGCGGGAGCGCGAACGAACTCGATCGCCTCGACCGCCGTGAACCCCTCGTCGGCCGATGGGGGCTCGAGCTCGCGCACGGTGCGCATCTGCGACGTCGGCGCGAGCAAGCCGGGCTCGTGCCGGGCCACGTCTCGCAGCTGCTCCGGGGTCGGGAGCGCGCCGAAACGATCGAGCAGGCGCTGCACGATGTTGATCTGGGCTTGCGCGAGCGGCGTGTCGAGCCAGACGCACCGTGCCGGGATTCGGTGCCGACCCGCCGCCTCGATCACGTAGCTGCGCGTGGCACGCGTCAAGTAGGTGTTGTCGAGCACGACGCGCGCGACGCCCGATGACAGCGCTCGCCCCAGGTCGTCGGCAAGATCGCGCAGCGCGACCCCGCGCTCGTCGCGGTTCAGCCGAACGTAACCCCGCGCCGCGAAGCGCTCGGCGAGCCGGCTCTTGCCCGACCCGGGGATTCCCATCACCACGACCACCTCCGCGTCTTGACGCAGGCGCGCGTTCCCGGGGCGAGGCCGGTCGCGAGCCCCGAACGCGCGCGCGAGCGTGTCGCGCTCGCCGGCATCCAGCACCAGGCCTGCGGCGTGCGCCGCGGACCGCGCCGTCTGCGGGCGACGCGCCCCGGGGATCGCGACGACGGCCGCAGACAGGTCCAGCAGCCACGCGAGCGCCATCTCGGCCGGCGTGACCCCGCGCGCGGCGGCGACTTCGGCGAGCGGCTGACGGCGATCGAGTCCGCGCGCGCGGCGCGGCCCGCCGAGCGGCGAATGGGCGATCACCGCGATCCCCCGCTCGGCGCAGCGCTCGACGACACCTCCGCGCAGCGCGCGATCGTCGTAGACGCTGAGAGCGACCTCGACGGCGGCGACGGGCACCAGCTCGAGCGCCTCTTCCAGCTGGTTGCGGTTGACGTTCGAGAGCCCGACGCGCGTGACGGTGCCGCCGTCGTGGAGCCGAGCAAGCGCCCGCAACGACGTTCGCCACGGCGTCCGCGGATCGGGCGCATGGAGCAGATAGAGGTCGATTGCAATCCCGTCGAGCGCCGCCAGGCTCGCCTCGCAGTCGCCGAGAATCGCCTTCGCCCGCCCGTCCGGAACCCAGGCGCCGCCCGCCCGTGTCATTCCGCCCTTGGTCACGATCCGCGCTCTGTCCTGGGCACCGCAGCGACGGAGCGCCTCGGCCAGCAGCCGCTCGTTGTGGCCCAGCTGGGCCTCGCCGGGACCGTACGCCCGGGCGGTGTCGAACACGGTGATGCCCGCCGCCGCGGCGGCCGCGATCGTCTCGGCGGCAAGCTGCGAATCCTGGCGCTCGTCGGTGCAAAGGCGCATGCAGCCCAGGCCGATCCGAAGCTCCGAGGGGTCAAGCCATCCAGAGGGGATCAGACCCGGAGCGTACGGGAGATAACCTGTTGCAGGACGATCGCTTGGGCGCGAAGGATCCGCGGCCTCGGCAATGTGGGAGAACGTGCTGCGTAAGGCAATTGCGGTAGGAGTCGCGCTCGCGGCAGTTGGCAGCATCGCCGCCGCGGCGACGCGCGCGCTCGCCCCGACCACCGGCGCGGCTGCACCGCGGGCAACAACCGCGACCTACTTCAACGACGCGACAACCCGCGGCGCGGACCCGTTCGTGCTCTATGACGACAAGAGCGGCTACTACTACGCGTACTCGACCGCGAACGCCGATCATGGCTACTTCTTCGCCGTCTACAGGTCCGCCGACCTCGTGACGTGGGAGAAGGTCGGCCACGGTGCGCTGCCGGAAGATGACCGCAACCAATGGGGCAGCGAGTGGTTCTGGGCGCCGGAGGTCTACCACAACCCCGCGACGGGCCTGTACTTCATGTTCTACACCGCCCGCTCGGACGCGAACGCCGAGCGCTGGTTCGGCTACTCGAACTTCGGCAACCCGAGCAAGATCGGCGTCGCGGTGTCGCGGTCCCCGGCGGGGCCGTTTCACAACATCGCTGCCCACCCGATCGACTACTCGCCCTACGACCCGAGCTACCACGACGTCAACCTGCTGATGAAGTCCAACCTGACCAAGCCGCCGGCGACGCTCGCCAAGGGCGACACGTCGCGGTTGGGGACGTACATCCCGATGATCGACCCCGACGTGCTGTTCGCGCCCGACGGCCGTCAGTACCTGTACTACTCACGGGCCGACCGCAACTGGACATGGGACTCGAGCCTGGGCAAGTACGTGCAGGAGTCCGACATCCTCGCCGTCGAGCTCACGACCGACTGGTGGAACGACCCGACCGGGCGCACGATGCCGGCGATCGCCCCGGCGTACCGCGATTCCAACGACGCGCCCGGCGGGCCTCGCGGCCCGCGGCGAGACGGCTTCGTGCGGATCCTCGACTACGACCACGGGAAGCAGGCGTGGGAGAACGCAGACGTCAACGACTACAAACTCAGCCGCGGCACCAGGCAGGACCGACGCTGGGAGGAGGGCTCGACGACATTCGAGCGCGACGGCGTCTACTACCTGCTGTACTCGGCGAACAGCTGGAAGACGCCGAAGTACGGTGTTGGCTACGCCGTCGCGACCAACCCCCTTGGGCCGTGGACGAAGTTCGCCGGCAACCCCATCCTCAGCCAGAGCGTGTCAGACGGGATGTACTCAACCGGCCACGGAGGCATCGCTTTCTCGCCCGACGGCACCGAGCTCTACTACGTCCACCACGGACGGCCGACGCCCGGAAGCGTTCACCGCTGGCTGTACACCGAGCTCGTTCAGTTCGGAGCCGATGGGTCCGACGAGTTCGGCTTTCCGATCCTCAGCATCGATCAGTCCACGAGCGACCAGCCGATCCCCTCCGGCGTCGCGCCGTACAGAATCCGAGCTAGCGTCCGATCGCTGCGGCTGCGCGCAGGTGGCACCCGCACCGTGTCATGGCGAGTGCTCAGCGCACGCGGCGCGAAGCAGGCGCTGGCCAACCCGCTCAACCTGGTACGGGCCCGGTCGGCCGACCCGAGCGTCGCCACGATCGACGCGCACGCCGACGGCGGCACCGTGTCGGCCGGGGATCGCGGCAGGACGACGATCACGCTGACCTACCAGCGCGAGCGCTCGCGCGGCGGCTACGCCAAGGTCTACAACATCGTGGGCAACGAGCGCCAGCTGGTCGGCGTCACGATCACGGTCACGGTCGCGCCGTAGTTGTGGCGTTTCTCACACGATCCGATCGCGTCGGGAACTACCGTGCTGTCAGGGGGCGGTCGCAACCGACCGCAGAGCAAATCAAGATCGGAGTCACCAATGAGTGTTCCATCCACGATCTCCGAGGGCGCGACCGGGGAGACCGTCAAGTGGCTGCAGTACAACCTGGTGCGGCAGACGCTGAGCGACGCAACACAGATCGACGGCATCTTTGGTCCCGTGACCAAGACGGCGGTGCAGGAGTACCAGAGCGCTTCCCATCTCACCGTCGACGGGATCGTCGGCCCCGCGACGTGGGGGGCGCTCCACGGAGGCGATACGGAGCCGCCGATGCTCAGCCAGGGATCGCACGGCTCGGTTGTGCACACGCTCCAGAACGTGCTCAACGAGGGCCGCGGCGATTTCGCGCCGAGCTCCAATCCGGTGTTGGCGCTCGACGGCGACTACGGCCCGCAGACCGCGACGGCCGTGAAGGGGGCGCAGGGAGAGGGCGCGGTCGTCACCGACGGGATCGTCGGCCTGCAGACGTGGGCGCTGTCGGTTCACGCGGCGGGTCAGGTGCTGGCAGGCCTCTGCGGGGTCCGCGGGCCGGGCTAGCGGTCCGCCAGCACGACTGAGGTCTCGAGCTGGCGCGCGGGGATCGTCCAGTAGCGCCGCAGCAGCTCGGCGGCGCGCTCCTGCGCGACCAGCTCGAACCCTTGGCGGCGGTAGAACCGGATCGCCCAGTGGGCGGCGGCCCAGGTTCCGACCAGCATCCGCCTCGCGCTATGGCGCCGTAGGTGTGCCAGCAGCGCGGAGCCGACGCCGTGCCCTTGGTTGGCGGGCAGGACGTACGCGTGCCGGATCAGCTCGACGTCCTGGACCGGTTGAAAGCCCATCACGCCGACGAGCTCGCCGTCCGCCTCATAGCCCCAGAACACCACGCCGGCGGCGATCTCGCCGTCGAGCTCATCGGCAGGCATGTACGGCTCGTGCCAGCAGTCGGTCGGGATCACGTCCCGGTAGGCCTGCGCCGCTGCGTTGACGATCTCGAGAATCGCCGCGCGATCGCGATCGCTGCAGACGCGGATGACGCTCACGTTGCCGATCTAAGCATCCGGCGCAACCGGTCCGATATTGAGCGCATGTCCACCGCCACTCGACGTTACCTGTTCGCCGTCGTAGCGCTGATCATCGGGCTGTTGGTGCTCGTTGTCGACCACATCGACAAAGGCTGGACGACGCTCGGAGTGATCGGCGTCGCGTGCCTCGTCGTCGCGATCGCCGCCGAGCTCGTGGTTCTGCGTCGCAGCTCATAACCCGGCAAGCCTTGACTGCCGCACCGGCCGGTCAGAGAATGGCGCCGGACCGCGGCAGAAAGGGATGAGGGATGAGCTCGTATGACTACGTGATCGTGGGTGCCGGATCAGCGGGTTGCGTGCTGGCGGCGCGCCTGTCGGAGGACGAGGACGTCAAGGTCTGCCTGTTGGAGGCCGGGCCGGCCGATGCAGCCGACGAGATCCACCTGCCCGCGGGCGTGCTCGCCGTCGGGCAGAGCAAGTACGACTGGGCGTTCATCTCCGACCCCGAGCCCGGGCTCGCCGGGCGCCAGCGGTATCTGCCGCGCGGCCGGACGCTCGGCGGTTCGTCGTCTACGAACGCGATGGTCTACATCCGCGGCAACCGTGCCGACTACGACGGTTGGGCGGCGATGGGTCACGATGGCTGGGGGTGGCAGGACGTACTGCCGTACTTCATCCGCGCGGAGGACAACGAGCGCGGGGCCAGCGAGCTGCATGGCGCCGGCGGGCCGCTGAGGGTGTCCGAGGGCCGGTCTCACTTCCGCACGTGCGCGGCGTTCATCGACGCCGCGCGGGAAGCCGGGCTGCCGGCAAACGACGACTTCAACGGCCCGCAGCAGGACGGCGTCGGCTGGTATCAGGTAACGCAGCGAAACGGGCTTCGTTGCTCCGCTGCGGTCGCCTACCTGCACCCGGTGTTGCAGCGGCCGAACCTGACGGTCGAGACCAATGCTCACGCGACGCGGCTCCTGCTGGACGGCACGCGCGCCCACGGCGTCGAGATCGAGCAGCGCGACGAGCTGCGCGAGATCCACGCCGACCGTGAGGTGATCCTCAGCGCCGGCGCCTACCAGAGCCCCCAGATCCTGCTGCTGAGCGGAATCGGGCCGGCCGCCCACCTCGAGCTCGCCGGAATCCCGCAGGTACACGAGCTCCCAGTCGGAGAGGGCCTGCAGGACCACATCGCGACCTGGATCACGTACACGACCGACGAGCCCTCGCTGCTGACCTCCGAGACCGAGGAGAACCTCGCGCTGATCCAGACTGCGGGGCGAGGCCCGCTGTCGTCCAACTTCGCCGAGTCGGGAGGGTTCCTGCGCACGCGCGAGGGGCTCGAGGCCCCGGACATCCAGCTGCACGCGATCCCGATCCTGTTCCCCGAGTCCGGCGCCGCGGAGATTCTCGTCGACGGCTGGGCGCTGTCGGCGTGCCTGTTGCGCCCGACCAGCAGCGGTTTTGTGAAGCTGCGCTCGCGGATGCCGACGGCCAAGCCGCGGATCCTGCACAACTACCTGGTCAGCGCCGAGGACCGCGCGACGATGGTCGCCGGGGTCCGGCGCTGCGTCGAGATCGCCTCGCAACCTGCGTTGAGGGCGGTCACAACCGGCACCTACGGCGCGCCCGCCGGCGACGACGACGCGAGCCTGATCGCGCACATCGAGCGCAACTCGACCACGCTCTATCACCCCATCGGCACCTGCGCGATGGGCGCCGTCGTCGACTCCGAGCTGCGCGTGCTGGGGATGGACTCCCTGCGGGTCGTAGACGCATCGGTGATGCCGACGCTGATTCGCGGCAACACGAACGCGCCGACGATCATGATCGCCGAGCGGGCGTCGGATCTGATCCGCGGCAGGACCGCGCCCTCGGCTGCCGCTGAGGCGCCGGCGCCGGCGTCGGTGTCGGTCTAGGCGCGCGCTAGCAGACCTTGAACTTGGCCGTCACCGTCTTGGTGACGGCCACGGTCTTGCGGTGATGGTGCGTCGTCACAGTGCGCTTGTAGGTGACCGTCACCTTCAGCGTGTGAGTGCCCGACTTCAGCCCGGTGAGGCGAAGCCTGACGCTTGCGGGCAGCTTGCGCGCGACCGCGTTGGCCTTGTAGGTGACCACGGTCACCGTCTTCTTGCGCCCGTTGTGCAGGCGGATCGTGGTCTTGCGCGTGTGCTTGACGCCCCGATCGATGTAGAACGCGGCGCTTGAGAAGCGGAGCTTGGCGGCGTGCGACTTGGGGTTGGTCACCGATCGCAGCGTCACGTTGAGCGTCTTTGACTTCGCCGTGCAGGTCTTCGTCGACGGGGTCGTCAGCTGGATCTGCTGGTTGCCGACCGTCGCCGTCGTCAGCTGCGGCGCCGTCGGGCTGCCGGTGGTCTTGAACGTCAGCACGGCGCCGGTCACCGTCCCGCCGAACCCGTTGTCGGCCGCGACGCGGTAGTAGATGACCGTTCCCGGCGGCAGCCCCGACAGGGCGGCCGTGCGCGTCGACGGATCGCCGGCGGCGGCGATCGTCCCGGCGGCGGCCGTGAGGCCGAGAGCGGCGGGGCTCGTCCCGTATTGGAACGCGACCGTCGTCGGGGACCCGAGCGGGTTGACCGTGGCGGAGACCGTCGCGGTCGTGTTCGTGATCGCGCTCGCCGCCCCGGTGGACGCCGTCGGCGGGATCTGCAGCGATACCTTCCCGATCGATTTCGACCCGCGGTCGTTGAACCACAGGTTGCCGTCGGGGCCGGCGACGATCGCGTCTCCGTCGGCGCCGGCGCCCGGCAGCAGGCCGGCGCTGAACTGCGAGATCGCGCCGGCCGGCGTGACGCGCGCGATCCCTCCGGGCATCGATTGCTCCACCCACAGGTTGCCGTCGGCCCCGAACGTGAGGTCGTCCTGGAGGCTCGCCTTGTTGAGGCCGTTCTGGAACTCCGTGATCTGAGGGGTCGCGCCGGGAATCACACGGCCGATCTCCTGGTCGCCTCCGAGTTGGTCGGTGAACCACAGGTTCCCGTCGGGGCCGGCGATGATCGAGGCCGGCTCGGCCGTCGCCCGTATGACGAACTCGTTGATCGTGCCGTCGGGCGTGACGCGCCCGATCGAGCCCGCGGCGTCGTCGGTGAACCAGACGTTTCCGTCCGGGCCGTCGGTGATCGCGGCCGGGTTGTTCATCCCGAACGTCATCGAGCCCGGAAACTCGTCGATCTTGCCGGCGTTTGACCCGGAGACGATCACCCGGCCGATCTCGGGACTTGTTGCCGCGGTCGGTGAACCACAGGTTCCCGTCCGGTCCGACGGTCATGTCCTCGAGCTGGCTCACTGGCTGAAGGCCGATGTGGAACTCGGTGACGAACCCACCGGGTGTGATCCGCCCGATCGCATGCGTCGGCGTCCCGTTGTCGAGGAACCAGAGGTTGCCGTCGGGACCGGTGAGGAGCGTGCTCGGGGCGGCACCAGCGTTGAAGCTGCCCGTGCCGGAGAGGTACTCGGTGATCGTGCCCGCCGGCGTGATCTTTCCGATCGCCTGCGGCGGGTTGAGACTCGCCGTGAACCAGACGTTGCCGTCGGGCCCCTCGGTGATGTCGAACGGCTTGGCTGTGCTGGTGAACCCCGACTTGAACTCGGTGATCGCGCCGCCCGGAGTGATCCGCCCGACCGCGATTGAGCTACCGCCGTCGGTGAACCACAGGTTGCCGTCGGCGCCCGCTGTGATGCCGAGCGGATCGGTGCTGGACCCAAGTGGGAATTCGGTGATCGCGGTCGCGTACGCGCCAGGCGCCGCCGCCGCGATCGCACCTATCGCGCACGCCATCGACAAGGCCGCCGCACGCCAGATCCGACAGATCACCCAACATCACCCCCGGTCCGAATCGTTCTCCGACCGGAGCGTAGAGACGCAGCTCGCCACACGCAAGCCGCTCGCGCGGCGGTCGGGGAGGAAGCTCTGCGCCCGCCTCAGCTGATCCCCGGATCCGCGCCCGGGACCGACGTGGTCTGCGCGGCCGCGGTGATCTGCGCCATCAACTTGGCGGGGCTCGTGCCGCCGACGACCTGCAGCCGCGGCAGCCGGAAGCGATCCGCCGTCGGGCTGGCCCAGCCCGAGACGAGTGTCGCCGCGCCGACGAACCCGGCGCTGTGGACCGCCGCGACGATCGTCGGGTTATACGCGCCCTGGGGATACGCGAACCAGTTCACAGGGACGCTGTATTGGCTCTGGAGCGTCTGCCGGGCGTTCGTGATGCTCGCGCCAAGCTGGGTCGGATCGGCGTTGGTGAGCTTCTCGGTGGTCGGGCCTTCGGAGCCCAGCTGCCAGCCGGCCGCGAGCAGCCCCCGGATCTGGGATTCGGTCAGACCGCCGTCAGTGGGCGCCAAGCCGCTGACCGCGATGTTCTCGACCGCGACCCAGCCGAGGTTCTTGAGGACCGGCAGGGCGTTCGTGTACTGCGATGCGTAGCCGTCGTCGAACGCGATCACGATCGGCTTGCCGGAACCGAGCGGCTTGCCGCGGGTCCAATACGCCTGCAGCTGGTCGAGCGTGACCGGGTGCCAGCCGCCCGCCTTGAGCGCGTTCATCTGCGCCGTGAACTCGTCGACGGGCACGTACAGCGACGGCGGCGCAGAGCTCGACGGCGGGGCGACGTTGATCACGTGGTAGGACAGGATCGGGACGGTCGCCGTGCCCGGTTTGCCGGCCGTGAGCGTGGACGAGGCGGTCCGTGCAGAACCGCCCTGAACAGAGCTCGATTTGCTCGAGTGCTTGGCCGATCCGCCGGTGGTCGATACGACGATCGCCACCGCGACGCCGCCGACGGCGAGCAGCGACCCGAACGCCAGCAACCGCGCCGGCGTGACCAGCGGATGATGCTCGGGTGCCGGCTGACGGCGGCCGGGCGGGGCATGGCGGGCCTCCATGGGGGCGCGACACTACACCGTGGATCAGGCGAGCGCCGTCATGCCGATCACGAAGTGGACCGGGAGTTCCGCGGGCGTCTGGCCCTCGCGGATCATGGTGCGAATCGCCTCGAGCGTCGCGATCCGCTCGCCGTCGGGCATCGCCGCGATCCAGCTCATCGAGCCGACGTGATCGGCGATCTGCTCGGGGCGGGCCGGCTGGGAGATCGTCACGCGGACCTCGCGCGGCGGCGTGAACGCGCCCGCCGCGTGTACGGCCTCCTGCCATCCCGGACCGTCGAAGTAGGGGTGCTCCGGGCGCGATCGCATGACCAGCGTCCCGAGCTCGTGCGCCCAGCTCGCGCCGCCCCAATCCGGGACGGTAGCGAGCACGGCCAGCCCGCCGCCGGGGCGCAGCACGCGACCGATCTCGGCAAGCGCGCGGCGCTTGTCAAACCAGTGGAACGCATCCGCGACGGTCACGGCGTCGACCGACCGATCGCCGAGCGGGATCGCTTCGGCGACGCCGTCGCGCACCCGCTCGGCGCCGATCTTGTCGGCGAGCATCTCACGCAGCGACGCCAGCGGCTCGACCGCCACCACGTCGAGGCCCGCGGCCAACAGCGCTTTCGACAACTTCCCGGTGCCGGCCGCGAGGTCGAGCACGACCGCGTCCGGTCGGAGTCCGAGCTCGGCCGCGAGCGCGCCGGCGACTGCCGGCGGGTACTCCGGCCGTCCGCGCTCGTATGCGTCGGCGACCTCGGCGAACCGTTGCACAAGCGGGTGCAGCGTCACGCGCGAAGCGTAACCGCCGGATTCATCGCGCCAACCGGCAAAGAAGCCACCGCCGGTAGGGTCCAGGCAATGGATGAGGTCCGGTTGCACGTGGAGGACGTCGCACGCCGGGCAGCCGCCGCCGCGGCGGCGCTTGCGCGGCTTTCCGACGAGTCGATCGACCAGGTCCTGCGCGACGCCGCCGCCGCGCTGCAGCGCGAGCGCGACGCGATCCTCGAGGCCAACGCCGCGGACCTCGCCGCCGGCAAGGACGCGCTCGCGGCGTCGGTACTCGACCGGCTGGCACTCGACCCCGGCCGGATCGAGAACATCTGCTCGCAGCTGACGACGCTCGCAGAGCTGCCCCCGATCGATCCGCTGATCAGCCGCAGCGAGAGCGACGGCGTGCTGATCGAGCTGCGCAGGATCCCGGTCGGCACGATCGGGGCGAACTTCGAGGCGCGAGCCAACGTCGCCGTCGACATCGCGTCGCAGCTGATCAAGTCGCGCAACGCGGGGGTGTTGCGCACCGGCGCGGCCGCGCTCCGGACGGCATCGGCGATGATCGATCTCGCGATCGGGCCGGCGCTCGCGGCGGCGGGCGCGCCGGCCGACGCGATCGGGCTGGTTCGCCTGCCCGCGCACGAAGCAGCCAGCGCGCTGGTCTCGCTCCCGCGGCTGCTGCCGCTGGTGATCCTGCGCGGCAGCGGCGAGACGACAGCGCGACTCGGTCGCGAGGCGGCGGCCCACGGCGTCCGCACCCTCGCGCACGCCGAGGGCGGCGGCGTGCTGTACGTGCACTCGAGCGCCCTGCCGCAACTGGCACTGGACCTGATCGAGCGCAGCCTCGACCGCCTCGGGGTCTGCAACCGCCTGAACCTCCTGCTGATCGATCAAGACCGCTGGGACGAGTTGTCCGCGCAGGCGACCGCGCGGCTGACCGCGCTGGGGGTCGAGAGCTCGCTGCCGCCGCACGAGCACGCCCTCGGCCACGAGTGGGCGACCGACCCGCAGCACGCCGCCACGGTCACAATCGCGCCTGTCGACGGGCCGCAGCAGGCGGCTGAGCTCGCAAACCGCGAGACGTCGGGGCTGGCAGCCGCGATCGTCGCGCAGGATCCGGAGGCGGCGGCTGCGTTCATCGGCGCGTACCGCGGCACCGGCGTGTTCTGGAATGAGACCACGCGCCTGCTCGACGGCTATCGCCTGTTCGGGGCTCCGGAGACAGGGATCAACATCGACCGGGTCCCGGGCCCGCGGGGACCGGTGACCTACCGGGACCTGTATCTCCGGCAGGTGGTCGTCGTGCCGGCCCAGCCGGGTGCCGATGGGAAGCTGCCGGTCAGCTTCGGCTGATCTCGCGCGGCCGCCGCTCGTCGAGTTGCAGCACTTTTCCCCCTATCCGGGGGAGGATCGCTGCAGCTCGAGCGCCAAGTGCTTCTCCCACGCCGCGGCGACCCCGAGCAGGAGCCGCTCTGACCGCGGGCGGCCGATCAACTGCATCCCGAACGGCAGGCCCTCGTGCACCCCGGCGGGCACCGCCACGATCGGGCACGCAAGCTCGGTCGGACCGAGCACGCACGCCAGCAGTGCAGGCCTCAGCTCGTGGCGCACACCACGGATCGTGACCTGCGAGACCCCCTGGAGCGGGGCGATGAATGGGGTCGACGGGGCGAGCAGCAGATCGACGTCGCGCATCCGCTCCTGCGCTTGTGCGATCAGCAGCCGGCGCGCCCGCTGCGCGGTCAGGTACGCGACGGCGGGCAGCAGCGCTCCCGCCTGAAGCCGCACGCGCACCGGGTCGGCGTAGTGGGCGCGCTGGGCCTCAAACCACGGCCGGTGGATGGCGGCGGCCTCAGCGTGCTGGATGATCTGGTGGACGGCGTTTGCGTACTGCAGCAGCGAGAGGTCGACCGATGAGACGACGGCGCCGAGACCCTCGAAGTGCTTCGCGGCTGCCAGGACGCCGTCGGCGACGTAGTGCTCGGACGCCTCGAGCAGCGCATCGAGCACGCCGACCCGAAGCCCTGAGAGCTGCACGGGATCGCTGGGCGCGCATGCCCGATCGGCGCTCATCGCCGCCAGCACGATCTCCGCGTCGGCGACGGACCGCGCCAGTGGCCCGACCGTGTCGTAGGACCACGCGAGCGGCACGACGCCACGCAGCGAAAGCAAGCCCGGGCGTCGGCCTGATGCCGACCAGTCCGCACAGCGACGCGGGCGCCCGGATCGAGCCGGAGGTGTCGGTGCCGATTCCGACGAGCGCCATCCCTGAAGCGGTCGCGACCGCCGGTCCCGAACTGGAGCCCCCCGACAGCCGCCCTCGATCGAGCGGATTCAGGCAGTTGCCCCAGTGCGGGTTCTGGCCGTCGATCCCGTATGCGAACTCGTTCGTGTTGCCCTTTCCGATCACGATCGCACCCGCTGCCCGGAGCGCCGCGACGACCGGTGCGTCGCAGTCGGGCGTGCGGCGCCAGCGCGCGGCGCCCGCGGTGGTCTGAAAGCCGGCGACGTCGATCACGTCCTTGACGCAGATCGGGATCCCGCCCAGCGCCGGGTGGTCCGTCCGCCCGTCGGCCGCACGCGCCTGCTGCAGCGCGGCGTCGCGGTCGACGGCGATATACGCGCGCAGCTCGGGGTTCAAGCGCTCGACGCGGGCGAGTACCGCCTCGGTCAGCTCAACTGCCGACAGCCGCCGCTCGCGCAGCTCGTGCCGCGCCTGCTCGATCGTCAGCAGCGCCGGATCGCGCTGCGCCGCCGCGCCGGTCACGGGGACGCGGGCCGGACGCCGTCGAGGTCGAGCTGATCAAGGGTCTGCGCGAGCGCCAGCAGTTGCGCAACCGCTTGCTCGACCTCCGCCGGCGCATCTCCCCGCCCCGACTGGCACCGGTCGTCGGCGCCGGTGGGCACGGCCGGAGCGGGATCGTCAGATGAGATCGAGTCGGCGGGCTTCAAGGCGGGCGAACATACCATCCACCCGTCGCGTGCACGGCTTCCCGCGCCACCGATGCGGTTCGGCCGGTTGGGGCTGATCTCACGCGCAGCGGGGCCGCCCTCGTTGTACTAGAACGCGATCTGCAACACGGGAGGCCCACCGATGACCGCCACCACTGCCGCACCCACCACTGCCGCACCCACCGCCGACATGCCCACACCAAGCTCGGCCGCCGACGTCCGCCGGCGCGTCGACGAGCTCGACTGGGAGGCGCTGCGGGCTCAGCTCGACCAGGACGGCTTCGCGATCACGCCGATGCTGCTCAGCGCACCCGAGTGCGAGCAGCTGTCCGGGCTGTTCGACAACGGCCGCTTTCGCTCGACGATCGAGATGGCCCGGTACCGCTTCGGCGACGGCCGCTACCGCTACTTCGACCGGCCGCTGCCCGACACGATCCAGGCGCTGAGAACGTCGTTCTACTCGCATCTCGCGCCGATCGCGAACGACTGGTCGGCGCGGCTACGGGGCCAAACCGATCTGTTTGAGCTCGAGCACGAGCAGTTGCTCGAGCGCTGCCACGCGGCCGGACAGCAACGCCCGACCCCACTGATCCTCCGCTACGGCGAGGGCGACTGGAACGCCCTGCATCAGGATCTCTACGGAGATGTGTACTTCCCCTTCCAGGTGCTGACCGTCCTGTCCGAGCGCGGCATCGACTTCGAAGGCGGCGAGTTCGTGCTGCTCGAGCAGCGACCCCGCGCCCAGAGCCGGGCGCATGTCCTGATCCCGCCGCGCGGCGCGTTTGTGATCTTTCCCACCCACCACCGCCCGGCCGCCGGCAAGAACGGCTATTACCGTGTCGGGCTGCGCCACGGCGTCAGCACGGTCACCAGCGGGTCGCGGACCGCGCTGGGCGTGATCTTCCACGATGCGTCTTGAACGCCGGCCGCGTGCTGAGATGATCCCGGCCTCGTGTCAGAGCCGTACGCAACCGACCCCGCGGTGGTCGCGCAACAGGCCGGGCTCGTGGCCGCTGCCTGGTCGGCCCCCGGGGCACCTGCCTCGTGGGCGCTGACGGCGGCGCAATTCGCGACGCTGCGCGACAACCGGGAACTGCTCGAGCTGGCGGCGACGATCCCGCCGGAGCGCCTGCCGCCGCTGCTGTTCTCGGCGGCGGCGACATTCCTCGTGCTCGAGCTCGCGCCCGATCCGCTGCGCGACAGCTTTCCGCGGATCGCGGCGCCGCAGCCGCCGCTACCCGCGTGGTTTGAGAACGAGTACCGCGCGTTCTGCCTCGACCATCGCGAGCGGCTGCTCGAGCTGTGCGCACAGCATCGCTACCAGATGAACGAGGTCGGGCGCTGTGCGGACATCGTGCCCGCATTGAGCCCCGCAATCGAAGACGGGCGCGAGATCGCGCTGGTGGACATCGGCACCGGTGCCGGGCTGGCGCTGCACCTCGATCGGTATCGCTACGGATTTCGCGAAGCGGGTGGACAGGTCTCCACGGTCGGCGATCCCGACGCGAGCGTCGTGATCGAGACCGCGCTCAGAGGCCCTACCGCTCCGCCGCCGGTCTCGACGCTGCCGCGGATCGCGCAGCGCATCGGTGTCGACATCGAGCCGCTCGACCTTGGCCGGCCCGAAGTGCACGCTTGGCTTGCAGCCTGCATCCCCCAGGAGGCGGGCGCGGTCACCCGTTTCCACGAGGCCGTCAAGGTCGCGATCGACAACCCGGCGGCCCTGGTGCGCGGCGACGCGTGCGACGTGCTGCCGGACGTGCTCTCGGCGATTCCGCAGGAGCTGCTCGTATGCATCGTCGACAGCTACGTCCACGTGTTCTTCGGGCCCGACGAGCTCGCACGGTTCCGGGCAGTGGTGGACCGCGCCGGGAGCGAGCGCGACCTCGACTGGATCTCGATCGACCCGCTCGTGCCGATGGGCAGCGAGGCGAACCGGACCGTGCTCGACATCCCGGCGCCGCCGGAGCTGATCCAGCGCAACCGACTGGAGGGCGTGTTCGGCGTGATCGGGCGTCTTGAGTACCGCGACGCAAGACGATCGGCTGCCCTGCTCGGGATCGCCCACCCCGGCGCAGCCTGGCTCGAGTGGCTCGCGTCCTAGCGCCACGCTCGGGGCGCGGCCTCAGCCGCTGCCCGCGCTCGGCGCCGCGGCCGCCTCGCGGGCCGCCACGGGCGAGGTCAGGTTGAGCAGCGCCGCAATCGCGACGAACGCCGCCAGCAAGATCAGGGCGAGCGGCGCGTGGCCGTTGTCGAGCGCGGCGCCGACGATCGGGATCACGACCATCGGGACGACGTTCGGGCCCGTCTGGACGACCGCCAGCGTC
Source organism: uncultured Solirubrobacterales bacterium (assembly GCA_963809685.1). Classification (GTDB taxonomy): domain Bacteria; phylum Actinomycetota; class Thermoleophilia; order Solirubrobacterales; family Solirubrobacteraceae; genus Palsa-465. Next base: position 4,413 of record CAWEKN010000004.1, on the reverse strand, counting down.
GCGGTTGCACGGCCCGGGTAGAGCCGCTGAGCGGCGTCGACCATCACCGCGTAGGGCAGCGCGAAGCCGACCCCCATCAGCACGACGGAGACCAGGGCGACGGCGAGCGAGCTGCTTGCCGCCAGCACGATCAGGCCGGCGGCAGCGACCAGCGTTCCGCCGCCCGCCAGCACGCCGAAAGCCCTTCCCTCGGCGGCCAGGCGCGCGCCGAGCGGGCGCACCACCGTCGTCAGGCCGAAGACCAAGAACGCCAGTGCGCCGGCGACCGCCGTGCGGACCGCGACGTCCCCCGTCAAATACGCCACCAGCCACGCACCGACGATCAGCGGCACGCCGTTGGCGGCGACGAACAGGGCGAGCAGACGCCAGGTCGCGCCCGAGCGCAGCGCCGCGACGATGAAGGCGCGGTCCGGTCGCACTGCCGGCGCCCCCTGCAACCGTCCCGGCAGGGCTAGCAGCGGCGCCAGGCAGACCGCGGCCGAGATCACGAACCCAACGCGCCAGTTCACGCCTGCATCCGACAGCGCGCTCCCGAGGCCGAGCGCGACCGCGATGCCGAGCGAGATCGCGCCCCCGAACAGGCCGAGCAGTCGTACGCCGCCGAGCTCGCGTGCCATCACCGGGCCGGCGATCAGCGCGAACGCGCAGCCGATGCCGACCAGCACCCGGGCGACGAGCAGGCCGGCGAACGCCGGACTCACCGCGAACACGAGATGCCCCACGGCCATGATCGCCGCGGCGGCCGCAGTCGACCGAACGATCCCGACGCGCGCGGCGAGCGGGACGGCGAACGGCGTGGCGACCATCACCGCGGCGAAATAGACGGTCCCCGACAGCAGACCGACGCCGGCGAGCGAGACATGGAAGTCGCGCGACAGCGTCTCCACGACCGGCCCGACGTTCCCGGCTCCCCAGCCGACGCCGATCCCGAGCAGAACCGCGCTGAGGCCCGTGGCGCGAGTCGGCATTCGCATCTCGGCCCGCAACCTACCAAGTGGGTCTGCCAACTCCCGCTGCTCAGATCGGCGTCCGCCGCGCCCCGACGGCGTAGCCGATCCGACGAGCAGCGGATCGGCCTGCGCTCATCGCTTCTGCTGCCAGAACGCGATCTCGCCGCCGGACGGGCTGCTGACGACGCTGCGCCAGCCGGCCGGGCCCTCCCGGGGTGCAAGCAGGATCGAGGCGCCCAGACACCTGGCGTGGTCGGTCGCAGCGCTGATGTCCTGCACCTCCACGTAGGGCAGCCACAGCGCCCGCGGGACCGGGCATTGCACGATCCCCCCGCCCATCCCGCTCCCCAGGTCAAGCGCCAGATACGACCCGTGCCGGTTATCGATCCGTTGCGTCTGCCAGCCGCATAGCTCCGCGTACAGCGCCTCGGCGGCCTCGAGGTCGCCGGTGTGCAGTTCGAGATGGACGATTGGATTGGAGCTCACAGACCGTTAGATCACGGTCTTGGCGCAAATTCATCGCCCGGGCGATGAGTTTCGTGCCCCGGTCAGGTCTAGCCTGCAGGACATGAGTTTCAGCTCCACAGTCCCGACCCCACAGCAGCGCGAGTTGCTGACGGCCGCCCGCGACGGTGACGAGGGGGCCTTCGCCCGCCTGATCGAGCTGCACCGATCAGAGCTGCAGGCGCACTGCTACCGGATGCTCGGATCGGTTCACGATTCAGAGGATGCCCTGCAGGACACGATGCTCAGAGCCTGGCGCGGGCTGGCCCGCTTCGAGGGCCGCAGCTCGCTGCGCTCGTGGCTCTACACGATCGCGACCAACAGCTGCCTGAACATGATCGCCAAGCGCCCCAAGCGCGTGCTGCCGATCGACTACGGGCCGCGCACCGACCCGCACGACGGCCCCGGCGAGCCCGTGGTGGAATCGGTCTGGATCGAGCCGTATCCCGACGAGCGCCTCGAGGTGGCCGACGGGGTCGCCAGCCCGGAGGCGAGCTACGAGCTGCGCGAGAGCATCGAGCTGGCGTTCGTCGCCGCCCTGCAGCATCTGCCGGCCAACCAGCGCGCGGTGCTGATCCTCCGCGAGGTGCTGGGCTTCTCGGCCAAAGAGACCGCCGACGCGCTCGACACGTCGGTCGCGTCAGTCAACAGTGCGCTGCAGCGGGCGCGCAAATCGGTCGACGATCGGACCCCGGAGCGCAGCCAGCAGGCGACGCTGCGCTCGCTCGGCGACGAGCGCGTCGAGCAGATCATCGACGGCTACGTCGACGCTTGGCTGCGCGACGATGTCGATGCCGTGGCAGCGATGCTGTCGCAGGACGCGGCGTTCGCGATGCCGCCGCTGCGCAGCTGGTTCGGCGGTCGCGAGGAGATCCGCAGGTTCCTGGCCGGCTGGCCGATGTCGGGGATCTGGCGCTGGCAGGTCGTCAGGGCTCACGCCAACGGGCAGCCGGCGCTCGGGTTCTACACATGGGACGATGAGGCCGGCTGCTATCTGCCGTTTGCGCTCAACGTGCTGACGTTCCGCGGCGAGCAGATCAGCGACGTGACCGCATTCGTGGCGCGTGTGGCCGACAACCCGGGCCGTGAGACCTACGCCCACTGGCCCAAGCAGCCGGCCGATCCGGAGCGGCTGCTGGCGGCGTTCGGGCGGTTCGGCTTGCCCGAGCAGCTGGACTCGTAACGAACGACGAGCTAAGCCTGGATCCTCGGCGGATCCAGGCTATGCCGCCGCCTTGGCGAGCAGCTTGGCGCGCCGGCCGGCGGCCTTGACGGCCTCGGTCAGGGTTTCAAGGTCATAGGCGCCCTGGTGGCGGCGGCCGTTGATGAAGAAGCTGGGGGTCCCGGACACACCGCTGGCGTCCGCGCTGCTGACGTCCTCGGCGACGCGCTCGGCGTGCTCGTGGCGGCGCAGCTCGTCCCAGAAGCGCTCGATGTCGAGACCGAGCTCCTCGGCGTGCTCGCCGATCCGCTGCGGCGAGAGGTCGCCCTGATCGGCCAGCAGCCGGTCGTACATCTCCCAGAACCTGCCCTGAGCGTCGGCGGCCTCGGCGGCCTCGGCGGCAAGCTGCGCATCGGGATGCACGTCGTTGAGCGGGAGGTTGCGCCAGACATAGCGCAGGTCGCCGCCGAACGAGGTCAGCAGCTCGCGGATGACGGGCTCGGCCTGCCCGCAGTACGGACACTCGAAGTCCCCGTACTCGACCAGCGTGACCGGCGCGTCGTCGGGGCCCCTGATGTGGTCGCGCTCGACGTCTACGTCCTCGGCGAGGTCGAGGATGTCCTCGGCGGTGGCGACGATCTGGCGCGCGCGGACGGTGGCCGGGATGCGGCGGGTCAGGCGGACCATCACCCATCCAAGCGCCGGCGCGACGATCGTGCTGGCCAGAACCCCGATCTTGGCCTCGTCGAGGTCCCGGCCGGTGAACGCGAGACTCGAGACCAGCAACGACACGGTGAAGCCGATCCCGGCGACGGTCGCGCCAGTGGCCAGGACCGGCCAGCTGATCGTGGGACGCGGGCCGTGCAGAGCCGGACGCGATGCCAGCCACGACGCGGTCATGATCCCGATCGGTTTGCCGACCACGTATCCGACCAGGATTCCGAGCGTTATCGGCGAGCTGGCGGCATCGCTGAGCAGGCTGCCGGTGATGTGGATGCCCGCGTTTGCCAGCGCGAACAGCGGCACGATCACGTAGCTGGTCCAGGGGTGAAGCCCGTACTGGAGGCGCTCGTTGGGCGAGATCGCCGACAGCACGCTCATCCGCGCCGAGCGTGCGAGCTCGGGCGTCGGCTGCTCGCGGAACGACCTGGTCAGCGCCGTGACCTGCTCGAGATCCTCGCGCGAGGGCGGATACGCGCTGGTCACCAGCCCGACGGCAAGGCCCGTGACCACAGGGTCGACCCCGGACTTGAACATCGCCACCCACATCGCGACGCCGACGACGGCCGATGCCTCGCGCCGCCACGCCGGCGCGAACCGCAGTGCGAGCAGCACCCCGAACAGCGCGATTGCGACCGCGAGCGCAGGGAACGAGACGTGCGCCGTGTAGGCGGTCGCGATCACGAGCAGTGCGCACAGGTCATCGACGACGGCGAGCGTCAGCAGGAACACCCGAAGGCGCGTCGCCGAACGCGGCGTCAGCAGCGCAAGCGCGCCGAGCGAGAATGCCGTGTCGGTGGACATCGCCGCGCCCCACCCGTGCTCGCCCGGGCCGCCGGCGTTGAATGCAAGGTAGATCGCGATCGGCACCGTAAGGCCGCCCAGTGCCGCGACGACCGGGATCGCGAGCCGCTTGCGCTGGCGCAGCTCGCCCGTGTCGAGCTCGCGCTTTGCCTCGAGTCCCACGACCAGGAAGAAGAACGTCATCAGGCCCTCGTTGACCCAGTGGCGCAGATCGGCCGAGATGCTGCCGCCGCCGAGTGAGATCGAGAGCTTCGTCGTCCACAGCTGCTGATA
>CAWEKN010000003.1:0-368581 GCA_963809685.1 uncultured Solirubrobacterales bacterium | reverse complement strand
CCTTCTCGATGGTCGCCTTGACGGTGTAGGTGCCCTTGGGGGGCGACGAGCTCAGCGTCACCTGCGCCGTGTAGGTATGGCCGGGGACCGTCTGGGGGGTGGTGGCCTGCCCGCTGATCGACGTGCCTTGCACCGTCACCTTCACGACCACGTTCGTCTCGGTGTTCTGCCCGTCGTTGGTGAACGTGCACGTGAACACCGGCGGTGGGCTGGCGGGGATAATCTGCTCGTCGAGCTCGTCGACAGCGCCGTGCCGCCGACGCTGACGGTTTGCATCGCGTGCCCGTGGACCCCGGGCGCGATATGCGCAGGGTGCGTGGCGGGGACCGAGACATGGAACTGATCGGCGACCTTCGTGGGATCGAGCCAGTCGATTGAGGTCAGGAACTGGCTCGAGTTGACCTGCTGACCGCCCGCGCCGCCCACGGTGATGTTGGCGGCGTGCAGCGCGCCGATGATCTGCGGCACGGTGTAGTTCTTGTAGAGCACGTCAGAGGCGTAGAAGCGCGCCATCTCGGCCGCGATCGTGTTGACGGCGTCCTTGCTCGTCTGGGACTGGAGCGCCGGCTGGACCTGTCCGGCGATGTTCTTGGTCCCGTCGGCGCGCATCTGGAGCGCGGAGACGAAGTACTGCTGGGCGCCCTTGAGCTCATCGGGGACGCTGATGCCCTTCGCCTCGCTGAGCTCGGTGGCGGCATCGGCCGCCGACTGATTCAAGCTGGTCTGAAGGGCCGTGGGGTCGCTCAGAGCCCGGAGAGCAGGCTGAAGAACCGGGAACCGGTATTCACCGACTTCTGGTTCAGCGCGGCGACGCTGGTGTTGTAGTCCTTCAGCGAACTGTTGTGGGCGTTGACCTGGCAGCTGTTGACCAGCAACGCGATGAGCACGATCGCCACCACCACGATCGTGACCAGGACGACGCGGCGGACGAGGATCGTCTGCTGGGTCTTAGCGCGCGACATCGACCACCCCCGCTGGGTCGGCGTCTGCGCGGGGAGCTCGTGGCGTTGTACGAGTCTCCTCCGGCTCGTCGAAGAACGACACGCTGCTCGCTCCTTGGCGGAATTGCGGAACCCGCAGTATGACCGTCGCGACGGCGGTAAGCCGATTCCGAACGCCGAACCGCGGGGAAGGCCCTGCCTGCCTCGAAAAGGTGGCCGTGCGCACGCGGATCCCGCACGACTCGGATGTGCCCACCGCTCGCCGCCCGCGATCAGATGCTCCGGTGCGCAGACCGGAGGCTCCGCTCGTGCTCGGACGCTACCGGCTGCGCCGCCGCCTGGGCACGGGCGCCTTCGCCACCGTGTGGCTGGCCGACGACGAGCGCCTCGACCGCGAGGTGGCCGTCAAGTCCTCCCCCGCGAGCGCGTCGTCGGCGGGCGGTTCGAGCGCGAGGCCCGCGCGGCCGCCCGCCTCGCTGATCCGGGGATCGTCACGCTGTACGAAGCTGCGGTCGACGACGACGGGGCGTACCTGGTCTCGGAGTACGTCCGCGGCACCACGCTCGAGAAGCTGCTCGCCGACGGCCGCTTGTCGGACCGCGACGTGGTGCTGATCGGCATCGCGCTGTGCGACGCGGCCGCCCACGCGCATACCCACGGCGTGATCCACCGCGACGTGAAGCCCTCAACGTCCTGGTCCCCGAGCGTACCCCGACCACCCCGGCGCAGATCGCCCGGCTGACCGATTTCGGGGTGGCGCGCGTGGTGGGCGAACAGCCTCACGCGCACGGGCGACGTGATCGGCACGGCCGCCTACATGGCGCCCGAGCAGGCGCAGGGGCTGCCCGCCGGCGCGGCGGCAGACCTGTTCTCGCTCGCGCTCGTCCTGTACGAGTCGCTGAGCGCCGTCAATCCGCTGCGAACCGGGACCGCGGCCCAGCTCGCACGTCGCTCCGGCACCCATCTGCCGCCCCTGCGCCGTCAGCGCCGAGAGCTCCCACGGGAGCTGGCTCGAGCGATCGACCTCGCGCTGCGCCCGCGCCCGGGCGAGCGCGGGAGCCTGGCGGAGCTCCGGGCGGCGCTGGTGGCCTCGGCCGGCCGCATGGCCGACGAGCCCGGCGTGGTGGCTGGACCCTCGCGGGCGCGCGCCCGAAGCGAGCCGGCGACCGCCGAGCACGAGCCTGCACCGACCGCCAGGCGCGAGCCTGCCCCCGACGGCGAGCATGAGCATCGATCCCCGGGCGTCGCCTGGCCCCGGCGTGCGCTTGCCGGGGCGGCGACCGCGGCCGTGATCGCGTGGCTCGCCGGGCACGTGCCGGGCGCATCTCCAATGCCCGCCGGGGCGCTCATGGCCTGTCTTGCCGGCGTGCTTGTCGCCGCCATCCCCCGGGGCGGGTGGCTGGCCGTGATCGCGGTGACGTCGGGTTCGCTCATCGTCCACTCCCACCCGGGCGAGGCGCTCGTGCTGCTCGCGGCCGGACTCGTCCCGGTGGTGCTGTCACCGCGCGACGGGCCGGCCTGGCCGTTGGCCGCCGCCGCGCGCCGGCGCTCGCGGGCCTGGGTCTCGTGACCGCCTGGCCGGCGCTTGCCGGCCTCACGCACCGAGCCCACCGTCGAGCCGCCCTCGCCGGCTGGCTGTGGGCAGCGGTATGGGCCCAGGGCGTCCCGGCGGGGGCCACGCCGCACGACGCCGTGCACCGCGTCCTCGGGCCGCTCGTCGCCGCGGGCACGCTCGTCTCGTGCGGGATCTGGGCGCTGGCGGCGCTGATCCTTCCGTGGACCAGGAGTCGGCGCTCGGCCGCCCTCGAGGGCGTGCGACTCTCGCTCTGGGCGATCGGCCTCGCCCTCGGGACGATCGCCGCCCAGCACCTCGCCGGACCGTCGCCAGTGCGGTCGGCCGGGGCGGCGCTGCTCGGCGCGTCTGCCGGCGCGCTTGTGGCGCTTGTCACAAGACCATTGGTGGCACGTTGGCGACGCCCGGGTCCGGTGAACGAATCCCCGACAACGTCGTAGCATGAAAATCGGCTTGCGACGGGATGTCGAGGCTCACCCATGAGCTTCCTGCGCAATCTCGAAAGCAAGATCGCCAACCTCGTTGAAGGCACGTTCAGTCGCGCCTTCAGCTCAGAGGTGCGCCCGATCGAGATCGCGCGCAAGCTCGCGCGTGAGATGGAGGAGCACAAATCCTTCTCGGTCTCACGGACTTACGTGCCAAACGAGTACCTGGTCTACCTGTCTCCCCGGGACCGCGAGCGGCTGGCCGAGTACGAGGACGCGCTGGTCGCTGAACTCGCCGGATACCTGCTCGAGCACGCTCGGCGGGAGCGGCTGGCGCTTTTGTCCCGTCCCGTGATCGAGTTTCGCACCGACGATCGTCTCCGACTTGGCGAATTTGGGATCCAGACCCGCGTGACGCATCCCGAAGGCGATCAGGAACCTCTACCCGAGGAGCCAGAGCCCGCCCCGAGCCAATCCCAGAGCCGCGAGCTGCCAGTCCCCCGCCGGCCGCCGCACCGTCCGTTCGACCGCCGGACCCGCCGGCCGCTGCACCCTCCGTTCTCCCGCCGGAAGGCGGGCGTACGATGGTCTACAGCTCGGCGGAGCGGGTGGCGGAGCCGCTCCAAGAGAGCGCTCGGGTCCGGGCGCAGACCGCGATCCTGGTCGTGGAGGGGAAGCGCATGGTGGTCGGAGATCGCGGCGCCACCCTGGGTAGGAGCCGCCAATGCGAGATCGTCGTGGAAGATCCAAACGTTTCTCGCCGGCACGCTGAGCTCCGCCCTCGCGGTGGGTCCTGGGTATTCACAGACCTTGGCTCGACCAACGGCTCCCGCGTCAACGGACGTCCCGTGGACGGGCCGACAGTGGTCAAGCCCGGCGACGAGATCGAGCTCGGGACCGCGGTGATGAGGTTCGAGCTCCAGTAAAGGTGGCCGGCACCGCTAACGCGGTCGCCGCGGGCGCGACGCTCCAACCCATCTCGGTGGCCCTGAAGTTCGGGTTTCTGGTGGTGCTGTACTTGTTCTTGGTCTGGGTGGCGTGGAGCGCCTTTCGGGATCTGCGCCGGGGCCGCGCGGGCAGGGCCGAGAGCCCCGACGAGTCCGCCGCCCGACGCGACCGGAATGTACGACGCCTCTGAGGCGATGGTGCCAGGGTCGCTAGATGGCGGCGAGCCCCGGCTGCTGGTCAACCGCGCCTCGGGCCACCAAGAAGGCGCCGCCTATGACATTCCCAGCTACGGCGCTACTCTCGGCCGCGGAGAGGTCGAGATCCGGCTCGACGATCCCTTCGCGTCCTCGCGTCATGCGCGCATCTTCCGGGAGGGACCAGTGGTGGTAATCGAGGATCTGGGATCAACTAACGGGACCTACCTCAACGGAGAGTTGCTCAGAGGTCCGCAGCCGCTGCACGACGGCGACCGCATCCGCATCGGCGACTCCGAGTTCTCCTACCTACAGTGACAACGATGCTGACGCTCGCGAGCACGGACACCCGAACTCGAGCACCGGCAACGCGGTGACACGATGCTGCGGGCCGCCGACACGATCGCCAAGACCGACACCGGGCGCCAGCGGCGCGGCAACGAAGACTGCGTCCTCGCGAGGCCGCCGGTCTTCGTGGTCGCGGACGGCATGGGGGGCGCGCAGGCCGGGGAGGTCGCGGCGGGTTTAGCGGTAGAGGCGTTCGCCCAGGGACTTACGGGCTCTGGGACCGTCGAACAGCGGCTGGCGAGCCGGGCGCGAGAGGCAAACCGTCGCATCTTCGAGATCGCCAGCACGCAGCGCGAACGCGCGGGGATGGGGACCACTCTCACCGCGGCGTATCTGGACGACTCGCAGCTCGCAATCGCGCACGTCGGCGACAGCCGCGCTTATCTGTTCCGCGACGGCTCGCTCACGCGCCTCACCCAGGATCACTCGCTGGTCGACGAACTGGTCAGGCGCGGGAAACTGACCGAGGAGGAGGCGGCCGAGCACCCCCAGCGCTCAATCATCACACGCGCTCTGGGGCCCGAGCCCGACGTGGACGTGGACACCTGGACCTACCCCGTGCGGGCGGGCGACCTTCTGCTGCTCTGCAGCGACGGCCTGACCTCGATGATCTCCGAGGAACGAGTTGGGCAGATCCTCGCCCGCTCTCAGGAGCTCGAGGGCGCGGCTCAGGCCTTGATCAACGAGGCAAACCAGGCCGGCGGTCGCGACAACATCACGGTCGTCCTGGTGCGCCTGGAAGATGTGCCGAGCAGCGCCGACGGCACAGGTGATCAGCCCACCGCCGTAGGGATGGCGTCGCCCACCAAGGTCACGAGCGCCGCGGACCCGGCCGCCACCGCAGCCGCCTCGAGCGGGGCAATCGCCGGCACGACGACTCTGCCCAAAGACGGCGCCGATGCCGCGGCGCCGCCATTGGACCCCGAGCGTGCACCGCACGAAACCGAGCCAGCTGCGGCGCCTAGGGCTGCCAGACCGCGCGGCGGCGTCCTTGAGCGAGCCTCCGTCCGGCGCGAGGCCAGGCGCCCGGCCGCCGGGCGAGGCATCAGACGCAAGCCGGTCGCGATCCTCATCGCCGTGGTCATCGTGTTGTGCTTGATCGTGGCAGGCGGCTACCTGGCTTCCCGCCAGCTCTACTTCATCGGCACCAACTCCTCGGGCGTCGTGACGATCTACCGCGGCCTGCCCTACGACCTCCCGGCCGGAATCCACCTGTATGAGACCTTCTACGTCTCGGGCGTGCCGGCGTCGCTGGTGCCAGCAGATCGCCGCGGCGCGCTGCTGGACAACCGGCTCCGCTCCGAGTCCAGCGCTGCCTCGGTAGTCAGGGACCTCGAACTGGGACGGATCACGAAATGAGCGCGCACCGAGCCCCACGGCGACTGAGCGCCCGCAATCGAGAGCTGTTGGGCCTGCTTCCCGCGTCGCTGCTGGTCACAGCTGGATTCGCGGGGGTGTTCATCCAGCGCTCGAACGTGATCTCCAACGTCTCCTTGATCTACGGAGCGATCTTCCTGGGTCTGTGCCTGGTGGCCCATGTGTTCATCCGGCGCAGGCTGCCGCACGCGGACCCCTACCTCTTCCCCCTGGTAGCGGTGCTGGCGAGCTTCGGGATCGTGATGGTCTACCGCATCGACCCCACCCAGGCTCGCCAGCAGGCGCAGTGGTTCGTGCTAGGCCTGATCCTGTTCGTGGCCACGATCATCTGGCTGCACGACTACCGCAAGCTCGAGCGGTACCGCTACGTGATCATGGCGGGGTCGCTGGTGCTGCTACTGCTGCCGCGCCTGCCGGTGATCGGCTACCAGGCCAACGGCGCATACCTTGGGGTTCATATCCCCGGCTTGTTCGTCTTCCAGCCGGAAGAGTTCGCCAAGATCGGCCTCGTCATCTTCCTGGCCAGTTACCTGCGTGACACCCGCCAGGTGATGGTGATGGGTGCGCGCCGCTTCATGGGAGTGACCATCCCACCGCTCAAGCATTTCGGCCCGGTGCTTGTGATCTGGGGGCTGGCGATGGTGATCCTGATCCTCCTTCACGACATCGGCTCCTCGCTGATGTTCTACGGCGGACTGCTCACGATCCTCTACGTGGCGACCAACAGGGTTTCGTTCGTGGTGGTCGGGCTAGATCGCGTTCGGACTGGGCGCTTGGTATCTGGGCAGCCACATCACCCACGTCCATTACCGCGTAGAGGACTGGCTGCATCCGTTCAATCCCCACCTGTACCACGCGCCGCTCGGGAGCTACCAGATCGCCAACGGCATCTTCGCCCAGGCGGCCGGAGGGATGTTTGGCCAAGGGTTCGGGCAGGCCGTCTTAACGATTCCGGCAACCCACCGGTGCCCCTGTTGCCGGCGCCGCAGACGGACATGATCTATGCGGTCGTAACGGATGAGCTGGGGCTGTTTGGGGCGGCGGCTTTGCTGCTCGTCTACCTCATGGTCATCTGGCGCGGGTTCAAGACCGCGATGCTGGCGCGCGATTCGTTCTCCACGCTGATGGTTGTTGGCCTGACCGCGATGCTGGGGTTGCAGGTATTCGTGATCGTGGGCGGAGTCACCCGGGTCATTCCCCTCACCGGCGTGACGCTGCCGTTCGTCTCCTACGGCGGAAGTTCGATCATCGCGAACTTCGTGTTGGTCGCGCTGGTACTGCTGACCTCCGACCGGGCCAGGAGACGAATGAACAAGCCCATCCTGCGCATCTTCATCCTGGTCTTGCTCTCGCCTTCGCTGCTGGTGCTGGACCACGCGCTGGACGGTCATCGACGCCTCTCAGCTCCAGAACAACCCGCTCAACGTGCGCACGCTGCTGGACGAGCTCAAGATCAAGCGTGGTCGCATACTGGCCGATGACGGAACGGTGTTGGCCAAATCCGTTCCCGCCCCGCGGCAACGTGGCATCGGTATTACCCGACGCGCTACCTGTTCGCCCAAGCCGTCGGCTATTCCACCGCGGCGGGGGCGACAGCGCCGGCCTCGAGCTCTCTCGAGGCCCCGAGCTGCGCGGTGTCCAGACGGGCCTCTCCTCGGTCTTCGGCCAGCTTGGCCCGCGCCCGGTGGGCGACGACGTCTACACGACGCTCGACCCCAAGGCGCAGCGCGTCGCGGTCGCGGGGCTCGCCGGTCGCGTGGGCTCGGTCGTCGCTCTCGATCCGCGGACCGGAGCGGTCAAGGTCATGTACTCGAACCCGTCATACAACGACAACGACCCTCACGCGACCGGCCGCAAACTGCTCGAACTTCAACCGCGCGACCCAGGCCGCATACCCGCCCGGTTCGACATTCAAGGTCGTCACGGACGCGGCGGCGCTCGACAGTCGCAGGTACACGCCGAGCTCGATAGTCAACGGCAACTCGCCCAAGATCATCGGCGGCGTCCCTCTGCCAACGACAACAATCAGAGCTTCGGCGACATCGATCTGACGACCGCGCTCACCTACTCCGTGAACACCGTGTGGGCGCAGGTGGCGGAGGCAATAGGGCGCGTGACGATGACCAACTACATGCAGCGCTTCGGCTTCTACACGAAAACCTCCGCTCGACTACCCGCCGCGACGAGATCAACGTGAGCCGGCCGTTTAGCCCTACCGGCGCCGCCTACCCGCCCGCGAGCCCGCGCGAGGACATCGGCCGCATCGGGATCGGCCAGGGCGGTCTCGCGGTGACGCCGCTGCAGATGGCGATGGTCGCAGCGGCGATCGCAAACGGGGCAAGCTGATGACGCCGCACTTCACCTCGCGCGTGGTGGACCCGACCGGTGTCACCGTGGAGACGATCAAGCCGAGTGTGTGCCGCCAAGGTCACGACGCCTTCAATCGCGTACGAGATCACGCAGATGATGCGCCGCGTGGTCGAGGAGGGCACCGGGACCCCCGCCCAGCTTGGCGGCATCAGCGTGGCCGGCAAGACCGGTACGGCGTCCATCGGGCTCCCGGCCCGGTTTCACCCAGCCGTGGTTCATCGGCTTCGCCCCGACCGATCACCCCAAGGTGGCAGTCGCGGTCACGATCGAGCGAACTCGCGGTGGCTTTGGCGGCACCGACGCGGCGCCGATCGCGAGGTCCGTCATCCAGACGCTACTCGCAGAAGGACAATGATGTCAGAGGGCCAGAATGCCCGAAGGCACGATCGTCGACGCCCGGTACAAGATCGTCGGTCGCTTGGGTTCGGGGGGCATGGCGGACGTGTTTCTGGCCGAGGACGAGCAGCTTGGCCGCAAGGTCGCGCTCAAGTTGCTCTATCAGCGCTTCGCCGAGGACCCCGGGTTCGTCGAGCGTTTCCGACGCGAGGCCCAGGCGGCCGCCGGGCTCCAGCACCCCAATGTGGTCGGTGTGTACGACCGCGGCTCCTACGACGGGACGTACTACATCGCGATGGAGTACCTCCCCGGCCGCTCGCTCAAGCAGCTCATCCGCGAGGAGGCTCCGATCGACCCGATCCGGGCGATCGACATCACCCTCCAGATCCTCAAGGCGGCGCGCTTCGCGCATCGCCGCGGCGTCGTCCACCGCGACCTCAAGCCGCACAACGTGATCGTCGACGAGTCCGACAACGCCAAGGTGACCGACTTCGGGATCGCCCGGGCCGGCGCCTCGGACATGACCGAGACCGGATCGATCATGGGGACCGCGCAGTATCTCTCGCCGGAGCAGGCCCAGGGGCACGCGGTCAGCGCAGGCTCCGATCTGTACTCGATCGGAGTCATCCTGTACGAAATGCTCACCGGGCGGGTGCCATTCGACGCCGAGTCGGCGGTGACGATCGCGCTCAAGCACGTGTCCGAGGCGCCGCCGCCGATGAGCGTGTTCAACCCGGCCGTGCCGCCCGAGCTCGAGCAGGTCGTGATGTGGTCGCTCAACAAGAACCCGGTCGACCGCCCGGCCAACGCCGACCAGTTCATCACCGCGCTCGAGCAGGCCAAGAGCGCGATCCTCTCCGGTGAGCGCGGCCAGCGTACGGCGAGCATGGCGGCGCTGGCCGGCGTGGCGGCCGGGCAGTACGCCGCCGCGGCCGCCCTGAGCAGGCCGCCGGCCGCGCCCCCGCCGGCCTACGGCACCACCCACGACGGCACGGATCCCGGGCTGGCACCCGTGCCCGAGGAGGAGGAGCCCCATCGCCGCCCTCTGTGGCCCTGGATCGCGCTCCTGCTCGTGCTGCTGCTCGTCGGCGGGGGGGTCGCGGCGTACCTGCTCACCCGTCCGGCCAAGCAGGTCGTCCCTGGCGTTGTCGGGGAGGACCTGAACACGGCGCGCACCCAACTCCAGAACGCCGGGTTCGTCGTGGGTGCGCCGATCCAGGTAACGAGCACGCAGAAGTCGGGAACCGTGATCGCTCAGGACCCGCAGGGAGGGACCAAGGCCAAGGAGCAGTCAACGGTGTCGCTCACCGTCTCCTCCGGCCCGGGGACCGGCACCGTCCCCACCGTGGTCGGCGAGACGCTCGCCGAGGCGAAGTCGTCGATCGAGATCGCGAACCTCACCGTGGGCAAGATCGTGCACCAGTCGAGCAGCTCGATTCCTGCCGGCCGGGTGATCGACACCAGCCCGGCGGCCGGCGCAACCCCGCCGGTCAACACGCCGGTGACGATCTTCGTCTCCTCCGGCCCGCCCGCGGTGCAGGTGCCCGACGTCACCAGCGAAGACGTCGGCCAGGCCAAGGCCACGCTCCAGGGCCGCGGGCTCAACGCCAAGACCACGGACCAGATCTCGACCACGGCCGCGCCCGGCACGGTGATCAGCCAGAGCCCGGTCGGCGGCACCTCGGCGGCGAGCGGCTCGACGGTCACGCTGGTCGTGGCCACGGCCCCGCCCACCGTGGCCGTCCCGAACGTGGTCGGCAAGACGACCGGGGCCGCCAACGCCGCGCTCGGCGCGGCAGGGTTCCCGGCCACCCAGCAGCAGCAGACCGTGACCAATCAGAGCCAGAACGGCATAGTCCTCAGTCAGAATCCGGCCGCCTCGACGCAGGCCAAGAAGGGGATCACTGTCACGATCGTTGTCGGCAAGTACGTGGCGCCGACGACGAGCACGACGAGCACGACCACCACGACGACGCCGGCCGGCACCACCACCACCTCGACGACGGCGAAGAAGAAGAAGTGAAGCCCGCCCGTGTAGCGGTGCTCGGGGGAGGCCGCTCCTCCGAGCACGAGGTGTCGCTCGCCTCAGCGGCGTCGGTGTGCGCCGGGCTGCGGGACGCCGGCCATGAGCCGGTCGCGATCGAGGTCGGCCGCGACGGGGTGTGGCGACGCGCCGGCTCCGAGATGCTGGTCAGCCCGGGCCGGGGCCTCGACGGCCTGGACGTCGTGTTTCCGGCGCTGCACGGGCCGTTCGGCGAGGACGGCACCGTCCAGGTCCGAGCGCTCGCCCGCCGGGCGGTGCCAGCCGTCCAGGCGACCAACCACGTGCTCGAGATTCACCGACAACGCAGATCATCCAGCGCGCGTCGGACTCCGGCTAGTTGGCGTGGGCTGCGAGCCATGACTCGGCGTCGTCGATGGCTTTTTGGGTCGATTCCAGGATCGTCTCGGTTGCAGGGATCACGGTGACGGCGTCCTCGAGGTCGACGCGGTGGGTGTCCCGCAGCTGCTCGGCGAGCTCGACGGTGACGCCACTGAGGTACATGTGCCCGCCGGCGGAGCGCAACCGCTCCGCGTAGTCGGCCAGGACGATGAACGCGGTCGCACCGAGCGTGGTGCGCCCGCGCAGACGGACCACGACCACCGCCAGCTCCGATCCGGCCGGATCCGGGAGGAGCGTCTCCAGCGTCCGGGCGCCGGCGAACAGGAGGCTCCCGTATACGTCCAGGAGCGTGACCTCGCGGCTGGGAAGGGTCGCCGGCGCCGGAGACTCGATGAGGTCGTGGTCCTCGTCGCGCGCTGAGCCGGACGACCGTCAGATCGACGGCCTCCTGATTGACCTGCAGCAGCAGGGAAAGGAGCACACCGAGACCGACTGCAGCGGTCACCGGTAGGAACAGCGTCGCCGTGAAGGTGGCGAAAAATGCGACCTGCGACGGCAGTCCGGTGCGCAGGACCGTGTCGATCCGGGCGAGGCGCAGCGAGCTGGCTGCGGCGAAGATCAGCACGGCGGCGAGTGTCGGGATCGGGATCTCCCCGACCACCCCGGAGAACAGGACGAGGATCAGCAGCATCCAGATGCCGGAGAAGATCGACGCCCAGCGAGTGCGCCCGCCTGCGGCGACGTTCAGCGCAGTCTGGCCGACCGAGCCGCCGACCGGCTGGCCGCGAAACAGCCCCGAGGCGATGTTCCCAACCCCCTGTGCGATGAAGTCGCGGTTCGGGTCAGACCGCGATCCCCCGGGGTTCGGCGCGGCCTCCGCCACGCCGGTGCCCTGGACGAGCACGATCACAGCGACGGCCGCCGCCGCGGCGATCAGATCGAGCGATGAGAGCAGCGACAGCTGCGGGAGGTGCGGCGTCGGGATGCCGCTCGGAATCTTGCCTGAGTCCTCGACGCGGACCAGGTTGCTGGCGCCAAGCGTCAGCACTGTCGGGATCGCCAGCGCCACCAACGAGGCGACCGAAGCGATCCGTGTGCGACTCAGCACGATCATCAGCACGAGCGCCGATACACCCACAGCCGCCGCGGTCAGCGACATCTCGCTTGGATGGGTGACGACATTCCAGGCCTTGACCACCGCCGGCTTGCCGGTCTGCGGGGAGCCGAGGAGGTCGCCGAGTTGGCCGAGCACGATGTTGACGGCGACGCCGGTGAGGAATCCGGTCAGCACCGACACCGAGACGAGGCGCGTGAAGCGCCCCCAGCGCAGCACCCCCGCGAGAATCATCATCACGCCGGCCAGCGCGGACAGCACGAACAGCGCCTCGGGGCGGTCGGCGCCGGAGAAGCCGCTCAGCGCCGAGCCAGCGGCGAGCGCCGCAGCGGTTGTCGTGGTCACCACCATCAGCCGCGTGCTGACCGCGAGACCGCCGCCGATCGGCCCGGCCATGCTGGCGTACAGCCCGTAGACCGGATTCACGCCCACGAGCACGGCTGAAGCCATCCCATCCGGAACGCTCGCGATCGCGCCCGGAACCCCGGCGACGGCATCCTGTCGCAATGTGCCCGATCCGGACGCAACGACCGCACCCATGCCGACGGTCGGCTCACACGGCGGCTCCCACGCGGAAGCCGCCGCCAGATCCGGGCCGTGACGTCCGGGAGGAGATAGAGCCGCACGTCGAAGCCGCGGAGCAGGTCGGGCAACCCGCCGCCCGCTGCGGTCGGGGCCGACGGCCAGACAAGGCGCGAGACAGCGCCGCGCTGGGGACCGACGGGCGGATCGATTCCGAGCGGACCCATGCGATGTCCTCAGCGGGATTACGCAGACGGTTCACTTCTCGAGTCCTCGCTCACCGACCAGGGCAGATGTCACGAGCTGTTCCGGCGTCGCGTTCCCCAGCCAGATCACGTGCCGGGAGCCAGGGATCTCCTTCGGGCGCTTGGCAACAGTCGGCGAACGCACGTGGCGGTCCGATCACGCACGGCTGTGACACACGACTCAGCGGCCGGTCCGGCCGATCGCGTCGTCCACGCTGCCGACAGCGACGACGTAAGCGATGTGCGTTGCGATCGCTGTAGCCATCACGTCGGCCGGCCACCGCCACGGCGGCGGCGTCCGTCCGAGCAGTGGAAACAGCGAGAGCGTCGCGCTCATCAGCGTGGCGCCGAACAGGGCGCTCGCCCAGGGCTCGCGGATCCGCCGGTGCAGCAGGCCGTGCCAGATGCCGAACACCGAGCCGTAGCTCCAGCGCAGCGCCAGCCCGAGCTCGTTGTCCTCTCTTGCCGTCACATTGCCCAGGTGCATGATCGAAGCCACGATGGTCCCCGGGACGAGCGAGTCGTCGTAGTCGAGCGGCCCGCGATGGTTGTGCCGGAGGCGTCGTTCGGTCGCGTACGCGGCTGTCATCGTGGCCGTGCCGGCGGTGCCGGCTAGCGTGCTTCGGATCGGCCACGGAATTTTCAACTTGGTCATCTCACTCCGATCATGTTTGGATTTCCCCATCGCCGTCATTTCATCCGCCGCCATGGCGCCGGCGAGCAGCACCCGCGTGACGGACTATTCCGCGGCACCCGGTCCGCGTTCGACGCCACCCGCCGTAATTCGGCCTGCGGTCGGACCAGCAGCCGAGCAGCAGCGCGGCCGTCGCTGGCGTCGGCGCCGGCCCCCGTCTGCAGGGGCGGAAGCTCGAGGTCCAGGCCGTCGAGCACGAGCCCGTCGCGGCCAGGGTGTGAGAACGAGACGCCTTCGAACCGGACTAGTGCGAGCGCCGGCCGCTCGACGGCCTGCCGCAGGCCGCCGCGCGGAACGGCGGCCCGGCGTCGAGCAGCGCGAGCCACCGCGAGGCCGTCCGCGCTCGCGTGGTCATTCGGCACCGAGGCGCCGGGAGGGCCGTGCACAGCTCGGGGGCCAGGACGTCAGCACTGTCAGGCCGTTCGCCACGGCCACCAGCGCCACCCAGAGCGTGACGCCTTCGAACCGGCTTCAGCACGGAACGTCGGATCGGAAGCCTGACGCGCGGCGCCGACCGCTGGATCACGATCACGGGAGTCAGCACGACCAGCACCTGGCCGGCGACCGCTGATCATGCTCTTCACGCTCGCGCTGGTGCCGGTCTTCATGTGACTGATCGGTCGCCGACCCCGCTTGCGATCCATGTGGCGAGCACAGTCAGCCGACCGCAGCGCCGCCAAGTACACTGGAGGTGAACACCCAGGTACGTCAAGGACGCGAGAACCCCAGAGAGCTTGCGCCCGCACGGGGCCGGTTGCGAGGCAGTGACATGCGGGCCTCACAATGCCCGGCAGCGGCCGCGGTATGGGCCGTGCGGGCGGGGGATCACCCGGGTGATTCGCTGAGCTCGAGCAGGCCGAGTCCTTCCGCGCGCGACCGCATCCGCTCGCGATTTGCCGCCCAGCTTGCGCTACTGCACACGGATATGGGATCTCGACCGCCTTCAGCGAGATGTGCAGCCGCGCGCCGATCTCACGCCGAAGAGAGACCAGCCGCGACGCCTCGCAGCGCCGCGGGGCCGGCCGGGCTGGCTTCCTCGAGCGCGCTGAGGTCTCGTGCTTGCTCGCCCAGATCGTCCGAATTCGCTGCTGGTCGAGCCGAACCTGATGATGCCCGAGGTCCGCGACTTCATTCCCGTTACCGACCGCCCAATCACCCTGTCGTCGTCAATCACCCGGGTGAACATCGCTCCGAGCCGATCGCACGCGAAAGGATCTGGGTGATGATGTCGCAACAACCTCGTGGCCCACACGCTGGCGGTTGGTCACCGCGGATGCCGGGTCCACAGATCGGAGAGAGCAGACATGAGCGACATCAACGTCGACGAGATCGGGCCGGTCGACTACCTCGTAGTCGGTTTCCCGGCGGAGACGGCGAACTTCTCGGGCGAGATGGAAACCGAGCTGAAGGCGCTGATCGACAGCCAGACCGTCCGCGTACTCGACCTGGTGATGGTGATGAAGGACGAAGACGGCTCGGTGGTGGGCTCAGAGCTGCGCGATGCCGACGACAGCGAGATCGGCGAGCTGCGCGCACTGGAGCGTGATCTCGCGATCCTACTGGCCGAGGAGGACATCGAGGAGATCGGCGCGTCGCTTGAGCCGGGCAGCGCGGCCGCGGTCCTGGTCTGGGAGAACACGTGGGCGGCGCCGTTCGCATCTGCGGTGCGCAAATCGGGCGGCGAGCTGCTGGGCAGCGGCCGGATCCCGACCCAAGCGCTCATCGCCGCGGTCGAAGCCGACCGCCAGGCCGCAACGAAAGGAGCGTGAAGATGGGACTGTTCAGAGATAGAGCCGATCGACCCGCCTTACTTGGCCCCGTGCGGCGTCATGACCGGCGCGAAGATCGCCGCGATGACCGCGGCGACAGGCGCGAGGACCGCCGCGACCGGCGCGACGACCGCCGCGACCGGCGTCCCGGACCCGGGCTGCTGCGGCGATAGCTCCACGCCGAGACGAACACGTAATCCTCCTAACGAGGGACGAGCGGGCAGCGGTCAGGCGCTCGAGCATCGGGGGCCGGGCGCGATCTAACTCTCCTCGCGATCTCGACCGTTTGCGACCGAATGCGACAGGTGTGGTGTCCGCCATCCCCACCCATCAGCTGGAGAACTCGGCCAAGCTCCGTGCCCGACGCCAATGGGCCAGGTAATCCTTCTATCGCTGACGGCGTCGTTCAACCCGACCTTAGTCGCGGCTACGACGGTGATGCTGCTGCTCGATAACCCGGCGAAGCTGATGCTGGGCTATCTGCTCGGCGCGTACGTGACGAGCATCACGCTCGGGCTGGTGATCGTGTTCTCTGCGTCTAACTCCAGCACGACCAACACCACAGAGAACACCCTCAGTCCCGCGGTCGACATCGCGCTGGGTGCGATCGCGCTGGTCGGCGCGTGGGTAGTCTGGAGCGGACGTAACGAGCGCTACACACAGCGCCGGCGGGCTCGCAAAGCGGCAAAGCCCGACAAGGGTCCCCCGAGGTGGCAGCGGGAGCTGAGCAAGGGATCTCCGCGGACAACGTTCCTTGTTGGGATGCTCCTCACCCTCCCTGGCGCCTCGTACCTTGCGGGGCTCGATCAGATCCACAAGCTGAACTATTCAACCACGGTCACGGTGCTGCTGGTGATCGGCTTCAACCTGGTCATGCTCTGGCTGCTCGAGGTTCCGCTCGTCAGCTTCCTGATTGCCCCAGAGTGGACACCTCGCGCGATCGAGCGAGCCAAGGCCTGGATCTCCCGGCACTCGCACACGTTCGCCGTCAGAGCACTCACCCTGCTCGGCGCACTGCTGATCATCAAGGGCATCATCGGGCTCACGTGACCTCGTTCAAAGGGGTTGCTGACTGCTGCCTTCATCCGCTCCCGCCACAGCCACTTCAGCGCGCGGCCTACGAGCATCGCCGCCTCGTTTGACCCCGTAGTGGAGCTGCCCGTCACGTCACTCATCCCGCTTGTCGTCCACCGATTCACGAGCTACGACCGATCGCGCCGGCTCCGCGGCAACTCTCATGGTTTCAAGAGCTTGCGGTACCAGAGGACGTCAGTACCTGATGGGAAGTTCTCGACTCTACCAACCAGTTCGTAGCCGTTTCGCTCATAGAGGCCGCGAGCCTGAAAGTCGTAGGTGAAGTGGACGGTCTGCAAGCACTTTCGCGCCGCCGCCTCGGTTTCGGCGGCAGCGATCAGCCGCGTCGCGAGGCCGCAACCTCGGAGATTCGGCGCGACCCAGAGGCTCTGCAGCTCGCAGCAGTCGCCCCAGGTCCATCCGCTGATGCCGGCTACGACCGTGTCAGCGTCGCGAACGAAAATCGCTAACTCGGCTTCGTCACCGAGCCCGATGGCGGCAGACGCCTCGCGGCGAATCTGCGTTTCAAGGAATTCGATGTCGAGCGGATCCGGATCGACCTCGACCCGGAACTCCACAGCGACCGACCCCTCAGGCGCCGACGATCTGCTCGATCATCGACAGATCGTCGAAGTACGTCCGATAGGACCGGATCCTTCCCTCGCGGAAATCGGCGACCGTGACGCCCGGCAACCGAACATGCCGCCCCGTTGCCTCCACCACCGCATCGTCGCCGAGGACGAGCGGCCCCGTGTGATCGGCTTCGACGAGCCATTCGGCGAACGCCTTGTTGCCCACCTCGTCGACGCCTCGAAACATGATGACGACATTCGAGAACGCGTCTTCGCGGAGTGCGGCAAGCCCAGCGAGCGCTTCCAGCCCGGACACCGTCGCGTAGGGCGACCACCCCACGACGTCATCGGTGAACAGGGTGCCCAGATCAGCCGGTGCGCCACCGACCTCGGCCTCGAGCGCCTTCGATAGCACGTCCCTACGCGATTCACTCATTGCGGCTCCCTGTCTTCCCGTGTCGACTTTGCTCAACGTCCTTCCGGCAATCCGTGTCGCGGTTCATGTCCCAAGGATTTTCGCCTTGGCCGCCGCGAACTCTTCGTCTGTCAGCACGCCCGACTCGTGCAACTGCCCGAGGTGCTCGAGCTCGTCCGCCGCGTCCGCCGGAGGGGGCACATACGCTGCCTGCTCCTGGTCCGCGGGCGACTGCTCCCCGGCAGGCGGCTGATCGTAAGCCTGCTGTTCCTCCGCGGCCTTGTTTCTCTCGTGGTGCGCCAATGCCCCTCCGGCAACCGCTCCGGCCACGAGCGCCCGCCGCCTCGTCCGTCGCCTGAATCCCATCGAGAACCCTTCCTTTCGTTGGCGGTGACATACGACTCTTAGGATGGCCGACGGCGCTCGCGGTTTGGGTCTAGCGGGCCGACGATCACCCGGGTGAATTGGTGGGTTCGAGCTAGGACACCACCTGAGGCACTTATGATGCCCGCGGGCGGAGGCCGAACACGAATTCGCCGGATCCGATGTACGCGGCGGTGCATCGCACGATGATCCGCGACCGCATCCGCACCGAGCCCTTCCGCCACGCGATCGACTCTGCAGTGCGCTACGGGCTCTCTCCCAGGTTGGCGATGAATTTGATTGACGTGATGCTGGGAAGAAACACGTAGGCTGCGGCTTTGGTGGCAACGAAGCTCGCGAGACCTGTCAGCTCGATCGGCGGGCCGCCATCTGACTGCGGTATGACGAAGATGCTCTCAGCCGGGATCTGGGTGCCCGTCAGTGGATCTTTCGACTTGGGGTGAAGCCTCACGGCCCCGGCGAATTCGCTGTCATTGACCCACTGTCGCAACACGAACTCGTACTGGTTTTCGATGTTCGCGTTGATGAACTGAAAGAGCATCCCTCGTTCGAGGTCGTCGTAGGGTTGCGTTGGGTCATAGGTGGGCCCGTATGGCAGCCCGCGGCGGATCAGCCGGTGGGAGTTGTTGCTGCCGCCGGGTACCCCCTGGCCCGCGACTGGTTGACCGCGTGGATTGACGCGCCGTATGTGTGCGCCGACGGGACACCGGACTCCCTTCGGATCGCCCGCACCATCGGCATCTACATACCCGAAATCGTTCAGCTGGTCGGGCGAGATCCCGCCTGGAGGGGTGTCGGCATCAGGCGACAGGGCGAGGGGAACGCCGTTGCGCCATCGCCCGCACATCTTTGCGGCCAGCAGCTCCGGATCGATCTTGTCTTTGTTCGACTGCAAGAAGTCTTCAAAGCCCACGACGTCAGTCTCGACCTTCTTGAACACTGCGAAGCTGCCGTTCAGCCCTAGTTCGTGTGGCTCGGGTACGTCGTAGTTCGCAGCGTCGTCCCGTAGCACGAACAGCCATGGCTCGCAGGGCCGCTGGTGATCGGGGCGATATTGCTCCGGGCCGCCGCGAATGGTGGGCATCGTGATGCCGTCGGTATATCCGAAGTGAATCTTGGACGTAGGCACCGGCTGGCCATCTTGCATCTCCATCAACGCCATCCCGTCCTGCCGCCAGATCTCTTCGAAACGCATCTCCTTCGGCAAACCAGGCACACAACCTGTCGCTGTAGCCCTCCATCGCTTCCGGGCTGAGGGCGTGCAGCGTCACCAGGACGTGATCGTCGCCCTTTTCCAAAACCGGCGATCCAGTTCTGGGGCGAACTTGGTCCGAGTCTCTCCGACCGAGCTCCGCTCGTTGCGCGGCGCCTTCGATGAACGCACCAAATGACTTGAAAGACAGCGTCGGGACGCGTGCGTCCAGCTCCAGCGCAACCAGCCCGGGCCACGTGATACCGATGTTCAGGCAATAGTCGGGCTTGCGACGCGGGGCAGCCGCGGGATCGTCTCCCGGTCCGGGCGCGAACCCGACGTGCCAGTCCTCGGCAGTGGTGATCTGCGGGACCTCCGATTCGTCGCCGCTCACAAGCCGTCCGAGTTGCCGGCGCGCGTGCGCCGGAGCTCCTACCGTCAACAAGAAATGGCGCACCATCGGCATTCGGTACCCACGGAGAATGAACCCCTGAATGTCCGAAAGGTCGAGCGCCGGCTCCTCCACGGCCGGCGAATTGCCATCGGTCCTCAGAGGTTCATGCCGACCAAGCACCGGCGAAGAAGCCCCGGGCCCTTCATCGCCGGTGCCCCTCGTGAGTCGCACTCCCTGGCCAACGCCGGACTCGGGGTTGATCATGGCTCGCGACCATGAGACGTAGTCCTATCCAGCGGTGGCCGCCGGTGACGTGCGGTAATCGGCCAGGAGGGCGCGGACGTCTTGAACCGAGAGGCCCGGATAGGCGCTGTAAAACCCGATCGCCGGATAGTTGTTGTCCAGTCCCCACTGATAGAACGCCTGGGCGTTCTTGCCGACCGGGGTTGGCGGCGCGCCAATGACATGTGGAAAGAGAGCATCGAAAACGTACGCGGCCTTGTCTGCAAAGTCCTGGAAGTACTTCTCCATGTCACCGTCGAAGACCGTGAAGAAGCCGATGTGATTGTTCTCGAAGGGCACAAAGTGAGCGACATGCAGAGTCCCGATGGCATCGGACGCTTCATGTCCTTTCTCCCCCACAAGGGCCCCCGCGACCCGCTTCACGGCAAAGGCTTGCAGGCGTGACTTGAAGACCATGTATGTCAGCAACGCGCCCTGCGAGGCATTGCCCGTAAAGTCTGCCGCACGGACGCACGCCTTGATGTCCTGAACCGAAGCGTCATCGTAGGCGAAATACGTATCCAGAGGCTCGCGAACGTGACGCTTCAGCCATTTGCCGACCCCCTCCGGATTACTCGCGACGGGCGTGGCCGGCGGGTCGGCCACGTGTGTGAAGATGGCATCGAACACCGAGTCGGCACTGTCCACCAGTCGCTCAATATGCTCGTCGACCTCGCCGTCGATGTCCGAAAGGAAGAGAAGCTTCTCGTCTCCCTCGATCATGAACCGGGAGAAATGCACCGTCCCGAGGTCGTCCTGCGCTTTCGCGAGATCAGGCATCAACGTGGGTAGCTCTTCGGTGAGCGCCTTGGCATGGGCGGGACCCCTGACCGGGAAGTCAATGACGAGATGGCTCTGGCTCATAACGTTCTCCTTCGGGATTAGCGCCGTCAGGCGCTGATGCCGTGCGCGGTCGCACCGTGGGTGGCGGCCTCGTGCAGCGCTTTCTCGTCCTCGTGCCTGGCCGCCGGCTTGAGGTCGAAGACGACTTTGTTCACAGTGCCGGTGAAGGCGTACGGGGCCTTGTCCGCGTAGGCGCGGTCGACGACCAGGCCGTTGTCGCGGCCGACGTCCATTCCGCTGTAACCAGAGAATCGGAGAAACACGGTCTTCTCCAGCCGTCCCTCGCCGATCAACCGATCGTTCGCGTAGAGCGAAACCATGCCACCGGCCGAGCGTTCCTGCCTGTCGGCGTCGAACTGCATCCGGACCGTGATGTCCCCGGTCGGGATCGGCTCGGTCGAGACTTGCCGGTAGTGCTCGACGCCCATCATCGAGTAGCTGTGGTGCAGCAGTCCCTTGTCGTCGACCCAGAGCGAGAAGCCGCCCATCTCGTCCGCCTCGGCGACGATCACGCCCTCCGCTCCGTGCTCCGGCACCGATAGCTCGGCCTCGATCGCATAAGAGTGCCCGTAGACGCGGGGGATCATCCCGGAGGCGATGTTCTCGACGTCGCCGTAGAACGTGTGCGTCGTGATCGTCGGCATCGGCGGCAGGATCCCGAAGAAGACCGAGAACCCCGCCATCAGCGGCAGGACGTTGTGCCTCTCGGCCTCCTCCCAGAAGAGCTCCTTTAGCTCGGCGAGCTTCTCCGGATTCTCGGCCGCGAGGTCGTGGGCCTGCGTGAAGTCGTCTGGCAGGTAGTAGAGCTCCCAAGCTGTCCTGTTCGGGGTCGTAGGTTCCAGGAGCGAATCTCGCGATCGATGGCGGCGACGCGTCCCAGGGGATCCGGTCGAGCATGCAGGCGGCCCACCAGCCGTCCTTGTAGATCGCTCGGTTGCCGTAGATCTCGAAGTACTGCACGGTGTGGCGCTCGGCCGCGCTCGCATCGTCGAAGCTGTACATGAAGCTCGTCCCCTCCATCGGCTTCTGCGCGATCCCGTCCACCACGTTCGGCTCGGGGATCCCGGCCGCTTCGAGAATCGTCGGCCCGATGTCGATGCAGTGCGTGAACTGCGACCGCAACCCGCCGGCGTCCCTGATCCGCTCCGGCCAGGAG
Source organism: uncultured Solirubrobacterales bacterium (assembly GCA_963809685.1). Classification (GTDB taxonomy): domain Bacteria; phylum Actinomycetota; class Thermoleophilia; order Solirubrobacterales; family Solirubrobacteraceae; genus Palsa-465. The sequence continues at coordinate 347,030 of CAWEKN010000003.1, read as the reverse complement.
ATGACCATGCCGTTGCGCGTGCCGCCCAGGTGCGACGCGACCTGCTTGCCCCACTGGAAGGGGGCGTTGCCCGCCCAGGCCCAGGCGCTCGCATAATGCGGCGCGAACGCGTCGGTGCCCCACGCCTCGAGCCCGCCGTAACCGTCGATCAGCGACAGCTGCTGCTCGGGCGTCAGCTTGATCCCGTTCTGCATCGTCAGCTCGTTGAACGAGCCGGTGATCGTGCCCTCCATGCTCGCGCCGTTGTCGCCGAAGATGTAGATCACGAGCGTGTTGTCGAGCTCGCCCATCTCCTCGACGGTGTCGAGCAGCCGCCCGACGTTCCAGTCGGCGTTCTCCTGGTAGCCGGCGTAGACCTCCATCTGGCGGGCGTACAGCCTCTTCTCGCTCTCCGAGAGCGACTCCCAGGCCGGCAAGGCATCCGGTCTCGGCGTCAGCAGCGCGTCTCGCGGGATCACACCAAGCTTCTTCTGCCGTTCGAAGGTCTCCTCCCGGAGCACATCCCACCCCTGGTCGAACTGGCCGCGGTACTTCTCGCTCCACTCCATCGCCACGTGATGCGGCGCGTGCGCGCACCCCGTCGAGTAGTAGACGAACCAGGGCTTCGTCTGGTCCTGAGCCCGGACGGTGTGCAGCCACTTCGCTGCCTGGTCGGTCAGGTCGTCGGGCCAGTAGTACTGCCTGCCGTCCTCGGCCTGCGGGACGCCGAGCGTCGTGTTGTCCTGGGTGATCACGGGGTCGTACTGACCCGCCTCGCCGCCGAGGATCCCCCAGAAGTGATCGAACCCCCACGCGTTCGGCCAGCGGTCGAACGGGCCGGCTGCGCCCTGGAGATGATCCGGAGTCAGGTGCCACTTGCCGAAGCCGGCGGTGCTGTAGCCGTTGCCCTGGAGCGCGCGGACGAACGGAGCGCAGTCCTTCGGCACGGAGGCCGTGTAGCCCGGGAACGGACCCGGCAGCTCGCCGATCGACCCGAACCCCACCGTGTGATGGTTGCGGCTGGTCAGCAGCGCGGCCCGGGACGGCGAGCACAACGCCGTGACGTGAAAGCGGTTGTACGTGAGCCCCTGTTCGCCGACCCGCGTCATGCTCGGAGTCGAAACAGGCCCCCCGAACGTCGACGGGTTGCCGAACCCGGCGTCGTCGATCAACACGAGCAGGACGTTCGGTGCGCCCTCCGGCGGCGACGGCGTCATATTGATCGTCCAGTCTGCGACCGACATGTCGAGCGTGCGCCCGACTGTGCCGCCGAAGTTCGGGTCCGGGATCGGCAGCACCGTTCGGTCCGGGCTGAACTTCCCCATCGCCTCGGCGAGCGACTCCTTCAGGGCGGCGGTGCCCTGCTTGTCGCCCTGGACAACTGAGCGGATCAGCGCGCCCGGGAGCGCCTGCTCGACCCCGAGTCGCTGCTCGTCGTCGAACACCGCGATGATCCCCGCAGATCCCGGCGGCAGGTTCTCGCCGATCTTGTCGTGGATGTCCTGCTCGACGCGGTGGTCGACGAACTTGCCGATCACCCCGCCCGCGACCGCCCCGACCGCGACCGACGCCAAAAGCGGCGGCGCGAACAGGCCAACCGCGAGGCCGACCCCGCCGCCCCAGCCCAACCCCTTGCGACCCAGGTTGTCGCCCGTCTGGCGCACCGCGACACTCCCGTCCCGGGCGTGCGTCACCAGGATCACACCCTCGATCGAGACCTGCTTGTCGCTGACCAGCGCGACCAGCGACTCGAAGTCCTTCGTCGCCTCGTCGATCTCCTGGTAGCCCGCGACGAGCACATCGGTCGGTGTCTCAGCCATCACAACCCTCCCCTAGTTTCGGACCATCGCGGCCGATCTAAACGACGCACAGTCGGAAGCTGGGGTCGATCGAGCGGGCTCATCAGCGCGCCTCCGGTCAGGCATCAGAGACCCGTCTCGGCCGTGACCCGGCCGGACTTGACTGCTGCTGCCAGTTGTTGGTAGTCGCGTTCGTTCTGCTCGGCGTAGGCCTTTGAGAACTCGAGGATCGCGCGGTCGAAGCTGTCGCCGTTGCCTAGGTAGGACGCGATTGCGATCCGGTCGCCGCTCCGTGCGTGCGCACGCGCGAGCGTCCAGCCGCACAGCGTGCCGTACGTGGCCATGCCCTTTGGGATCATCTGCTCGATCTCCGCTGAGCCTTTCCAGTCCTTGAGCTGGCGACCGTAGAAGTCGCGTGGCCTCTCATCGAGCCCCGAGTCGACGTGCAGCCAGCCGAGGAAGATGTCGCTGGTGGCCTGCATCAGCCGCTGACCGGTGACGACGCGCTCGCCGTGGTTTGAGAACTCGCTGGGTCCGAGGATCTCCTCCAGAACCGATGCCTCGGCCTCCTTCATCTGCAGGAACAGGGGGTCTTGGCCGTCCCGGCCGAGCAGCAGCGCGATCCATGCGCGGGTGCCGACACTCCCGACACCGACTACCTTGCGCGCGAAATCGGTCAGCCTGAACTGCTCCAGCAGCGTCCGGCGGTCGAACTCGAGCGTATCCCTGTAGCGGCGCAGCAGCTCGTGAAGGGCCTCGAACATCTCGTTGCGCGCGTGACCGGGCGCTAGCTGTTCGATCGGCACGATCAGCGGCGACTGATCGACGATCCGGACGTCGCCGTTAAGCGACTGCGTGAGCTTGGAGAAGGCGGTCATGCTGTCCTTGGTGCGAGCCTTCGCGAGCGCGGACTCTGTGCGCTTGACCATCTTCTGCTTGAACTTCGGTGCGAGTTCCTCGAGCACGCTCTCGATTTCCAGGCGCGAGTACCACACGTCGAGGTTCTTCTTCCCTGCGAACTCCGCCATTGCAGTCCGATAGCGCCCGACGGTGTCGAGCACGATCCGCTCCTCGTCTTTGGTGCGATAGCCGTTGTCGCGGGCGGCGATCAGCATGCTCACGGCCAGGCGCTTGACGTCCCATTCCCACGGTCCGGGGAGCGTCTCGTCGAAATCATTGACGTCGAACACCAGACGGCGCTCCGGTGAGCCGAACACGCCGAAGTTCGACAGGTGCGCGTCGCCGCAGCACTGCACATTCAGCCCGGACCGGGGTGTCGGCCCGAGATCCTGCGCCATGATCATCGCCGCGCCGCGATAGAACGTGAACGGTGACACGAGCATCCGGCCGTAGCGGATCGGGACCAGTTCCGGGACGCGTGTCTCGGCTTGGCGTTCGAGCAACTTCACCGGATCGACGCGGTCGGGTGACGGCTCGAAGACAGCATGGCGGGAGCGCGGAACCTCCGCCCGCGCCGCCTTGCCGCGGGCGATCCGCTCAGCCACCGACAGGTGCGGCACTGCCGCGGTGACCCCGTTTCTCGAGGCGCTCGGCGCGCGCCGCCGGGTCCTGGACGTGGTCGTCGTCATCGGCTCTCCAATCTTTGCCGCGGTGCCGTCGCGAACACGCGCCTACACGCCACCCGTGGCGGCGCGTGCCGCGGCGCGTTCGGTCGGAGCAATCAGCGCGCCGATGATCCACAAGATCGGGATGAAGAATCCGATCCAGAACATCCAGTAGTGGCCCTTACGGAACGTCGCCAGCCCGAAGTAGACCCAGCACGCTACGTACACGATGCCCAACAAGATCCAGAGAAACGTCATAGGTCACGATCCCTTCAAATGAGTGCCGGGATGGGTTCGCCGACACCGGCTGGTGGTATGTGCATTTGCCACCCAGTCATCGTCGTCAGCGGCCGAGAAGTGCCGACGGTCAAGCTGGTTGGCTCTGGGTAGTCGGTCATGGCCGGTCGCACTTGGTCGTTTCGGGGGTCTGTGCGGCCGCCTCGCCGTTCTCTGTATCGAGAGGAGTGACGCTGTGCAGCGTGAGACCGAGCCCGGCGATCCGCTCGAGCAGTCCCTGGAGGTGCGAGGGGTCGAGGATCTGTCCGGTTATCTCCGTGATTCCGTCATGGGCGGAGATCGCCATCCCTTCAAATGCAGAGGCATACCGAGGTCCTAGTTCTCCTTTGACGACGATGCGGTAGTCGGTGGGCGACATGCGAGGCCCAGCATGCCTGACGTCGGCCGCGATTTGGGCCGTGCGGGCCCAGGATCACCCGGGTGATTGACCGGGCTCGAGCCGGCCGAGCGCTTGGGCGCGAGCTACCGCCTCCGCTTGCGATGTTGCACCGAGCTTGCGGTACAGCTCGCCCGTGTGACTCTTGGCGGTATTCACCGAAGGAGGTATCAGTTTTAGGCTCGACCGGAGGGACCTTAGGGACGGTCTGTCTGCGCGATCGGAGCTCATCCTGGCACCGGCGCCGTTCACCCGGGTGAGCATCAATCACCCGGGTGAACTCTGCTCCGCTCCGCTGACAGACCGAGCATCCAGAGCGATCATGCCGTCGACGCCGAAAGGGCGTTTTGGGCCATCCGGGGACCAAGGAGTCGGCACATCTGTCATCTGGAGAAAACGTGGCTAACCGCGAAATCGACAAGCATCTGGATGGACAGACAACGGGCGGCCGGCGTTTGCAGACGTGCGTCGGGCGCGACCGTCGCGGTGGGGAATCGCGTCTCGCGCTCGCGACACGGTCGAGCTGTTGGCAGAGCTGTTCCGCGCGCGGACCTCGGCGACCCTTGCACTGCGGTTACGTCCGCGTGTGCCCCTAGCGTGTTTTGCGTATGCCCGATGACGGTACTCCGCCGGAGTTGACCGCCGAGCAGGCCGACGCGACGATCGGGAGCAAGCGTTCGTCGGCCTGCTGGTGGTGGTCGCGGTGATTGGCGTGGTCGTGTCGATCGCCGCCTGGTGCCTGCTGGAGGCGATCTTCCAGATCCAGCAGGAGCTGTACGTGCATCTCCCTCACGCGGTCGGCTATCAGAACGGCCCGCCGAAATGGTGGTCGCTCCCGGTCCTGGCCGTGGGCGCGCTGATCGTGGCGGTGGCGATCACGCGCCTCCCGGGAGACGGCGGGCACATCCCCGCGAAGGGCCTGTCGGCCGGCGGTCCCTCGGGCACGGACATCGTGCCGGGAGTGCTCCTGGCCGGCCTGGCGACGCTCGGGTTCGGGCTGGTGCTCGGGCCAGAGGCCCCGTTGATCGTGTTGGGCGCGGGACTCGCCGGCGCGATGATCAGCCTCGCTCGCCGCGACACGCCGCCGCAGGCGCTGACGCTGGTCACGGCCTCCGGGAGCTTCGCCGCGATGTCGTTCATCTTCGCCTCCCCGCTGATCGCGGCCGTGATCCTGATCGAGGCGACCGCGATCGGCGGCGCCAGGCTCCGGCTCCTGCTGGTCCCCGGACTGCTCGCGGCCGGAATCGGGTCGCTCGTATCGCTCGGAATCGGGTCGCTATCAGGATTGAGCACGCACGATTACGCACTCGGACCGCTACCGCTGCCCGCGCTTGACCACCTGCAGGCCAGTCAGTTCGGGTGGACGATCGCGCTGGCGATCGCAGTCGCGGTCATTACAAGCTTCGTGATGCGCGGCGGTCTGCTCACTTATCATTTCGTCTCACGCCGGCAAATGCTCCTGCTGCTGCCGGTGATCGGACTTCTCATCGGCGGGCTCGCGATCGCGTTCTCGCAGATCACGGGCAAGAGCGTGGACGAGGTTCTGTTCTCCGGTCAGGACCAGCTCCCGGGACTCATCAGTCAGGCCGGAACGTGGTCGCTGGCCGCGCTGGCGTGGCTGATCGTGTTCAAGGGCCTGGCGTATGGCCTGTCGCTCGGCAGCTACCGCGGCGGTCCGACGTTCCCGGCGCTGTTCCTCGGGGCCGCCGCGGGAATCATGTGCTCGCATCTCCCGGGCTTCCCGCTATCGGCAGCCGTGCCGGTGGGGATGGGCACAGCGATCGTCGCAGTGCTCAGGCTGCCGCTGTCAGCAGTGGTGCTCGCGACCCTGCTGACTTCACACGCCGGACCCAAGGTCGAGCCGCTGATCATCATGGGCGTGGTAGTCGCGTACGTCGTGACGGTGGTCATGACACGCCCGCCGACGTCAGCGTCGGCGACAACATCCCAGTCTGCCCCTGTGCCTGCGCCGGACTCGGCTCTCTGACTCTATTTCAGGCCTCGATCGGCCGGACTTCGGACAAGCGGCGGCCTCAGCGGTCGCTTTGTGTGTTAGGCGCGCTTGTCGCCGTTTCCCTGGCGCCCTGGCGAGGCGACCCGCGCTCGAGCAGGAGCAAAGCGGCGGTCGCCTCGGGGGCCGGTACAGCACGCCCCCAAGTCTCAGAGCGTCCCTAGTCCAGCACGCCCTAACCAGTGCTGCGGTGATCACCGCCATCTGCGCGGGCAGACGCCCGGGCCGCCGGCCGGCCGCCACCACACACCAACACCCCTCACCAACAACGATCAACGCTCGGCCTTGACAACTCAGCGGGCGACCAGGTCCGGTTTGAGACCGGACCGGCGCTGATGAACGGGTCTCACGGTCTGGGTCGCATCACCGTGACAACGTGCGGTTGCGAGAGGTGGCGCGCTGCTCGGTCAGTGGCTTGCCAGGTGGATGAGGCCGAGGCTGTCGAGGCCGTCGAGCATCAGTTGGACCGCGAGTGCCGCCAGCAGGAAGCCGAAGATCTTCTCGGTCACGAGCATCCGGCTCTCGTCGAGGTGGTCACTGACGCGGTTGGCCCATCGAAACACGGCCACATCGAGGGCAAGCACGAGCGCGAGCAGGCCGAGCACCATTGCGAACACCGCGACCGAGTTTGATTCGGCCGACAGCGTCACGAGGGTCACGATCCCGGCGGGGTTCAGCAGGTAGGGGATCGCGAGTGGGAACACCGCGATCCGCATCGGGTCGCGTTCCCGGTGCGGCTGCACTGGGCTGCGAATCACCAGAGCCGAGGACCATCGTGACGGCGATGATCACAAGGATGATGCCGCCGGCAATCGAGAGCGATCCCGTCGAGAAATGGAGCAGCCTCGACAACAGCTCGCCCAGGCCGATGAGGATCACCGCAGTCACGCCGGCCGTGACGAGCATCTTGCGGACGATCAGCGCCTTCGTCGCACTGTCCATCGCGGCGGTGACCTCTAAGAACGGCACGAGCGCGATCTTCGGTCCGATCCCGATCAGCAGGAGCAGGAAGGTATCGATCACCAAGTAGATGTCGATCGAGGTGTGATCCATCGCGCGTTTCCCCAGCCCGTTCAGGATTGCTCGGTGACCTGGGGAGTCGGATGACCGGCTCTCGTGAGGGTCGCGCTCATCTTGATCGCCCTGACCGCCCCGGTCGCGCCGGCTTGCAGCGTGACCCCCAGAGCGAGGACGAAGATCCCGGGGATTAACAGAAGGCTGGATCCGAGCATCAGGATCCCCAGCCTTCCGAGGATGTACGGCGGCGTGCACACGGTCGCGCTCAGAGCCCCCCCGACCACGCTGGTTGACAGCTTGTCGCGCCTTGACTGCTTACGCTTCGTCGCGCCGATCAGCCGCGCGGGTACCGCCACGTAGCTGACCATCATCACGCCGACGATGATGCCCAGCGAAAGCGTGAACCAGGGCCGACCCCAGCGAGTCACGACAGTGGTTGAGAATGCAAGCAGCGCACCGGTGATGGCTCCGGAAACCACGATCGGCACCCAATGCCGGCGCGCTCTTGCCACGGCCGGCCGGATTTCAGCGCCACCCGGTTGCGAGATCGCGAACGCGAACACGGCGTTGAGGAAGTAGCTCGCGACCGTGAGCGCCACGATCAAGCAGGCCGATCGGGATCAGGACCGGGCCGCGCAGCACGTTGAACGACTTGCCGTGCAGGGTGTGAGCCTTGAGGTCGAACATCGCCAGCCAGATCCACATCGCGGGAAGGATCTGCACGAGCGTGAGCCGCCAGTTGGACACCAACAGCCTGAGACCGGTGAACAGCATCACGAACGCGCTGATCGCGAACGCGAGCGGGGCGAACACGCGGCGCGAGCGGCTCAGGCGGAGAATCGCCTCCTCGACCTTGGCCTCGTCGTTCTCCTCGATCGCCCGCACGAGCGAACGGACGCGGGCGGAGAAAGCGGACGATCGGCGATCCTCGGCGGGCGGCGCGGGAGGTTCACCCACAGCAGCGTGATTGACTGGGCCGCCGTTGGTCTGCGAGGATGGCATGACCCGGTCTGCCTACCTCCGGCTCGAGATGACGGCAGTTGCGATCACCAGCGAGAGCGCGACCAGCACACCGAGCGCACTGAGCCAGTTGACCCCCGCGGTGTGGCGAACGTGCTGGGCGTATCCAACGAAGCCGATCGGGATCGCGACGGACAGGAACAGCGCAACGCCCCGCGCGATCGCCCGCTTGTCATGGCCGTGGTCGCTCCGCGCATCGGCAGCCTTGATTGCCTCGAGGACGTTGTCGGCCTCGCCGTCGTAGTAGAGGAGCGTCCTTCGGCCGAGCTGGCGGGCGTGCGTCTCACAGCCCCAGGCCATCATGATCATGAACGTGAGCGGCAGCACCCAAGTCGTCACCCAGATCCCCACGCCCAGTGCGACACCGAACACCGCCCTGACCTTGCCACGCGCCCCTGTGTCTTCTTTGGCGACCGACGGTGACATGAAGCCGCCGAAGATCAGCAGCAGGTAGACGCTGTGAACCCAGGTGCGCCAGGATCGCCGCTGAGCCGGGCGGTCGGGGGTCTCCTTGTCGCGGACCGAGCTCAGCGCGGCCTCCGCGGCCTCGACATCCGGGTGCACGCCGCGCAGCGCGAGCATCTCGGCCGACGTGCGCAAGTCCCGCGGGTCGCGTCCGTAGAGCGCGGCGGTGCGCAGCGTCATGCGCATCTCCTGCTGCAGATACGTGAGGTAACCGGGCACGAGTGCAATGAAGAAGGGCGTTCCGGAGATCGCACCGTCGATTCGCGCGACGTGCGCCGACTGCGTACGCAACTCTTCAGCGATCTTGGCAACGGGGGTATCGGGGTCAGAACTCCGCACCGACTGAGCCCACTCCCGCGACGCATCGCCGAGCCGATTGGTCGTGTAAAGGGTGAGTCGCTCGGGGACGTGCTCGGGGTCGCGATAGACGACCCGCCAGAGGTCACGCGACCCGGAGAACGCTCGTCTGATACGGCTCCGTCGGGCCGGCTGGCTCGCCGGCGCCGTCATGTCCGGGTCCCCGCTCGTCCCGGGCCCGATCGGGGTGCCGTCGTCAGCCGGGGGCATCGGGCGACCTCTCAGGCGACGGCCGAGTTAGTGCCGCTTCGATCCTCGCCAATCGTCGGTCGATCCCATCGAGCCGCCTGGCCTCGTCCGACTCGGATGCTGCGGCGAAGCGTCGCCGGCTGCTCTCGACCAGCGAGGCGGTGACCGATGCGGTGACCACCGCGAGGAAGCCGATCCCGGCCAGCATCAGGACCGTGGCGATGAACCGGCCGGAAGCCTGCATTGGCGTGACGTCGCCATACCCCACGGTGGTGATCGTCTGCAGCGCGAACCAAAGACCCCTGCCGATCGTCGGATACTCCTGATGGTCGAGAAACCTCTCCAAGACTCCGCCCGCGACCGTGATCACCACCGTGAACACGGCGATGATCCCGGCGGCCCTGCGCGCAGTCAGCGAGTCATGGAGCAGTCAGGCGCGCCGACAGCGGAACCCTTCCAAGACTATCCGCCGACGAGTGCTCGACAACCTCAGCCTGGCGATTCTCGGCCTCGCTCACATCAGCCGTCCCGGCTTCGAGCGATCAGCAGCAGTCCACACCCGAGGCCGCCGCTCATCTCTTGAAGGATGTCGGGCGCGCCATCAAGCGCTTTCACGCGCTCGCGGATGTTTCTCAGCCCCGCATGGGCTTCTTCGATACCGCAAGGCGCGGCCCCTTCGAGGCTCGCGTCGAGCGGTGCGCGCGCCGCCTGTGCATTAGCTTCCAGTCCGGCGACCGTTTCCGCGAGCGCGGGTGGGATTCCGCCATCCTTCTGTGCGAGTGCAGTGACGACCAGCGCCACCAGTTGGTTCTGGACCCCGTCGTGCAGGTCACGCTCCAACCGTCGCCGCTCGTCGGCCGAGGGGACCGCAGCGGCTCGTGGCGGCGGCGCCTTCATCGGTGGAAAGTCGGTTATCGACAGCACCAGCGATCGTACGGCGCCGCGATCGTGAGCCGCGCCAGGGTCTCGGCGCAGATCATCGATCTTGGGACACGGTGTACTCGCCTCGACGGTCAGCTCGCCATCGATTCGCTCCGCAATTTTTCGTTTGGCCACTTTCGCTCCACGTCTGGGATGCGGATCTCCAGTGCGGGAGACCGCCGAGGCCCTGATCTCTCCGATCGCGAGGATCTTCACAGCAAATACTCGGCATGTCGTCGGTCCGGATCAACGTTCACCCGGGTGATTCATCGTCACGCAGGTGAACCGACCGGCAGTGACGGGGTGGGCTCGGATCGTACAGGCGGACCGCGCAAGCCGTGCCGGTCAGCTCAAACCTGACGTTGCCTCGGGTGCAACTCGGATGCTGCCGGGGCACGTCCGCTTGCATGGTCGACGGCGATACGGGTTGGTCTGCTCGAGCGAACCGAATCACCGGGTGATCCTGGACCCGAGCCGCCCAAAGCTCGGCAGCAGTCCGGCATGCTGGAACTCGAATGTCAGCGCGCTGCTACCGCGTCGTCGTCGAACAAGAGCTCGGGCCGCGTTGTGCGTCCGCCTTCGACGGAATGACGCTCTCTGCCCACGACGAAAGGGCAGAAATCACCGGCACGATCGTCAACTCGTCGATCGACACGCAGGCACGTCGCTTTCACGCGCGGAGACACTAGCTCAGGACAGGGCCTGCTGCCGGGCGTCCGCCGCGTCGCGACGGCGTGGACTAGATAAGCCCCGGTCTTCCATGGCAGAATACGCATTCGCCTGACAAGACTAAGGGTGGGTGTGTCAACGGCCGTCCAAGAGCATCGGGTCGCCCGGGCCGGGTTCGTTTCGGCGAGCCCGGGTCGACGCGGGGCCCTGACCGCACTTGCGATCGGAGGGCCTCTCGTCGCGATCGGAGCGGGTCTGCTCGTCGCGACGAGCGACCACCTCGTCCATCCTGTTGCGTACGGCCTCATGATCGCCGTGATGGTCGCGGGATCATTCGGCGCGGCGCTGTACTGGCTCGTGCGACGCCCTGGCAATCGACTCGGTCTCTCGCTTCTCGCGCTAGGAATGGCAACGGCCGCGGTCTCGCTTCAGGGAGCGTCCGAGCCGCATCTCCACAGCATCGGTGTGTTGGCCGATTCGGCGTGGTTTCTTCTCGCGTATTACGTTGTGTTCGCGTTCCCGGAAGGTCGCATCGCGAGTCGCTTCGGATGGGCGCTTATGGGCGCGATCTTGCTCTATTACCTGGACCGGTACGTCCTCTGGGTCCTCTTCTCGCCGGTGGTCTATGGCGGTGCTCCGCTTGCCGGCTGCAACGCAGCGTGTCCCGCGAACGGCCTGATGATTGCTGCTCGGCCGTCGATCGCCGACGGTATCGTCGTCTCGGACATTTCGCCCTACGTCATAGTAGAAATGTCCGCAATCCTTTTGTTCCTGTGCTACCGACTGGCGACGGCGACGCGGCCGCGAAGACGGGCACTCGTACCGGTCTATGTCCCGGCTCTGATGGCCACCGTTCCGGTGCTTGCCTACTACGGAGTCCTCGAGCGGTTGCACGTGAGTGCGAACACGCTTTCGAAGGTGGGCTGGCTGGCGACCATTGGTTACAGCACACTGCCATGGGGATTTCTGGTTTCGGTCGTGGTGAGCACGTTCTTTGCCGCGACGGCGTTGAAAAAGATCGTCTCCCGCCTGGTCGAGAGCCCGAGCGCCGCTCAGCTGCGCGCGACGCTGGCCGATCCACTCGATGATCCGTCGCTCGAGCTCGGGTTCCGGCTCGAGCGGGGAGGCGGTTTTGTCGACTCGAGCGGCATGCCTCTTGCTTCCACGCCTCCGCCCGGCCAGTCGTCGTCTCCGATCACAAAGAACGGCGAGACCGTGGCCGTGATCTTGCACGACGCCGCTTTGGACACCGACCCAGAGCTCGTCGCGGCTGCGGGTCAGGCGATGCTGCTCGCGATTGAGAACGGTCGCTTGACCGACGAGCTCCGCTCAACGACCACGGAGCTCCACGCGATGCATGCACGCATCGCGACCGCAGGCGAGGCCGAGCGCCGAAAGGTTGAGCGCGACCTCCATGACGGGGCGCAGCAACATCTGGTCGCCCTCATCATCAAAGTTGGCCTGGCCCGCGAAGTCTCGGATCCAGAGGTCGTAGCGCGACTCGACGAGGTGGGCAAAGAGCTGGACGAGATTCTGGAGGAGCTCCGCGACCTCGCCCATGGCCTCTACCCACTTGTGCTTCGCGACTTGGGACTCGAGGCGGCCCTGGTCACCCTCGTGCGGCGGTCGGTTTCACCGGTAAAGGTCGAGGCGGGCGCGATCGGCCGTTACTCCGAAGAGGTCGAGGCCGCCGTCTACTTCTGCTGCGCGGAAAGTCTCCAGAACGTCCACAAGCACGCCGGGTTGGGTGCGACCGCCGTGATTCGGCTGTGGGAGCACGATGGCCGACTCTTCTTCGAGATCGTCGACGACGGCGCCGGCTTCGACGTCGAATCGGCCCGCAACGCGGGTCACGGGCTGGCGAACGTGTCAGAGCGTATCGCCGCGCACGGAGGGAACCTGGTGGTCGAGTCGACGCCGGGACGGGGTACGACAGTCCGGGCGAACATCCCTGTCGCGGACGCCGCGGCGCAGGGAGTTGGTCCCACCGCCCGGTCCGGCTCCGAAGATCGCAACGTCTTTAGCAGCGTGCCGCCTCCCGCCACGCAGCGCTCCGGCTATGAGCGGTGACGACGCCGAGTAGCTTGTCGCCCTGGTCGCGCCAGCGCTTCGCTTTCTCGCAACACTCAGGTTCGGCTCGGCTCCTGCCTGGGGGAGCGCGACGACTGCATCACATCCTCGGGGCGCTCGACAGTCGCGAGCCGCGCCCTCAATCGCCCGTTCTCGCGTTCAAGATCCGCCACGCGGCGTCGCGCCACCACCAGGTCCTCAGCCATTCTGTGTAATGCAGTTCCGATCCGCGCCTCTCTGTCACGCATGGTGCGCTGACCGTGGCAGAGCGTGCGAGGACGTGCAAACAGGCCAGCACGTTTGTCCGTTGGAGGCAGGCACCCCTATCAGCTTCTAACCCTTGAGGGCGTAGCCGCAAGTGCAGCGCTGCCACGAGGGCACGCTCTCCCCCGCTTCCGGAGGTGAGGGTTCCACTCTGCCACAGCCCCAGGTTTGAGTCTTCACTGTTCGTCGCGGTCGGCGCCCGTCCATTTTGGGCCAATTGCGCCGGGCTTGCACTGGCCTCGAGTCAGGAGGGCGGCCCGGGAAGGCCGAGCAGTTGCACTATTGAGACGGCGAGGAGCACGGCGGCCACGCCGACCAGCCCATAGCGCGCCACGCGTACCGGGAAGCGGCTGCCGATGCCAACCAGGAACAGGACGGCGGCCAGGACGACGGTGAGTCGCACGTACTTGTCCGCCGTTCCCGCGGCTGACTGGCCTTCCTTGAAGTGCGCATCGGCCTGCGCGCTGAGCGCCAGCCCGGCGGCCTGCTGCGGGATTCGGTATTGCGGCATGTAAGACGGGTCAGGCGGTGCGTGCGGGTTCTTCAGGGGACGCAGCGCGATCCACGCCTCGAACGCCGGGCGGTAGCCGGCGCGTAGGCGATTGACGGATAGGCGGAAGAGCTTGACGTCTTTCGAGGCGTAGGCGGTTTCAGCCGCGTTGAACGACACGGAGTCCAGCGTGCGGATCTGGGTGGCTTGGATCAGCGCGAGGCTCGCTTTGGTCCGCGTCGAGGAGGCCTTCGCAAGCGAAAGCGACGATTCCGTGCCCCACTTGGCTGCCGAGTAACCCGACCACGCGGCAAGCAGCGCAACCACGGACAGCAGCACAGCCTCAAAGATCGCGACCCAGCGGTCGCGCTGAACGTGCTCAGCTACCGCGTGCTCAGCTACCGCGTGCTCGCGATGCTCGGCGATCTCCTTGCCGACCTCGCTCGCCGACAAGCCCTCAGGCACAGAGACACTCCATTTCTGTTGACGACGGTCCAACGGCGGGCATCGCCCGGAAGAGACAGACGGGGCGAACCTGATGACGCTCTGGAAGGCCCTCGTCGACTGTTGCGGTCTGTGCCTCCACCGTTCGTGCCAGGCCGTCCGTCGAATCCCCCGCCGAGCTCGCGCTTAGCGGGGTCCCCCAGTTCACGCGGTGAATGCGCGGAGTTACACCGATGCGACGATGCATTGACCGCGACATCATCACCCCACTTCTTCCGCATGTGGACAACTCGAAGAACAATCACCCGGGTGATTGCGGGTGCCTCGCCACCGATCCGCCCCGATACAGGATCGGCGCGAAGCTCTAATCTCGCTGAACACCGCGAAGAGCCATGCCCGCGAGCTGTGCCGCGGCTCGGGGCGAGCATCGGGAGCGAAGACGGTTCGCCCCAGCCGGAGGGCTCGGCCTGTTTGAGCGGACCGAATCACCCGGGTGATGTTGGCCCCAAACCGCCCACGAGCGGCCACCATCGGGCATCCTGGCGCTCGAATGTCACTGCCTCGTCATCGAGACACACACGCAACCAGCGGGTCGCGCTCGCCGAGGACGGCAACATCGTGAACAGTGACCAGGCGGGCAACGACGAGCCCAAGCAGCGGCTATGCCACCAGCTCAAGGAGATGCTGACCGATCTCGGTATGCATCACGGCCATCTGCTCCCCCATCACGCCTACCTCGAGAGCGACATCCCCGTAGCGAGTGTGGCCGATCCGGCCGCTACGTGCCGGTCCGGCAGCGATCCCGCGAGCTCGGCACTGAACGCCGAGCCGGCGCCGAGATCTACTACCGCGTGTGCTGGATCGACCGGCAAAGCCCAAAGAAAGAGAGCTCGCGGGCGCGTCGCGGGCACGGTCCTCCCGCCCGATGACGGCTTTGGGCGGGAGGACCGGGTGGGTGTTCGGGCTACACGGCTGCGCTGTCGAGCTCGTCGAGGTCGAGATCGAGGTCGTCGAGGGTTGACGCGGCGCGGTGGGTCGCGAGGTCCACGGTCGTTGCGTGCGTGTCGTCGGGCACGAACGCGTCGTGGTTGAGCGCCGCGAGTCGGGGCGAGAGCATCCTCCCTCGAGCGCGCCACTCCGCTCGAGCTCGGCTGCCGGGGGCGCATAGATTGACCCCCGCGCAGCCTCCGCTGCCCGCATCGTCACGGCGTGAGACAGGCACGACGCCAGCCGGCGCTCAGGCCCCCGGTCGTCGCGCGGTCAGGCCTGCGGCAGCGCGGCCAGCCAGTCGTTAGCGCGCGGGATGAGCAGCGTTGGCGCCAGGCCGCCGATTTTTGCGCGTGTGATGCCGCGTCGCTGCAGGCGCGCCAGCAGCGCGGCGATCGCATTAGGGGACTGGGCGGCGGTTAGACCCACCGGCGTGCCGGCAATTCGGAGGATCCGCGCCAGGCCGCGTCCGGCGGCCCGCTCGGACGCGCGGGCCCGGGCGAACAGAGCGAGAAGCTGCCCCAGTCGCTGGTCCTGGAGCCTGACCGCGCCGGACTTCCCAGCCTTCTGCGCTGCGGACTCGCGCCCGATCGTTGTCGCCATCGCCACCGCGATCGAGGTGGTGCCCTCGGCGGCCCTGACCAGACTGAGCGAAGCCCGCTCGAGTCGCTGACACAGTGCGTGAACCTGGCCGATGTAACGGGTACACGACGGCAGCTTTGGCGCCGGGGCACGGAACTTCACCAGCTTGGCGATGGTGTTGTACGCCGGTAATGGCGGGTCGGCGGCGGCGAACGCCTCTTCGGAGATCGCGGCCGTGTAGACGTAGCACAGCGTCCCGCTAATCGGGACTATGACAATCGCGACAGCCACAGCCGCGAGGCCGGCGCCGAACAGCGGCGCGGTCGCGGCCGCGGTCGAGCACGGAGCGACCGACTTCTCCCACAGAACTATCATCGCCTTGAGCGCGTCGATTTTGGTGTCGATCTCCGCTTTGGTCAGCTTTCGCCTTCCAGGTGACCCGGGCTTCCCGTTGCCACCGGAGTTCGGGATCCCGCCGGTAGTCAGCGTGGCGTGGATCGACCGGTGGGCCACCTCAATGCTTGCGCCGTTGCGGGCTGTGACGATCTGACTCGCGATGTAGTTCTTGGAGAAGCCATAGGCCGGCACGTCGTTGACGGTCGGCGCCAGCGCGTCGAGGAAGATCTTGCCTTGACTGTCGTGCGGGAACGGAGTCCACGCAGTCCCGTCCGTGGCGGTGTTACTGAACAGCACCGAGTTGCCCGAGAACACGTCGCAGTTCTGATTGGGTCCCGTGATCGTCAGCTGGGTGCCCGCCGTGTCCGGCACCACTGCGCCGACCCCGAGCCGGTTGTGACCGAGCGGCGCGATGTTGAATGCGCCCAGGTTGGGAGCGCCCGTCTGAAGCGGCGTGATCGTGCACGTCTCGCTCGTCGCCGGCGGCGGCGGTGTAAAAGACGCGCCCTGCTGCTGATCCTCTTTGAGGGTGCCGAGCGCGGCCAGCATGTGTGTATACGTGAGGTTCCCGCTGGCCGCAACCGTGACGTAGGCGTGCACGTCCCAGCTGTAGGTCTCGGAGACGCGGAGGTAGTCGCCGTACGGATCAGTGATGTCATCCGTGAATAGATAACTCCCCTTGTACTCAGCGGTGTAGGCGCGCGACGTCGCGCGCGCCGCCGCAACGAGCGGTCCGGCCGCGAGCACAACAATGCCGATCGCAAACGCGATGGCTGCTCCGAGCGCGCCCCAGCGGAAGCCCATCAAGAGGCGAGCCTATCCCAAGCGGTGGGGCCGGGCAAGTGCTGCGCCGGGGCCTGGCGACAACCCGAAGCCAGCCGGCCGCCAGCACATTGCAAAACACCCTGCTCTCGCGCTGGTGCGGGCATCTCGAGCTCCGCCGCCGACGCGCGCCCTGCCTTGCGCCGGAACTGTGCGCGCTCCGTCGTTCGGTGCTGCAGCCAGACGCACCCCAGATGTCGTGGTCTCAGCGGCACGAACGGATGACGATCGGCTTCTGCGGTTCGAGTGGCGGAACGATCCGGCCGATCCGAACTCGCCGGTCGGGTTCGCGAGCGTCAGCTGCGGCGAACACGAGATCTTCCTCTGCCGAGACGGGCAGGGCGGCCGTGGAAAAGGATCGACCACCGCCACCTTTGGCCCGGACGAGGATGAGACATCAGACAAGGGCGTCTGGATGTCGATCTTCGTCGATGACCTAGATGGCGTGCACAACCGATGCGTCAACGCGGGCCTTGAGATGACCCACCCGCCGACCAAGGAGCGGTGGGGAGTCCGCGAGATGCACGTCCGCCATCCCGACGGACACGTCTCCCGGATCGGCACGAGGTCGTTCTGACGCGTCGCGCTCCCGCCAGACGCACCCACGACTGGCCACAAGCAGAGTCGGATGCCCGCTGCTGGTCTGACTGAAGCAGCGCGCGCTCTCCGCCCGAATCGCCGGCGTGCGATGATCGTTAGGTTCTGAGACGTCGGCGGATGTCGGGCTCGAGGGGTGCGTCGCAGCGGCTGGAGACGTGCGGTGGTCGATCCGGGCCCGCGCGGCCTCGCCCCGCTCGGCGCTGCGGGCCAGCAGCCGGACGTGGGCCCCGAGCGCGGCGAAGCCCTCTGCGGCGGCGAGACCGATTCCTCCGGTGGCGCCGATGATGACGACGACGCGGCCGTCGAGCCTGGGCGGGGCGGCGGAGCCCCACGCGGCGCTGCGCAATCGATAGCCGAGGCTCGTGTAGCCGCCGATGACGCTGCGATCCAGCAGGGCGTCGAGCCAAGCTCCAGCCAGTCGGTTCAGCTCGCCTCCGCGAAACGCTCGAGCGCCTCGCGCCGTGCCTCTGCGTGATCGACGATCGGCTCCGGATAGTCGCGGCCGATCACGCAGCCGACGGCATTCTGGATGGTGACGGGCATCCGCCACGGCTCGGCCAGGAACGAGCACGGGACCGAGCGGAGCTCAGGGACGTAGCGGCGGATGAATCCCCCCTCCGGGTCGAAGCGCTCCTGCTGGCGGGCCGGGTTGAAGATCCGGCGGAACACCGGCTGCGGGTCGACGCCCACGGAGGCGATCCACTGCCAATTGCCGTTGTTGCTCGCCTCGTCTCCGTCGAGGAGCAGACGCATGAAGTGCTGCTCGCCCCAGCGCCAATCGATCCCGAGGTCCTTGGTCAGGAAGGACCCGACGACGAGCCGCGCCCGATTGTGCATCCAGCCCTCCCGCCGCAGCTGGCGCATTCCGGCGTCGACCAGCGGAAAGCCGGTTCGGCCCTCGCACCACGCCTCGAACCGCGCGGAGTCGTCATTCCACCGCAGCCGCCCGCGGTAGCGCTGCTGGTGCTCGCGGCGCGCGTTGGCGGGAAAGTGGCGCAGGACGTACGCGTAGAAGTCACGCCAGCAGAGCTGACGGCGAAACGCCTCAGAACCGGCGTCGTCCCCGAGTCGGGACTCCAGCTCGCGAGCCGACAGGCAGCCGAAGTGCAGGTAAGGCGACAGCCGCGAGGCGCGCTCGGCGCCGAGGTCGTTGCGGCCCTCTTCGTACGCGTTGAGCGAGCCCTCGAGGAAGCGGGCCGCCGCGGCGCGGCCGGCTCGCTCGCCGCCGGCGGCCGGGCAGACGACCTCCTGCTCCAGGCCCAGGTCGGCCAGGGTCGGCAGCGTGCCCGGGTCGAGGACCGCCGGTAGCGGCGGCAGCATCTCCGGCGCGGCCACCGGCGTGCGCCGAGCGGCCTTCAGCCACGTTCTGTAGAACGGCGTGAAGACCGTGTACGGAGCCACTGCCGCCGTCTCGATCGCGTCGAGATCGTCGACGGCGAACACCCCACCGTGACCGCGCAGCGCCACGCCGGCCTCGGCGAGTGCGCCGGCGACCGCGCGATCGCGGCTGCGGGCGAACGGTCCCGCGTCGACGCCGGCGTGCACCACCTCGGCGCAGAGCTCGCCGGCGAGTGAGACGAGCTCGCGGCGGGGATCGCCTCGGCGCACGACGAGCCGGCTGCCGAGCTCCTGCAGCGCCCCGTCGAGATCGGCCAGCGCCTCGAGCATGAACTGCGTGCGCGCACCCGAGCGGTGCCGGCCTCCGAGCAGGCGGTCGTCGAGGCAGAAGAACGGTACGACGGTCTCCGCGCCCGATGCGGCGGCCGCGAGCGAGGGATGGTCGTGGATCCGAAGGTCCCGCCGGAACCAGACGATCGCCGTCACCCGAGGACCTCGGCCACCGCCAGGCGCCGGAAGGCGAACACGTTGTCGAGATCGCGCTGGACGAACAGCATCCGGCCGATCGTCCCGAGCGGCCCGAGCGGCAGTTCGTAGCGGACTAGATCGCGCACGAGCGTCCCGTCGCCGAGAGCCTCGAACTCGTGGCGGTGATGCCACAGCTGGTACGGACCGCGCTCCTGGCGATCGACGAACGCCACACCTGCTTCCCACAGCTCGATCCGCGAGGTCCAGCGCACAGGCACCCCATGCACGGTCAATCGGTAGTCGATCCTGGTGCCCGCTCGCATCTCGATCGGCTCGGGGCCGAGAACCTCGAACCGCAGCCAGGGTGGCGTCAGCCGCTCGAGGTTCCGGGCCGCCGAGAAGAACTCAAAGACCTCGTCCAGCGGCCGCCCAACGAACTGCTCACGCTCGAGCACCTGGACCGTCATGCCGGGCTCAGAACGTCGTCGAGGGCCGGGCCGATCTCAGGGTGGCGAAAGCCGAAGCCGAGCCGCTCGAGCGCGGCGGGCTGGACCCGCTGACCGGTCGTCACCAGCTCCGCCATGCCGCCATAGAGCGCCTTTAGCGCGAAGCCGGGCACCGGGAGGACGGCCCGGCGGTGCACCGCTTGGCCGAGCGCGCGTGAGAGCTCCGTGTTCGTCACCGGGTGGGGCGCGGTGAGGTTCAGCGCTCCGGACGCCTGCTTGGTGTCGGCACAGAACAGAAGCGCGCCGACGACGTCATCGAGATGGATCCACGGCACGTACTGGTGCCCACCGGCTACGGGGCCGCCGATGCCGAGGCGGAAGAACGGCAGCATCTTGGCCAGGACGCCACCGTCGGGCGACAGGACGACGCCGGTGCGCGTGACCGCGACGCGCATCATGTCGGATGCGGCCAGCGCTTCGTGCTCCCAGCCGACGACCACCTCGGCCAGGAAGTCGCTCCCGGGGCCGACGGACTCGTCGATCGGCACGCCGTCGCGGGGGCCGTAGTACCCGGTCGCTGATTGCGAGACGAGCGCGGCCGGTCGCTGGTCTCCTGGGAGCGCTCGCAGCCCGGCGACGAGGTTGCCGGTTGCGCGCACGCGTGAGTCCCGGATCGCCGCTCGCGCCGCCGGCGTCCATCGCTGGGAGACCGGTTCGCCGAGGAGGTGGATCACGACATCGACACCCGCGAGCGCGGCCGTAGGAGCCGGCGTCGTGATCGGGTCGGCCCACTCATGGATCTCCAGGTCGCCGCCGAGTCGCTTCGCCGCACCAGCCCGGCTCCGGGAGAGCGCCACGACCTGGTCGCCCCGTTTCAGCAGGCGCTGTGTCACCGAGCGACCGATCGTGCCCGTCGCACCTGTCAGCAAGATCCGCACCTGCGATCACCCCTTATCACATAGTGTTTCGATATCCGCTACATAATGTAGCTTACGCACATGCGCGAGGACCTAGAAACGGGCCTCACCACCGCGCAGCTGGCCGCGCAGACCGGCGTGGCCGCCGGCACGCTGCGGATGTGGGAGGCGCGCTACGACTTCCCGGTGCCGCTGAGGCTCCCCGGAGGGCACCACCGCTACCCGGAACGGGAGGTCGAGGCGGTGCGGGACGTCGTGCGCCTGCGTGCCGATGGCCTGTCGATGTCGGCCGCCGTCGCGCGCGTTCGAGCCGCCGAGCTGGAAGTGCCGACATCGATCTACGCCGAGCTTCGCCGCCGTCGACCGGACCTGCGGCCGGGAGTCATGTCCAAGCGGGCACTTGTCGCACTCACCCATGCGATCGAGGATGAGCACTGCGCTCATGCGGGCGCCGGCGTGATGATCGGCAGCTTCCAGTGCGTACGGCATTACCGAGCCGCCGAGCATCGCTGGCGGGAACTCGCCCGGACGCTGCAGCTGGCCGTAGCCATCGCCGACTTCCCGGCCCTGCGCCTCAAGGACCGCGCCCCGGCCGAGGTGCCGGTGGCCGCCGAGCACCAGCTCGGGCGCGAATGGACGCTGATCGTCAACTCGGGTGAAGCCAAGGCCTGCCTGTCGGCGTGGGAGCTGCCGCGATCCGGCGAGGTCCCCGATCTCGCCCGGCGATTCGAGGTCGTCTGGTCGTTCGATCCCGAGACGGTGCACGACGCCACGGCGGCTGCAGCGGCGCTGATCGCCGACGTCGCCCCGGCGGTCGCCCCGCGCATGCCGGATCTCGGCCGGCCGCCCGGCCCGAGCTCGCCTGAGCTCCGGTTCGCCGTCGACGTGGCCTCGCGGGCCTTCGCATACGTCGCTGCACAGCTCGACGTATCCGGCGCATGACGCACCGGTGCTGCTTGCGATTCGAGTCCAGGCAAAAGGGAGGGCAATCGCAAGGTCAAGACGTGTCCTGCCGGACAACCCCGACGTCGATGCCGAGCATCCGCCCAGTCCGTCTTCGCACGCCGCTCTGCTTGACCTTCAGGGTGCTGGTTTCCGCCGGTCCGCCAGGTGAACATCCGTGATGCCGGCGTCGCTACCGCTCGGCGCCCCGGAGCAGCCGTCGACGCGAGCGCCGATGATCCAGCCCGACCATGGTGAGGAGCAGCAGCCCGCCGAGCGCCGCCGCTCCCGAGCTCGCGACCACCAGCCCGAGCAGCCCGGCGACGATGCTCCCCACCGCCGCCCTTCCGGCGTGAGAGAGCCGGCGATACTGCTGGCGATGCGCATAGTTCACACTGCGACCGCCTCGAACTGGCGGCCGCAGCCGGACGCGCTCTCGCTCGCCCTGAGCTGTGCCATCGCCCGATCCTGCCACCGGCGCCAGACGGCCCGGACCCGGTCGACTATGGGCCCGCGATTCGACCCGTTCTTTCGGTCCTAGGGCGACGGATTTTCTGACAGCCTGCCCCCAAACCTGCCCCCAAGGCCGCTTTTCGCTCCCTGAAAAATGCTGTTCTGCAGGGAGAAAGCAAGTACCGCTACCGGGATTCGAACCCGGGTTTCCGCCGTGAGAGGGCGGCGTCCTAGTCCCCTAGACGATAGCGGCGACGAGGCCTGCGGCGATCCGCGTCTGGCCGGCTCCAGCGTAGCGCGTCGAGCGCATCGCGTGGCCGCGGAGCGCCGACCGCAGATGCGCGGCCGTCGCTACGTCGGGGCCTGCATCGAGTGCAGCGGATTCAGGTGCTCGCGGAGGCGCAGCAGGCGCGGCTCCGGCTCGTCTGAGTCGATCAGGACGGCGGTGCCCGGCCACGCGTTGCGCAGGTAGGCGACGTAGTTCTCGCGCGAGCTCAGATCCGGCTCGTAGATCCAGGAGCCGGTGTTCCAGTAGCGGACCGAGCTGCCGTGCGGGGTGACGGACTCGAGCGGCTGATGGGTGTGGGCGAACACGATCTTGTCGGTGTCATGAGCCCAGCCGAGATTCTGGACCACCTGGTCGATCGCGACGACGGCGGGGCCCGACGGGTCGCTGGGATGAATCAGCCGGGCGAGCGCGAAGTTGGCCGCATCGGCGCCGCCGGGCGCGCCGGTCTGCTGCCGCCGCATCGCCTCCTGGTCTCGGGCGTCCGAGTATGAGGCCAGCTCCGCGTCGGCGTAGTGGCGCCAGCGGGTGCTGCCGGCGTGGCCCAATTGAGACGCCAACCATGCCCCCGCGTGCTCGGCGGCGCGAATCGGCGCGGTACCGACGTGGACCCCGCGCCCGAGCGTCTGGAAGGCGGCGAATGCGCGACGTTGCGCACGCGTTCCGTTCGGCAGCTGGGCGATCGTGTAGAGGAGGTCGGTGATCAGCGTGAGCGTGACCTCGTAGTCCTCGGGCGTCGGCGTGTGCTCCGCTCCCCCGACCGCGATCGCCCACAGCGCGCGGGCGAGGAGCTTCCCGCCCGTCGCACCGGCACGGCGGGCGTGGAAGTCGAGGTAGTGACCGTGTGTGCACAGGACCCCGGCAAACGTGTAGTTCGGGTACTGGATGTCGACCTCGACGCCGTCGAGTTGACGCCGCAGGAAGGCACGGAACAGGTCCGCGCGGCGAAGCTCTTCGCCCAGTTGGGCCGGAGACCTGCCGGTGGCGAACTCGAGGTCGATCAGCTGCTCGGCGCCCCGACTGACTACGTGGTGATCGTGATTGCCGGCCAGGAACACGAACCGCTTGCCCTGCAGCTTCTCGCGCACCAGCGCGAGCAGGCCCTCGGCGGCCGTGAACGCCTCCCGCTGGGAGCCAAACAGGAAGTCGAACATGTCGCCGAGGAAGATCACCTCGTCGACGTCGAGGTGCGGCTCGAGCAGCTTCAGGTTCTGCGGCTCGCGCAGGATGTCCTGTCCGGTCCAGGCGCCGAAATGGGTGTCCGAGATCACCAGCGCGCGCATCGCAGTAACCCCCGCCGAGCCGGCGGCCCTAGCCCGCGGGCTTTTCGGCGTGGCCTCCGAACTGCTTGCGCATCGCCGACAGCGCCTGGTTGGCGAACTGATCCAGGTCGCGCGATCCGAACCGGGAGAACAGCGCGCTCGACAGGACGGGTGCCGGCACGCCCTCCTCGATCGCCGCGATCGCCGTCCAGCGCCCCTCGCCCGAGTCCGAAACCCGGCCCGAGTACTCGTGCAGGTCCGGGGACTCGGCGAGCGACTCGGCCGTGAGGTCAAGCAACCACGAGGCGATCACGCTGCCGCGGCGCCAGACCTCGGCGACGTCGGCGATGTCGATGTCGTACTGGTAGTACTGGGGATGCTCGAGCGGCGCGGTTTCGGCGTCGGCCTCGCGCTGAACCTTGCCGGCGTTGGCGTTGCGCAGGATGTTCAGCCCCTCCGCGTAGCTGGCCATGAGCCCGTACTCGATTCCGTTGTGGACCATCTTCACGAAGTGCCCTGCGCCGACTGGGCCACAGTGCAGGTAGCCCTGCTCGGCCGGGGAGGGATCGCCGTCGCGGCCGGGCGTCCGCGACGCGCCCTCGACACCCGGGGCGATCGAAGCGAACAGGGGTCCGAGACGCTCCACCACCGCGGTCTCGCCGCCGATCATCAGGCAGTAGCCGCGGTCAAGCCCCCACACGCCGCCGCTGGTGCCGCAATCGACGTAGTGCACGCCCTTGCCGGACAGGCGCTTGGCGCGCGCGATGTCGTCGCGGTAGTAGGAGTTGCCCCCATCGATGATCACGTCGTCGGCCTCCATCCGCTTCGCGAGCTCACCGACGGTCTGCTCGGTGATGTTCCCCGCCGGCACCATCACCCACGCCGCCCGCGGCTTGGACAGCTTGGCGACGAAGTCGTCCATCGACTCGGCGCCGTTCGCGCCCTCGCCGGCGAGAGCATTGACCGCCTCGGGGTTGACGTCAAAGACAACGCACTCGTGGCCGGCGCGCAGCAGTCGCCTGACGAGGTTGGCGCCCATCCGGCCGAGCCCGACCATTCCGAGTTGCACGATGCTGCCTCCGTTTCGGTTCACGAGGATTCAGGACACGGTGGCCCTAGCCTATCCCGGCGCCAGCAAGGCCGCGGTGCGGGGTGAGGGAGGCGGGACGAGTTCGGCTCCGACGGTTCCGTCCGATGGCTAAGGGAACATATGTTCGTGTCGTCGAGTAATCCTCAGGACGCCAGACGGTCGCTCGGAGTTGATACCTTCACGTGGCCAGCGGCTGTGGTGAAATTGGTATACACGCGGCGTTCAGGTCGCCGTGCCCTTACGGGCGTGGAGGTTCGAGTCCTCTCAGCCGCATTCGAACTGGCGAGCTGGATGCACGCCGCGGCAACAGTCGATGCCGGACTGCAGCTGGCGGGCGCGGGGGCGTCAGCGGCCCGAAGCGATAGCCCGCTCACAGCCAGCCCTTCTCCTCGGCCACGCGCGCCGCCTCGGTCCTGTTGCGGGCGTCGAGCTTCTGCATCACCGATGAGAGGTGGTTGCGGACGGTCCCCGGCGACAGGTACAGCGCGCGAGCGAGCTCGTTCACCGTGGCGTGCTGTCGAGACTCGGCCAGAACCTCGTGCTCGCGCCGTGTCAGCGGGCTGGCCCCCTCGCTCAGCGCGGCGGCTGCGAGCCCGGGATCGACGATCCGCTCGCCGGCGACGGCACGGCGGATCGCGCTCGCGAGCTCGCTGGCGGGCGCGTCTTTGAGCAGGAAACCCGAGGCTCCGCCCTCCATCGCCCGGCGCAGGTAACCCGGGCGGCCGAACGTCGTGAGAATCAGGACCCGGCATTCGGGCAGCCGACCAGCGAGCGCCTCGGCGGCGTCGAGTCCGGTGCGCCCGGGCATCTCGATGTCGAGCAGCGCGACGTCGGGCCGCACGTCAACCGCGACGGCGAGCACCTCGTCTCCGCGGGCCACCTGCGCCACGACCTCGATGTCCTGCTCGAGCGACAGCAGGCTGGCGAGGGCGCCGCGGACCATCGCCTGATCCTCGGCGATCAGCACCCGGATCATGGCGCGACCGCAGCCGGCGCGCCGAGTGGCACGGTCACGGCGAGCCGGAAGCCGCCCGCGGCAAGCGGGCCCGACTCCACGCTCCCGCGCAGCGCCCGCGCTCGCTCGGCCAGGCCTCGCAAGCCATTGCCGCCGCCCGCCCACCGACGGCCGCCGCACCGCCGCCCGCCGCACCGCCGCCCGCCCCACCGACGCCGCCCCACCGACGCCCGACCGCACCGCCGGCCGACCCACCGACGGCCGATCCACCGACGCCCGCCCCGCCGCCGTTCAACGACGGCGCGCCGATCCCGTCGTCGACGATTTCCGCGCTGGCGTCGGTGAGCGTCGTCCGCACCCGCAGGCTGCAATGGGTCGCGCCGCTGTGACGGATGACGTTGGTCGCGCCCTCGCGCACCGCCCACGAGAGGACGGCCTCCACGGCGGGATCGAGCGCCACGTCGTCACGGTCGACTTCGACATCGATCCCGGCAGTGCTGAGCGCCAGACGGGCACCGGCGAGCTCACCGTCCAGGGTCGGCTGGCGGTAGCCGCTGACGGCTTCTCTGACCTCGTTGAGCGCCTCGCGTGCAACGGTCTCGACGTCGGCGATCTCGCGCGCGGCCTCGTCTGGGCGGTCGTGGAGGACCCTGCCGGCCAGCTCGGCTTTCAGGGCGATCACCGAAAGTGTGTGGCCCAGTAGGTCGTGTAGGTCTCGCGCGAACCGCTCGCGCTCGCGCGCAACCGCCAGGCGGGTCAGCTCCGCGCGCGCTCCGGTCAGCTCTTCGTTTCGAACCCGCAGGTCGCGCAACAACAGCACGAGCAGCCCGATGCCCAGCGCGCTGGCTCCGAAGCTGATCGCCGTCCCGCCGCCGCCGCCCGCCAGCAGCGCCGTGACGACAGCCAACGCGGCGCACACGACGATCCCGATCAGCCCCAGCGACGACCTCGCGATCATCGCCGTCGAGGCGGCGCAATACGTGAACAGGAATCCCCATCCGGGCCGGTCTGCGAGCGTCAAGGCAACGGCCATCGCGAGCAATACCGAGAACAGCGCGGCGGCGATCAGCTCGTTGTCGCTGTGGCGCCAGAACACGACCAGCGCGACATAGGTGACGACGAAGACCAACGCACCCGCGATCGCGAGCCCGTGCTGGAGCGCGGGCTCGTGCCGTCCGATCGCGTTGATCAGCGGAAAGACGATGAACGCCATCCAGATGACGGCGCCGCCGAGGCCGACGCGGCTGCGAGTCCGTCCGCTGAGAAACGCATCACCCAGCGTGGACTGCAGCTCTCGTCGGCCAGGCCTCATCTCTGCTCACCTAATGGACGTCGTAGGAACCGCACCATCAGGAACACTCCGATCGCGGTCCAGATCGCGAGCGGTCTGACGTCCTGAGCGTGCAGCGCGGCACCGGCCGTGCGCGGATCGAACACAAACTGCAGGCCTTCGGCCAGTGCCCGAAGCGGGAACAGCTTGGCAATGTCCTGCAGCCATGACGGTAGACCGTCGGTCGGGAACCAGATGCCCGAGATGAACGTGAGCGGCAGGATCACCAGGTTCACGAACACCGGCGCGGCCTCTGCGTTGGGGATGAACCGCGTGATCCCGATCCCCAATGTCGTGAACGCGGCCGTTCCCAGCACGAGAATGACGGCCAGCCCGGGCAGCGTCGACGCGCGGACCGTGACCCCGTACGCAGCCGCGCCGAGCCCCAGCGTGACGACCGTCATCAGGCCGACGATCACGACCGTCGACCCGACCCGCGCTGCGACGTATCCCCATCTCGGCAGCGGCGTGCCCTGCATCCGCTTGAGCACGCCCTCGTCGCGCAGGATCGCGGTCGAAATCGCCATGTTCACGAAGGTCGTTGCGATCACCCCGTAGGCAAGGATGCCCGGCACGAAGAAATCGTTGTACGGAATCCCGCCGCGGGAGCTCAGGTGCTGACCGTTGTTGATGCTGGCGAAGATCACGAGGAACATCAGCGGGAACACGAAAGTGAAGATCCCGCGCGCGCGGTTGCGCCAGAACGCTCTCTGCTCGTAGCGGATCTGCCAGCCGACGAGTCCGAGGTCGCGCTGCAGCGCTCCTGTCATCACCGAGCTCATCGAGTTACCTCCTCTGGTACATGATCGCGGTTCGGCGACGCCGCCCCGGTTAGCTCGAGGTAGATGTCCTCGAGCGTTGGCTGGCTGACCGAGAAACGCTCGAGATGGACGTCGTGCTCGAGCGCCCAAGTTGTGATTCGCTGCGTTGCGATCAGCGGCTCAGCGGTCAGCACGACGGCTCGATCGCCCTCGAGCAGCCGCTCGGCGCACGGCACGTCGGGTAGATCACCGAGCGACCACTCCGACGGCAGCACGAACCGGATCTCCGCAGGCCGCAGATCGCGGCCACCGAGCTCATCGGGCCTTCCGAGCGCGACGATCTCCCCCGCGCGCATCACCGCGACGCGGTCGGCCAGATGCTGTGCCTCGTCCATGTAATGCGTCGTCAGGAACACGGTCTTGCCCAGTTCGCACAGCGATCGGATCGTCGACCAGGCCTGCCGGCGGGCTGCGGGGTCAAACCCGGTCGTCGGCTCGTCGAGGAAGATCAGGTCGGGATCCCCGACCAGCGCCAGCGCCAGATCCAGCCGGCGCCGCTGTCCACCCGACAGCGCCTTGGCGCGGACGTCGCGCTTGTCGGTCAGCTCGACGAGGTCGATCACGTCTCCGACCGGTAGCCGCCGCGAGTAGTAGCGGCCGTACATCTGGATCAGCTCCGCGACCGTGAGGTCGCTCTGCACTCCGCACTGCTGAAGCACGATCCCGAGACGTTCGCGCAGCTCGCGCGAACCGGAGGCGGGGTCCGTGCCGAGCACACGAGCCTCACCGCCACTGCTGCGCCGGTACCCCTCGAGGATCTCGACGATCGTGGTCTTGCCGGCGCCGTTGGGGCCCAGCAGGCAGAACACCTCGCCACGCGCGACCTCGAAGCTGACGCCGCGAACGGCCTGCACCTCACCGTATGACTTGCGCAGGTCGCGCACGACGACGGCGAGTTCCTGATTGTTTGTCTGCGTCGATTTCATGCCCGCCACGGTAAGCGCCGGCAGGCTTGTGCGTAAGTGGCACCCGGCCGAAATCAGCCGTTACATCTGTCATGCCCCGACCGGCGCAGGGCGACCATCAGCCAAGGCAACCGCAGCGTCAGGGCGGCCCGCCGTTCCAGAGCGTCAACACGGGCCTGTCGTGCTCGTATCCGAGCTCTGAGACGGCCCCCGTCGACAGGGCGATGCGTGCTCCGAACGCAGGCTCCATCGCGATCCACCGCGAACTGAGCACACGCAGGACGTGTCCGTGGGCGAACGCGATCGCGTCGCCGCCATCCTCCGCCGCCGCCCGTAGTGCATCAAGTGCGCGGTCGGTGCGCGCACCCATTTGCGCCGGGCTCTCACCGCCCGGGCACCCGTCCCGCCACAGGCTCCAGTCCGGGTTTGATTGACGGATCTCCGCCGAGGTCAGGCCCTCATACTCACCGTAGTCCCACTCGCGCAGGTCGTCGTCGACCACCACCCGGTCTCCGAAACCCGCAAGCGTGCACGTCTCAAGCGCGCGACGCAACGGGCTCGACATCACCGCCGCGAACGAGCGGCCCTCGAAGAAGGCGCGAAGTGTCGCGGCTCGCTCGCGACCGGCTTCGGTCAGCGGCAGGTCGGTGCGGCCGGTGTGCTTGCCCGCGACGCTCCACTCGGTTTCACCGTGGCGGACGACGACGATCTTCCCGTGCATTGACCGCGGCCCGCTCAGCTGTCCGACGCTTCGTAGGCCTCGCGCGCGATCGTGTCGCGCACGGCTGAATCGTCGAGCGGGACGTCTTCGTGCTCCTCCTGGTGATGGCCCTGGAGGCGGCGAACCAGCTCGTCGTCGGTCGCCGCGGCCAGCGCCTCGCCGCAGATGTTGCATTCCACCACACGCATGCTCATAAGCTGCTCCCTTCAGGCCAGTACTCAACTATCAAGGGCGAACCTCCGTCGTCGAATGATCGGACGCGGGGTCCGGGGCATCGTCGGTAGACGTGTCGGGGGCGGCGTCGGAGGCAGGGCCGGAACGGACGCGGGCCGTGGGCTCGTGAGATTCGGCTGCCTCCAGCTCTTGCTGTGCGAGCAGCGCCGCCCCGAGGACCCCGGCGCCGACGCCGTGCCGTGCCAGGCGGATCGTGGTGCGCCCGCCGAGCCCAGGAAGCACGTACGCGCGTGCCACCCGGCACGCCGGTTCGAGCAGCAGCGAGCCCGCCTGCGCGCCGCCGCCGCCGATCACGACCTCCTCAGGGTCAAACGTGTTGATCGCATTCGCGATCCCGATCCCCAACCGCTCGCCCCACAGCTCCACCAGCCGCCGGGCGTCGGGATCGCCGCTCTGCGCAGCCTCGACCGCGTCCGGGCCGAGCACCGGCTCGCCGCGGGCGCGGATCCGCCCGAGCGCCGAGTCGGGATGACGCGTCGCTGCTTCGGCGGCGAGCCGGTCCAGCGCATGACCGGCGGCCTCGTACTCGAGCGACCCGGGAGTCGGAAAGCCTGTGGGCGGCGGCACGTCGCCGTTGAGGTTCAGCCCGATGATCGTGTGCCCGAGCTCGCCGGCGCCGCCTGTGGCGCCACGGTAGATCCGCCCACCGAGCACGAGTCCTCCCCCGACGCCCGTGCCGACTGTCAGGATCACGAGGTCCCGCGCGACCAGTCGCAACTGCTCGTCGTGAGCCTCGGCCAGGGCAGCGACGGTCGCGTCGTTGTCGACGAACACCGGTACGCCCACCCGCTCGCCGAGCACCTGCCGAAGCGGCACGTCCTTGAGTGGAATGTTGACCGACGAGACGACCCGGCCGGTGTCGAACTCGACGACCGAGGGGACGCCGACCCCGACCGCGCCGAGCTCAGGGCCCCGGTGCTGCTGAATGAGCGAGACGATCTGGTCGATCAACGCCGCGCCGCTGGTGCAGTCGGTCAGCTCGAGAGCGGCGTGGGTGAGCCGACGGTCGCGCATCGACGCGACGGCGACCTTCGTGCCGCCGAGATCGACGCCGAGAACCGGAGCGCTCACAGCCGTGCCGCCGCCGGAGCGTCGAGCAGCACCGTGACCCGCTCCGCGTGGGAGCCAACCATCGAGGCCGGAACGTGCGGGTCAGGCTTGGCGTCTTTCCCGAACGCGGCGGCGACCGCATCGGCCTTCGAGGCGCCGGAGACCAGGAACACGACGTGGCGGGCAAGCTCAAGCGCCGGCAGCGCGAGCGACACCCGCGAGACGAACGGTTCGAGGCCGGCATTGGGCACGCCTACGACCAGGCGCGACTTCTCCGAGAGCGTCTCCTGGTCGGGAAACAGCGACAGCGTGTGCCCGTCCGGGCCGATGCCGAGCAGCAGCAGATCGAACTCGGGCGGTCCGGCGTCGCGCAGCTCGCGCTCATATTCGGCGGCGGCCGCGTCGGGCCCGAGCTCGCCGCGTATCCGCCGGACCCGCGTCGGCGCCGCGGCGCCGAGCGGATCGAGCAGCGCCTCCTTGGCCATCTTGTAATTCGAGCGATCGTCGTCGGGCGGCACGCAACGCTCATCGCCGAACCACAGCGTCGTCTCGTTGAGCGGCAACTCGACGACCAGCGCGGTCTGCACAAACTCGGTGTACGCCGCCCGCGGTGTCGAACCGCCCGCGAGCACGACCTGGCCCTCGCCCGCGGCGGCTCCCACGAGCATTGCCGCACAGGCTCGTGCCGGGCTCTCGACTACCTCGATCTCGACGCTCATGCCTCGCAGAACACTCGCGCCGCGTCAAGCGCGGGGCCGTATGTCGGGTCGCGCAGCAGCGCCTGCCGGACGCCCTCGCCGAGGATCCCGCCCTCGCCGCGAGAAGCGCCGAGCACCTGCCAGACCTTCTCGTCTCCGTCGGCGGAGCGTTGTTTGGCGCACAACCCGCCGCGTGCGCGATCCAGCGACAGCGAGAAGCCCGAGCCGCACGAGACCGTCACTCCAGCGAGCCCCGGCGCCTCCTGATCGACCACGTCGAGTTCGACTGCGACGGCATCGCCGTTGCGAGCGGCAGCCCCGCGAAGTCCGTCTCGCCCGGCGTCCGTCAACGAGCTTGGTTCCCAACCCAGCCTCGAAGAGAGCCACCCCGCGAGCAGCAGGGCACTCGCGAGCGAGGTCGAGCGATGCCGTACCGTGATCGCGCCGAACCGCTCCAGGAACGCCCGCCGGTCAGGTGGGTCGAAGCTCGCCGCCAGGCGCTCTCTCCACGGCGTCGTGCGAAGCCACGCGAGGTCGACGACATAGGCCTTGCGCAGCGCGTCGGCGGCTCGCTGCAAAGCGACGGCGGGCTCGTGGAAATCGTCAGAGTCGAGCAGCATCACGTCGATCATCCCCGACAGCGCCTTGACCGCTTCGTCGTGGCCATGCGGCGACCAGACCACGGTCGGCAGCTCGGTGACCAGCACCGGATCGACGATCGTGTCGAGCCGTGCGAGGTGCTCAGGACCGATGTCGATCGTCACGCTCTCGTGCATCACGCCGGCGCCATCGTTGGGCTCGTCATACGCCATCACGGCCGTCGCATCGATCGTCTTGCGTCCTTCTTGCACCGCGCACAACAGCGTGCGGGACGCGTGGTAGCGACCGACCCCCTCGAGCCGGTTGGCGATCTCGCCCTTCCACTCCCTGTCGACGATCACGACGAGGTTCAGGACCCGCGCCGGGGCGAGCGCTGCGTTCGCGGCGTGACGCTCACGTAACAGCTCGCGAAGCGCGAACTCGATCGCGTCGGGATTCGTGTCGCGCGCAGACCAGACGTCCTCGCTCACAGCCGCCGCCACTTGCGATCGCCGTCGAGCAACCGCCCCGCCTCGACCGGACCGGCTGAACCGGACTCATACTGCGGAATCGGAGAGGTGGTGTCCTCGTGCCACGCCGTCAGGATCGGATCGATGATGCCCCACAGCGCCTCGATCTCGTCATTGCGCGTGAACAGCGTCGCGTCGCCTCGCATCGCGTCGAGGATCAGCCGCTCGTATGCCTCAGGGGACTCAGACACGAACGAGGTGCCGTAACGAAACTCCATGTTCACCGGGCGGATTCGCATCCTCGGGCCCGGGATCTTCGCACCGATTGAGACCGTCACCCCCTCGTCGGGCTGCACTGTGAGAATGATCTGGTTGGCCTGGACTCCGACCGAGCCCTGGCTCTGGAACGCGAGGTGCGGCACCGGTTTGAGCGTCACCGCAATCTCCGTCACCTTCCGCGCGAGGTTCTTCCCCGTACGCAAATAGAACGGGACGCCTGACCAGCGCCAGTTGGACACGTGCACGCGCAGAGCAGCGTACGTCTCGGTGCGCGAATCGGGGGCGACGCCCTCCTCGTCGTGGTATCCGGGGACCGGGACACCGCCGACGACTCCGGCGGCGTACTGCGCGCGCACCGCCATCGACGCCACCTCGCTGACAGGCGGGGGAACGATCGCCTCGAGCACCTTCAGCTTCTCGTCACGCAGCCGGTTGGCCTCGAACGCGGCCGGCGGCTCCATCGTCAACAGGGCCAGCAGCTGCATCATGTGGTTCTGGACCAGGTCGCGCAACGCGCCCGCGCCCTCGTAGTAGCCGGCCCGCCCGCCGATGCCCAGGTCTTCGGCCGCGGTGATCTGGACGTTGTCGATGTAGTTGCGGTTCCAGACCGGCTCGAACAGCACGTTGGCGAACCGCAGCGCCATCAGGTTCTGGACCGTCTCCTTGCCGAGGTAATGGTCGATCCGGAACACCTGCGACTCGTCGAACACGCTCAGCACTTCGGCATTGAGTGCCCGCGCCGACGCCAGGTCGTAGCCAAACGGCTTCTCGATCACGATCCGGGTCTGGGCGTTCTCGGCACGATTGAGCCCCGCCGCGCCGAGCTTGCCCGTGATCACCGGGAAGAACTGCGGCGCGGTCGACAGATAGAAGACGCGATCGAGCCGGATCCCGGCGCGATCATCGAACTCCTGCAACGCGCGGCCGAGCTGCTCATAGACGCTGTCGTCGTCGAACGCTCCGGGCACGTAACGGGTATCCGATAACAGCCCGTCGAGCACGTCGGCGTCGGGCTTGGTCCGCGAGAAGCGCTCGATCGACTGGCGCGCGATTGCCTGGAAGTCCTCGTCGGCCTGGTCGCGTCGCGCCACGCCGATCATCTCGAAGCGCTCTGGCAACGCGCCTTCGTGCGCGAGGTTGTACAAGGCCGGCAGCAGTTTGCGGTGCGCGAGGTCGCCGGTGCCGCCGAAGATCACCAGCGCGGTTGGATGAACGGGAAGACGCTCGAGCCCCTCGACCAGAGGATTCTCGGCGGACTGATTCTCGACGGTCGTGGCCATCAAGCGATTAAGGGGGTGGCCGTCACGAACATCGACTTCAGCCTCCGTCGAGGATGCCCTTGATCCGCGCGGTCGCCGTGCTCATCGCGGTCACTATCCCTTGGCTCTCTTTACCACCTCGCGACCGCTGCCGGCGATCCGCTCGGGAGTTAGGCCGAAGTGCTTGTATAGGGCTCCGGCTGGGGCCGACGCCCCGAAGCCCTCCATCCCGATCGTCTCGCCGAGCTCGCCGACCCACCGGTGCCAGCCAAAGGTGCTGGCCGCCTCGACCGATACGCGCGCGCGGCACTGATGTGGCAGGACGCTGTCGCGGTACTTGGCATCCTGCGCGGCGAAGTGCTCCATGCACGGCATACTCACGACCCGCGTCGCGGTCCCGTCGGCCTCGAGCAGGTCCGCCGCAGCTGTGCAGATGTGCACCTCGGTACCGCTCGAGATCAGGATCAGGTCCGGCGTCTCGGGCTCGTTCAATGAGTCCCGAAGGACATAGGCGCCGCGCTCGATCGCGTCGCGCGGGATCGCGGCCGGGTTCCAGGTCGGAATCCCCTGGCGCGAAAGCACGAGCGCGCTGGGGTGATCGGTGCTCGCGATCGCATGGTGCCAGGCCAACGCCGTCTCGTTCGCACCGGCCGGCCTGATCACCGACAGTCCCGGCATCGCGCGCAGCGCCGCGAGCTGTTCGATCGGCTGGTGGGTGGGCCCGTCTTCGCCGAGCCCGATCGAATCGTGGGTGAACACGAAGATCGACGGCACGCCCAT
This sequence comes from uncultured Solirubrobacterales bacterium, assembly GCA_963809685.1. GTDB lineage: Bacteria > Actinomycetota > Thermoleophilia > Solirubrobacterales > Solirubrobacteraceae > Palsa-465. Next base: position 312,427 of record CAWEKN010000003.1, on the reverse strand, counting down.
CAATGCCGCGAGCCGGATCGAGCCGCGCATGTAGTCGCTGAAGCAGAAGAACGTCGAGCCGTAGGCGCGCAGGTAGTGCAGCGTCATGCCGTTGACGATCGCTCCCATGCCGTGCTCGCGAATCCCGAAATGCAGGTTTCGCCCGCCGTAGGACCCGGCTTCGACACTGTCGGAGTCGTCGATCGTCGTCAGCGTCGACGGCGACAGATCCGCCGAACCGCCGACAAGCTCGGGCACGTTCGCCGCGGCCCACTGCAGCACCGTGTGCGACGACTTGCGTGTGGCGGTCATCGTCCCGGACGCGTGGAACCGCGGCACCTCCGCATCCCACCCGACCGGCAGCTTGCGCTCGATCAGCCGCGTGAGCTCGGCGGCGAGGTCGGGGTGCACCTGCGAGTAGGCGTCAAACCGCGACTGCCACTCGGCCTGCTGCTCGGCGCCGCGCTCGATGCAGCGTCGGAAGTGTGCGAGCGCCTCATCGGGCACGTAGAACGGCTCCAGCGAGGGCCAGCCAATCGCCTCCTTGGTCAGCTTGATCTCTTCCTCGCCCAGTGGCGAGCCGTGGGCGGCGGCGGTGTCGTGCTTGTTCGGGCTTCCCTGCGCGATGTGTGTGCGGACGATGATCAGCGACGGCTTGTCGCGCACCGCAATCGCGGCATCGAGCGCCTGTTGCAGCCGGTCCAGGCCGATGTCCTCCTCCAGGTCCTGCACGTGCCAGTCGTAGGCGCGGTACCTCTCGGCGACGTCCTCGGTGAACGCCAGCACGGTGTCGCCTTCGATCGAGATGTGGTTGCGGTCGTAGAAGCTGATCAGGTTCCCCAGCCCGAGGTGCCCGGCCAGCGAGGACGCCTCGCCCGAGATCCCCTCTTCGAGGTCGCCGTCCGAAGCGATCACGAACGTCCGGTGATCGACGATCTCGTGGTCGCGGCGGTTGAAGCGCGCCGCCAGCATCCTCTCCGCCAGCGCCATCCCGACCGCGTTCGAGATCCCCTGTCCGAGCGGGCCGGTCGTGACCTCGATGCCCGGCAGGTGGCCGTACTCGGGGTGGCCGGCGGCACGGGAACCCAACTGGCGGAACCGCATGATGTCGTCTTCGAGGCTGACGTCGTAGCCGGCCAGGTACAGCGACGAGTAGAGCAGCATCGACGCGTGCCCGCAGGACAGCACGAACCGGTCGCGGTCAGGCCATCCGGGGTCGCGGGGGTTGTGGCGCATCGTGCGCGTGTACAGCACATATGCGAGTGGCGCCAGCGCCATCGGCGTCCCCGGATGTCCCGAATTTGCCTTCTGCACTGCGTCCATCGACAGCGTGCGAATCGTGTCGATGCACAGTCGGTCAATCGCAGTGGCTGCGTCGGTCGCGGTCACGGGCGCGGTGCGGGTCTGGCGGGTCGGGCCATTGCTGAGCAGCATAGTCGCAGCCGAGTGGGGCAAGACGACGCTCTCGTGAACGCGCGCACTGAGCGCAGCCGCCGGCCGCGGTCGGGCACGCCGTCGCTCAACCGAACAGCACTCCGTACCGGCGATACTCCTCGACCGGCACCGTCTTGAGGCTCTTGACGGCATCCGCCAGCGGCACAAGCTCGATGTCGTTGGAGCGCAGCGCCGTCATCATCCCCCAGCGGCCATCGTGCACTGCGTCGATCGCGCCCAGGCCGAACCGGGTCGCGAGCACGCGGTCAAACGGGGTCGGGGTGCCACCGCGCTGGACGTGGCCGAGCACCGTCGCGCGGGTCTCATAACCGGTGCGGTGCTCGATCTCCCCCTCCAGCTGGTGGCCGATCCCGCCGAGCCGCGGATGCCCGAACTCGTCGACATGGGAGGTCGTGAGCGTCATCGTCCCTTCCTTCGGGGTTGCGCCCTCGGCGGCGACGACGATCGAGAAGTAGCGGCCGCGCTCGTGGCGGCGGCGGATCATCTTGCAGACCTCGTCGATGTCGAACGGGATCTCGGGGATCAGGATCACGTCTGCGCCGCCGGCGATGCCCGAGTGCAGCGCGATCCACCCGGCATGACGCCCCATCACCTCTACGATCAGGATCCGGTTGTGGCTCTCGGCCGTCGTGTGCAGGCGGTCGATCGCCTCGCTGGCGACGTGCAACGCGGTGTCGAAGCCGAACGTCACGTCGGTCGCGCCGAGATCGTTGTCGATCGTCTTCGGGACGCCGACGACGTTGATCCCGTCATCGTTGAGCCTGGATGCGACGCCCAAGGTGTCCTCGCCGCCGATCGCGATCAGGCCGTCGAGCGTGTGGCTCGCGAACGTCTCACGAACCTGATCGACGCCACCGTCGCGCTTGTACGGATTGGTTCGCGAGCTGCCGAGAATCGTCCCGCCGCGCGGCAGGATCCCGCGCGTGGATTCGAGCGTGAGCGGCTCGTATGAGTTCTCCAGCACACCCCGCCAGCCGTCGTAGAAGCCGATCAGCTCGTCGTTGTACGCGGTGATCCCTTTGCGCACGACGCCGCGGATCACGGCGTTCAGCCCCGGACAATCTCCCCCACCGGTGAGCAAGCCAATGCGCATCACGCGGAATCCTAAGTGGTCTTTGAAAGCGATAGCGGATCGCTGCCGTCGACCAGAATTGCTACGCCGTTGTAGGCTCTATCGTGGCGATGAGCGACAAGCGACAGCGACGCATCTGGACGGGCGTTGCCGGCGCCGGCGCGCTGCTGATCGCGGGCACGGCGGCGCAGCGGCGACACCTGCGGCGGATCGCGTCTGACCCGGAGGATGAAGCGCTTCGCAACATCCCCAGCGGCCACCCGTTGAGCGTCGTGTCCGCCGACGGCACGCGACTCCACGCTGCGGTGTTCGGCGCCGACGGAGCCCAGACGATCGTGCTCGCGCACGGCTGGACCGAGATGTCGTCGTACTGGGTCTATGTGATCGCAGACCTCAGCGCCCGGGGGTTGCGCGTCGTCGCCTACGACCTGCGTGGACATGGGCTCAGCCAGCCGGCATCGGGCGGCGACTACTCGCTGGCGCGCTTCGGCGAGGACCTGGAAGCGGTGCTGGACGCATGTGTGCCGGCTGGAGAGCGCGCGGTCGTCGCCGGCCACTCGCTCGGCGCGATGTCGATCGTGTCGTGGGTCGAGCAACACGACATCGAGCGCCGAGTGTCGGGCGTCGCGCTGCTCAACACCGGCGTCGGCGACCTGATCGCCGAGAGCCTGCTGGTCCCGGTACCGGCGATCGCGCACGCGCTGAACCGGACTTTCGTCCCACGTGGCGTGCTCAGTGCGCGCCGCAGCGTGCCTCGCGTCTCGACCCCGCTCAGCCAAGCGATGATCCGCTACATCGCCTTCGGCCCGGCGGCGACCCCGGCCCAGATCGCGTTCTACGAGCGGATGCTCCTCGCCTGCCCGCCGGACGTGCGCGCCGACGCCGGCATCGCGATCTCGGAGATGGAGCTGCACCACGCGGTTCCGCGCCTGACCGTACCGGCGATCGTGCTCGCCGGGGAGCGAGACCGGCTGACCCCGCCGTCGCACTCCAGGCGGATCGCCGATGCGCTCCCGCAGCTGCACCGCCTGATCGTGCTCGCCGACACGGGACACATGGGACCGCTGGAGCGTCCGCGCGAAGTCAGCGAAGCGCTGGCGGACCTGGCCGCTGTGGCATCCCCCACCGGCAGCCTGGTAAAAGCCTGAGGTTGGACTCCTCACGCCGCGGGGATCCTGGCGGCATGGGCACATCCGGTCGGGTTCAGGGTTAAGCGGCGTCGCCGCGCTGCACACGTTTGCAGGACAGCCGTCGCACGTGTCATTGTTTAGGCCATGGGCTCAGATCCAGGTAGCCCGCGGCTCTGCCATGTCCTGATCGAGGACTCGGACCTCGCTGAGGCGGTGCCCCCCGAGCGCCGCGAGCAGGCAATCGAAGACTGCACGGCGGCCGAGATCAGCCTCTCGACGGGACCGTGGAGGGACCTGACGGCCATGGCTGCGGACGGGATCGGGTTTCTCGTGCTCGAGGGCCTGATCCTGCGACGGGTGTCGATCGACGGACGCTTCGCGGTCGAGTTGCTCGGGGAATGCGACGTCTTGCGTCCGTGGCAGCTCGACGACGCGCAGACGCTCCCGCTGACCTCGGGCTGGACGGTCGTCGAGCCGATGCGGCTGGCCGTGCTCGAGGGCACGTTCACCCGCCGCCTGGGCCAGTATCCCGAGATCGGAGGTCGGCTGTTCGAGCGCGCTATGCGACGTTCACTGCGACTGGTCGTGAACATGGCGATCATTCACCAAGCGCGCGTCGACGATCGCCTGCAGCTGCTGTTCTGGCACTTCGCGGGCCGTTGGGGTCGGGTCCGGGGCGACGGCGTGCTGCTGCCGTTCCGGCTGACGCACACAGTCCTCGCAGACCTGGTGGCTGCACGGAGGCCGACCGTGACGAGCGCGCTGTCGGATCTGGGTCGCCGTGGGATCGTGCGCGCGGTCGACGAAGGGTTCCTGCTTGCCGGCGAGCCGCCCGGCGAGATCGAGGCCTCCGGCGCAGACTCGCGCCCGGCTTCGCCCGGGGATCCGAAGGCCTGAACCGGCACCCGCGGGGGCGCTCGCGGCGTGGAAGCGGCAGACTTCGCCCATGCACATCGATCCGTATATCGTGCTCGGCAGCGCGATCGTGGGCCTGCTGGTCGGAATGACCGGCGCCGGCGGCGGCGCGCTGATGACGCCGATGCTGATCTTGCTGTTCGGGGTCACCCCTTCGACGGCGATCTCCAGCGACCTCGTCGCGGCGGTGGTGATGCGGCCGCTGGGCGCGGCCGTTCATCTCCGTGCGGGAACCGTGAATCTGAAGCTGGTGCGCTGGATGGTGATGGGCTCGGTGCCGGCGGCGTTCCTCGGCGCCTATCTGCTGCACCTGATGGGACACGCCAAGTCCGCGCAGCACAACATCGAGGTCGCGCTCGGCGTCGCGCTGCTGGTCGGAGCGGGCGCGATGGTCCTGCGCTTCGCGCTCGACCGCCGCGGCGGCATCAAGCGCAGCGGTGTGGTGCACGGCGTCAAGCCGCGGCCGCGGCCGACCGTCGCGATCGGGATCGTCGGCGGGCTCATCGTCGGCATCACCTCGGTGGGCTCCGGTTCGCTGATGATCGTGCTGCTGCTGTTCGTCTACCCGATGCTGGGGGCCAACCAGCTTGTCGGCACCGACCTGACGCAGGCGGTGCCGCTGACGGCGGCGGCGGCACTGGGCGCGCTCGCGTTCGGGCACGTCGAGATCGGAATCACCGGATCGCTGATCATCGGCAGCGTGCCCGGTGTGCTGATCGGATCGATGCTGTCCTCGACGATCCCCGACCGGTTCGTGCGCCCTGCGATCGCGTTCGTGATCTTCGCCTCAGGTTTGAAATACGTGGGGGTTGGAACCACCGCACTGGGGTGGATCCTGTGTGTGGTGCTGCTGGGAGCCGCGACGACGTGGCTGGTGTACGCGCGGCCGTGGCGGATCCAGCGCGCCCAGCTGCAGGAGCTCGGCCCGGTCACCGAGGCCGATGCGCAGGAGTCGGTGCCTTCGCAGCGCGCGGTCAGCTGAGAGTCGCGACGATCACCGGTGCGTGCGTCGGCGCGGCGCTTCCGCCCGGGGGCTCGGGCGTGACGAGCACTTGATCGACGCCGTCGAGGTTGCCCGGCACGTCGACCGACCCTGAGCCGTCGGCGGTCACGCTGAACAGCGCGCTGGTCGGGCTCGGCGGGTGCTGACCGCGCTTGAGCCAGACCTCGTAGATGTCGTTGCCGGGCGGCGCCGGCATCCCGTGCACCACCAGCTCGCCGCGGTTGCCCGTGACTCGCAGCTTCGCGCTGCCGGGCCCGGCGACGCTGGCGCTGTAGACGTGGCTGCTGGTGCCACCGCCCGAGCCGATCGCGACTACCCCGGCGATGATGACGATCGCGAGCACCGCCGCGGCGGTCGCCGCTAGCGCGGGCCGCGGAACGGCCGCGAACAGGCGCGGAAGCCGAAAGGGCGAGTGTTTCGCCTTGGGCTCGCTGTCTGGCGAGGGGCGCGGGTGTGCCCGGACCTCGGCCATCAGCCGGCGCTTCAGCCCGCGCGGCACCGGCTGCGGTGGCGCCAGCGCGGGAAGTGTGTCGGCGACCTCCTGAAATGCGCTGACCTCGTCGCGGCAGACCGCACACGTCGACAGGTGCGCACGAAACGCCTCGAGCTCGTCGCCCTCGAGCGCTCCGAGGACATATGCCGCGGCGTCCATCCCGCACTCCCGGTTCTCGCCCATCGACTCGCGAGAGGTCATAGCACGGCCCCCGCGGGGTCGCCAAGCGAGATCCTCATCTTCGTCATCCCGAGCCGCATCCGGCCTTTCACGGTTCCGGCCGGCAGCTCCAGCATCTCGGCGATCTGAACGTGGGTGAAGCCGCCGAAGTACGCCAGCTCGATCACCTGGCGCTGCTCGGACGGCAGCTCGTCGAGCGCGACGCGGACGTTTCGCGCTTCCTCGCGCCGGGCGAACTCGACGTCGGTCCGCTCGGCCGCCGCCAGCCGATCCGCGATCCCCTCATCACTGACGTTGCGGCTGTCGCGCACCAGGCCGCGGCGAAACGCGTCGATCGCGCGGTTGTGAACGACCCCCAGGACCCAGTTGCGGACGCTGCCGCGGCGGCGGTCATACCGGGCGCCGCTGCGCCACAACGACATGAACGCCTCTTGGACCACGTCCTCGGCCATCGCGCGCCGCCCGCACATCCGGTATGCCAGCGAGAACGCCGCGACGCTGTGCCGGTCGAAGATCACCTCAAACGCTCGCGGATCACCAGCTTGAACGAGCGCCATCAGATCCTCGTCGGCGAGAGTTCGTAGATCGACACGGCGGCTGGTGGGGGAAGACAGGAACACGATTATTGTGCGCGCGAGCGGTCGCGCGCGCGTCGCCCTACTCCTACAAACGCTCCTACGCACGCGTCTGGCAAGCGGATCAGCCCGCCCGGCGCGCTTTGCTCGTGCTAAAGCTTGTTCTCGCCGGTCCGATCATGGCCCGGTAGTGAACCTCAATGCCGCGATCCGACGAGCGTTCGGGCCGTCCACATGGTTGATGGGCCGGATGCGATACACGCACAAGTTCGTATTGATCGGGCTTGTCCTGATCGCGCCGCTGGTTTATGTAGTCAAGTCCTATCTCGACCAGCAGGGGGCCCAGATCGCGTTCAGTCAGAAGGAACGCGTCGGCGTGCTGTACGTCAATCCCGCCACCGAGCTGCTGGCGCGGGTCGCCGCCGCGCGAGCCGTCGCCGTCCGCGTTGCGGCCCACGCCGACTCCCCAGCGGCCCTCGCCGCTGCACTCGCTCAGTTGCGCTCCGCGGTCGCCGCGGTCGATGGTGTGACGCCGTCTGCCGGATCGACGTTGACGCTGAAGAGCGAGTGGGCGAGGCTGAGAAATCGGATCGAGAGCGTAACCGCCTCCCCCACCTCCACCCCGCAGCGGACGCTCGACGCATACGACGCGCTGGCTGCGGCGACGCTCAAGCTGATCGTCGACGCGGGCAACAATTCGAACTTGATACTCGATCCAGATCTCGATTCGTTCTACGTGATGGACTCGGTCATCAACCGCCTGCCCGCACTCGTCGACCTCGCGGGTCGGGCCGGCGACTCGCAGACGGCGATCACGGCCGCCGGCGCGGCGACGCTTGCCAAGCGGATCGACCTGGCGGTGCTGAAGGGCAACATCGACACGACCCGCGCCAACGCCGACGCGAACTACGTCACGGCACTTGCGAACACGCACGACGCGTCGCTTGCGCCAACGCTGCGTGGCCCCGTCGGCGCCGTGGACACCTCGCTTAAGGCAGTCGAAGGCAATCTCACGCAGGCGGTGCAGGGATCGCTGGACGGTCGTGCCGGCGGCCGTCTGGGCACTAGCGCGGCGGCGGCCACGATGGCCCTGGACCGCGTGTCGCTGCCGGCGCTCGATCGCCTGCTCGCCGTGCGGATCGACAAGCTCCAGGCCGCCGCGACGCGTGTGAAGGTGATCGCGCTGCTCGCAGTGCTGTTCGCGATCTACCTGTTCATCGGCTTCTACCTCTGCGTTCGACGCTCCCAGAAGGCGATTCTCGATGCTCTTCAGAGCCTCCAGGACAACGGCGCCGCGCACCTCGCCAAGGGGCTCGATGCGATGGCCGCCGGCGATCTGACCCGCCACATCGATCCACAGATTCCGGCGATCGAGGTGCTCACGCGCGATGAGCTTGGCCGCGTCGCCACGGCGGTCAACATGATCGGCGACCGCATCGTCGGCTCGATCGAATCGTTCAACCTGATGAGCGACACGCTGCGCGACGCGATCGGCGACGTATCTCGCTCCGCCGGTGAGGTCAACTCGGCCTCCCAGCACATGGCGGCGAGCTCGGAGCGAACCGAGCGCGCCGTCGGCGAGATTGCGACCGCGGTCGGAGAGGTGGCGCTGGGCGCTGAAAGCCAGGTCCGCAAGCTCGACGCCGTCAAGACCGCGGCCGACGCCGCTGCCGCCGCCGCCGAAGGCTCGGCGCAGCAGGCGCGCGCTGCGGCCGATGCGGCCGCGGAGGTCAGCACCGTCGCCGGCGAGGGCGTCGATGCGGCTGAGCGGGCAGCGGCGGCAATCCGGGCTGTGCACGATTCCTCCGAGTCGGTTGCGGACGCGATCCGCGCGCTGTCAAACAAGTCGGCCGAGATCACGACGATCGTCGAGACGATCACCGGGATCGCTGCTCAGACCAACCTGCTTGCGCTCAACGCCGCGATCGAAGCCGCCCGCGCCGGCGAACAAGGACGCGGGTTCGCAGTCGTCGCCGACGAGGTCCGCCAGCTCGCCGAGGAGTCCAAGCGCGCCGCTGACGAGATCGCGGAACTGATCGCCCGGATCCAGAGCGACACCCGCGCGGTCGTGTCGATCGTCGAGGACGACGCCGGCCGAACCGCGGACGCGACCGACACCGTCGATCATGCGCGCCGGGCGTTCGTCACGATCGGCGGCGCGGTGCGGGACGTCGCTGACCGGATTGCCGAGATCGCCGCGACCGCGCAGCAGATCGCGCAGGAGGCCGTGTCGATCCAGGCCGAGATCGGCGACGTCGCGACCGTTGCCGAGCAGTCCTCGGCGTCGACCGAGCAGGTCTCGGCGTCGACCGAGCAGACGTCGGCATCGGCTCAGAACATCGCTGCGTCGGCCCAGCAGCTCGCGGCGACGGCGCACACGCTCGAGCAGCTTGTGGGCCGGTTCCGGGTTTCGTCATAGCCGGCGGGTGGCGCTCGCGGCGGGTGGCGCGGCCGGCGGGTGGCGCTGGCGGTCAGCGAGCCGGGCCGGCGGCGATCCGCCTTCTGGCGTCCTCGGGCGACCGCTCGGCGTAGTGGAACCGCTCCATCCACCAGGTCGCGCCCGCCTGCGCGTATGAGTCGATGAGATCGGCCGCCGCCGCGTCGGCCGCTTCGGTGACGCCGCCGATCACGACGTCGAACGGCCGCGCCGGATCGACCGCGGCGACGGTGCGCAGCTCGCCGATGTAGTCGAGCACGTCGCGGAGCTCGTCCGGACTGAGGCGCTCGCCGCCGGCCTTCTCGGGCACCACCCCGTCCCAGCGTGCGGCTCGCTGAAAGGGCCGGCGGTTCGGCCAGTTGCCGCCAATCCAGACCGGGATCCGGTCCTGAACCGGGGTCGGCAGGAACCGCATCTCGTCGAGCCCGAAATGCTCACCGCTGTGGGCAAACCATTCGCCGCTCCACAGCCCGGCCAGAATCTCCAGCCCCTCGTCCAGCCGCGCCGCCCGCCGCCGGTCGTCGCCCTCCTCCCCAAACGCCTCGAACTCCGCGTCTCGGGGCGTCCCGAGCCCGGCGCCGAACACAACCCGCCCGCCCGACAGCCGGTCCAGCGTCACCGTCTCGCGAGCCACCTTCCACGGCCGCCGGCGCGACAGCGGGGTGATCATCGTGCCCAGCCTGATCCGCTCGGTCTTCACGGCGCACGCCGCAAGTGTCACCCACGGATCGACCACCGGCTCGGGCTCTGTCAGCCGATGCAGAATGTGATCCCACACGAAGAAGCCGTCCCAGCCGGCCTGCTCGGCTTCGACGGCCAGCTCAACAAGCAGGTGCGCGTCCCCGAACCGATTCAGATTCGGGACGTGGAGGGCGTGCCTGAGCGTGGCTGGTGCGGAGTCACTCACGATCGTGCTGAGGGATATCATCGCCAAACCACGGGGAGTGGCGCAGTCTGGTAGCGCACCCGGCTGGGGGCCGGGCGGTCGCAGGTTCAAATCCTGTCTCCCCGATTAGAGGAAAGCCCCGCTCAGACGGGGCTTTTTGCTGGGCGCCCCCAGCCCGGACGCTGATCGGCACTTCGACTACGGCGACGAATGGCACGTGAGGATCACCCTTCGCGAACGAATCAACGGCTCAGACGCGATCCCGCGAGTGAGCGACCGACGTGGAACCGCGCCGCCTCAATACCCGCCACTGGACGAAGAGTAGACGCCGGCTCCGAGGCTGTACGGCGCCGTCCATGTAGATTGGACACATCGTTGTGCTAGAACGGACACATGAGTCATCTATAATGGACTCATGACAGAGTTGGCGCTCTTGGCTCGTGAGGTAGGCGTGCATGAACGCACGCTTCGCCGTGCGATCGCGGAAGGGAGCCTTCGCGGGGCCCGGCCGACCCCGAGGACTTTGGACATCTCATTGTCGGAGCGGGAGTACGTGCGGCGGACGTGGAAGCTGCTCTCGGCTCTGAGGGCAGCGCTGCGCACCGAGCACAATGTCCGCTTCGCCCTGCTGTTCGGGTCGGCGGCAAGAGGTACGTCGGTTCCCGGAAGCGACGTCGACGTGCTCGTCGTGCTTCGCGATCCAGACCTGGAGCGGGTCGTCGAGTTGAGCGCCAAGCTCACGGCGGCCACGGAGCGCCGAGTCGATGTGGTACGGCTCGAGGATGCCGAGCTGGAGCCATTGTTTCTCGCCGACGTGATCACCGACGGGCGGGTGCTCGTCGACCGCGAAGGGCTGTGGCGACAACTGCTGGGTCGCGAGCCTAGCCTGCGACGCGTGGCTCACAGGACAAGGGCGCAGCGAGCTGATGCCGCGCTGGCCGGCATCGACAGCATGTTGGCGCGCTGACCGTGCCCGAATCCGACGCGAGGCCCGTGGACACGAAGCGCTGGCGTCTCGCGATCGTCCGCCACCTCGAGGACCTCCCGCGCCAGTACGCGGCCCTGGAACACGCGATGGCGAGCTTCGGGACGAACTTCGACCTCCAGCCGTTCAAGGAGGCTTACAACACCTCTGATGACATGGACGCCTACAACCGAGTGCAGGCGGTCGAGCGCGCCCTCGCGCGCGTCCAGAACTACGTGAGCGAGCTCGCCGAAGCGGGCGCCAAGCTCGCGGCGTTGCCGCGGCCGGCGGACCGCCATGGGCCGCCGACGCAGACAGCGTTCGAGACCATGCGGGATGCGAAGGTCATCAGTGCCGGCCTCTGCGGACGCCTGGTCCGCGCGCAGAACTCCCGGACGCGGATCGAGCACAGCTACATCCAGACCCCGGCCGGCGACGTCCACCGCGCGGCGATCCTCGTGCGGGACGCGGCCCGTGACTTCATCGGCTCCTACCGCGCTTGGATTGAGCCGTACCTCGCTGAACCAGAGCAGTGACCTGTGCCCACCAGCGGTTCCGGCCTCAGGCGAACGCCCGATCGACCGCGTCGGCCTCCTGGTCGCTCGGCTGGTACTGCGCGTAGATCTGCGTCGTCTTCGAGTCCGCGTGGCCCATCCAGTGCTGCAGGGTCCGCATCGGCGTGCCGGCGGCCGCCATTCGTGTCCCGAAGGTGTGGCGCAGCTCGTGAAAGGTGATCCGGTGAACGCCGGCGCGGTCGATCGCCTGCTTGAAGCGGCGGACGAGCCAGCCATTTCGCAGGCCCAGATCGAAGATCGAGTGCATCGTGTTTACGTGGTTCCGGATCGTCTTCACGGCTTGCGCCCGGCGTTCCAGCGGGGTGCGGCACACGGAGGGAGACAGGGCCGAGGTCGAACACTCTGGTCCTGCCAGGTGATTCGTGTTCTTTTTAGCGACACTTCCGTTGTGGACACTCTGGCACCGCCGATCGATTCCGCGCCAAGGACATTCTTCGGGGTGCCGAGCCTGCGCGACCTAGAGATCCTTGACGCCCAGGTCGCGTTCCTCGGCGTGCCTTACGACGGTGGCACGCCGCAGCCAGGTATCCCGACTGGTCAGCGGGCGGGGCCTGCAGCAGCCCGCGAATCGACTGTGGCGCAGTTCTACTATCCGCGGTCGGCTGGCGCCGGAGATGATCCGGGTGCGGAGGGCTGGTACGACGTGGAGGCCGACCGCGACTACCTGGTTGGGGTGACGATGGCCGACGTTGGGGACGTCGCGATCCAGGGCTCGGACACTGAGGCAAATTACGCGCGGATCACGCGCGCCGCGCGAGGGATCGTCGAGCGCGGGGCGCTGATGGTCGCGATCGGCGGCGACCATTCGATCAGCTACCCGCTCGGCCGTGGAATGGAGCCGCTCGGCGAGTTCGATGTCGTGCACGTCGACGCGCACACCGATTTCCTGGACGAGTTGCATGGCGCGCGTCTCACGGGTGCGAGCCAGCTCCGTCGGCTGGCGGAGCTGCCGTTCGTAGGCACCGTCACGGCTCTTGGGGTTCGCAATGTCGACCGCATCGAGGTGGACGGGATACGAGAGCTCGGGGGGAGGTGGGCGACCAGCCTCGACGTACTCAAGCGCGGGGCCGGCGATGTGGTGCGCGAGACGGTCCCGGAGACGGAGGCGCTGTACGTCTCGATCGACCTCGACGTGCTCGACTCCGCGATCGCGCCCGGGCATTCGCTGCAGGAGCCGGGCGGGCTCAGCTACCGGCAGTTGCGCGCGATCTTGGCCGAAGTGGCGCGACGTGGTCGGGTCGTCGGATTCGACGTTGTCGAGTTGAATCCGGCGCGCGACCCGTCCGGAGCGACGTCGCGCGTGGCGACATGGATCGTCACGCACTTTCTCAGCGAGATCTTTGATCAGCAGCGCTGAGCGGCTCAGGCCCCGGCGCGGACGCTAACCAAAATTGTCCTGGCGGCAAGCGGCGTGGCGGAATCGCCTCGTTTGACGATTCGGGAAGGATCGCTAGGTCGTCAGTGTCTCGCACTGCATGCGGGAAAGTCATCAGACGTCCGATGTCAGAGTAGAGACGCGTTCGTTGGATCATCTTGCCGAGCATTTCTCGGTCAGGGAAAACGATCTTCTAGCTCTGGCGGACGGCACGCGGTTTCGACTTCGGCCTATCGGGTCCGAAGACCGCGACGGCGTCGCGGAGCTGTTCGCCCGGCTCAGTCCCGAGTCGCGCTACCGCCGCTTCCTCTCGCCGAAGCACGCATTGACGCCCAGGGAACTTACGTACCTCACCGACATCGATCACATCGACCATGAGGCATTCGCCGCGGTGGATCAGCACGACGGCTCGATCGTCGGGATCGGCCGCTACGTCCACATTGCCGATCGACCGAAGGTCGCCGAGCTAGGCATCGAGGTTGTCGATGAGCTCCACGGGATGGGCATCGGTACCGCGCTTGCTCGGCTCACGGCGCGATCGGCCCGCGCGAATGGCTTCACGCTGCTCACCGCCACGACGCTGTGGGAGAACCGGCCCGCGCGCGCTCTTTTGCGACGCCTCGGGTTCCGCGCTCGTGCGAGCCAAGGCCACGAAATCGAGCTGGAGTTGGAGCTCGAAGGCCAAGCGATAAGCCCGACATGACCCCGCCACCCCAGACCTAATCCGCTCAAACCGACCCAGGAGGACATCTTGAGCACCACTGAGCACCCTGTCGAGATCGACGCTGACAAGCTGATGCAGTTCGTATTTCGCGCCGTCGACGAAGTCGGCGCGACGCTCAACGCTGCGCTGGTCGTGATCGGCGACAAGCTCGGTCTGTACCGGGCGCTGGCCGGAACGGGCGGGCTCTTGTCCACAGAACTGGCCGAGCGCACCGGGACCGCGGAGCGCTACGTGCGCGAATGGCTGAACACCCAAGCGGCCGGCGGGTACGTGGAGTACGACCCCGAGAGCGGCCGCTACGCGCTGCCGCCCGAGCAAACGGTCGCACTCACCGATCCCGATAGCCCCGCCTACCTGCCCGGGTTCTTCCAGATCGCGGTGGGCTCCGTGCTCGACTCTCCGAAGATCCTCGAGGCGGCCCGCAGCGGTGACGGACTAGGCTGGCACGAGCACGTGCACGACGTCCACGATGGCTGCGAACGCTTCTTCCGTCCCGGATACAACGCGCACCTGACCGCCGAGTGGCTGCCGGCGCTCGACGGGGTCGTCGACAAGCTCGAGCGCGGCGCACTCGTCGCGGACGTCGGCTGTGGCCACGGCTCGTCGACGATCCTGATGGCCCAGGCGTTTCCGAACTCGACGTTCGTCGGCTCCGACTACCACGAAGGGTCGATTGAGACCGCGCGCCGCCGCGCGCATGAAGCGGGCGTGGCCGATCGAGTCAGCTTCCAGGTCGCTGCGGCCGCGGCATACGCTGGCGGCGACTACGACCTCGTGACGATGTTTGACTGCCTGCACGACATGGGCGACCCGGTCGGAGCCGCGGCCCACGTCCACAGCACGCTCAAGCCCGACGGCACCTGGATGATCGTCGAACCGAACGCCGGCGACCGGATCGAAGACAACCTCAACCCGGTGGGTCGCGCCTACTACGGATTCTCGACCCTGCTGTGCACGCCGGCGTCGCTCTCCCAGGAGGTGGGGCTCGCGCTCGGCGCGCAAGCCGGCGGGGCGAGAATCGCAGACGTCGTTGAGACGGGCGGCTTCTCGCGATTCCGCCGCGCCGCGGAGACGCCGTTCAACCACGTGTTCGAAGCGCGTCCGTGACGGGCCTTCCACTCGCCGGCCTCAGCGCTTAGGGTAGGAGGTGTTGCGTTGTCGGTTGAGGTCATGACGATCCGTAGCCTGCTCGAGGAGACCGCGGGGGCGGCCGCCTCCTATCTCGAGGGGATCTCGGAGCGGCCGATTGGCTGGTCTGCCGGCGTGGACGAGCTGCGTTCGAGCTTGGGCGGGCCGCTGCCGGAGCTGGCGGTCGATCCGCGGGAGGTGGTCGCCGACCTCGCCGCAGCGGTCGAGCCCGGACTTGTCGCGAGCCCGGGCGGGCGCTACTTCGGCTTCGTGATTGGCGGGGCTGCGCCTGCAGCGCTTGCCGCCGATTGGCTGACGTCGGCGTGGGATCAGAACGCGGGGCTCTACGTCTGCGGGCCGTCGGCCGCGATCGCCGAGGAGGTGGCCGGAGCGTGGACGGCAGAGCTTCTCGGGCTGCCCGATGGTGTGTCGTTCGGTTTTGTGACCGGGTGTCAGATGGCGCACGTCACTGCGCTGGCTGCTGCCCGGCACAGCGTCTTTGCCCGAGTCGGTTGGGATGTCAACGAGCGCGGCCTGATCGGCGCGCCCCCGGTCCGCGTCTTCGTCGGCGAGGAGCGTCATGTCACCGTGGACCGTGCCCTACGGTTGCTCGGGCTCGGCACCGCTTGCATCGTGCCGGTGGCAGCCGACGCGCAGGGTCGGATGGTGCCGGTCGCGCTGCGCGAGGCGCTCGCGCGCCATGACGGGCCGCGGATCGTCTGTGCTCAGGCCGGCAACGTGAACACGGGCTCGGTCGATCCACTCGACGAGATCGCTGACATCGCTCACGAAGCGGATGCGTGGCTTCACATCGACGGCGCGTTTGGCCTGTGGGCGGCGGCGAGCCCTGCCTTGCGGCATCTGGTCGTCGGGGCGGATCGCGCGGACTCGTGGGCGACGGATGCGCACAAGTGGCTCAACGTGCCATACGACTGCGGAATCGCGTTCTGTGCTGACCCGGACGCCCACCAAGCCGCGATGAGCGTTCGCGCGGGCTATCTGGTCCACGCCGCTCCCGACGGCCCTCGCGATCAGCTGGACTGGAATCCGGAGTTCTCGCGTCGCGCGCGCGGCTTCCCGGTGTACGCGGCGATCCGCTCGCTCGGACGCTCCGGCATCGCCGACCTGGTCGAGCGCTGCTGTGCCCACGCGCGTCGATTCGGCGAAGCGCTCGGAGCAACCCCGTACAGCGAGGTGCTCAACGACGTCGTGCTCAACCAGGTACTCGTGCGGTTCCTCGACGGCGCCGGCGATCACGACGCCTATACGCGCTCGGTGATCGACGCTGTTCAGAACGATGGCACGTGTTGGCTGAGCGGCACGACCTGGCACGGCATGCATGCGATGCGGATCTCGGTCTCGAGCTGGGCCACCACCAGTGACGACGTCGAGCGATCGATCGAGGCGATTCTTCGTGCGGCGGCCGAAACCCAGTCAAACCGAAGCTGAACGGGCCGTGAACACTCTCGCGCGCTACCGGCGCGGCTACGCTCGTCGCCCCTGAGTTCCGCGGCCGAGGCGGTCACGCCGTGGTGCGATCATGAACTCCCGAACATCACGGGCACAGAGCGAGACCAACGAAGGGATCACGATGCAAGCGCACCTCAGCAGCCATCATCGCGACACGATCAAGAAGCTCTTCAGCCATCCGCCGAGCCGCAACATCGAGTGGCGCGAGGTCGTGTCGCTGCTGGAGGCGATTGGAACGGTGACCCACGAGCACAACGGCAAGCTCAAGGTTGCGCTCGGCCCGGAGACGGAGGTCCTCCCCGCGCCTCACGGTAAGGATGTCGAGACCCAGATCGTCGTCGATCTGAGGCGAATGTTGAAGCAGGCCGGCTTCGCGCCAGACGGCTCTCAGGCCGTCGCTGATCAAAGCGCACGGGATCATGGAGATGGCCAGTGGGGCGAGCCGACCTAAGGACACTTCGACGTCGAGCAGGATGACGCGAGGCGTCGGCCGGGGGCGCGCGGTCAGGGGACCAGGACGAGCTTTCCGCGGACGTGACCGCCTTGGCTGATGCGGTATGCCTCGGCGGCGCGCTCGAACGGAAATGTCTGAACCTTGATCACCAGCTTGTTCTCTGCCAACAGTTCCGCGACCTCCGCCAGCGCCTCCATGGGGTTGCTGTCCGCGTCGCCACCGGTCACCTGAGCTCCAGCCTGGCCGGCTGCGAAGTTGGCGATGCTCAGCACCTGAGAGGGCTCGGCCACCAGGCCGATCAGTTCCTCGATCGGCGTCTTGCCCGCGACGTCGAATACGGCGTCGATCTGCCCGCCGGCAACGTCCCGGACGCGACCGGCCACGCCGTCGCCATACAGCACGGGGATCGCCTCGATCTCCCGCAGGTACTCACGGTTGGCCTCGCTCGAGGATGCGATCACCGTGGCGCCGCGGACGACCGCCATCTGCACGGCGACCGCTCCAACGCCACCCGCCCCTCCGTCGATGAAGATCGTGTCACCAGCTTTGACGCCGAGCAGGCGAAGGCCGCGCTCGGCCGTCGCACCCGCCACGCCCGCTCCGGCCGCCACCGCCCAGTCGATCGACGCCGGCTTGTGCGCCCACGAGCCCAGCACGGCGTACTCAGCCTGGGTGTTCTGGCCGCGGCCGAACACGTCGTCACCCGCGGATACGCCTGTGACTCCTTCGCCGACCTCGTCTACCACGCCGGAAGCGTCGTATCCCAGGTAACCGGTACCGCTGAGGGGCTCACCCCCCGACAGCGCGCCCATCAGGATCTTCCAGTCGATCGGGTTCACGCTGGCGGCTCGCACAGCGACCCTGATCTGCCCGGGGTCCGCGTGCGGTTCGGGCGCGTCACCCCAGCTAATGACGTCGGGGCTGCCGTATTCGGTGAACTGCAGCGCTCGCATCCGATTGTCCTTCCACGTGAACTGGTCCGGTTCTCCGGCTCGAACCGGGTTCGGCGTCAGCTTAGCCGTGCGACGAAACGCGCCCAGCGTGGAGAGCGACGTCGGGCGGTAGCAGGGACAGCGACTGCATTGCGGTGGCGACCGTTGTGGCGTCCTCGACCAACTGAAAACCGGCGTCCTGTTGGCCGAATGTGTCGACCAGCGTTCCGGACTCGTCGTCGTCGTCGTTGTTGGGAATTCGTTTGCCCGCTCCTGGCACATCCTGATGAAAGGCTCGATCGTCTCCGCAGCCGAGGGCGACCCCAACGCGGCACAACGAGCTAAAGGGATGGCCCGGCGACTGATCGAGGACCACAGCCACCCAGCTCCAGCGCCCGCCCGTCTCGCCTGAGCGGCATCTGGCTGGGCTGCCGACGCAACAAGCTAGGCGGCGACCACTGAGAACACCGGCGGCAGCCTGGTGGCGACGGTCGACCACGTCGAGCCGGCGTCGCCCGAGGCGAATAGATCGCCAGAGGTCGCGCCGAAGTAGAGCTCGAGTTGCTCGCCCTCGGCGGCCCGGCTGAACGCCTGGCGCAGCACAGTCAGGTAGGCGTGCTTCGCCGGCAGGCCGTCTCCCCGGGGCGCCCAGTTGCTGCCTCCGTCGCGTGTCTCGTAGACGCGCACGCGGCCCTCGGGGGTGACGCGGTCCATGTCGGCGACGAGCGGGATCACGTAGGCGCTGTCGGGATCGGCAGGGTCGACCATCAGCGGGAAGCCGAAATCGGACGGGAGCCCTCCGCCACCGATGTCGGTCCAGCTTTCGCCCGCGTCGTCGGAGCGGTACACGCCGCCGTGGAACTGCATGAACATCCGACCGGGTTGCCTCGGCGCGCGCTCGACGTGGTGCACGCAGCGACCGGCGTTCTCATCGCGCAGCGCCTCCTCGGGCAGGTACCGCGGGTTGAGCCCCTCGTTGCCGCGCTGCCACGTACGGCCGCCGTCCTCGGTCAGCCAAATTCCGGCGGCCGAGACGGCGACGGCTAGCCTGTCGGGATCTCCCGGCCAGGTGCAGATCGAGTGCAGGCAGAGTCCGCCACCGCCCGGCTGCCAGTGCGAGCGCGACGGCTGCTCCCACAGTCCTGCGTTGATTTCCCAGCACGCGCCGCCGTCGTGACTCTCGAACAGGACTCCGGGATCTCCCCCTGCGTACAGAGTCCCGTCGGCCTCGCCGCGGGCGATGACCCAGATCCGCTCGAGTGCCTGATCGCCGCCTTCCGGCAGGGCGACGCCGTCGGCCTGCTCCCACTCCGCGGCCGGATCGCCGTCTGTGTAGAAGATCTTTGGCCCGTAGAACGGCGACGTCACGGTCGCGAGCAGCCGTCCGCTGCGGGGATCGCGCGTGGCGAAGTCGACCGGCTCCCCCGCAAACGCGCGCGTCTTGATCTCAAAGCCCGAACCTGGCTCGCCTTCGAGCAAGAACAGCCCCTTCTTCGTCCCGACCACCAGCTCGGTCAAAGTCTCAGCCTCCTGTTATCGCCTGTAGCACCTCGACGCGGTCTCCGGACCGCACCGCCGTCGCCTCGCCTGCGCGCTGTCCGTTGACGAACACATTGAGGTGGCGGCGGATCAGACCGCGCTCATCAAGGATCCATCCACCCAGATCCGGGTGACGGAGCTCCAGAGCGCGCAGCAGCTCGAGCACCGTCGCGCCCTCGAGCTCATGCTCCGCGTGACCGCACGCAAGCTTGCGCAGCGGTCCCCGAACGCAAACCACGGCCATCAAAAAATCCTAACCACGCTCACGAACCTGTAGACCGCGGCGCCGCAGGTTTCTCATCGGGCGGACCCGCCGGCGATGCTTCGATGCTGCGCACGAACGCCGCCAGTTGGGTAAGCGCCGAGTCGAGCCGCACCGGGTCGACGCCGTCCTCCCACCAGACGCCGTTGACCCGCAGCACGTCTTGGGTGCCGTCGCGCTCGAGGTCAATGCGGCCGACGATGCGGTCACCGCGCAGGATCGGCAGCACGTAGTAGCCATACCTGCGCTTGGCCTTGGGCACGTACATCTCGAGCCGATAGTGAAAGCCGAACAGCGCCTCGGCCCGATCACGGTCGTGGATCAGCCGGTCAAAGGGCGAAAGGAAGACGACGCGGTCCGGGACCGCCTCGTCGCCGACCGCAGGGTGGGCGTGCCATTGGCCGCGCTCTAGCCAGACGCCGAGCGAGCGTCGCCTCTTCGCCTGGATCAGCCGCTCGGCCTCTGGCCATGGGATCGTCTCGCAGGGTGGGTAGACCCGCTCAGCGATGTCCCACAGGCGCTGCTTGCCGGCGCGGCCAGCCACGCCGATCTCACCGTGCGCTTGCAGTAGCTCGAGCATCAACGGAACCTGGCGCGTGCCCCACCAGCGGTGCGCCGCGGCGTGCGGCAACAGACGCGCGAGGTCCAGTTTCAGATCGCGTGAGAGCAGCGGTCCGTTGCGCTCAAGCTCACGCACCAGCGCGCGCCGGAACCGGGCATTGGCCTTCAGGAACTCCCGGGTCCATCCGTTGGACCGGGCGCGTGCCCGGCGCATCCGGGCGCGCACGAGCGGCAGATCCTCAACCGGCCAGATGAAAGCGTCCCACTCAAACAGCTTGCGCTCCTGCCAGATCAGCCGATCAAGCTCGGCGACATCGAAAGCGCCAAGGCGACTGTGCGGCACCAGATACTGCGGCCGCGCGATCGCGGCGATCGGATCCATCTGCAAGAAGCCGAGACGGCAGACGAGCTCGTACAAGTCCGTCGCGCTGCCATCCAGCGCCTGGGCCCGGATCGCGATCCGCCGCGCCTGCGCCGGGTCAACTGGAAGGGAGGCCTCGTCGATCGCCACGTGGCTACCCTGGCCCCCGATCGGATGCGATGCGCTCGAAACGCAGCATGCCCATACCCTACTTCGTGTCAGCGAACACCCGTTCGCAACGCGGCTTCAGGTTAGGTAAGGGGGCTAATTGGCGCCAACGACCTTGAAGCCCTGGTTGACGAACACGTGGTGCGGCCAGTTGACGCCGATGTTGTGGACCTCGTACTCGCCGTTGCTCAGCTGCACAACACGGTCGACGACGCCGCCGGGGTAAGCGGCCAACGCAGCTTCAGTCGCCTTATTCGCTTCCGTTCCCCCGACGATCGTCCCCGACCCCTGGCTGTAGTTCGCTGGGATCTGACCGACCTGCTTTGACGTTGACGGTGCACCGCGCTTGAAGGGGACCACCCCTGCCGTCGAGGAAGTCGCAGATCCGCCGCCGCCAGTCGGTTGCAGGATGACCTGGCTGGCCGTGATGGTTGTTCCGCTGGTCGTCCCAAGTACAAGGACGTTTTCGCCCCTTGCAATGGCACCCGCCGAGGTCGAGCTCGTTCCCTTCTGGTACGTCGTAGAGGACGCCTTGTTGACGGTCACCTTCTGACCCGCCGATGTCGACATTGTGAAGCCCGAGGCGGAAAGGCTGTCGACCGTGCCAGATGCTCCCCCTGCGGCCGGTCCAGAACGAGCGTTGGATCCCCGGCTACCGGCCACGAGTGGCCCTCGTGTCGCAGAGGGTGACGCGGCCGTCGCCGCGTGGGCGCTGCCGCTGCTCGAACCCGATTCGGCGATCGCGTAGCCACCGCCGGCAAGCACGATCACTGTGGCGCCGGTAGCGATGGACCTGGTGAGCTTGTGCCTGCTCAAAATCGTGGGTTTGGGGGTCATGGTGGTTCATCCCTTGCATTGCGGGTTGGAGCTTGATCTCACTATGCGACGAGCCTGTAATGCATCTGTGTGATGAGCATCAGCACAGCCTTTGGAGCTACTAAGAACGGCTCTTATCAGTGGGGACCGCTCTCGCTGGAGGCGCGCAAGGGAATGAATGCGCCGGGGATCGGGAAGCGTCCTGCCAACACTCCTGCCGCGAGCTCGAGCTGGCGCAAGGACCAGCGGCAGCAAGTTGCGCGCGACGCGGTAGAACTAGATGGGAGGGAACGTGAGCGAGGAAATCAAGCTGGATTGGTCATCAGCCGACGTGCACGACGGGAAGCTGGTGATCGGCCTGAAGGGCAAGCCGCAGAAGGGCTGGAAGGACGTCTTCGAGAGAACGACGCGTCTTCTCAACCACGGTACATGGGAGGAAGTAACGCTGAAGAAGGGCACGGTGATGGTGCAGCCGATCACGCCCGGTGAGGAGGATCGCGTGCGCCATTTCCTGGAGAGCGTGGTGCTGGAGGCGAACAGCTATATCGAGACAAAGGAAGAGGACAACGCCGAGCGCAGCGAAGAGATCGATGGCGCCAAGGAGAAGGAAGCGCACGAGGCTCCTGAGGATCAGGAGATGACCGAGCGCCTGCGGTCCTTCGCCGAGGCCGACAGCGGCAGCTGATCTAGCGCTGATCGGGCGGGCCGGATGCGTCAGCCGCCCGCGACCGGCGCGACCGGTGTGCACGCCAGCGTGGCCGGGTGCTCTGGGTCCAGAGCGGTCAGGACGTCGGCGTCGGCGATGTGGTCATATGCCATCGACAAATGCTCGCCCTGGTCGAGCGCGCACTGGCGCTGGAGGGTGATGTTGTTGACGCCCGGCCCGCTCAGAAAAGCGGACTGGTACGGAGTCACGACCTCGTCGTTGCGCGATTCGATCACCGTGTAGTGAACGCCCGGAACGGTCTCGGCGCCGGCGTTCAGCTGTGCGAGGAACGGTGAACCGGCGTCCTGCTCGGCGCACGCGGGGCATGCCGCCAGCGCCGCGTTGGACCCAGGGAAGTAACTCGCCAGCGTGAACAGTCCGTCGAGCGTCGTGCCGTGATTAGACGGCGCCAACCCGATCAGGGTGTGGACGCGAGCAGCCCCGTTCAGGAAGCGGATGTAGTAGCGCGGCATCATCCCGCCCTGGGAGTGGCCGACGATGTCGACCTGGCTCGCGCCGGTGGCGGCGAGCACGCGCCCGACGAAGCTGGCGAGCTGAGCTGCCGAGTCCTCGATCGGGCCAGTCCCATAGACGCCGAGCACGTCGCTGCCATCGAAGGAGCCGTAGTTGAGCGCGAACACGCAGTACCCGTTGTTGTGCAGCAGCGGCGACAGGGCCTGCCAGTTGTCGGACATGTCCTCGAACGTCCCGTGGACCAGCACGACGGGGCGCGGGTGGGCGGCCGTGGGCGTGCACGACCAGTCGTTGGCGCCCGGCGGGCTCGCGCTCGGGCTCGCATGCGCGAGCCCGTACAGGCCGTCGTAGATCACCGGCAATTGGCTGGCCGTCGCACCTGACGGCCCAACCAGGGCAACGAGCACGCACACAAGAAGACCGCCGAGCCACGTGTACGTTCGCATATCCCTCTCCTCTGGTCGAGCGCCCGAGGCGTAGCCATCGGGCCGGTAGGCCGGATACCCCCGAGCCAACCAGAGCAAACCGGCCTACCGTATGACGCGTGTGCCGCTCCTGCTTTCAGGCAAGTGAGGATCCGCCACCGCTCAGAATGACTCCGCTCGTGCGCCTGTACCACGGCGGGATCTGCCGCGACGCCCAGCCGCAGCCTCCGTCGTGAGCGACCTTGTAGTCCTCATCCGCCATGATCTGGTAGTCGCGGCCGTGTAGCTTGTCGCCCTTCGCGTAGGCGTCGGCGGACTTGTCAGAGTCGCTGTTTGCAAGGTCCTTGAAGAACTGACAGGACGACGCGGAGAGCTTTGATGGTTTCTTGCCGTTGTTGGGCTCGGCTTGCGCCCCGCTCACGATCGGACCCGTGGCCACTGGCGCAAACAGATGCACCGTCCGGCCGCGCCGAGACAATCTCAGTGTTGGTGCACCGTCGGTTCGACCGGCTCCGGTTCTCTGCGCGGGGGAGCTGCCGTATCGGCGTCGGTTGCGCGCCACACCGATAGCGCGAGGGCGACGATGACCGCGACGGGCATCACCCACCAGGCGGCCACGCCCGCTGCTGCAACCGCGGCGGTGATGCCGAGCGCCACCACGACGAAGACGGCGATCACCGGATCGTCGCCGATGATGAAGTCCCAGAGGAACGCAAGGAACGCCCGCAGACGGCTCATCCGGCTGCCACCGAATCGACGCCGCGGGCACCAACGCGCTTGCGCCGCAGGGCCCACACGAGCGCGAGCGACGTTGCGAGCACGAGCACGATGATCAGAGGGATGGCGGCGTCGCCGTTCGGCCAGTCTGCGCCGGCTCCTTCGGCGCCCCAGAAAATCCCAAACGAGGTCAGCATCACGCCGACGGCGTACTTGAGCGTGTTCTCCGGAACGCGTGACAGCGGCTTGTGCGCCAGCACGCCGGCCAGGACGACCACGGCCACGGCGGCGACCGCGGCGATGACCGCAAGCGGCACGTTGTGCTGGTTGCTGCCAAAGGTCACCACGATGAAGGCGACTTCCAGGCCTTCGAGCAGGACCCCTTTGAAGCTCACCGTGAAGCCGAAAGGGTCGAGCCCGGACCGCCGCGCGCCGGCGGCCTGTAGCGCCTTGGTCTCTTGCGCGAAGATCGCGTCCTCGTCGTGCAGCGATTTGTACCCACCGGCACGCAAGATCGCCTTGCGCAGCCACTGCAGGCCAAAAACCAGCAGCAGGCCGCCGACCACCAGGCGCAGCACATTGATCGGCAGGGCGGTGAGGGCAGGCCCGAGCGCGGCGACGACGACGGCGAGCACCGCGAGCGCCGCCGCGACGCCTGTCCACGCCGACCGCCAGCCGCGGGTGATCCCAGCGGCGAGCACGATCGTGACCGCCTCCACGCCCTCGACGGCGCAGGCGAGGAATACGGCGATGAACAGCAGAGCGTCGTGGCTCATTGGCGTGGGAGGACGGAGAGGCCCGGCCCAAACCGCCTCCGGAAATTCAATTTGGCCACGCCGACAACGGTATCGCCGCGCGCGCCGGACGCCGCGCCGGGCTGGCCCTGGCCAGACCGCAGCGCCGATCGGCTAGGCGCCGGAACGGCGGCCGCCGATCGTAAAGTGAACGGTCCGCTTGCGGCCGACGTTGTTGAAGGGGTCGGTGGGCGTCAGGTACGCGATGTAGCTTCCCGGCTGCGGCTTGAAATGCCGCTGGCGCGAGCCGAACGTGACTTCGTTGAAGCCGATGTGGCCACGCCACTGCTCCCATCCGGCGTAGCCCGCCCAATGCCCGTGCGAAACATGCCAGATCTCGGCGTCGATCAGCGCCGAGTCGTCCAGCGCAAAGTGCAGAGTTGTGCCGGCCGCCGAGAAGCGCTGCTGCGCTAGAAAGACCGAACTGAGAGTCGGGCGCGTCAGATCGACGTTCGGGGGCGGGACTGGATCCGGATCGTCGTTGGGGTCGCCGGGCGTGGCCGAGACGACGACCTCGCCGTGCACGACGGGGTGCAGCTTGCAGCGGAACTGGTAGATCCCGGGCTGGGTGAACGTGACCCGGAAGCTGTCGCCGATGCGGTGCTCGGGCTCGCCGGTTCGGGGGTCGGAATCGAGCCCCGACGCGTTGGCCGAGATGCCGGTGACGGAGTGCATGGTGTCCGGGCCGACCCAGTACCAGGTCACGCGCTGACCGAGGTCCACGTGGACGACGCCGGCGGACCATTTGTAGTGCCCGATTGCGACCTTCGCATCGGCTGCGCGCGCGGCCGGCGCCGCCGTTGCGGCCGCGGCTGCGAGGGCGCAGACGAGCCCGGTCAGCCCCACTACGGGGCGACTCAATGCGTGACGACGTACCAGCCGTTCATCCCCATGTGCAGGTGCGAGAACACGTGGCAGTGATAGAACCAGCGCCCTGGGTTGTCCTCCACGAATTGGGCCGTTGTGACCTCGCCCGGACCGATCGTCTTGGTGTCGATCACGCGACCCGAGTCCTGATCTGCCCAGCGATGGCCGTGCAGATGGAAGGTGTGAAAGTCGTTGTCGAGCGCGACAACGTGAAACGCGACCGTCTCGCCTACCCGCGACTGCAACGTCGGCGTGTTCCCCGCGTACGACCGCCCGTTGATACATGAGAAGCTGTTGTCCAGTCCCGTCGCAAGCGGAGTGAACGAGTGAAACGTGAGAAAGAACTCCCGGTCCGGACGGGGCGCACCCGCCTTGCGAATGATCAGGTGTCCGAACAGACCCTTGAACACCGGCACCGGGTCCATCGGCCCGTGGTCGTGGTAGAGCCACGTGCCTTCGGTGCCGGGGCGCGCCTCCCACACGTACTGGAAGGTCCGGCCTGGCTGCACGAAGCCCCCGCGGTCGGTGTACTTGCCCTTGTAGGACCCGTCCATGTCGGACGTGTAGAAGATCCCGTGGGGATGCATCGTCACCGGGACTCCGGTCTCGTTGCGGAAGTTGACGACGATCGTGTCGCCGGTCGTCGCCTCCAGCAGTGGGCCGGGAATCTGTGGCGGGCCCAGCGGTCGTGCGAAACCAGGGCTGAAGCTCTGATACGCGAGAGCCGTGAACTTGCTCTTGCCCGGGACCGGCGTGTCCATCATGCCGTCGCGGTGCGTGGGGACAACGTCCCATTTGGTCTTGACGGCCTTGATCCAGTACACGCGCGTCTGTCCGCCGCTCACCTGGGCGGTCACATACTCGGTATTCGACCGCTCGGCGGTGGCCGCCCGCACCTTTGGCGGGACGGCCACCTGTGAGCTGAGGTGCTCGAGGTCAACGTGGGAGTTGGTCGACAGGCGATGTCCGGCGAGCGTGCAGAACAGAGCGCCGCCGGCGTTGACCACGAACTGACGCCGGCCGATCGATGGGGTCAGCATCCTCTTCCTACTTCTTGACGGTCACCGTCAGGTACATCGTGCCCGGATGGATCGTGCACACGAAGTGGTACGTCCCGGGCTTCGCGAACGTGCGCTTGAAATGAAGCCCAATTGCTCCGGTCACGGACGTGAAGCTCGCATGGCTGACACCTTTCGGCGCCTTGGTCAGCGTCACGTTGTGAGAGTCGTAGTTGAACTTGCTCCAGACGAAGTTGACCGCGGTGCCCTTCTTGATGGTCAGCTTCGTCGGGGTGAAGGCGTCATCTGCGACGCTCACCGACTTGACCGTTGCCTTGCTCGCGTGGGCAGTGACGGCTCCGCTGGCGACCGGCCAGAGGCCGATGCAGCAGAGCGCGCCGATGAACGCCGCGGTCGCTCGCATGTGCTTGATCGAACCCATTGCTCAGCCCTCGAACGGCGCCCGACCGGCCCGCACAGGATGCTCGTGCACGTGCCAGAAGTGCTCCTGGTTGATCGCTGGACTGGCGAGCACGACCGCAGCCAGCTTGGCGAACTGGGTCGGGTCTCCGTTGACGGTGCCGCTTCCGGCGGTGCTCGGGCAGCTGGGGTACAGCTGCGACGACGGGTCCGTGGCGCTCAGGTCGAACGTCGAACCGGCGGAGTTGTGCATGAAGCAGGTCCCGCGGCCCGAACCGTCGTTGTAGAAGTCCACGCCGTTGGCGTCCTTGAACTGCGCGCCCATCCGGTTGGCGACGAATCGATTCCCGTTGTTCTCGGCCTTGCCCGAGGTGTTGGTCGGGTCGGAGAACGCCGCGGCACCCCACAGGAAGTTGCCGAAGATCGAGTTGTCCTCGACCTTCCAGCCGCTGGCGCCGAACAGGATCACGCCTGCGCCGATCGGGTAATTCGCCGCGTCGGTGCCGACGCCGCCCGAGACCGTCCGCACGGGCGAGCCCGGGCGGTAGTAGTCGAAGTTATTCCAGTAGATCAGGTTGTGCTTGATGATCCCGGTGCTGGCCGGCTGCCACGGCTCGGAGGTGAGCGTGTTCGGCACGATGCCGGCGCCGTTGTTGTAGAACTCAGAATCCCGGATCAGGACGTACTTGGAGTTCGTTCCCGAGTAGCCCAGGACGTTCTTATAGCCGGTGTCGTGATCGAGCGTCGTCCACGCGGGGTGCTTCTGGAACGGCGTGCCTCCGACGTAGAACGCCGAGTCGCCGTTGCCGTAGCCGACCGACTGCGTCATCCGCCCGCCCACGCACTTAAAGACGTACAGGCCGTAGGAGTGGTTGAAGCCGGCGACCAGTTTCTTCATCGTGAACCCGTTGCAGGTGTTGATGAAGAAGCCGTTCGCCGCGAAGTGATCGGCCTTCATGTTCTCGAGGTCGAGATTGTTGACGTTGTCGCCTTCGATCCCGTTCTGCGCCGACCCCTCGGGGCCGTGCGCGTTCTTGCCCTCGATCAGGACGGCGGCCGGCGTGTTGCCAGCGCCGATGATGTGCAGGCCGTCGTGCTGATGGCCGCTGACCGTGACGCCTTCGACATACCTGCCGGGCTTCACGCTGATCGTCGCGTTGCGACCCGAGGCGTTGACCGCAGCCTGGATGGTCGTGTAGCGACAGCCGTGCTTGCAGACCGTCAGCGGTGCTGATGACGACGGCTTGGCCTGCGCCAACGCAGGACCGCAAATGCCGGCGACCGACGTGGCAGCAGCCAGCGCGAATCCCCGACGAATCCAACTCGTTTCCACTGTTCCTCCTACGCCGCCACGCGTCAGCGCGGCAGCGACGATCCTTGTCTCTTATTCCGCGTGGCCATGCGTCGGCATGACCATCGACGAATCCGTGTCCGAAAAGCTCGAATCAGCGTAGCAGCGTCGTGCCCCGGTTCCGGGACGGGTTTGTCGTGCGCGCGTCATCGACCGCAATAGACTCTCTAAGGACTAGCGGCGTCAGGGGAGCGTCGCTGAGAACAGTTGGCTTCCGGATGGAGACGATGCAGCCTTTCGAGATCGACATCATCGAGCGCGACGACGCCATCGTTCTGGTGGTCGCGGGGGAGATCGACATCGCCACGGCGCCGGTGCTCGAACAGCGGCTGACCGAGGCGGAAGCAAGCAGCACCAAGACCGTGATCGTCGACCTCGATCGCGTCAGCTTCATGGACTCGACCGGGTTGCAGGTGCTGGTGGCCCACGCGATGTCCGAGACCAACGGTCATCGGGTTCGCCTGACGAAGGGCTCTTCGCAGGTGCAGCGACTGTTCGCCGTCAGCGGGATGGTCGACCACCTTCCGTTCGTGGGCTGACCTAGCCGCTGCAGCGCTAAATCCGCCGGAGTCAAGCTCGCCGTAACGGGTAGCCCTTAGGTATGGCGCCTACATCTATGCAGCTTCTATGCGCGCATTTCCCCTGCGATTCGTCTGCCCCGTGGCGGGCCCGCCGGGCGCTGGAAGGGATCGCCGAGATCGAGCCGGTCCACGATGACGCACTGCTCGTGGCGAGCGAGCTGATCACCAACGCCGTGATCCACTCACCTCGCGGCGCCGACACCGAGGTCGAACTCGTCGCCGAGCGGGTGACAGACGGAGTGCGAATCGTGGTGACTGACCGGCCACGCGGGGAGCCTGCCTCAGCCCATGGACAGGATCGGCACGCCGCGGCGAACGTCGGGCTCGGACTGCTGATCGTCAAGTCTGTCGCGCGCCGCTGGGGAAGGGAGCGCACGGGCAGGCAGCGTCTCTGGGCCGTGGTCGCGGCGTAGCGGTCGGCGCGGCGGTCGCGGGCGAGCACACAGTACGATCGGTGGGTGCCCGAACGCCTCTATTTCACCGACTCCGACGAGGCCAACGAGCTGATCGCATCGGATCCGATGGCGCTGTTGATCGGCTTCGCGCTCGATCAGCAGGTCACGGTCCAGAAGGCGTTCTCCGGCCCGCTCGAGATCCGCGAGCGACTCGGGACGCTCGACGCGGGCGCGCTCGCCGCGACCGACCTCGAGCCGGTGTTCCGGGACAGACCGGCGATCCACCGCTTCCCCGCGGCGATGGCCAGGCGGGTGCACGATCTGGCCGTCTTCGTGCGCGACCGCTATGACGGCGACGCGGCGCGCGTATGGACCGACGCCACGGACGCGGCGTCGCTACGGGCAAATCTTGCGTCTCTGCCGGGGTTCGGCGAAATGAAGATCAAGGCGCTGGGATCCGTGCTCGCAAAGCGATTCGGCGTGAAGGCGGCGCAAGACCTGGTTCCCTGGCACCCGACGCTCGGGGACGTTGACTCCCCGCAAGCGCTCGCCGACTACCAGTCGGCCAAGCGCGCCCACAAGGCGGAATGGTCAAAGGCTCGGGCGCAGCTGTAGCGCGGCGATGGCACTGTCCGCGTCCGCCACCGCGTTCGAGATAGAGACACCGCACGGCCCGGCGCGGGCCCACCTGCACCACGCCGCCGACCCGCGAGCCGCGCTCGTGCTTGGACACGGCGCCGGCGGCGGGATTGCCGCGAAGGACCTGGTAGCGGCGAGCTCTGCGGCGCTGGCCGAGGGCGTGTCGGTGGCGCTCGTGGAGCAGCCGTACAGGGTCGCCGGGCGGCGATCCCCGGCGCCGGCGCGTCAGCTCGACGCAGCCTGGACGGCGGTCGTCGAGAGCTTGTTCGCGTCCGAATGGCGGGGGCTTGCGCTGATCGCCGGTGGTCGGTCATCGGGTGCGCGTGTCGCCTGCCGCACGGCTGCGGAGACCGGG
Source organism: uncultured Solirubrobacterales bacterium (assembly GCA_963809685.1). Lineage (GTDB taxonomy): Bacteria > Actinomycetota > Thermoleophilia > Solirubrobacterales > Solirubrobacteraceae > Palsa-465. The sequence continues at coordinate 282,251 of CAWEKN010000003.1, read as the reverse complement.
GCGGTGGCGGTGCTGTGTCTTGCGTTCCCGTTCTTACCGCCGCAGCGGTCCGGCGCAGCGCCGGCGCAGAACCGAAAAGCCGAGCTCGACCTCGTCACCGTTCCGATGCTGATCGTCCAGGGCGAGAACGATCCGTTCGGGATGCCTCCGCGCGGGCGGCGGCGCAGGATCGTGACCGTTCGCGGCGACCATAGCCTGCGCGGCGACCTCGACGCGGTCGGCAAAGCCGTCGGCCGCTGGATCGGTCAAATCGCCGCAACGTCCGAGTAGGCCGGCGCAGGCGACGCCAGAGCGGGCGACGGGAATCGAACCCGCCCTAGAAGCTTGGAAGGCTTCTGTGCAACCACAACACTTCGCCCGCGGGTGTGCCGAGATGGTACCCGCCCTCCCCCGCCGCGAAGCCGTGGACCGGCGCTATCCGGCGGGTCGGCGCTCCTCCGTCGGAACCTGACCTTCCTGCGCCAACCCGACCGGTGGCCACGGGCCGGTCCAGTTGTCCAGGGCTCCGTCGAGCGTCACGACCGAGCCCGAGAGTGCCGCGCCCACAGGCGAGGCGAGCAGCGCGACCAGCCACCCATATTCCTCCACCTCACCGAGTCGCTGGAGCGGAACGGTCGCAGCGGCGCTGCGCCAGATCTCCCCCGGGTATTTGCGCAGCGACTCGGTCGCAAACCGCCCGATCGCGATCGCGGTGACCGACACCCCGTCGACGGCCCACTCGGCGGCCAGCTCGCGGGTGAGGGCCTCGACCGCGGCGCGCGCCGCGCCCGTGTGCGCCATTGCCGGCATCCCATGGTGCGGCGACACGGTCACGTTGACGATCATGCCGCTGCCGGCGGGGCGCATCGCCAACTCGTGTGCGGCCTCGCTCATCGCCAGCGTTCCGCCGACGTTCAACCGCTGCACTGCGCGCCAGCCTTTACCGGTGATCCCCTCGGCGGGCACAAAGTATTGGCCGCCGGCGTTGTTGAGCAGGAAGTCCAGCCGGCCGTGGCGCTCGAGCGCAGCGGTGACGACCCGCTCGGCCTCGCCGCGGTCGCGAATGTCCCCGCTCACATACGAGCAGTTCGCGCCGATCTCGACAACGGCCTGCTCCAGCACGTCGACCCGCCGGCCCACGATCACCACCGATCCGCCGCAACGCGCGAGCTCCGCGGCTGCCGCCTTGCCGAGGTTGGTCCCGCCGCCGGTGACGATCGCGACTGTGCCGTCAAGCGCGCCCTCGGCGAAGACGCTCGAGGCCTCCACCCCTACTCTCCCATCACTTTGATCACCAGGCGCTTGCGCCGGCCTCCGTCGAACTCGCAGTAGAAGATCTGCTGCCAGGGCCCGAGGTCGAGCCGGCCGTCGGTGACGGGAACGATCACCTGGTGGTGGACGAGCAGGTTCTTCAGGTGCGCGTCGCCGTTGTCCTCGCCGCCGCGATGGTGGCGATAGTCGCCGGGGTCAGGCAGCAGCGCCTGGGCAACATCCCCATCAGGCTCCCGCCAGCTCGGCGGTGCGAGCTTGTCGAGCCATTCGAGCGCATCGGCCTGGATCCCCGGCTCGTCGTCGTTGATCCACACGCCGGCCGTGATATGCATCGCCGAGACCAGCACCATCCCCTCGCTGATTGCCGCCTCGCGGACCGCGGCGGCGACCTCGTCGGTGATCCGCACGAACTCGCGGCGGCGCTCGGTCTGGAACGTGAGGTAGGCGGTGTGGGCCTTCACGGCCCAGATCCTACGTGTCTCAGCGTCGCCTCGGCCGCGCGTGAAGGCGAGTCGCGGAGGCAGGGAGTCGCGGAGGCAGGGGAGCCGGGATTCGAACCCGGATTCACGGTTTTGGAGACCGCGCGCATAACCATTAACTCACTCCCCTGTGCCCCGCCGATAGTACCCGCCGCGGCACCAGTTCCGCCCGCCCACGCGCCCTGGCGCGGGGCCGGAGCGGCTACGAGATCGTCGCTGGAAAGCACCTCTATCTATGCGGGCGGAGGGACTCGAACCCCCAAGGGCTAAGCCCACCGGCACCTAAAGCCGGCGCGTCTGCCAATTTCGCCACGCCCGCGAGCCAACTGCTGCACGTGGCCAGGCCAGATTGTATGGTCCGCGCTGTGCCTCGCGTACGGAATCTGCAGCCGGGCCACACGATCGTCTATCCGAATCGGGAGAAGGCGTCGAGCAAGGCGACCAAGGCGATCGTCGTGTTCATCCTGCTGGTGTCGGTCGCGCTGATGCTGGTGGTCACGATCGGAGGCTGGAGCAAGCTCCAGGGCCTGAAGGCCGTCAACTTCGCCTGGTGCGCGGTGTATCTGATCATCGCGTTCTATATCTGGACGCGGTGGGCGCGAGGGTTGCTGCCGATCGCCGCGGCGATGGCGATTCTGCTGCTCATCCTCTCGCTGATCGCCGGCCTTGGCATCTCGGGCACGAGCTGGTTCGACCGCTCGGATCCGGGCTTCGCCGCGCCCCAGACGCTGTTCGGCGGCGCCGGCCTGTCTCCGGACATGCTTGGGCTGCTGACGTTGCTGATCGCGCCCGTCCAGGCGCTGCTGATCCTGTTCACGATGCGCGGCTTTGCCCAGGGGTGGAACGTCGAGGTCGATATGCCGATCGAGGAGGCCCAGCGGCGCGGCCACCGGATCACGACACCGCCGGCGCCGCCGAGACCCGCCCCCGCGTAGCAATCGCCGCAGGCATCGTGGGAAGGATGCGCGATTAGGCGGCGTCCTGGCGATAGACATCTGACGTCTAACGCACTGCCACGAGGAAGCCGCGGGTCTGTGACTGAGCGAACGAGCGCTTCGGTGTCCGTTGTGCGCCGATTGATCGGGTGTGCCCTGGTGGTTGCGGCGCTGGCGGGCTGCAGCGTCACCGGCGCGGGCGGGGTGCCCTCGCGGGCGCAGCTGCGATCTGCCGTCGAGCGTTACCTGACCGCTCCGACAGCACACCAGCGCTGCGAGCTCTTCACAACGGTCTATCGGACGATGAACCCGGTCGTGTTGTTGTCCGGCGGCTGCGAGCGCAGCGAGCAGCGATCAGCAGCGGATGAGGCCGAGCTGCGGGCTCTGAGGATCGCTCGCTTACAGGTCGCCGGTTCCCACGCAACTGCGGCGCTGCGCCCCACTCCCGGCAGGACGATCCACCCTGACGAGCTCACGCTGCTTGTTCTCTATCTTGTGGTCGAGGACGGCACCTGGCGCATCGACGGGTTTGGCGCGACGGCGCATGGAAGCTCGCACGTGTAGACACACTGCCGTGCAAGACCCGGGCTTCCAAGTGCGGCGGGTGGGAATGTAGGTCATTGCCCGTCGGGCGTGCTTAAGGCAGGACGACGTACGGTCCCGGCTTGCTTGGTCCAGTCGGCCCCCAGTCGAACGTCGCGGACGGGTTCAGGCGTACACAGCTACCGTCGTGGAGGTTTGTGATCGACCTGGTGCCGACGGGAGCTGCCGCCCTGCATCTGTAGCCCTTGGGCCCATGCTTGAGATTGCCCATCGGGAAGTTGGGCATCTTCGGGAAGAATGCTCGCAGCAGGGTTCTCGCGTGCCTACATGTGATCCCCCACGCGTTCACCCTGTACACGTAACCCACCCTGGTAAACCCTTGCGTCTCGCCGTGCCCAGGCCCGGCGACCCATTTGGGTCCTTTCGTCGTGCAATGCGTCTGTTTTCCGCTTGGCATCGGAGGAATGTTCGCGGGCGACTTGGGTACCGGCGGGAATGCCGCCGCGATCTCGGCAGATCCTCCCAGCAGGACGATTGACGCCAGAGCGATCAGGCAGAGGCGAATCATTGCGCCTGCCTGTCGCGCTTGGTTGTAGCCATCTGGGTGATTCCTTTCTGTTGGTACTGCGTGCCCCTTGGGCGTCGGGCGGTAGTCCATATAGCCAACGCCGTTTGGAGTGCGGCGGGTGGGACTCGAACCCACACGTCCGTAAGGACAGCGCCTTTTGAGGGCGCCATGTCTACCGATTCCATCACCGCCGCGCGCGGACGAGTGTAGTTCGGGCGCCCGCCCCTGCGCCGCCCCGCCGCCCGCCCCGGCGCGGCCCGCCACGCCCCTCAGAGCCAGGCTTCAGCCGACCAGCGAGTACAACTCGCCCATCAGCGCCTCGGGCGCCACCACCAACCCGGACGGGTCGTCGCCGGCAGCCTCGAGTTCGCGCACCTGCAGCCCGGCGCGCTGGGCGATCAGCGACCCGGCGGCGACATCCCAGGCATGCAGCCCGCGCTCGTAGTAGGCGTCGAAGCGGCCGCAGGCGCACCACGACAGATCGAGTGCAGCCGCCCCTACGCGGCGGATGTCGCGCACCCGCGGCAGCACGCGCGCGACCACGGCGCCCTGACGCGCGCGCACGCCCGAGTCGTAGGAGAACCCGGTGGCGACCATTGCGATCGACAGGTCCTCGCGCCCCGAGGGCTCGATCTGATCGCCGTTCAGCTGCGGTGGGCCCGACCGGGTCGCCCCGAAGCACTCCCGCCGGATCGGGTCAAGGACGATGCCGGCGAGTGCGCCCTCCGCGTCCTCGCAGGCGACGCTGACCGCGAATGCCGGGATCCCGAACAGGAAGTTGATCGTGCCGTCGAGCGGGTCGACGACCCATCGAAGTGCACCGTCGCCGCCGGCGCCCCCCTCCCCCGTCTGACCGCCCTCCTCGCCGAAGATCGCGTCGCCGGGCCGGCGGGTGGCGAGCACGTCGCGGATCGCGGACTCGGCGGCGACATCGGCATCTGACACGAGGTCGGTCGGTGTCGTCTTCGAGCGCACGCCCAGGTTGCGATCGCCGAACCGTCGACACAGCTCAACTGCAGCGGCCTCGGCCGCCTCCCGTGCGATCTCGAGCAGCTCGCGCTCGTCGGTCAACGCCATTGCCGCCGTTGTATCGGATCGGCGCACCCTGACGCAGTGTCCCTCGCGCCTTGCGATCATCCGCGCCGGATGCAGACGTCGCAGACAGCGTCCGCGCTCGCGGCGTTCGAGCAACGGGGGGCGGGCACGGACGCCGAGCGCCGTGCCGCGCGCTGGCTTGCAACCGAGTTGGCCACCGCCGGCCACGAGGTCGTGGTCGAGCCGTTCTGGTGCCGGCCGAGCTGGGCGCTCGCGCACGCGTGGCACGCCGTGCTCGGGCTCGCGGGCAGCCTGCTGGCGGTCGGCTCGCCCAGCCTGGGTGGCGCGCTGATCCTGGTCGCGCTGCTGTCGGCGATCGCCGATGCGGTTCTGGGCGTCTCGCTCGGCCGCCGACTGACGCCCGAGCGCGCCAGCCAGAACGTCATCGCTCCCGCCGCGGCGCTCGCAGCGCAAGGGCACGACGGCAGCCCGGTAAGGCTGATTCTCACCGCCGACTACGACTCAGGCCGCACCGGCGTCGCCTACTGGAACCGGCCGCGGCGCGCAGCCGCGCGGATTCGCAGGCTGACGCGGGGCCTGACGCCCGGCTGGCTCGGCTGGCTTGCGATCGCGCTCGTGTGGCTCGAGGCGACCGCGGTCGCCCGCCTGGCCGGCAGCGGCGGGACGGCGATCGGGATCGCGCAGTTTCCGCCGACGGTCGGGCTCGTCGTCGGTGTCGCTCTGCTGCTCGACATCGCCACCGCGGACTTCAGCCCGGGCGCCGGCGACAACGCCAGCGGCGTCGCCGTCGCGCTCGCGCTCGCGCGGGCGCTGCGAGCGGCACCGCCGCGGCGAACCGCGATCGAGGTCGTGCTCACCGGCGCCGGCGACGGCTCGGCGATCGGCCTTCGCCGCTACCTGCGGGCGCGCAAGGGCAAGCTCAGCGCAAGCAACACGATCGTGCTCGGAATCGCCGCCTGCGGGGCCGGATCGCCGCGCTGGTGGGCGAGCGACGGTCAGCTCGTGCCGCTGCGCTACTTCCCGAAGCTGCGCGAATTGTGCGCGACGCTGGCCCGCGAGGACCCGGGGCTCGACGCGCGCGCACACAAAGGCCGCGGCACGTCGCCGGCGTTCCCGGCCAGGCAGGCGGGGCTGCCGGCGATCACGATCGGGTGCCTGGACGAGCTCGGGCTCGTGCCGCGCGCCCATCAGCGCTCGGACACGGCCGACAAGATCGACGAGCAGGCGCTCGACCGCGCCGTCGAGCTCGGTCTACTGCTGATCGACGCGATCGATGCCCATCTCGCGTCTCAGGCGGCGCCCGCATCGACCACTACCGCGTAACGCGGGCTCGGTCTGGACGCGAGAGCACTCACACCGGGGTCACCGGATTGCGCTTGGCCGGCCACTCCCGGTTCTTGCCGACCGCCAGCGCGAACCGGCGGATCAGCTCCGGCCGTAGCGCCTCGGGCGCGATCACCTCGTCGACGATCAGCTCCGAGCCCAGGTGCAGGATGTCGATGTCCTTCGCGTACTCCTCGCGAAGCTGCTCCTGCCGGGCGGCGCGCTCGTCGGGATCCTCGATCGCCTGAAGCTGGTTGTAGTAGACGGCGTTGATCGCGGCGCTGGGGCCCATCACCGCGATCGACGCGGTCGGCAGCGCCAGGCAGCAGTCGGGATCGAACGCCGGGCCGGCCATCGCATAGAGGCCGGCGCCGTAGGCCTTGCGGACGATCACCGAGATCTTCGGGACGGTCGCCTCCGAGACCGCGCTGATCATCTTCGCGCCGTGGCGGATGATGCCCTCGCGCTCGACCTGCGTCCCGATCATGAATCCGGGCACGTCGGCGAGGAACAGCAGCGGGATGTTGAACGCGTTGCAGGTCCAGATGAAGCGAGCGCACTTGTCCGATGAATCCACGAACAGGACGCCGCCCTTGACCTTCGGCTGGTTGGCGACGATCCCGATCGCGCGGCCGTCCAGCCGCGCGTAGCCGACGATCACCTCCTTGGCCCAGCGTGCGTGTATCTCCAGGAACGAGCCATCGTCGACGAGCGTGTCGAGCAGCTCGCCCATGTCGAACGGCTTGTTCTCGTCGGCCGGGATCAGCTCGCGGATCGGCCGGTCAGAGCCCGGCGCAGCCGGGACCGCGTCGGGCGGATCCTCGACGTAGCTCGACGGGAAGTAGCTCAGGTAGCGCTTGGCGAAGTCGATGCCCTCCTCGTCGCTGGCCACGAGCGCATGGCCGACGCCGCTCTTGGAGGTGTGCATCCGCGCGCCTCCCATCTCCTCGAGCGTGACCTTCTCGCCGATCACCATCTCGGCCATCCGAGGGGAGCCCAAGTACATCGACGCGTTGCCGTCGCGCATGATGACGACGTCGCAGAACGCGGGGATGTACGCGCCGCCGGCGGCGCTGGGCCCGAACAGGACGCACACCTGGGGCACGACGCCGGACAATCGAACCTGGTTGAAGAAGATCCGGCCGGCGTGCCGGCGACCCGGGAACATCTGCACCTGCTCGTTGATCCGCGCACCCGCGGAATCGACCAGGTACACGAGCGGTGCCCGCAGCGACAGCGCGCGCTCCTGGATCCGCAGGATCTTCTCGACGGTCTTGGCCGACCACGATCCTCCCTTCACGGTCGGATCGTTGGCCATCACCGCGACCCGCCGTCCGGCGATCGTGCCCATCCCCGTGATCACCCCGTCGGCGCCGAGGCCCTCCTGCTCCCAGCTGGCAAGCATCCCGTCCTCTGTGAACGACTCGGGGTCGAGCAGGCGCGCAACCCGCGAGCGCACGGGGAGCTTGCCCTGCTCGGCGGCGCGCGTGCGATGGCGCTCGGGCCCGCCGGCCTCAGCTCGCGCGATCGCCTCGTTCAGCGCGTCGGTGTGGTCGATGTCAGTCATTCATTGATCAACTCCTGGTGCTCGTGCCAGTCCACCGGCCCTGCCGAGAGCAGGTGGCTGCCCAGCGGCCGTCCGAGGACGGCCTGCACCTCGCGCGAGGCCTCGAGCAGCGCGGCCAGGTCGATGCCGGTCGAAATCCCCATCTCGTGGAGCATCGAGACAAGGTCCTCGGTGGCGATGTTGCCGGTTGCGCCGGCCGGCACCGGGCAACCTCCGAGCTCGCCGAACGAGGACTCGAAGCTGTCGATCCCGACCTCGAGTGCCGCGAGCACGTTCGCGAGGCCCTGGCCCCGTGTGTTGTGGAAGTGAGCGGTCAGCTCCACCCCCGGCAACGCCTCGCGCGCCGCGACGAAGAACTCCCGCACCTGCACGGGATTGGCCATGCCTGTGGTGTCGCCGAAGCCGATCTCCGCGGCGCCGGCGGCGACCAGCCGGGACGCGATCGAGAACACGCGCTCGCGCGGGACATGACCCTCGTACGGGCAGCCGAACGACGTCGAGATCACGCCCTCGCACCGTAGCCCCTCGGTCAACGCCCGCGCGAACACCCGCTCGAGGCCGGCGAGCGACTCCTCCACCGACCGGCCGACGTTCTTGCGATTGTGGGTCTCGGACGCCGACAGGAAGCCGTTGACCTCCTGGAAGTGGTCGCGATGAGCCAGTGCCCGCTCGAGGCCTCGCTCGTTGGGGATCAGCACGCTGACCGAGACGTCGGGCGGCACCCGCGACCGCACAAGCACCTCCTCGGCGTCGGCGAGCTGCGGGATCACGTCGGGCCGCACGAAGCTGGTGAGCTCGATCCGGCGCAGCCCCGTATGACTCAGCAGCTCGATCAGCCGCAGCTTGTCGTCGGTTTCGACGACCTCGGGCTCGTTCTGGAAGCCGTCGCGCGGCCCGACCTCTCGGATGCGCACGCTTGCCGGCAGTCCATTCATCTACTTACTTATAGATGAGCCGCTGTCCGAGCAGTTCAGTCACCGTCACGAACTGGTAGCCGCGACCGCGCAGCGCCGCGATCTCCTGGGGGAGCGCGGCGAGCGTCTGCGAGCGGTCGCCGCCGCCGTCGTGCTGGATCACGATCGCGCCGGGATGCGCGTTGGCCAGGACGTTTGACAGGATCGCGCCGGTCCCGGGGCGGGCCCAGTCGCGCGGGTCGATATCCCAGTTGATCGTGGTGAACCCCATCGAGCGAGCCTCGCCGATCAGCGCGCCGCTGACGCTACCCCCCGGCGCCCTGAACAGGCACGGCGTAAAGCCGGTCAGCGCATGGATCGCGCCCGCGGTCGAGGCGATCTGGCCCGCCGCGAACGGCCCGTCGCCGGCGACGTTCGCGTGGCTCCAGGTGTGGTCCCCGATCATGTCGCCGTCGGCGAGCATCCGGCGATCGACTGCCTGTCCGAACGTGCCGACCTGTTCGCCGATCTGGAAGAACGTCGCGTGCACGTGCTCGCGCTCGAGGATGTCCAGGAACTGGGGCGTGTCCGGCCACGGCCCGTCGTCGAACGTGAGCGCGATCATCCGCCCGGTCGCCGGGCCGTGGGAGACAAACGGCAGGCCGCTCGGTACGCACCCCACGACCTGGGGGACGTGCACCTTGGCCAGCGCAGGCAGCCGCGGAAACCACGCGCTGCAACCGGTCGGGTCGGTCGTCTGCGGGACGCAACGCGACGCCTTGAGCGTCGTCAGCACCTGCCAGCGAAACTGCCGGTACGAAAGCCCGACGGCGGACGGCAAGAAGCTGCCGGTGAGGTCGCTCGAGCTCGATCGCGACACGGTTGCGGCGATCGCGCACGGGCGCGCCGCGGCCCTTTGCCGTGACCCGCTGGTAGACGAGCTGCGGGCGACCGTCGCGCGGCGGCGCAACGCAGAGCACACCCGAGACGCTGCCGTCGGCGGCGCGTCTGAGCACCAGGCACAGCGTCCGGTCGGCTCGCTTCATCGCCGACGGCGAGAACGGATGGCCAAGCACGACGTGCCAAACGAGCTGTTGCCCGTCCTGGGTCACCGTTGCCGACTGGACGGGCAGGGGGACGTGCGCGACCGACGCCGCACGAGCTGCCCCGGTCGCCAGCGCCAGCACGGCCGCCAGGCAGGCGGCAGACGTCCGGACCAGCCTCACGGCCGCTATGCGCTCCGCCCCGCGACGATCCGCCGCTCGTGCGTACCGACGCCGATCGTGCGCCCATCTACAGCGACGACCTCGACGTCGAAGCGCAGCTTGCGGCCATCCGCGATCTCGTTCAGGCGGGCCCTGGCCGTGCATCGAGTCCCCTCCAGCGCGGCCGCGACATGCTTGACGCAGACCTCGAAGCCGACCGTGGCCTGCCCGTCGGCGAGGCGCGGGCGCACCAGCAGCGCGGCCGTTCGCTCCATCATCGCGATCATCCCCGGCGTCGAGAGTACCTTCGCCGGCAGACTGCCCCCGACGTCGGTCAGCAGCCGCCCCTCGACGTCGAAGTCGTGCGTCAGCTCGATCCCCTGCTCAAGCGAAGACCCGTGCCCCATACCGCCCCCACAGTACCTGCACATAGACTCTCGCGCCGTGCCGACAGCCGTGTGCATAGTGGGGGCCACCGGAGCGCTCGGGTTCGGCCTGGCGCTCAGATGGGCACAGGCGGGCATCCCGATCGTGATCGGATCCCGAGACGCGGTGCGGGCGCAAGAGGCAGCCAGACGGGCGGCGGAGCACGTGCCCTCCGGCGATTTCACCGGCCTGCAGAACGCCGATGCGGTGCTCGAGACCGATGTCGTGGTGCTCAGCGTCCCGTTCCGAAGCCAGTCCGAGACGCTCACGAACCTCAAGGGAGCGCTCCGACCCGGTCAGCTGCTGATCGACGCCACGGTCCCGCTGGCCGCCGCGGTCAGCGGCAAGGCGACGCGCACACTCGGGGTCTGGCAGGGATCCGCTGCTCAGCAGGCGCAGGAGATGGCGCCCGAAGGGGTGCGCGTCGTGTCGGCCTTTCATACGGTCAGCGCCGCGCATCTGACCGACCTCGGGCACGAGCTCGACGAGGATGTGCTGATGTGCGGCGACAGCCTCGAGGACAAGGCGACGCTCGCCCGGCTCGTCGACGCGATCGACGGCCTGCGCGCGGTCGACTGCGGGCCGCTGGAAATGGCCCGGATCGTCGAACAGCTGACGCCGCTGATCATCTCGATCAACGTGCGCCACAAGGCCCGGGCCGGGATCAAGATCACCGGTCTGCAGCGCCGTTGAGCGCCCCGGTCGTCGTGCTCGCCGGCGGCACCGGCGGCGCCAAGCTTGCGCGCGGAATGCTCGACGTGGTCCCCGCGCAAGAGCTCGTGGTCGTCGCGAACACCGGCGACGACATCGAGATCTACGGCGCATATGTATCACCCGATCCCGACCTGGTCGCGTTCTGGCTGGCCGACCGGATCGACGAGCGCGGCTGGGGCCTCGCCGGCGACACGTTCAACACGATGGATGGGTTGCGGCAACTCGGTGTCGAAATCTGGTTTCACCTCGGCGACCGCGATCTGGCGATCGGGCTCGAACGGGCGCGGGCGCTGCGCGACGGCGCGCGGCTGACTGACGCTCATGGTGCGATCGTCAAATCGCTTGGCATCGACGCCCGGGTGCTGCCGATGAGCGACCGGCCGGTGCGTACGCGAGTGCTCGCGCAGGGACGGTGGTGGTCATTTCAGGAATTCATGATCAAGGCCGGCGGCACCGGGCCGGTGGACGCTGTCGACTTCCGCGGCGCCCGAGCCGCCCACGCCACGCCCGAGGTCATTGACGCGATCGCCGCCGCGAAAGCGATCGTGATCGGCCCATCGAACCCGATTGCATCGATCGGTCCGATCCTCGCCACCGGCGGCGTCCGGGATTCGCTGAAGCAGACCAGCGCCCCGGTGATAGCGGTCAGCCCGATCGTCCGCGGTGAAGTGCTCAAGGGCCCGACCGCGGCGTTCATGCGATGGGCCGGCCAGCCGCCGAGCAGCGAGGGCATCGCAAACGTCTACGCAGGGTTGATCGACGGCCTCGTCGCCGACGAGCACGCGGGCTCAGGCGCTCCGGTTGCGCAGCTGCAGGTCGATGTGCTGATGGACACGCCCGAATCCCGGCGCCTGCTCGCCGAGCAGACGCTGCGGTTCGCGCTCGGGCTAACGGATAGCGTTCGCCGCCGATGACGACTCTTGCGATCCTTCCGGTCAAGAGCTTCGCCGACGCCAAGCAGCGCCTCGCCGACGAGCTGTCGGCCGGAATCAGGCGCGTGCTCGCCGAGGCGATGTTCTCCGACGTGCTGGTCGCGTTGCGACGGGCGCGCTCGATCGAGGAGATCCTCGTGGTCTCGTCGGATCCAGCCGCGCAGCAGATCGCCGGCGGCTACGGCGCGCAGGTCCTCGAAGATCGACAGGAGGGACACAATCCAGCGGCGTCGATCGCGATCGCTTGGGCGCTCGACGCCGACATCGAGCGCGTGCTCCTGGTCCCGGGAGACTGCCCGATGCTCGACCCGGCGCAGATCGACGAGCTGTGCGCGCGCCCGGCGCCGGCACCGTCGGCGCTGATCGTGCCCGACCGCCACGGCAGCGGGACGAACGCGCTACTGCTGAACCCGGCCGACGCGCTGGCGCCGTCGTTCGGCCCCGACAGCTGCCACCGTCACGCCTCCGACGCCGTCGCGGTCGGCACTGCCCACGAGATCGTCGAGGTCCCCTCGCTGGCACTGGACGTCGACACCTATGAGGACCTGACCGAGCTGCAGGCTGCGCTTGCGGCAGCACATGGCGGCGCGGCGCACACGCGGGGAATGTTGCGCCAGCTGATCCGAAGCGGCTCCTGATGGGCGTCAGCGCGACCGCCCTGACCGGGCTGCCCGAGATCGGACCGGGCGATGACCTCGCCGCCGCGATCGCCCACGCGCTCGAGGTCCCGGTGATCGACGGCGACGTCCTCACGATCGCGCACAAGGTGGTATCGAAGTCCGAGGGGCGGATCCGCGCGCTGAGCGAGGTCACCGTCAGCGAACGGGCCACCGCGCTGGCCGCACAGCTGGGCAAAGACCCTCGCCACGTCCAGGTCGTGCTCGATGAGACCAGCACCGTGCTCCGCGCCGCCCACGGCGTGTTGATCTGCGTGACCCGTCACGGCTTCGTCTGCGCCAACGCCGGCGTCGACGCATCCAATGTGCCCGGCGAAGACGCGGTCGTGATGCTGCCCCACGACCCGGACCGCTCGGCGCGCTCGTTGCGAGCGCAGATCCGCGAGCTGACCGGCGCGTCGCCCGCGATCGTGATCACCGACTCGTTCGGGCGCGCCTGGCGGCGCGGTCAGATGGACGTGGCGATCGGTTGCGCGGGAGTGTCGCCATTGGAGGACTGGCGCGGACGCGCCGACGCCCACGGACGCGAGCTGAAGGCCACGTGGATCGCGATCGCCGATGAACTGGCGGCGGCCGCCGATCTTGCGCGCCGCAAGGACGGACATCAGCCGGTGGTGCTGATCCGCGGCGCCGACCGGCACGTCACCGCCGATGACGGACCGGGCATCGCCACGCTGGTCCGCCCAGAGTCCGAGGACCTGTTCAGGTAGCCGGCGCCCACGCTCAGGTTGCCGACTCGGCATCGACGAGCGGCGCCGCCCTGACGGGTGTCCGGCGCAGGCGCGGGCGGGTCGCAACCACCAATCCCGCCATCACCAGCGCGACGCCGGTGAGCTGCAGCGAGCTCGGCGCCTCGCTGAGGATGATCGCTGCCAGCACGACCGAACCGACCGGCTGAACCGTCAGCAGCAGCGAGGTCATCGCCGCCGGCATCCGCGGCAGCGACACCGTGATCAGCAGCCACCCGACCACCTGCGAGGTGAGCGCGAGCGTGATCAGCCAGCCGGCGCCCGGCCACACCGGGACCAGCTTCGCGTCGCCGATGATCAAGCCGGCGACCACGCACAGGACCGCCGCCGTCGCGGTCGCGTCGAACAAGGGGCCCGCGGGACGACGCAGATCAGCGCCGCTGCGCCGCAGCAACAGCAGAAAGCCGACGTATGCGATGCCCGCCCCGAGTCCGAATGCAGCACCGCGGGTGGGGTCCCGACCATAGGCGCCGTGCTCGAGCACGCCCGAGATCAGCAGCACGCCGAGCAGCGCGAGCGGTAGCGCCGCCAGCACCTGGCGGCCCGGCTTCTCTGACAGGATCGCCCACGCGACCAGCGGCACGAGCACGACCTGGACGTTTGCGAGCACGGTCGCAAGCCCTGCGCCGACGTCGCCGATCGAGTGATGCCACAGGATCAGGTCGGCGGTGAAGAACACTCCGGACGCGACCGCGATCCGCCGCTCGCGCCACGGCCTTGCACCGAGTCTGCGGTCCTCCACCCAGGCCAGCAGCCCCAGCAGGGGCAGCGCATAAACGCACCGGAAGATCGCCGCCGTCGACGGCGACGCGTGGCTGAGCCGCACGAGGATGCTCGAAAACGCGATCGTGACCGCGCCGAGCACCGCGCAGATGCGGACGTTGCGCTCGACTGACAGCCATCGCTCCACGTCTCCAGGTTACGCGGCGCGCCCGGCCGACCCGGAGCGCTCAGCCGGCCTGGACGGGCTCGGTCGGAGCCCCGATTGCGTGAAACCCTCCGTCGACGTGCAGGATCTCGCCGCTGACCGCGCGCGCGTAGTCCGACAGCAGAAAGCAGATCGCGGCGGCCACCGGGGCTGGATCGGAGATGTCCCATCCGAGCGGCGCCTGCGCCTCCCAAAGCTGCGCGAGCTGCTCGAACCCCGGAATGCCGCGCGCGGCCACGGTCCCCAGCGGTCCGGCCGACACCAGGTTGACCCGGATTCCGCGAGGCCCGAGGTCCCGCGCCAGGTACCGCGACACCGATTCGAGCGCCGCCTTCGCGACCCCCATCCAGTCGTAGATCGGCCACGCGACGGTCGCGTCGAAGTCCAAGCCGACGATGCTGCCGCCGGGCCCCATCAACGGCTCCAGCGCCGCCGCCAGCGACTTCAGCGAGAATGCGCTCGTCTGAAACGCCATCGACGCGCTCTCCGCGGGGGCGGTCATGAACCGTCCGCCGAGTGCGTCCTCGGGCGCGAACGCGATCGCGTGCAGCGCACCGTCGACCCCGCCCCAGCGGTCGCGCAGCGACCCGGTCAACGCCTCGAGATCGTCCGATTTGTTGACGTCGAGCTCGAGCACGTCGACGGGCTCGGGCAGCCGCTGGGCGGCGCGCTCGGTCATCCGCCGAGCACGACCGAAGCTCGTTAGCAGCACCGTCGCGCCCTCGCGCTGAGCCTGCTCAGCCGCGTGGAAGGCGATCGAATCCTTGGTGATGACGCCCGTGATCAGAAGCCGCTTGCCGGCGAGGATCACTGCCTCGTTCCCGCCAGCGTCAACAGCGCCCAGCTCAGGCGCTCGCGGGTCTGCGACGGCTCGACGATCTCGTCGACGAAACCGCTTGCGGCCGCTACCTCGGCGCGCAGATGCTCGTCGGCATACGTATCTGCGAGTGCGGCACGGGTCACCTCGCGCTCATCGCCCGCAGCGTGCAGCTGGCGGCGGTTGACGATCCCGACCGCGGCCCTCGCGCTCATGATCCCGAGCTCCGCGTCGGGCCAGGCGAGCACCAGATCGGCGCCGAGGTCGCGCGAGTTCATCGTTATGTACGCGCCGCCGTACGACTTGCGCAAGACCACGGTCAGCTTCGGCACGCGGGCCGACGCGAACGCACGGACGAGCGAGGCGCCGTGGCGGATTACCCCCGCCCGCTCCTGGCGGCTGCCCGGCATGAACCCCGGTGTGTCCACGATCGCGATCAGCGGCAGCCCGAACGAGTTGCAGAAGCCGACGAACCGGGCCGCCTTCTCCGACGCTTCGGCGTCGAGCACCCCGCCGAGATGATGAGGCTGGTTGGCGACGATCCCGACCGGCCGCCCGTCGAGGCGAGCCAGCGCGGTCACGACGTTGCGGGCCCAGCGCACGCACAGCTCCTGCAGCGAGCCCTCGTCGACGATCGCGCGCAGCGCGTCGCGCACGTCGTAGGCGCGGCGCGGCTCCACCGGCACGACCGTGCCGGGGTCGTCGATCTCTGGCGCGAGCGAGCGCGCCCGCGGCGGCCCCTGCCCCGACGCCGACGGCAGGTACCCGAGCAGCACCCGAACCCGCGCCGCCGCGCTCAGCACGTCGTGCTCGACCAGGTGGCACACGCCGTTTCGGTCGTGCACCCGCGGTCCGCCGAGCGCGGCCGCGTCAATCTCCTCGCCGAGCGCCTCGCGCACCACTCCTGGACCTGTCAGGAACATCGACGCGTCCTCGGTCATCACGATCAGATCGGTCAGCGCCGGCGAATACGCGCCGCCGCCGGCAGATGCTCCCGACACGACCGAGATCTGCGGTACGACGCCCGTCAGCGCGACCGTCTCGCGGAAGATCCGGCCGTAGCCCGCGAGCGCGGCCGTCCCCTCCTGCATCCGCGCCCCGCCCGACTCCACGAACGCGACCACCGGGATCCCGGCACGCGAGGCGATGTGCAGCACGCGCACGATCGTGTCGGCGTGCCGTTCGCCGAGCGAGCCCCCGAGGAACGCGCCGTCCTGGGCATAGCAGGCGATCGGGCGCCCGCCGACGGTCCCGGTTGCGCCGACCACGCCGTCGCCCTCGACCGCGCGGTCGCCGAGCCGCGGCGACAGCACGCGCGAACGCAACACCTGGACGCTGCCCGGATCGCACAGCGCCTCGAGCCGCTCGTATGGGACGACTCGGCGCGGGAGGGCTTCGACGACGGTGGCCATGGCTGGCTCCTACGAACTTCCTCGTAGAACGAGCGCGACGTTGTGCCCGCCGAACGCGAACGAGTTAGAGAGCGCGAGCGGCGGCCCGCCGTTGGCGGCCAGCAGCGGCCGCGCCTCGCCGGGAACGAAGTCGAGGTCGAGCTCCGGGTCGGGAACCTCGTAGCCCAGCGTCGGCGGGATCACACGGGTCGACAGCGTCTGGAGTGTCGCGACCGCCTCGACCGCGCCGGCGGCGCCGAGGAGATGGCCGATCGCCGACTTGGTCGACGACACGGGGATCTTTCGGGCGCGATCGGCGCCGAGTGAGCGCTTCAGCGCAGCCGTCTCGGCTGCATCGTTGAGCTGCGTCGAGGTGCCGTGTGCGTTTACATAGGCGATGTCCTGCGCCCCCACCCCGGCGTCCTGCAGTGCAAACGAGATCGCGCGGGCGGCCGGCTCACCACTCGGCTGCGGCGCGGTCAGGTGGAATGCGTCTGACGTGCAGCCGTAGCCCGCCACTTCGCCGAGAATCGTGGCGCCCCGAGAACGCGCCGCCGACTCCTCCTCGAGCACCAGCACGCCCGCTCCTTCGCCCATCACGAACCCGTCGCGGCGCGCGTCGAACGGTCGCGAGATGCCGGTCGGCGACAACGCCTGCATCGACTGAAAGCAAGCGAACCCGAACTCTGTCAGGGTCGCCTCGGCACCGCCGGCGACGACCGCATCCGCGTCGCCGTACTGGATCATCCGCAGCGCCGTTCCGATCGCGTGGGCGCCGCCCGAGCACGCCGACACGATTCCGTACGTCTGCCCTTGGAGCCCGTGCTTCATCGAAACCGCGGCGGCCGCGGCATTGGGCATGTACTGCGGGATCCCGAGCGGCGACACCATCTTCGCGCCGCGATCGCGCATCACGTCGTGTTGGGTCTCGACGGTCTCGATCCCGCCGATCCCGGTGCCGATCACGCACCCGATTCGCATCCGGTCATACGGCACCTCCGCGCCCCAGCCGGCCTGGGCCACAGCCTCGGCGGCGGCGACCAGCGCCAGCTGCGAGAAGCGGTCGAGCCGGCGGACCTCCTTGACCGACAGATGATCCTTCGGCTCGAACTCGCTGCATGTACCAGAGCCGTCGACGATCCCGCACTCGCCCTGAGCCCACCGCGCGTGCAGCGGCGGCGCGCCGACGCCGAGCGGCGTGACTGCGCCGAAACCGGTGACGACGACCTTCCGCTTCAACGAATCCGTCTGCGTCAAGAGGCCCGCTCTGCGATCAGGTCTACGGCGTCGCCGACGGTCTTGAGCTCCTTCATGTCCTCGCCCTTGAGGACCACGCCGTACTCGTCCTCGACGATCTGCGCGAGCTCGACGAGGTCGAGCGAGTCGATGTCGAGCGCCTCGAACGTCGCGTCTCGGGTGATCTGGCTCGGGTCGGGGCCGAAGCTGGCGAGCGCCTCGGCCACTCGCGCCTCGATCTGCTCAGTTGTTGCTGTTGCCATCGGTGCTCCTTTCGATTCTGTTGGGTCTATGCGGCCAGCCCACCGTCGACGGACAACACTGCGCCCGTGACGTAGGAGGCCTGCTCGGAGGCGAGAAAGCGTACGCACGCCGCCACCTCGTCGGGTGTCCCCACGCGTCTGGCGGGGATCGCGTCCAGCAGGCCCTGGCCGATGTCAGCGGTCATCTCGGTCTCGATTACGCCGGGTGCGACCGCGTTGACGGTAACGCCGCGTCGTGCGACCTCGATCGCCGACGTCTTTGTCAGCGCGATCAGGCCGGCCTTGGCGGCAGCGTAGTTGGCCTGGCCGACGTTCGCGCGCAACCCTGTGACCGAGGAGATGTTGACGATCCGGCCGGCCCGCGCTCGCAGCATCGCCTTCAGCGCCCGGCGGGTGAGACGGAACGCGGCCGTCAAGTTGGTGTCGATCACCGTTTCCCATTCCTCGTCGCCCAGCGACGGCGTCAAGTCGTCGCGGGTGATCCCGGCGTTGTTTACGAGCACCAGCACCGGGACTTCGTACTCGGCTTCCAGCGCGGCGAACAGCTCGTCGGGGGCACCGCGGTCGGCGACGTCGCCGGCGACCGCAACCGCACGCCCGCCGCCGCGCTCGATCTCGGCGACGACGCGCTGTGCGGCGTCACGGTCGGAGCGGTAGTTGATGCCGACGCGCCAGCCATCCTCGGCAAGCCCGCGCGCGATCGCGGCACCGATCCCCCGCGAGGCACCGGTCACCAGCGCGCAGCCGTTGGCAGGCTCAAGCATCGCCGACCTCGCCTCCCCATTCGATCACGCCCGCGCCCCACGTGAAGCCCGCGCCGAACGCGCTCACCAGCACGCGCGCCCCCGGCCGCAACCGCCCGTCGAGCTCGGCCGCGGCGAGCGCGACCGGGAGCGTCGCCGCGGACGCGTTGCCGAGCGACTCGATGCAGTCGACGACGCGCTCGGGGTCAAGTCCCAGCCGCTCGCCGACGGCCCGCGTGATCCGTGCGTTGGCCTGGTGGTAGACGAACACGTCGATGTCCTCGAGGGTCAGGCCGGCGCTCGCAACCGCCTGGTCGGTCGCGCCGACCATTCGGTTGACTGCATGCTTGAAGACCTCGGTCCCGTCCATCCTGATCAGCCGATCGTGGTGGCGCGCAATGATCGTCTCGGCGTGCGAGCCGTCGGCGCCGAGCACGATCGGGCCGATCGCCCCGAGCTCGCCGCCACCGCGGCCGAGCACTACGGCTCCCGCGGCGTCCGCGAACAGCGGTGCCGAGCGCTTGTCGTCATAGTCGGTGATCCGGGTGACGAAGTCCGCGCCGATCAGCAGGATCAGCTCGGCCCGCCCGCTCTCGATCTGGCTGGAGCCGAGCGCGAGCCCGGACAGAAACGCTGTGCACGCCGCGCCGACGTCGATCGCCCCTGCGCGCCGAGCGCCGAGCTCATGGGCGACGATCGGGGCGGTGTTCGGCGTGATCTCATCCTGGCTCAGCGTCGCGACCAGCACCAGGTCGAGCTCGGACGCGGCGACGCCGGCGCGCGCGAGCGCCGCCCGCCCGGCGCGCGCGGCGTAGTCGCTCAGCCGCGCATCCGGCTCGGCGCGACGCCGCTCACGGATGCCGGTGCGCGACATGATCCACTCCTCGGTGACCCCGAGCCGCGCCGCCAGCTCGCCGGTCGTGATGCAGCCGGAGGGGATCTCGGTCGCGACCGCCATGATCGTCGCGAGCTGCTTGGGCGACGGGAGCACGCGCTCAGGGGCAAGCGTCTGTTCAAGCATGGACCAGCTCCACGTCTGACAGGGTGCGCTTCACCAATCCCGTGAGCACCCGTCCCGGGCCGACCTCGACAAATCGCTCGGCGCCGAGCTCGCGCAGGGCAAGCATCGTCTCGCGCCAGCGCACCGGCATCGTCAGCGCCTCGGCCAAGCGCCGGCGCGGATCGTCGAACGGCGCCGCGGTCACCGCCGACAGCACGGTGACCCCGGGATCGGCGATCGGCACGCGTTCGAGCGCCGCCGTGAACTCCGGCACCGCCGAGGCCATCATCGGCGAATGGAACGCACCGGTGACGGGCAGCTGTCTCGCCCGAAGCCCCAGCTCTTTGGCCGCATCGGCGGCGGCCGGCAGCGCGGAGCGCGCGCCGGACAGCACGACCTGCTGGGGCGAGTTGTCGTTGGCGACCGACAGGCCGTGCGCCTCGGCCAGCTCGGCCGCATGGTCGGCTGCGCCGGCGCCAAGCAGCGCCAGCATTCCGCCGTCGCCCGCTCGCTCGCCGGCCTCCTGCATCAGCCGGCCGCGAAGCGCGACCAGTTCGACGCCGTCGCGTTCGCTGAGGCTGCCGGCCGCCACCAGCGCGGCCAGCTCGCCGAGCGAGTGCCCGGCCATGTAATCCCCTCGGGGATGACCGAGCGCGGTCCACCCGGCGAGGCTCGCGCAGAAGATCGCCGGCTGGGCGAACCTGGTGCCGTCCTCGGCACGCGCGAACGGGTCCTCGCCGACCGCCGCGACCGCCAGTTCGAGCAGGTCAGGGCGCATCTGCTCGACGGATTCACGCATTTCGGGCGTCTGGCTGCCCTGGCCCGGGAAGAGGATTGCTGTCAGAGCCATTCAGTTCACCGTACGCGGGCGGTGCGCAGCGGATACAGCGTCACCGAAGAGTTCCCCCCGTTCGGGGGGAGCGACCGCGTCACGATCCGTGCCGGACCGCTAAGTTCTGCCGATCCAAGCCCCCGCGCCGCAACGCTCCAGTTAAGTGAGTCTTCCAAAGCCCTCCCCTTCCTCTGCCGCGCTGGTGACCGGCGCGTCCGCTGGCATCGGCAGCGAGATCGCGCGCGAGCTCGCCGGGCGCGGGCACGCCCTGGTGCTCGTCGCGCGGCGAAAGCCCAGGCTCGACAAGCTCGCCGCCGAGCTGGTGGAGGATCACGGCGTCCGCGTCGAGACGATCGCCTGCGATCTGGGCAAGCCGGCCTCGCGCGGTCGGCTGCCGGCGAAGATCGCGGAGCTCGGGCTCGACGTCGGGATCCTCGTCAACAACGCCGGGTTTGCGACCAACGGCCCGTTCGCCGAGTCAGACCCCGATCGCGAGCTCGAGCAGGTGCGGGTGCTCGTCGAGGCGGTCGTCGCGCTGACCTCGGCGTTCCTGCCGGGGATGGTGCAGCGCGGGCGCGGCGCGGTCCTCAACGTGTCGTCGACCGCGGCGATGCAGCCGTTGCCCTATTCGGCCGGATATTCGGCCGCGAAGTCGTACGTGCTGTCGTTCTCCGAGGCGCTGCACCAGGAGGTGCGCGGACAGGGCGTGACCGTCACTGCGCTGTGTCCGGGACCCGTCACGACTGACTTCTGGGAGATCTCGGGGTGGGAGGTGCAGGGCGGCAAGACGTTTGAGAGCGCGGTCCCGCGCCCCGCCTGGATCACCGCGCAGGACGCAGCGCGCGCCGGCGTCGAGGGCCTCGCGGCCGGCCGACGAGTGGTCGTCCCGGGGCTGCAGGTCCGGGCGGCGATGCAGGCCGTGCGCTATCTGCCCCATGCGGTCAAGCTGCCCGTGCTCGAGCGCGTCATGCGCCGCAAATGAGCGGGCACCCCAACCCCGCGATCGCCTGATCGACTCGCGGCGCCGATGACCGACGACGCGCTCCGTCGCATCGACACGCTGATCGGAGTCGCGATGCGGATCGCCCGTTCGGCCCCGAACGGCAGAATCGCGCTCGCCAGGATCGCGGCGACGATCGATCCGGGCTGGATCCCGCATCCTTGGGGCGACGAGATCGCGTCGCAGCTCGAGGCCGCCCGTGCCGACGCGCTCGTGCCGATCGAGTTCGAGCGCGTGCAGCAGACGCTCAGCGACGCGTGGGACGTTCCCGTCGGCGAGGAGCTCGACGAGCTGGACCCCGATCCGGTCGCGGTGACGCCGGGCGCCCAAGTCCACCGCGGCGTGCTCGACGGGGCGCCGGTCGCGGTCAAGGTCCTGCGCCCGGGGCTGGAGGCGTCCGTCCGCCAGGACCTGGCGCTGCTCGAGGGGCTGATCCCATCATTGTCGGACGCGTTTCCCAGCTTCGATTCGGGCGCGCTGATTGCGGAGGCCCGCGAACGGCTGCTCGACGAGCTCGACCTCGAGCACGAGGCGCAGATCCAGCGTCGCTTTCACCGCGCGCTGCGCGGCCATCCGTTCCTGACCGTGCCGGCGCCCGTGACGCGGCTCTCATACGACTCCGTGCTCGTCAGCGAGTGGATCGACGGCGTGCCGATGTCGAGTGCCCCAGATCGAGACCAGGCGGCGGCGCGCCTGCTTGTGTTCGCGCTCGGATCGGCCCGCAGCGGCATCATCCACGCCGATCCGGATCCCGACGACGTGATCGTGACGCCCGACGACCGCCTCGCGATTCTCGACTTCGGCGCCACTCGGACTGTCGACCCTGACCGGGTCCAGGCCGCCGCCGATGCGCTCGAGGCGTTCGTCGCCGGCGATCCGCACTCACTCGGCGTGGCGCTCCAGCAGCTGGGGTGGCTGCCGGCCGAGCACGCGGCGACTGCGCTCGAGCTTGGCCGCTACGCGCTCGGCGAGCTCGCCGACGGCGAGTCCCAGACGCTCGACATCGGCTCGGTGCGGGCCGCCGGCAGGCGGCTGCTGCAGCGACCCGACGCTGTCGTCGAATTGGTCCTGGCCGGTTCGCTGCCACCGCAGGACCTGTGGCCGGCTCGCGGCCTCGCGCAGCTGTTCGGGACGATCGCCCGGGTCGGCGCGACGGGGCCGTGGCGCGAGCTCGCGCGCGCCCGGACGGCTCGGTGCGAGCTGAAGACCCCGTGCGCTCACCGCGGAACTCGCGCGCTGACCGCCAGCCCCCGGACGACGGCATGGGACGTTCGCGGACTTGACCTCAGCTCTTTCGACCCGTGACCGCGAGCCCGACGCCGAGGCCGATCAGCATCGCCCCGCCGCCGGCGCTCATCCGTTCCAGCCGCCGCGGCGAGCTGCCGAGCCACTGTCGCGCGGTCCCGGAGGCGATCGCCCACGCCCCGTCCGAGAGCAGCGCGATCGCGATGCAGATGAGCCCGAGCAGAGCAATCTGCACCGTGACGTGGCCCTGGCCGCGGTCGATGAACTGGGGCAGCACCGCGGTGAAGATGATGATCCCCTTCGGGTTCGTCGCGCCGACGAAGAAGCCCTCGCGCACGATCCGGCCAAGCGGCTTCGGCGCGGTGGCGACCGGTGCGAAGATCTGCGCGAGCTTCTTGCGGTCGCGGATGTTGCGGATGCCCAGCAACACGAGGTAGGCCGCGCCGATCAGCTTCAGCGCGGTGAACACCGCATCGGACCGCGCGACGATCGCGCCGACGCCGAGCGACACCAGTAGGAGCTGAAGCGCGAAGCCGCTCGCGTTGCCGGCGACGGTCGCGAGCGCGGCCCGTCGCCCGAGCGCGACGCCGCGGCTGACCACGAACAGCACGCTCGGCCCCGGGATCAGGATGAGCACGTAGACAGTGAGCAGGAATTCGGCGAAGTGATGCGTCGGCAGCACGCCCGGGACTCTAATGGCGTCGCAACCCGTCGCAACCCCTTAGACCCAGCTGCCCAGCAGCGGGTCGGCATCCGCCCCGGCCCGCATCGCCGCGAGCGCGGCGCCGCGCAGATCGCGCTTCGTGCGCGCGTACACGTCGGCCGGCAGCGCCGCCATCTCGGCGGCCACCGACATCGCGCGGGACAGCACATCGCCGGCGCCGACGACCTCGTCGAACACGCCCAGGCGCAGGCAGTCGGCGGCGTCGGTCAGCTCGCTTCGCAGCGCCAATACGCGAGCGGCCGCCGGCCCCAGCTCGGCGCGCACCACCTCGATCGCCGCCTGCGGGTAGGGCACCGCGACCTTGACCTCGGTCAGACCGTAGCGTCCGGCATCGGACGCGATCCGGTAGTCGGCGCACAGCGCGAGCACGAGCCCGCCGGCGATCGCGTGGCCGGTGATCGCCCCGATCACGGGGCACGGCAACCCGTAGGCGAGGATCACCATCTCGTTGATGCCGGTGACCATCCGCCGCTGGTCCTCGCTGCCGTAACCAGGCACCGCCTTCAGATCGGCGCCGGCCGAGAACACACCGTCGCGTCCGGCGATCACCAGCGCCCGCGGGGGCTGCGCCGCGAGTGGCCGCAGCACCTCGCCGATCTCCGCCAGCAACTCCACGTTCATCGCGTTGGCCGGCGGCCGGTCGATCGTCATGACCGTCACGCCGTCGGCGACGGCGCTCGTCATGAAGCCCATCGCTAGGCGGCTGCGCGGCCGCGGCCCGCGCCTGTGTCCTCGACCACGGTCTCGACCGGCGGCTGGCGCGGCGGCCCCGCGACCGAAGCGCCGGCTGATCCAATCCAGCGCGACCGGCGTCCCGGCGACGGCGCCGCTGATGTGATCGACCCCGCCGCGGGTGACGTACAGCCGCACATCGCCCCCGAGCGCCCGCCAATCGTCATGGAGGTTGACGCTGTGGTCAAACGACACGATCTGATCGCGCCGCGCGTGATGCAACAGCACCGGGCGCCTCGGAGCGATCAGCCCGAGGCGGTTCTCTCGCAGTCGCCGCTGCCACTCGGGAAGCTCGAGCACGTTCGGCTCGGTGAGCTCCGACGAGCGCATGAACTTCGGGCCCCACAACAGCGCCTGGACGATCGTCGACTCCCGCAGCGCCCCGATCCGCTTGCGCGCCGCCGGCGTCAGATACGAGTCGAGATCGAGCTCCGGGTAGGCCGCGGCAAACCCGATCCCGCCGTAGGCGATGAAGAACGAGAAGAACGTCCCGTCGAGGCTTGGCCCGGCGATCTCGACGTTCGCCGCCGCGGCACCGGCGACAACCGCGACGAGCGCCACGTCCGGCGCATAGCTTGGCTGCAGCTGCGCGGCCCACGCCGCGGCGGCGCCGCCCTCGGAGTAGCCGATGATCGCGGCAGGGCCATCGGCGGGCAGCGCCTCCGGGCTCAGCTCCCGCGCTGCCCGCATCGAGTCGATCACGTTCGGGCCCAGCGCCCGGCCGACCATGTAGGTGTGATCGCCCGGCGTGCCGAGACCCTGGTAATCGGTGATCGCCAGCGCCCACCCGCGCGCGAGCGCCATCGCCATCAGCCCGGCTTCCCACTCGAGGCCGCGCGGCAGCAGGCGCGACGGCGCCGCCGCGTCGCCGATCCCGTGCGTGCCGATCGCATAGCCCAGCAGCGGGCGCCCGCGCCTCGGGGGCCTTTCCGCGCGGGAGCAGCACCGTCCCCGAGACCGCGGTCGGTTCGCCGGTCGCCGAGGTCGAGCGATACAGGATCCGCCACGCATCAGCACGCAATCGCAGTCCCGGCGCCAGGTATGCATCGATCGGCTCGGCGCGGATCAGCTCGCCGGGTGCTCCGTTCGGCAGCGGCGCCGGCGGGTCATAGAAGCCTTCGGTCCGCCCCGTGCGGCGCCGCGGCGGCGAGACGAGCATCAACTGCGCCGTGGCCTGGCGCGCAACGTCGAGCAGTATCACCTCAAGTCACCCCCGTCCTTGGCCTCAAAGCTTCAAAAAGCTGGCGATTAACACTTTACCGCGGTCGCGTGTGAAGCACCAGTCGACTGGCCAATGCCCGAAGGGCTCGCCCTAGCCGAGCAGTCCGATCCGCTGTGCCCGCTGTACGGCCTCGGTGCGGTTGCGTGCCCCCAGCTTGCGATACAGCGCGCTCGTGTGCTCCTTGACGGTGTGGGGCGACAGGAACAGCCGCTGCGCGATTTCGCGGTTGGTCGAGCCGTCGGCGATAAGGCCGAGCACCTCGCGCTCGCGCTGCGCTCAGCAACGGCGCCGGCTGCTCGGTCTTGGGCGGGAACATCGTCATCCCGAGCCCGACCATTCGCACCGCCCGCGCGACCTCGTGGGCCTCCCAGTCCTTGGACACGAACCCCGATGCGCCGGCGGCGCGCGCCGCGGCCGGCGACATCCGCCCGGCGCCGGAGATCAGCAGCACCTTCGTCGACGGCGACGCCTTGCGGATCGACTCGCACACGTCCGCGCCCGACTCGCCTGCCAGGAACAAGTCGACGAGCGCCACGTGCGGCCCGAACGTGCGCGTCAGCTCGAGCGCCTCGGCGCCGGTGCGCGCTGCCAGGCACCGTTCGACCCAAGGCTGCTCGCCGAGGAGGACCCGAAAGCCCCAGTGCACGACGTCGTGGTCGTCTACGACGAGCACGCGCAGACGTCGGTTGTCCAGCCGCCCGCCGCTGGCGGAAGCGGTGGGTGCGTCGGCGGTCATCACGCGTCGTCCTCGTGCAGCCCGACGACCAGCCGCACGCGCCAGCAGTCCTCCGCAGAGGCTCCGAACTCGACCACGCCGCCGTGCTGCAGCGCCTCGAACGCGGCCAGACGGAGCCCCATTCCGGTCCCGCGCGCGCCCGGGCGCACGCCGTCGTTGCGGACCTCGAGCGTGAACGTATCTGGATCGCGGCCGACGACGATGTCGACGCGGGAGGGATCGGCGTGCTTGCCGACGTTGCGCAGCGCCTCGGCCAGCACCGACTGCGCCAGCGGCTCGACGCCGGGAGGTACAGACACGTCGGGCGGCCAGTCCACCTTGAAGATCGCGGCACGCGATCGCCGCAGCCGCTCGAGCTCCGCCGACAGCGTCGTCCCGGTCTCCGGCGGCAGCGGCGCGAGCGGGCGTTCGAGCGCCCGCCGCAGATCGCTCAGCGCCTCCTGCATCTCGACCCGGCAGCGGTCGCGCTCGGCCGGTTGCAGTTCCTTCGTCGCGCTGAGCGCCAGCGACACGCCGAACAGGCGCTGCAGCACGCGCTCGTGGATTTCGCGGGCGAGCTCGAGCCGCTCGCCCAGCCGGCGGTTTCGCTCCTGTTGGCGGGTCGCATTGCGCGCCGTCGCGACCAGCGCCGCGGTCTTGCCCAGCGTCCACAGCAGGTGGCGCTCGCCGTCTGACAGCTCGAACCGGCCGCCGCCGCGATCGGCGCAGATCACCCCGTAGGATCGGCCCGCGGCGCTCATCGGAGTGCACACGAGCGTCGTGATCCCCAGCACCTTCGCGTAATCGGGGGGGACGGCCTCCTCGATCCGCTCCGAGACGACGACCACCTCGTCCTCGAGCAGCGCCCGCTGTGCGATCGGGGTGTTGACGAGCGTCGGCCGCAGCGCTGCCAGCTGCGAGAACGACGTGCCGTGAGCGCCGACGGCGCGGACCCGGCGCCGCGCCGCGTCAGCCATGAAGATCGCCGCGCGTCGCATCGTCGTCAGCCGGCAGATCGCCTCGCAGATGCGGTCGTAGAACTCAGTCGAGGCGGTATCGGTGTCGATCTCCGCCAGCAGCTCGACGAACACCTCGAGCGGCTCGACCCCGGCAAACAGCGTGCGGCGACGGATTTCGCTGTCGGCGCCGGCGCCCGCGGCGGCGACGTCGGTGTCGGCGGTCATGCTGCGACCGGCAGATCGTGGCGGCGGCGGATCTCGTACAGGGTGGTGCGCTCCGCCGCCGGCCGCCCGGCCCGGTGGGCCGCGCCGATCAGGTCCTCGGGCTCGAGCTTGACGCCGTGGTAGCTGCCCGCCATCCGCGAGATCGACTCCTCCATCAGCGTCCCGCCGAGGTCGTTGACGCCCCAGCGCAGCGACTCGGTCGCAGCGTCGAGGCCCATCTTCACCCAGCTGGCCTGGAGGTTCGTGACGGTCCGGCCGAGTGCGAGCCGGAACGCCGCCGTGTGCTTGAGGTTCTCCTCGCGGGAGATCTCCTGCACGCCGTGGGTCCGGCCCAGCAGAGTGTGAAACGGGATGAACGACAGCGGTACGAACTCGGTGAAGCCGCCCGTCCGCTCCTGCAGCTCGCGGATGACGCGCATGTGCTCGGCAAGCTCCCACGGCTCCTCGATGTGCCCGAACATCACCGTCGCGGTCGAGCGAAGGTCCTCGGCGTGCGAGGCCTCGATGATCTCCACCCAACGGGCGACCGGCAGCTTGTTCGGGGAGATGCGC
This sequence comes from uncultured Solirubrobacterales bacterium, assembly GCA_963809685.1. Lineage (GTDB taxonomy): Bacteria > Actinomycetota > Thermoleophilia > Solirubrobacterales > Solirubrobacteraceae > Palsa-465. The sequence goes on along the minus strand of CAWEKN010000003.1, from coordinate 254,349 downwards.
TCGCGGACGCCGTCGTGCAGCACCTCGGCGGCGGTTCCCGGAGTCGAGCCGAGCCCTGCCGCACGCAGGCGCTCGAACACCTTGCGTGGCGGCAGGCCGCTGACGTCGCTCATGTGCGCGACCTCCATCGGCGAGTACGCGTGCAGGTGCAGTTGCGGCGCGATCTCGTGCGCGAAGCGCAACCAGTGCTCGTAGTCCTCCAGCCCCCAGTCGGGATGGATCCCGGACTGGATGCAGATCTCGGTCGCCCCGGCGGCGACCGCGTCCTGCACCCGGGCCGCAAACTCCTCCTCGGAGTGCTCGTAGGCGTCGGGCGAGCGGCGCGACTGGCCGAAACCGCAGAACGCGCAGCCGACTGTGCAGATGTTCGAGACGTTGATGTTGCGGTTGACGACGTGCGTGACCGTCTCGCCGGCGAGCTCGTGACGGAGCTCGTCGGCGGCGCTTCGCATCTCCTCGATCACCGCCGGGCGGCGCTCGGCGAACAGTGCCGTCAGCTCCTCGGGGGTCAACGCGAGGCCCTGGCGGCCCTTCTCGATTGCGCGCGGTGAGACGTCATCGCCGACCGCTACCTCGGCCCGGCGCCCCGAGCCGCGGCGCGGGATGAACGACCAGTAGCAGCGCTTGATCACGTCGAGCACGGGCGCCGACACCCATTCGGGGTCGATGTACTCGGGATACACGCACAGGCGCTCGGTCAGCGCGACCCCGACCTCCTGCAGCCGCCGCCGGACGTGGACCGGGGACGGGAACGGGTGCTCGGGCGAGATGTGATCGCCGTTGGCGCTGAGGCCGCCGAGGTCGGTTGCCCCGGCCGCGACGAGCTCGACCCACCAGTCAGAAAGGTTGGGCGGGACCTGTATCCCGATCTCCGGCATCAGCCGCCGGGTCTCGGCGACGAGCCGCTTCATGTCCTCGATCGTCACCTCGCAGGCCCACGCCGGTGCGTCGAGTTCGGGCCCGGCGCTGACGCCCGTGCGCCAGTACTCGCGCGCGGCGGCGTCGGCGATCTGCGCGGGCTCGCGCCCGTAGTAGCTCTGGTGCGGGACGAAGTTCTGGATGATCAGCTCCTGCAGATGGCCGTGCTCGGCGTGCAGCTCTGCCAGCTGCTGCAGCGACGCCATCCGTTCGTCCTCGGTCTCGCCGATGCCGACGAGGATCCCGCTCGTGAACGGGATCCTGAGCTCGCCGGCTGCCCGGATCGTCTCGATCCGGCGGGCCGGGTGCTTGGTCGGCGAGCCGGCGTGGACCGTCTCCATCAGCCGCTCCGAGACCGACTCGAGCATCAGCCCCTGTGAGGCGGTGACCTCGCGCAGGCGGCGCAGGTCGTCGCGCCTCCAGCACGCCCAGGTTCGTGTGCGGCAGCAATCCCCGCTCGAGCGCCCGCTCGCAGGTCCACACCACGTACGACGTGAAGTCCTCGTGGCCATAGTCGTGCAGCCGCGCGGTCACCTCGGCGTTGACCTCGGGCTTCTCGCCGGTCAGCACCAGCAGCTCCTTGACCCGGTGGCGGCTGACGGCCTGGTCGAGGATCCGCTGCACCTCGTCGGGCGCGTAGAGATGCGCCTTGTGCGTCGCGAACGAGCAGTACTTGCAGTAGCACCGGCACGTCCGCGACAGCGACAGCGTGAGGTTGCGGCTGAACGTGACGCGGCGACGCATCTGTGAAGCGGGATTCTACGGACGGCCCTCGTCGGCCCTCCGGCGCGCCGTCGATGTCCCGTCCGTATGCTGGCCGCCGATGCGAGCAGCCGTGATCGCGATCCTTGCCGCAGCGCTGCTGGTCGCCGGCTGCGGCTCGGGCAGCAGCGCTCCTCGAAAGCCAGGACGCCACGCTCGTGCTCGACTTCACGCCGAACGCGATCCACTCCGGGATCTACACCGCGATCGCGCGGTCGTTCGACCAGGGCGAGGGCGTCAACCTGCACGTGATCGCGCCCTCGGCGACGACCGACTCGATCAAGCTGCTCGAGACCGGTCGGGCGAACTTCGCGATCCTCGACATCCACGACCTCGCGATCGCGCGGCGAGCAGCACCGCGACATCGTGGGGATCATGGCGATCGTCGAGCAGCCGCTGGCGGCGGTGATCGCCGCGCCGCAGATCCGCAACCCGCGACAGCTCGAGGGCCAGAAGGTCGGCGTCACCGGCGTGCCGAGCGACACCGCCGTGCTGCACTCGATCGTCGCCGGCGCCGGCGGCGACCCCGCGAAGGTCAAGACCGTCACGATCGGCTTCAACGCGGTCCCGGCCCTGCTCGCGCACCGCGTCGCGGCGGCCACGGCGTTCTGGAACGACGAGGGCGTTACCCTGCAGCGCACGCCATCCCGGTTTTCACGTCTTCCGCGTCGACCACTACGGCGCGCCCGTCGTACCCGGAGCTGGTCCTGTGCGCCACCCGGTCGACGCTCCGCGACGACCCGGCGCTGGCGCGCGCGCGTCGTCCGAGCGCTCGTGCGCGGCTACGGCGTGACGCTGACCGATCCCGAGGGCAGCGCGGCCGACCTCGAGTCCGAGGTCCCGGGGCTCGACCCCAAGCTGGTCGCCGCCCAGCTCGAACGTCGAGCAGGCCGCGTTCATGGCCCCGGATGGCGCGTTCGGCGAGCTCGACCGAAAGACGCTCGCAGCGCTGGGCCGCAGTGGGAGGCGAAGTTCGGGATCGTCAAGCAGCCCCCGAACGTCGACCAGGCCTTCGACCCCGAGTTCGTGCGCGGGACCGCGTCGCTGATCGGTAACTAGCGAGAGCAAGTGGCGCGCTGTTTCACCGAGTGGTCGAGAAACGGACGCATGTTGTCCGTTTCTCGACCACCAGCGGGGTGAACGCGAGCCCGCTTAGGAGGCGAGCCGCGTGACCAGCGCCGCGCCCTCGCGGGCCATCCGCGAGCGCGGGACGACGAGCTCGAAGCCCGCCGCCTCGGCCTGTGCGCGCACCTCGGTCTCGACGTGCGAGTAGAACGCGAGCGTGTGAACATCGTCCCCGAGTGCGAGCTGTCCGACCTGGGCGATCCGCGACTCCGCGTCGGCGGTGAGGTCGACGACGAGGACGTCCACCCCGCCGGCGGCGCCGGCGCCTGGATCGGATACCAGCTGCACCTCGTGGCCGGCCGCGCTGAGCGCGCCGACGACGTTTGATCCGAACAGCAGGTCCGGGATGAACGCGACGACGCGCGCCACGCGGCTACTGCGCGCTGAACTTCTTGAACTCCTCGCGCACCGACTCGGTCCGGCCCCACATCTGCACGACCTCGACGCGCCCGGTCCGCACCTCGCGGACGGCCATCTCACCGTCGATGTCGGCGTCGTCGAGCAGCTTCAGCGCCGCGTGCACGGCCGGCGCGGCCGCGGCCATGGCCGAATCGGTGGGCGACGATCAGGCGCCAGTGCCAGTCGTTGCGCGAGTACGGCTGCGCGTTGCAGGTGACGAGCAGGATCGCGGCGTCGACGTAGCGGCGCTCGTCGAAGATCCGCAGATCGAGCTCGAGGTCGGTCCAGTCGTCGGGAAGCGAGTCGACGATCTCGGTGAACGTGTCGGCGAGGTCGGCCACGGTCTGATCAGAAGAGCTGCTGGTAGATCAGGAACACGTTCATCGCGGTGATCGCTGCGGCTACCCCGTACGCGATCACGCTCGTCAGCCGCCGGTTGACGTGGACGCCCATCACGTCGCGGCGGCCGGTCAGCACCACCAGCGGCACCAGCGCGAACGGGATCCCGAACGACAGCACCACCTGGCTGAGCACCAGCGCGCTGGTCGGGCTGACGCCGAGCGCGAGCACGATCAGCGCCGGCAGCATCGTCACCGCGCGGCGCACGAGCACCGGGATCCGGACTCGCATGAAGCCGGCCATCACGACCTGGCCGGCGTAGGTGCCGACGCTCGAAGAGGACGGCTCCCGAGGCAACAGCGCGACCGCGAACGCGAGCGCGGCGCCGCCGCCGACGAGCCGGCCGAACTCGGGTGTGCGTCCTGGATCGTCGCCGTCCCGCTCAGCGCCGGAGCCGTGGAACAGCTTCGCGGCGACGGCGAGCATCGCCAGGTTGATGATCCCGGCGAGCGACAGCGCGATGATCACGTCGATCCGCTCGAACCGCAGCACCCGGCGGCGCTCGTTGTCGTTGCGAACCGGCATCCGCCCGTTGGTCAGCGCCGAGTGCAGGTAGATCGCGTGCGGCATCACGGTCGCGCCGATGATCCCGACCGCCAGGTAGATCGACCCGGAGCCGTCGAGCCCGGGAATCAGTCCCGCCAGCGACTCGTGGGCCGAAGGCCCGATCCTCAACGTCTCGTAGAGAAAGCCGGCGAACACGATCCCGAGCAGCGCGGCGATCGCGAGCTCGAACCGGCGATAGCCGCGCGACTGCAGCCCGAGGATCCCGAACGCGATCACCCCCGTCATCAGCCCGGCGGTGAACAACGGCACCCCGAACAGCAGGTTGAGCCCGAGCGCCGCTCCGAGCAACTCGGCGATGTCGGTCGACATCGCCATCACCTCGGCCTGGACCCACAGTCCGACGCCCGCCCAGCGCGGCAACCGCTCGCGGCACTGCTCCGGGAGGTTGCGGTCGGTGACGATTCCGAGCTTGGCCGACAGGTACTGGATCAGCATCGCCATCAGATTGGCGACGAGCACGACCCACAGCAGCAGGTAGCCGTACTTCGCGCCGCCCTGGATGTTGGTCGCGAAATTGCCGGGATCGACGTATGCGACCGCAGCCACGAACGCCGGGCCGAGCATCGCCAGCGTCGCCCGCAGCCGGCCCTTGCGCAGCAGCCGCTCCAGCGGGCTCTCGACCGGGACCGCGTCATTGAGGATGACGGCTTGTCCATCGGCGGCCACGCCTTCGAGCGCCGGGCGCCCGATCGTCGTGACCGGCGGCGTCACTGAGACAGCTCCACTCGCATCGCGCGCGCGAGCGCGCCGCCGAGCACCTGCACGGTGTCGCCGAAGCGAACGAACAGGGGGCCGTCGAACGGCTGCTTGTCGATCACCTCGAACTCGTCCCCGGGGGCGATCCCGCGCTCCGCGAGGAACCGCAACATGTCGGGGTCGGAGTCCGAGACGCGAGCAAACGTGCCGCGATCGCCCGCCGTCAGGGACTGGAGCCCGCACGTCGGCTGCTCCTCGATCGTCAGCTCGGGCGTCGGGATCGGATCGCCGTGCGGGTCGCGCGTCGGGTTGCCGAGCTTGGCCGCGATCAGCTCCTCGAGCTCCTCGGACAGGACATGCTCGAGCACCTCGGCCTCCTCGTGCACGCGATCCCATGGGACGCCGAGACTCTCCACCAGGTACAGCTCGAGCAGCCGGTGGTGGCGGATCACCTCGAGAGCGACGCGGCGTCCGGCGTCGGTCAGCCACACCCCGTGGTAGGGCTGGTGCTCGACCAGCCCCATCTCGCACAGCCGCTTGACCATCCCCGATGCGGACGCGGCCGTCACGCCCAGCCGCTCGGCCAGCGCGTTGGTGCTCACGGTCCCGCCTCGAAGCTCGAGCGCGTAGATCGCCTTTGCATAGTCCTCGATCGCGGAGGACACGGCTACGTGTTCCTGGTGTGCCATCACAGAAATTATGGCACAACTAAATTATGAATTTGGTAAGTGCTTGAAACACCACGCTTCCAGGCCGTGGGCGGGCGCTTCTTATAGTTCTGAGGGTGACCTCGATCGACTCGCTCCGTGCCGACTACGCCGCCATCACCGAGGGCTGTGGGCTCCTGGATCGCTCTGAGCGCGGCAAGCTCGCGCTGACCGGGACCGACGCGAAGACGTTCCTTCAAGGGCAGGTGACCAACGACGTCGAGGCGCTGTCCCCCGGCAAAGGCTGTTACGCGGCGTTCCTGACGCCGAAGGGCAAGATGCTCGGAGACATCCGAATCCTCGATACCGGCGAGGAGCTACTGCTCGATACCGAGCGCACCGCGCTGCAGCAGCTGTTCAACATGATCCGCCGGTTCAGCATCGGCTTTGACGTCGCGCTTCACAAGCGGACGCTCGAGCGGGGTCTGCTGTCGCTGATCGGCCCCGAGTCCGACTCGGTCGCGCAGACCGGCGGGCTCGCCGCGGCCGAGCACGCGCACCTGCCGGAGCAGATCGCAGGTATCCACGCCCGCGCGATCCGCACCGACGGCGGCGTCGACCTGATGTGCGACGCCGGTGACACCGATGCGCTGCGCGCGGCTCTGCTCGACGCGGGCGCGGAGCCGGTGTCGGATGCCGCTGCCGAATGCCTGCGCATCGAGCGCGGCCGCCCCCGCTATGGCGCCGACCTCGACGAGACCGTGATCCCGCAGGAAGCTGGGCTCAACCAGCGAGCCGTGTCGTTCACGAAAGGCTGCTACGTCGGCCAGGAGACGGTGGCGCGCCTGTACTACCGGGGCAAGCCCAACCGGCATCTGCGCGGGCTGCGTCTCGGCGGCCCGGTCGCGACCGGCGACGAGGTCAGCCACGACGGCAGGGTCGTCGGCCGTCTGGGCACCGTCGCCGATTCGCCGCAGCTAGGCTGGATCGCGCTCGCGCTGGTCCGCCGCGAGGCCGCTCCCGACAGCGAGATCAGCGTCGGTCCCGGCGCCGTCAGCGGCACCGTCGTCGAGCTGCCTTTCCGCTGAGACCGACAGGAACCGCTCGAGCGCCTCGTAGTCGGTCGTAGGATCGAGCGCGAGCTGCGCGGTCTCGGGGTGCGACGCGAGGTAGGTCTCGACGATCCGGACCTCGTCGACCTCCTCGGGTGGCAAATGGGCCCCGAGCTCGCCCGCGCGGGCACCGCGCCTCAGCGCCGCGGTGGTCCGCTCGTGCAGCTCGCCGACGCTGTCGGGAAGTGCCACGAAGTCCACCAGCCGCCCGCCGACGAGCCAGAGCGCGTCGGCCCCGGCACCGAGCGGATGGCTCGCCAGCACCAGGCGCGGCCGCGCATGCGTCGCTTCGAGCACGCCGCCGAGCCGCTCGACGATGACGCCGAGGCGCCGCGCGCGGCGTCGCAGCGACAGCGCCCGCTCGTAGCGCCGGTCCGCGGCCGCACGCCGCATCTGCAGCTCGACGTGCGCGATCAGCCGCCGGCCGCTGCCGACCCCCTCCACGAACAGGCGCAGCGCTTCGTCCAGCCGACGCCGGTAGAGGTTCGGATCGAGGTCGCCCAGACACGGCGACAGGCAGCGCCCCATCTGGCCGTAGACCGAAGGATGGTCGCGCCGCGCAAGCCGGCGCCCGCAATGGCGCAACGTGAACAGCGAATCGAGCTGCTCGACGAGCTCCAGCGCGAGCCGCCTGCCCCGCAGCGGCCCGATGCTGACGGCGTGGCCCGCGGCGGGGCGGGGCGAGACCTCGAGGATCGGGTACGGGATGTCCAGCCGGCAGCAGATGTACAAGAGCCGGTCGTCGAGCCGAGTCAGGCGGATGTTTCCGGGAGGGCGAAGCTGTTTGATCAGCCGGTTCTCGAGCACGAGTGCACCGAGCTCAGATCGCGTGGCCTGATAGTCGACGATCGAGGCGTGCGCGGTCCAGTCGGCCGGCGTCGCGGACGGCGCGAAGTGGGCGCGGGCGCGGCTGCGAATCGAGATCGACTTGCCCACGTACAGCGGCCTGCCGGCCCCGTCGCGGAACACGTAGACGCCGGGGTCTCTGGGCAGCTCGCCGAAGTCGAGCTGCGGCAGCGCTCGTCGCAACCGGGCCGCGGCACTGCTGCCCCGTCCCATAGCGGCACTGCTGCCCCGTCCCATTTCAGACGGGCGGCGGGCGCGCGTGCGCGCGCCGCGACGCGGCTTGAGCAGCGCCACCGCCTCGGCGACGGTGCCCGCGTTGGCGCACAACCGCGGGAACAGCGCGCACAGCACCTGCGCGCACGTTTCGGCGTCGGCCAGCGCTCGGTGCGCGATCGTGACTTCGATCCCGAGCGCGTCTGCGAGCGCGCGGAGGCGCCGCTCACGTTGCAGCGGCAGCAGCTTTCGTGCCAGCGCGGCGGTGCAGATCACGGGCGGATTGGGCCAGTCGATGCCACTGCGGGCGAACGCCTGACGCAGCACGCGGCGATCGAACGGGGCGTTGTGCGCGACCATCACCCGGCCGCTCAGACGCTCGGCCAGCGCGGGCACGATGTCGTCGAGCCGCGGCGCCTGGTCGACCATCGCCTGGGTGATCCCCGTGAACCGCTGGATCCCGCGGCCGAGCGGCATGTTTGTGCTCACGAGCGATGAGTACCGGTCGTGCAGCTCGCCGCCGCCGACGAGCACGGCCGCGACCTCGGTCAGCTCACACGAGTCGCCCGACAACCCGTTGGTCTCGGTGTCGATCACGAGGAACTCGGCGGTCGCGATCGGGGCTTGCAGCAACTCCATTGCCTGCGTGATACGCCCGCCGCCGGACGGCATGCACGCGTCGTTGCGCACGCGGCTGGTGTCAGGCGGGCCTGCACGACCGCTGCGAGGGGTAGCATCGGTGCTAACGGCTAGGGAAGGAGGACCTACGTGACGGCCATCGCACCCGATAGTGACAAGCTGCGCGAGCTCGATCACGACACGCGTCGCGCATGGAGTGCCTACAGCGAGCAGCTGCGTGAGCTGACCGGAGATGAATACGAGCTGGCCGAGCGGGAGTCCTGGGCCAAGCTGCAGGGCGAGCTTCGTCGCCTCGAGCGCCGGAGACGATCGCTCAACCAAACCTCATAATTCCTCAGCAGGATCCTCAGCTACGGCGCCGTCGCTTCGCTCGCCAAGCCGGCCCGTCGTCGGCTAGGGTTTCCGGTCGAATGCCCCAGGGCGGCGACGGAGCCGCTGGAGGATTCAACGAGGAGAGGCTGGCCCAGCATGCGCACGAGGACGTTTGCGACGCTCACGGTCACGGTCGTCGCCCTTTCCGGGTGCGGCAGCTCCGACCACTTCGCAAACAAACCCAGGCCTCCCGCCCCGGTCAACCTGACCGTCTACGTCAACAATGCGAGGGTCTCGGTCTCCCCCGACAGCGTCGGCGCCGGCCAGATCATCTTCATCGTCACCAACCAGGCGAGCAAGACCGAGTCGCTCACGATCCACCCGGCCGGAAACCCCGCCCAAGCTTTGGCTTCGACCGGTCCGATCAACCCGCAGGCCACGGCGCAGGTGACCGTCGAACTCCACGGCCCGCGCGACTACACGATCGCCGCGGGTAAGAGCGGAACAAGCGAGGCCGCGGCCGCGAGCCCGAGCCCGATCCAGCCCGGCCGGCTTCACGTGGGCAAGCCGCGCCCGAGCGCCAGCAACGCCCTGCTGCAGCCGTAGCCGACGCGAATTCGCGGGCGGTTCGTTTCGCTTACGCAAGATTAGCGTCTGCAATACTGCGTGCGTGCAAGTAAGTACTCGCACGGGACGAGATCGCGGCCTGCCGAGATCTCGTCCCGCGACCTCGGCCCGCCGACCTGACCGCCAATGACCGATCGGATCCTCGCCCACCGACACCGCCTCGTGACCGAGGAGAACAGCCGCTGGTGGACGCTGGGCGCGATGTGCTTCGCGCTGTTCATGGTGATGCTCGACAACACCGTCGTGAACGTGTCGCTGCCGTCGATCCAGCGCGATCTGCACGCCTCGCTGTCGGCGCTCGAGTGGACCGTCAACGCCTACACGCTGACGTTCGCGGTGCTGATGGTCACCGGTGGGCGGCTCGGCGACATCTTCGGCCGCCGCAGGTTCTTCCTGTTCGGGGTCGTCGTGTTCGCGATCTCGAGCGCGGCGATCGGGTTCGCACCGAACGACACGATGCTGGTCCTGTTCCGCGCGATCCAGGGGATCGGCGCCGCGTTCATGATGCCCGCGACTCTGTCGATCATCACCCAGGCGTTCCCGGCCCACCAGCGAGGGACCGCGATCGGGACATGGGCCGGGGTCAGCGCGCTGGCGCTTGCGATCGGGCCTGTGATCGGCGGATTCCTGACCGAGCAGGTGAGCTGGCGCGCGATCTTCTTCATCAACCCGCCGATCGCCGTCGTCGCGGTCGCGGTCACGCTGTTCGCGACGCGCGAGACGCGCGACGAGACGGTCGGCAGGTCCGTCGACGGCGCCGGCATCGCGACGCTCACGCTCGGGCTGACGGCACTCGTCCTGGCGCTCGTCCAGGGCAACGGCTGGGGCTGGGGATCGACGCGGATCCTGTCGCTGTTCGCCGTCTCGATCGTGTCCCTGATCGCGTTCGTCCAGATCGAGCGCCGAGTCAAGGCGCCGATGATCGACTTCAGCTTCTTCCGCTCGCGCACGTCGGTGGGCGCCAACCTCGTCGGCTTCCTCGTCACGTTCGCGATGTTCGCCCAGTTCTTCTTCATCACGTTGTACATGCAGAACGTCCTGCACTACTCGCCGCTTCAGACCGGCCTGCGGTTCCTGCCCTCGACGCTCGTGATCATCGTGATGGGGCCGCTCGCGGGTCGTCTCACCGACCGCGTCGGACCGCGTCCGCTGATGACGCTCGGGCTGGTGATCGTGTCCGCCGCGATCCTGATCCAGTCACGGATCACGGTGCACAGCGGCTACGGGCTGCTGCTCCCCGGCTTCGTGCTGATGGGCCTGGGCATGGGGCTGGTGATGTCGCCGATGAGCACCGCCGCGATGAACGCCGTCGACCGCACCAAGGCGGGCGCGGCCTCCGGCGTGCTGTCGATGAGCCGGATGATCGGCAGCACGTTCGGCGTGGCGCTGATGGGCGCGCTGGTGGCCACGATCGGGCGCTCGAAGATCGACTCGAGCCTGCCCCATCTCCCGGCCGCGACGCGCGCGACGCTGGCGAACTCGATCGGCAGCGGCTCGACGCTTGGCGGCCATCACGCGTCCGCGCAGGTCGTCGCCACGGTTCGCGAGGCGTTCGTCTCCGCCCTTGGCACCGGATTGACGATCGGCGGCGCAGTGACGCTGAGCGGCGCGTTCGTCGCCTGGGCCCTGATCGAGAACAAGCAGAAGACGACTCAGCCCGAGGCGGCCGTGGCGCCCGGGGAGCTGGCCGCAGAAGATCCAGCGCGCGAGTTGTCAGCCGCCTAACAAGCGTTTTGCCAACACGGGCCGATCCGCCGACCGTGACGGCACCGGACCTGCAGAGCTGAGACTGCTCTACGATCCGGTCTCTTCCAGGTAAGCGACCTCAGCGAGGAATAGTCAGTGGCCGTCGATTTGAGCCAAGTCGCCAGCGTTGAAACCGAGCCGGGGGAACTCCCGCCCACGATGGCAGCTTGGGTCATCCGCGAGGAGCGCTTCGGCGAACCGGTCGATGCGTTTCAGCTCGAGGAGATGGAGGTCCCCGAACCCGGCGCTTTCGAGGTGATCGTCCGCGTGATGGCGGCCGGCGTCAACTTCAACAACGTCTGGGCGGCACTCGGCGAGCCCGTCTCGGTGTTCCGCTATCACCCCAACGAGGACCACCACATCGGTGGCTCGGACGCCTCGGGAATAGTGTGGAAGGTCGGCGAGGGCGTCACCCGGTGGAAGCCAGGCGATGAGGTCGTCGTCCACTGCAATCAGGCGTCCTACGAGGATCCCGAGGTCCACGGACTCGATCCCCTGGCCGCCCCGTCGCAGCAGATCTGGGGCTATGAGACCAGCTGGGGCTCGTTTGCGCAGTTCTGCAAGGTGCAGGCCCAGCAGCTCCTGCACAAGCCCAAGCATCTTGCGTGGGAGGAGGCGGCGGCCTATGGCCTCACCTACTTCACCGCGTACCGCATGCTGATCGACCGCTGCCGCCTCCAGTCCGGCAATCGCGTCCTGATCTGGGGCGCGGCAGGCGGACTCGGCGTGTTCGCCACCCAGCTGTGCAAGCTCGCGGGCGCCGATGCGGTCGGCGTCGTCTCCAGCGAGCAGAAGGGCCGGCTGATCGAGCAGCTTGGAGCGATCGGCTACCTCAACCGCTCGGAGTTCTCGGGGATGATGCGCCGCGGCGACGAGACCGCCGAGGAGGAAAAGGACCGGTTCAAGGAGTCGCGCCGGTTCTGCAAAGCGGTCGAGCAGCTGCTCGGCGGTCCCCCCGACATCGTGTTCGAGCACGTCGGCAAGGCGACTTTCCCGACCTCGGTGCTCGCCGTCAAGCCGTTCGGGAAGGTCGTGATCTGCGGCGCGACGTCCGGCTACCAGCTCGACTTCGACGTTCGCTACCTGTGGATGCGCCAGAAGGAGATCATCGGCTCACACTTCGCCAACGCCTGGGAGGCGACCAAGGCCAACGAGCTGATCGAAGAGTCGAAGATCCGGCCCGTCCTGTGGCAGACGATGGGATTCGACAAGGTCGCCGACGCCCACCAGTTGCTGCGCGACAACAAGCACCTGGGGAAGATCGCGATCCTGGTCGGGGCGACCGATGAGGGCCAAGGACGGACCGCCGACGGACCGGGCGCGATCCGCGCCGAGGTGGGTGCCTAGTGGCCGGCGTCGTCCACATCGCCTGGTACTCGACGGTCCTGCGCCAGGAAGCGTTCGCGGAGAAGGTCGCCGCCGCGGCGCCGCTTGCGCTCCGCTACGGGGCGACCCAGTATCAGATCCACCGCTCGCGCGACGACCGCTACAAGATCCTGCAGATGACCTGGTTCGAGTCCCAGGCGGACTGGTACCGCTATTGGGAGGGACCGGAGATGGTCGCGTTCCGCCGGCGCAACATGGGTCACTACCAGATCCCGATCAGCTACATCTGGCACGACGAGATCGCCGTCGGGGCGCTCGGGCCCGAGGTGCCGGCGCAGCCGGCACCCGAGCCGAGCCCCGAGCCTGAGCCGCAGGCCGCGGCCTAGTGCAACGTTCTGAAAATCCCCTTGCGCTCTGACGGCGTCTGGACGCGCCTGACCGCGCCCCCTGGACCGGCAAGTACGCCCGGTACGAGCTGGTCCAGGGAGGCACGCCCAGTCACGCCCAGCCACTCGTCAGAACATCAAGGGTCTTTTGGAACGCTGCACTGGCGGATTCCGGCGCCGCGCTACGCGGTCGCGATCTCGTAGACCTGCGTCAGCCGCAGGGCGTTACCCGACGGATCACGGAACCCCGAGTCGATCCCGTAAGGCCGCTCTTCGGGCGCCTCGGTGAACTCGACGCCGCGGCTCTTGAGCTCCTCGTAGTCCCCGCGGACGTCCTCGGTCGTCAGGAACACCGTGCCCGCGAACCCCTTCGCCATCAGGGCGCGAACCTGCTCGGCCGTGTCGGCGTCCATCACCGGCGCCCCGGGGATCGCCATCAGCACGACCGCGAAGTCCGGCTGCGCGGCAGGGCCGACCGTGAGCCAGCGGAAGTTGCCCAACTCGGCGAGCGTGACGTCGCTGCGCACCTCCCAGCCGAGCTTGTTGGTGTAAAACGCCAGCGCCTCGTCCTGGTCGTGAACCCACAGTTGCGCACTTGCGATCTTGACCATCTGTGCTCCTTTGCCGTCGATTGAACTCGACGGCCACACTAGCCACGGACCGATGGGATTTCTTCTCCAAATGTGCGGCGTTGCGGGCGCCCGTATGCACGCACGACGCAACCCGGGACCAACGCCAAGTCGGCCGGCGGCGGGAACCGCCGGCGGTACGAGTTCGGCGGCACGCCGTAGGTCCGGGTAAAGCTCGAGGTGAACGAGCCGACGCTCTGCAGCCCGACCGAGAAGCAGACGTCGGCGACGGACCGGTCGGTGTTGCGAAGCAGCGCCGCGGCCCGCTCGAGTCGGCGCGTGAGGAGGTACGCGTGCGGCGATTCGCCAAACGCCCGGCGAAACTCGCGGCTGAAGTGCGCCCGCGACAGGCCGGCGGCGCGCGCGAGGTCATCGACGCCCAGCGGCTCGAAGTAACGCGCGTCGGCGAGGTCCTTGGCTCTGAGCAGATGCCGGTCGGTCGTTACGTAGGCCACGCGAGTCAGTATCGCGCGGCCGTCAGCGGACCCGCAACGCGAGCTCGAGCCAGAACCGCTCGTCGGGGTCGTCGAGCGCTCCGCCGAACAGCTCGCGCAGCCGTCCGAGGCGATAGCGCGCGGTCTGCGGATGTACCCCGAGCCGCTCGGCGACCGGCGTCAGCCGTCCCTGCTCGGCGAGCCACACCCGCAGCGTCTCGGTCAGACGCGCGCGCGACCCTGCGGACAGCCGGCCCAGCGGCGCGAGCCGATCGGCCGCGAACTCCCGCGCCAGACGCGTGTCGCCCTGCAACAGCAGATCGCCGGCGCGCTCGCGCGCGACGATCAGCGCCGGCGAGCCGTCGGCGAGCTCCAGCGCCGCGCGCGCTCTGGCGAAGCTGATCGACGCCTCTGGCCAGTCGACGGTCGTGCCGAGGGCCGCGTTCGCACTCGCGTCGAGCATCGCGCGCTCGAGCTCGGCCTGTCTTCCCGGCCCGTCGGGGTCCGGGATGATCACGCAGGTCAGCTCGCCGATCGTGTCGGCGATCGCATCCGTCGGCAACCTCAGCGCTGTCGGGCCACGCTGCTCGCCGGCGATCGCCAGCACCGCGATCCGGCGCGGGATCTGCCACGCGGCCTCACTCGCCGCGGCCTGGATCGCAGCGGGATCGAGCGGCGGGTCGCGTACCAGCATCCGCACCAGCCGGCGGCGGCGAAGCTCGGCCTCGCTGGCGGCGGCGGATTGCTCGAGTGCATAGCCCTCGGCCGACTCGGACGAGAGCACGTCGATGTACGCGAAGATCGACTCGGCGACCAAGTACAGCGTGTCGGGCGCCAGGCCGGCCTGCACCCCGATCGCTGCGAACCGCCGCCACGCGACCCGAGCACCCACCCGGTAGGCGCTGAGCAGCGACTCGAGGCTGCGTCCCGCGCGCATCTCGCCCCGCCCAAGCGCGCTGTAGACGTCCGGGCGTGCGACCGGGCCACCGGCCTCGATCTCGGCGAGGAATTGCTTGAGCGCCTCGTGCACCCCAGCCCGGATCCCAGCGCCGAACTCCCCTTCCAGCGGACGGGCGTAGGCCGGGACCGTGCGGACCGCATCGATCATCTCGTCGGCGACCTCGGCGAGCGCGGGGCGCAGCACGCGGGCGATATCGGGAGGCAGTTCGTGCCACGGTTGATCTGCCATTTCTTGTGCTCGACCTACAACTTTCGCTTACGTGGTCGTCGCGACGATAAGAGAAATCCATACTAATGCAACGTAAGCTTGACTGGTGACGCGTACCCACAAGGTCGCCAACCTGATCGGCGTCCCCGCCCCACTCGTCGGGCTGCTCGCTGCGATCGTGCTGTTGTGGGACCGGGCGATCGGACCGCTCGAGCTCGGTCTGCTGGTGGGGCTGTACGTGATCACCGCGCTCGGGGTCACGCTCGGCTATCACCGGATGTTCACCCACCGAGCATTTGAGTCATCGCGGCCGTTTCGCGCGGTCGTTGCCGTGCTCGGGTCAATGGCCGTCCAGGGCTCGGTGATCACCTGGGTCGCCGACCACCGCAAGCATCACGCGTTCACCGACCAGGACGGCGACCCCCACTCCCCGCACCTGAGCGGTCCCGGCTTGGTCGGTGCGATCAAGGGCTTGTGGCACGCCCACGTCGGCTGGCTGTTTGAGTCGGTCGGCGCCGCCGAGCGCGATCGCTTCGCCGCCGATCTGGTCAAGGACAGGGTGCTGCGCGTGATCGACAAGCTGTTCGGCCTGTGGGTGGTCGTCAGCTTCGCGATCCCGTTCGCGATCGGCTGGATCATCGGCGGCGGCCTCGGTTCGGCGCTCACCTGCGTCCTCTGGGGCGGCTTCGTGAGGGTGTTCCTACTTCACCACGTGACCTGGTCGATCAACTCGATCTGCCACTTCTTCGGCCGCAAGCGCTTCGACATCGACGACGAGTCGCGCAACGTGTTCTGGCTCGCGCCGCTGTCGATGGGCGAGGCCTGGCACCACAACCATCACGCCTTCCCAACCTCCGCGTTCCACGGCTTGCGGTTCTGGGAGCGAATCGCCGACCCGACGGGGCTGCTGATCGCGTTGCTCGAGAAGCTCGGGGTCGTGTGGAACGTCGTGCGCGTCAGCCCCGAGCGCCAGCAGGCCAAGACGCTGCCACGGCCGCCCGCGGCGACTGCTCCTGCTCCGCGCTGAGCCGCGCGTCGGCTAGCGCCCGGCTAGCTCGGTTCAAGCGGCGCCATCGTCAGGCCGGCGCCGTCCAGTTGATCCCAGTAGACCTCGGCGTCCTCGCGCGCCCCGCTCCACACGATCGCGCAGCCGCTGTTATGGATCTTGTCGGCGAGGCGGTAGCCGTCCGCCAAGCTGACGCCAGGGACAACCCTCGAAAGCGTCTCGGCGACGTGGTCGAAGGTGTTGAACTCGTCGTTCAGAACCACGACGCGCCACAGGCCACCGAGCCCGCTGCCCGGTCCGCCCACACGGGGCAACTCAACCGTCTGCGACATTCCGTTTTCAGGATACCGGGGCACCGGGCCGAGCCGAACCCTCGGCCCGCCTGCGCCAGTAGCGATCGAGCCCGGCGTAGAGCAGGTCGGGCGGCGCCGCTTGCAGGTACGCGGCCGTCACCTCCGGCCCGGCGTCCTGCAGGACGGTGTCGCGCACCGTCTGCATGAAAGTCTGCTGGTCGGTGTCCCTGGCGAGCGCTGCCCACTCGTCGAGTCGGCGTTCGAGCTCGTCGAGCTGGGCCTCGACGTCCTCGCCGGCGCCGAAGTGGGTCATCGCGAGCCGGTCAGGGGCCCAGCGGCGCAGCCGCTCGATCGACTCGTGCCACGCCTCGACATCGATATCGGGCGGTGGTGTCGGCGGGATCGTCAGCGTCCGCTCGGTGATCCGGACCCCACCGACGTCGCCGACGAACGCGGTCCCGTCGTGCAGGTAGCAGACATGGTGCCAGGCGTGTCCCGGCGCGTACGCGACCTCGAATCGACCACCCAGCACCGACTCGCCGCCGTTGAGGATCCGCAGCTGCGACTCGGGCACCGGCAGCATCTCGCCCCACAACCGGTCCATGTCGGCGCCGTACAGCCGTTCCGCGCTGCTCACCAGCCGCGATGGATCGATCATGTGCGGCGCCCCGTGCGCGTGCACGTAGACCTCGAGATCCGGCCAGCGCCGCGCGAGCGCGCCACTTGCGCCGGCATGGTCGAGGTGGATATGGGTCAACAGCAGCGCCCGCGGTCGCTGATCGCCGAGCGCTTCCAGCAGCGTCGCCAAGCACGAGCCGGGGCCCGGGTCGATGAGCACATCGTCGACCTGCCAGCAGCAGATCACGCGCGGACGGCCGAGGTGAAGCAGCTCGATCGCGCGCATCACGGAGACCCGGCGGGCGGGTCCGAGGGCGGCGGCACCGGGGGCAACACCGCGGTCGGGTCTGGATCGTCCGCCTCGAGCTCGTCCGCCTCGAGCTCGCCCGGCGGCTCGGACGCCGGATGCGGGTGAGGCGCGGGCCGCTCGACGACGGCCTCAGTCGCCGGCTCGACTTCACCGGGCTCGCTGCGGTCCTCCTCGGCGTCGAACAACGCGCTCGCCGAGTCGTCGACCGGCACACCCTGCGCCGGCTCGGCGGTTTCCTCGGCCGGGGGAAAGCGCGCTGCGGCTTCCTCGGCGAGCACCAGCAGCTGCGCCGCCAGCTCGCGGGCATCCTCGACGATCCGCAGCCGCTCAGCCCAGATCCGATCGGTCTCCGCGTCGAGGTCCTTGACCCGCTGCTCGCCGTCGGCCGCGATCCTGGCGGCCTCCTGACGCGCCAGCACGAGCCTGTCCTCGGCCTCGCGCCGCGATTGGGTCGTGATCTGCGAGGCAGTGTCGTGAGCCCGCTGGAGGATCCCGGCGATCTGCTCACCGACGCGCTCGAGCGCGCGGCGCACGGCGGCCTCGGGCGAACGCGTGGCTTGCAGCTCGGCCACGAGCTGGCTTGTTCTCTTGACGTACGCATCGACCGCAATCCGGTCATATCCACGGAACACGATCGGGAACTCGACGTCGGCCGCGATCTTGACCGCGTCGTCCGGGATCGTCGCCAGCGGCGCGGTGATTTCCTGGATCAGGGCGTGCTCATCAGCGGCGGAGCTTTGGTCAGGCATGCCCCGCAAGTTACCGAAGCGAGCACGAGCGAACGGCGGCGCGGGCGCGGCCTTGCTCCATACAATGGACTGATGGAGGGAAAGCCCTCACCGCGTTTGTCCGAGCGCGACCGCCCGTGGATGATGCGCACCTACGCGGGTCATTCGGATGCCAAGCGCTCAAATGAGCTGTACCGGCTGAACCTCGCCAAGGGCCAGACCGGGCTGTCGATCGCGTTCGACCTGCCGACGCAGACGGGCTATGACCCCGATCACGAGCTCGCGCGCGGGGAGGTCGGGAAGGTGGGTGTCTCGATCGCCCACGAGGGCGACATGCGCACGCTGCTGCAGGACATCCCGCTGGATCAGATGAACACGTCGATGACTATCAACGCGACGGCCGCGTGGCTGCTGGCGCTGTACATCGTCGCCGCCGAGGAGCAGGGGGTCGCTCAGAAGGACCTCCAAGGCACCACCCAGAACGACATCCTCAAGGAGTACCTGAGCCGCGGCACCTACGCGTTTCCGCCCGGCCCGAGCATGCGGCTGATCGCCGACACGATCGCCTACACGGTGCAGCACGTGCCGAAGTGGAACCCGATCAACATCTGCTCCTATCACCTCCAGGAGGCGGGCGCGACCCCGGTCCAGGAGATCGCGTACGCGATG
This sequence comes from uncultured Solirubrobacterales bacterium, assembly GCA_963809685.1. Taxonomy (GTDB): domain Bacteria; phylum Actinomycetota; class Thermoleophilia; order Solirubrobacterales; family Solirubrobacteraceae; genus Palsa-465. The sequence continues at coordinate 235,774 of CAWEKN010000003.1, read as the reverse complement.
AGCAACGCGATCGCCGTGCTCGACGCAGTCCGCGGGCGGGTCGAGCCCGAGCTGATGGGCAGCGTCTTTGCGCGGATCTCGTTCTTCGTCAACGCCGGAGTGCGCTTCGTCGAGGAGCACGCCAAGCTGCGTGCGATGGCCGAGCTGTGGGACGAGCTCGGGCGCACCCGCTATGGCGTCGAGGACGACAAGCAACGCCGCTTCCGCTACGGCGTCCAGGTCAACTCGCTCGGGCTGACCGAGGCCCAGCCCGAGAACAACGTCTACCGGATCGCGCTCGAGGCGCTGGGCGTGACGCTTGGCCGCAGCGCCCGGGCACGCGCGATCCAGCTACCGGCCTGGAACGAGGCGCTGGGTCTGCCGCGGCCCTGGGATCAGCAGTGGTCGCTGCGCCTGCAGCAGGTGCTCGCATATGAGACCGATCTGCTCGAGTACCCCGACATCTTTGAAGGCTCGAAGGTGATGGACGCGCTGGTCGCCGAGCTGGTCGAGGGCGCGCGCGAGGAGATGCAGCGGGTCGCCGAGCTCGGCGGCGCCGTCGAAGCCGTCGATTACATGAAGGCATCGCTGGTGGAGTCACACCGCGAGCGCTGGCGGCGGATCGAGTCCGGCGAGCTGACCGTGGTCGGGATGAACCGCTTCACCTCGACCGAGCCCTCGCCACTGACCGCCGGCGCCGACGGCGGGATCTTGGTCGTCGACCCCGAGGTCGAGGCACAGCAGCGCGCCGCGCTGCAGAGCTGGCGCGCCCAGCGCGACCAGGCCTCGGTGGACACCGCCCTGCAGGAACTCGCCCGCGTCGCTCGCGACGACACGCAGAACGTGATGCCCGCGACGATCACCGCGGCACGCGCCGGGGCGACCACCGGCGAGTGGGCGCAGACGCTCAGAGACGCGTTCGGGGAGTACCGGGCGCCGACCGGCGTCGGCAAGGCTGCCGCGGTCTCGAGCGAGGACGTCGCCGAACTGCGAGAGGAGGTAGAGCGCGTCAGCGACGCCCTCGGGCGAAGGCTCAAGTTCCTGGTCGGCAAACCCGGACTCGACGGCCACTCCAACGGCGCCGAGCAGATCGCCGTCCGCGCCCGCGACGCCGGCATGGACGTCGTCTATGAGGGCATCAGGCTGACGCCGTCGCAGATCGCCAACTCGGCCGCACAGGAGGGCGTGCACGTGATCGGCCTCTCGATCCTTTCGGGCTCCCACCGCGAGCTGATCCCGTCGGTGCTGGAGGCGCTGCGCGACGCCGGCATCGGCGACGTGCCGGTCGTCGTCGGCGGGATCATTCCCGAGGCCGATGTGGCGAGCCTGCGCCAAGCGGGCGTCGCGGCCGTCTACACCCCCAAGGACTGGGACCTCAACCAGATGATGCGCGACATCATCGGACTGGTTGGCGCAAAGCACGGTATCGGCAGCGCCGCTCCGGCTTGACCCCGGCCGGGACCGACGGAGCGCAGCTCGGCGCGCGCCTGCGTGAGCGCGACCTGAGCGCCGCCGCGGCCGCGCTGAATCTCGTCGAGAGCCGCGCGCCCGGATCGCGGGAGCAGACCGAGCGGTTGCTGGCCGCGGTCTCCCCCGCGGCCCTCGGCGGCGAGGCGGCGGCTCACATCGTCGGCGTCACCGGTCCGCCCGGCGTGGGCAAGTCTTCGCTGCTGTCGCGGCTGGTGGCGCACTGGCGCGCTCGCGATCGCACGGTCGCCGCACTGGCGGTCGATCCCAGCTCGCGGCGGTCCGGCGGCGCGCTGCTGGGCGATCGCGCCCGGATCGACGTCGATCCGAACGACCGCGGCGTGTTCATCCGCTCGACGGCGGCCGGAGACCGGCTCGGCGGACTTGCCCCGGCGACCCGCGCGGCGGCGGCGGCGCTGGCCGCCGCGTTCGACGTCGTCGTGATCGAGACGGTCGGCGTCGGCCAGTCGGAGACCGAGGTCGCCGACGCCGCCGACACGGTCGCGGTCGTGGTCCAGCCCGGCTCGGGCGACGTGCTGCAGTTCCTCAAGGCCGGGATCATGGAGGTTCCCGACGTACTGGTCGTGACCAAGGCCGACCTCGGCCGACCGGCCACCAGAGCCGTGTCTGACCTCACCGCCGCGTTGCGCTCGCTCGGCGCTGCCGACACCGAGATCGTCGCCGTCTCGGCGATCTCGCCGCCGACCGGGATCGATCGCCTGGTCGACGCGCTCGACGCCCACCGTGCGCGCCTCGACCTCGCCGCGCGACGGACGCGGGCGCGGCGGATGCACGCGATTTCCGAGTTCGCGACCGAGCACGGCGAGCGCGGGCTGCGTGCGCTCGGGGGCCGGCGGACGGTCGAGAACTGGCTCGGGGAACAGGACCCCGGCCTCGACGTTCCGGCGCTGCTGCACGCGCTCTCGCGGCGCGCGGGCACGGACCGTAACTAGAGAATTCCGTACCCGGTCGGGTCAGGGTGCTGGTCGAGAAACGGACGCATATTGGCCGTTTCTCGACCACCTCGGTGAAACAGCGCCACGCACATCCGGACCGGCCCGCCGCGGACTCAGGTGGCTACGTGGTCGGATATGGTCGAGCCGCCGTGGAGCCGATCGAAGCGCCGATTGACAACTGGGTTGCGTCGTGTTCGACGGGCGCGTGCTCGAGGTGTTCACGCCCCAGCAGGGTTCGATGCGCTATTACGCACGCATATGACCGCCCACTGGAGATGACCGGATGAGCTCGAACAGGAATCTGGTGCTGGCCGCGATGGTCTTCGCGGTCGGGATGACATTCATCGATCAGACGATCGTGGCGATCGCGATCCCGAACATCCAGCGCGAGCTGTCGCTGTCGGCGACGGGCGCCCAATGGGTCATCAACGGGTATCTGCTGGCGCTCTCGGCCCTGTTTGCGCTGGGCGGCAAGCTCGGTGACGTCCTCGGTCGCCGGCGCATGGTCGTGGTCGGCGTCACCGGCTTCGCCATCGCCTCGGCGGCCTGCGGCTTCACCCCGAAGGGCGCCATCGCCGAGCCGTGGATCATCACCTTCCGCGTGCTCCAGGGGGCCGCCGCGGCATTGCTGTTCCCCGCCGCCGTGGGGATCGTGGTGGCCTCGTTTCCGTTGCGCGAGCGAGGCAAGGCGATGGCGATCTTCTTCGGGATCGCGGGCGGCCTGACCGCGATCGGGCCGATCGCGGGCGGTTATCTGACGCAGTGGACGTGGCGCTCGATCTTCTGGATCAACATCCCCGTGGCGATCATCGCGCTGCTGCTGATCCGCCGAAGCTGCGTGGAGGAGACCGAGACCAAGCCGACGAAGCTCGACTACCGCGGCACGGTGCTGATCACCGGCGCGATGGGCTTGATCGTGCTCGGCTTCCAGCAGTCCAGCGTGTGGGGCTGGGGCTCCGCCGCGACCTGGGGCTGCGTGATCGTCGGCGCGGCGATGATGTTCGCGTTCGTCCGGTGGGAGCTGCGCACCCCGGACCCGCTGCTTGAGCTGCGGATCTTCGCCGACCGCGGATTCTCGGCGGACACAGCCGCGCTCGGGCTGCTGTCGATCGTGTTCGTCCCGTTCTTCTTCTTCGCCAGCGTCTACTCGCAGGTGTCGCTGGGCAAGACCTCCTCGAACGCCGGGCTCTACCTCCTGTACTTCTTCCTCGGGTTCGTGATCCTGTCCCAGCTCGGCGGGCGGATCCTCGACCGCCGCGGCGCCAGACCCGCGATCGTATTCGGCGCCGCGATCAGCGCCGTCGGCTTCTACCTGCTCGCCGGCAAGCTCACGGACCTGTCGCTGAGCCGCCAATGGATCTACGTGATGATCGCCGGAGGCGGAATCGGCCTGATGCTCACGCCGGCCAGCACCGACGCCGTCAACCGCGCGCCGAGCACCAGTTACAGCGAGGTCACCGGGATCACCCAGACGGCGCGCAACTTCGGCGCCAGCCTCGGGCTCGCCGTGCTGGGCACGATCCTGATCCACCAGACCAACACCAACGTCACCAACGCGCTGACGAAGGCCGGCGTACCCGGCGGCGTCGCGCACCGCGTTGCCGCCTCGTTCGGGGTCGGCGCCGGCGGCGCCCAATCGGCCTCCGGGCAACCACGCGCGCTGGTCCACGACGTCCAGCTCGCGTTCGCGCACTCCACCCAAACCGTCTTCTACATCATGGCCGGGGTGATGGCATTTACCTTCCTCGTGTCGGTGCGCTGGCTGCCCCACGGGCGCGTCGAGCAGGTCGCAGAGCCCGACGTCGTCGACACGGTCACGGCCGCGTGACGTTCCGCATCGCCCCCTAGCGGGTGCGCGGCCTCGCGTCGCCCTCCGGCACAATCAGATTCGTGCGCGTTGATCTTGCGATCATGTTCGGCGCCTTCGTCCTCGCCAGCCTGCTGGCCGCGGCGCTCGGGGCGGTCAACCTCGGCACCGCGCTGGCATTCGGCCAGATCGCGTTCGCGCTCGCGACGGTACTGGTGATCATCAAGAGGCCCTGACCGTCGGTGCCGAAGATCGTCCTCTCCGCCGAGCCGCTGATCGACGGGCCGACCGCGCTGCGGCCCTGGCGTGAGTCGGACATCGACGCGATCGTCGCGGCGTGCCAGGACCCCGAGATCGTGCGCTGGACCTCGGTGCCGGAGCAATACGGCGAGGTCGACGCCCGTCTGTACCTGATGGCGCGCCATGAGTCGACGCACGCGGGCGCCACCGCGCCGTTTGCGATCGTGTCGGCCGAGGACCTCGACAACCTGCTCGGATCGGTCTCGCTGCTGCGGCCGGCGTGGGAACACGCCCGCGCCGAGGTCGGCTACTGGCTCGCGCGCGAGGCACGTGGGCAGGGCCACGCTACCCGGGCTCTGCGACTGATCGCGGCGTTCGGTTTCGAGTCGCTCGGCCTCGAGCGGATCGAGCTGCTGGCGGCGGCCGGCAATCCCAGCTCGCAGCGGGTCGCGCAGCGCGGCGGCTTCACGCGTGAGGCGGTCTTACGGTCATACATGCAAGGCAAGGACGGCCGCCTCGACATGGTCTCGTTCAGCCGCCTGGTGACCGACTGAACGCGGTGGGTAGGCTGTAGTCGATGGATCTCGATCCGCTGCGCGACGGACACGGTCGTCTGATCGGCGATCTGCGCGTCTCTGTCACCGACCGCTGCAATTTCCGCTGCCAGTACTGCATGCCGGCCGAGGGCCTGCCCTGGCTCGAGCGCTCCGAGATCCTGAGCTTCGAGGAGATCACCCGGCTGGTGTCGCTGCTCGGCGCGATGGGCGTTCACGACGTGCGGCTGACGGGCGGCGAGCCGCTCGTGCGCCGCAACTTCCCGCGGCTGGCCGCGATGTTGTCAGCGCTGAAGGACGTGCACGACCTCAGCGTGACCACCAACGGGTTCCTGCTGGAGCGCGATGCCGAGGCACTCGTGCGCGCCGGGGTCAACCGCTTCAACGTCTCGGTCGACTCGCTGCAGAGCGACCGCTTCTTTGAGCTGACCCGCCGCGACGCGCTGCCCCAGGTGCTCCGCGGCCTCGAACATCTCGCGAGCTTCCCCGAGGCGCATCCGATCAAGATCAACGCGGTCGCGATCCGGGACTTCACCGAGGAGGAGGTGATCCCGTTCGCCGAGCTTGCGCGCCGCAGCCCCTTCGAGATCCGCTTCATCGAGTACATGCCGCTCGACGCCGACCACGCGTGGACGCCCGAGCAGGTGCTGTCCGGCGCCGAGATCCGAGCCGCGATCGACGCTGTCTACCCGCTCGAGCCCGACCCGCGCGAGCCCCACGCGACCGCGCGCGTGTACAGCTTCGCCGACGGCAACGGGAAGATCGGCTTCATCAACCCCGTGTCGGAGCCGTTCTGCGGCGACTGCAACCGGATCAGGCTGACCGCCGACGGCCGCCTCCGCACGTGCCTGTTCTCGCTCAACGAGACCGACCTGCGTGCGCCACTGCGCGCCGGGGCCGACGACGCCGAGCTCGAGCAGGTCATCCGTGACGCCGTCTGGCGCAAGGAGCTCAAGCACCACGTCGGGGAGCCGGGCTTCATCCAGCCTGCTCGAAGCATGAGCGCAATCGGCGGTTAATAGCTTCGCAAGCGATAAGCAGCATCATGTGAGCACGAGATGCTCCTGCTGATGCTGTTTGCGTTCATCGCCGGCGCGGGGACGGCGATCACCCCTTGCGTGCTGCCCGTGCTGCCGGCGCTGCTGTCCGCGAGCGCGGTCGGCGGCCGGCGGCGGCCGCTGGGGATCGTGGTCGGGCTCGGCGCGACGTTCACGATCGCGATCGTCGCGCTGGCGCAGCTCGTCAACGGCGTGGGCCTCGCCAGCGGCGCCGCCCGCACACTGGCGATCGTCGTGCTGATCGCGTTCGGGCTGGTCCTGATGCTGCCGTCGGTCGCCGCGCGCGTACAGGCGCCGCTGTCGCGCCTGGCCCGCTTCGGGCCCCGCACCCGCGGCGACGGCTTCTGGTCGGGCGTCGGCGTCGGCGGAGCGCTCGGGTTCGTGTGCGCGCCGTGCGCGGGGCCGATCTTGGCGGCGGTCACGTCGGTCAGCGCCTCGGGCGGCGCGTCGGCGCGGATCGTCGCGGTGGCGCTCTCCTACGCGGCCGGGCTGTCGTCGGTGATGCTGCTGTACGCGCTCGGGGGCCGTGCCGTGATCGACCGGATCAAGCGCTCGGCGCGCGGCCACATCGTCGAGCGCACGCTCGGCGCGGTGCTGCTGCTGACTGGGGTGGTGATGGCCACCAACCTCGACGTGCGCTTCGAGGAGGCACTCGCCAAGGACGCCAGCCTGCCGGCGTTCCTGGTCGACCCGACCCGCTCGCTCGAGAACTCCGGGGCGGTCCAGAACAGGCTTGCTTCGTTGCGGCCGGCGTCCCCGTTCGCGAGCCGGCAGAACGTCGCGGCGCAGGGCACGACCGACGCGCCTGCCGGCGTCGGGATCCCCGGCGTCAAGACCCCGTCTCTGACCAAGCTCGGCGCCGCGCCCCAGTTCACCGGCACGCAGCAATGGTTCAACACCCCAGGCGGCCGGCCGCTGACCCTGGCCGCCCTGCGCGGCCACGTCGTGCTCGTCGACTTCTGGACGTACACGTGCATCAACTGCATCCGCACGCTGCCCTTCCTCAAGGGCCTGTACGCGACCTACCACCCCTACGGGCTCGAGATCGTCGGCGTCGAGACGCCCGAGTTCACGTTCGAGCAGGACGCCGGCAACGTCCAGCAGGCGATCCACTCAGACGGGCTGCGCTACCCGGTCGTCCAGGACAACCGCTATGGCACCTGGAACGCCTATGGCAACCAGTATTGGCCGGCCGAGTACCTGATCGACGCCAACGGGCAGGTCCGGCACGTCAAGTTCGGCGAGGGCGAGTACAAGCAGAGCGAGGCGGCGGTCCGCGCGCTGCTCTACCAGGCCGGCGCCCACCACCTGCCGCCGCCGATGACGGCGCACGCGATGGTCCCGTCGGCCCAGCTCGGCACGCCAGAGACGTATTTCGACGACCAGCGCTCGCAGGGCTTCGAGCCGCCGCTGAAGCCCGGCGCATTCCATTACCCGGGCGTGTCGAACCTCGCGCCCAACGAGTTCGCGCTGAAGGGCACGTGGATGGTCACCAACGAGTCCGCGACCCCGGTGGAGCAGGGCGACGCGATCCAGGCGCGCTTTCAGGCCGCGCACGTGTACCTGGTGCTGACCTCGGCCGGCAACACGCCGCGGCAGGTGCGAGTGCTGCTCGACGGGCATCCGATCGACGCCGCCAGCGCCGGCGCCGACGTCCATAACGGGGTGGTGACCGTCAGCGGCCAGCGGCTGTACTCGCTGGTCTCGCTCCCGTCCGCCGGGCAGCACTCGCTCGAGGTCGACGTCCCGCAGAGCGTCAGCGCTTACGACTTCACGTTCGGCTAGGGCACGCAGCCTGGCTCGACCAGGCAGGTGGTCGAGAAACGGCCAACATGCGTCCGTTTCTCGACCAGCACCGGACTGGCGGGCCCGGCCGCCGGACTTCATCCCGCGCCGACCCGGCGGCGCCGGTCGAGCATCGTCGAGGCGATCAGCAGGTCGTCGGGGGCGTCGACGTCGAACAGGGCTTCGGCATCCTCGACCTCGAACAGGATCGGGCCGATCGCCGCCACCGCGTCGCGCGCCGACCGGTTGGCCGCGGCGGTCGCGGCCGCCAGCTGCTGGGCGGCGCGAGGCTGATAGCAGCCGAGCAGCGGCTGCATCTCCCCCGCTCGCGCCGCGACGACGGCGGGCGCGGGCCCCGGATCGGCGTGGGCGAGGCGATCGACCAGCTCTGCCGTCACGAACGGCAGATCCGACGCGCACACGACCACTGCGCGGTCGCCCGCAAACCCGAGTGCGTGGCTGATCCCGACGAGCGGATGGCGCGGGGCCTCGGGCTCGATCCAGACCGTCACCCCGGGCAGGGCCGGGAGCTCGGTGTCGGGCTTGGCGACGATCACGACCTCGTCGAGGGCGAGCGCCATCGCCTCCAGCGGATAGGCGATCAGCGGCCGGCCGCCTAGCCTGACGGTCGCCTTTGACCCGCCCATCCGCCGACCCTCGCCACCGGCCAGAATCACCCCGATCGGAGGCTGCTGGGCGCCCATCAGGGGGTGTCGCCGGGCTTGCTCACAGCAGGATCGTAGAATCAACTGGATGGAGGGCTCAACCGAGGTACGGAGCTGGCTTCGCTGCTACCGCTGCTGGTCGCAAAACCTCGAAGTCCAGGTCCACTACGAAGGCATCCACCGCATCGACCCCGAGAGCGGTGAGCGAGGGGAAGTCGTCGACGAGATGCAGGAGGCGGTGGTGCAGTGCCTTGAGTGCATGCACGACCAGCCCCACCTCGGCTTCCACAACGGCCGCGTCGAGCCGATCGAGGACCGGTGGGAGCGGATGATCGCCGGCACCCCCTGGGTCGCCTCATGCACGGTCACCGTCGACGCCGACGACGTCGAGACTTGCTCAGGGCCGGAGGCCGGCGACGCGCTGTCCTACGCCGCGTTCGGCGACCACGGCACCCGCGAGTTCTTCACCCACGTCCGCTTCCACAAGCACGACGACGACCGGATCGTCGTCCACCTGCTGGTCGAGCTCTATGCCCGCTCGGCCGAAGAGGCGACCGACGTGCTCGAGGAGGCCGCCCGCGGCACGCTGGCGATCACCTCACTGGCGGAGGAGTCCCGCCCGCCGGCGTCGACCGGGGAGAGTAAGCACTAGCCGCCCGCGGCGGGTCCAGACCTCCATCACAATCACGGTCATCGCGACCGGGACGGTCGCGGGGAGCTCGGACACCACCAGGAACAGCAGATCGAACACCGCAGCGAACGCGAACGTCAGCAGCGCGGCGCTGCGCTGAAGCCGCCAGTCGCTGGCCAGCGCCGCCCCGAGCAGCCCGGCGACGAACAGGTCGCCGTAGCCCATCGACACGGTCCCGAAGATCTCGCTCTGAAGCTTTGGCAACCCAGCCGCCGGGTGGGCCGAGATCAGTACCGCGTTGGGCGACTGCAACAGGTCAGAGACGACCAGCCACGTGTCTGCGGCGGCCATCAGCACGATCCCGATCTTCAGCCAGCCCGGCGGCGTCACCGCCGCCAGCAGCACGCCGAGGGTCACGCAACTGAGCCCGGACAGCAGCGCCGCGCTCGCCTCCCCGGCGAGCCCGTGGCGGTCAAACCAGGCGATCAGAAACAGCGGCACCGCGGCGAACGCCGCGACCGGCCTCGATCCTCGGGCCGCCCACCCGAGTGCCCCCGCCGCCAGTGGCGGCACCGCGATCAACGCAAGGTACGTGAGGCCGGTGGCGGTATCCGAGACATAGCGGATCGCGAACACGACGACCACGATCGAGCCAATCGGGATCAGGCTCCAGCCCCAGCCGCGCAGGCGGTCGAGCGCCGCGATCCGCGGCGTCTGCCGCGGCAGAGCGACGATGCCGGCTTGCAGCGCCAGCATGCCGACGTCGGACGGGATGAACGGGAGCGCCACGCCAGCACAGACTACGACCGGTGCGCGAGAGCTCGGTAAGAACTCGCGGACCTCCCGGAACACCTCGCGCGAGGCGCCGGCTATTGGGCCCTGAGGCGCTCCTCGAGCCCTCGCAGCTGCGCGCGCAGCTCCTCGGGCAGCTTGACGCCGAACTCCGAGAAGTGCTCGTGTATCTGGGGCAGTTGCTGCGTCCAGCCGTCGACGTCGACGGCCAGCAGCTCGTGCATCGTCTCGTCGCTGACGTCGAGGCCGGTGGTGTCGATCCCGCCCTCGCCGACCGGCGGCACCAGCCCGATCGCGGTTTGCACCGCGTCGGCCGTACCGTCGCAGCGACGGAAGATCCAGTCCAGGACCCGCGAGTTCTCGCCGTACCCGGGCCACAGGAATTTGCCGCCGGCGTCCTTGCGGAACCAGTTGACGTAGAAGATCCGCGGCAGCTTGGCGCCGTCGCGGCGCCCCTGCGCGAGCCAATGACCGAAGTAGTCGGCCATGTGGTAGCCGCAGAACGGCAGCATCGCCATCGGGTCCCAGCGCAGCCGGCCGACCTTGCCGGTCGCCGCCGCGGTCGTCTCCGAGGACATCGTCGAGCCCAGGAACACGCCGTGATCCCAGTCGCGCGCCTCGTACACCAGCGGGACGACGGTCGAGCGGCGCCCGCCGAACAGCATCGCGTCGATCGGAACGCCCCTGGGGTCCTCCCACTCCGGGGCGATCGACGGGCACTGCGCCGCCGGCGTCGTGAAGCGCGAGTTCGGGTGCGCCGCCGGCCGCTCGGCGTCCGGCGTCCAGTCGCCCCGGCGCCAGTCGATCGCATGGGCGGGCGGCTCGGCCGTCAGCCCCTCCCACCACACGTCGCCGTCGTCGGTCTTGGCGCAATTGGTGAAGATCGAGTTGCGCCCGATCGTGTCGATCGCGTTGGGGTTGGTGATCGCGCCGGTGCCCGGCGCCACCCCGAAGAACCCAGCCTCGGGATTGACCGCGTACAGCCTGCCGTCGGAGCCGAACTTCATCCATGCGATGTCGTCGCCGATCGTCTCGACCTTCCAGTCCTCGAGCGTCGGGATCAACATCGCGAGGTTGGTCTTGCCGCACGCGCTTGGGAACGCACCGGTGACGTACCTGACGGTTCCATTGGGCGCGGTCAGCTTCAAGATCAGCATGTGCTCAGCCAGCCAACCCTCGTCGCGCGCCATCACCGACGCGATCCGCAGCGCGAAACACTTCTTGCCGAGCAGCGCGTTTCCGCCGTAACCGGAGCCGTAGGACCAGATCTCGCGGGTCTCCGGGAAATGAACGATGTATTTGTTGTCGGCGTTGCAGGGCCAGGGGACGTCCTGGACGCCGTCGTTCAGCGGCATGCCGACCGAGTGCAGGCAGGGCACGAACGGCCCGTCGTCGCCGATGATGTCGAGCGCCGGCTGCCCCATCCGCGTCATGATCCGCATCGAGCAGGCGACGTAGGCGGAATCGGTCAGCTGCACGCCGATGTAGGAGATCTTCGATCCCAGCGGGCCCATCGAGAACGGCACCACGTACATCGTGCGCCCGCGCATCGACCCCTTGAACAGCCCGGTCAGCGCGATCCGCATCTCCCCCGGCTCGCGCCAGTTGTTGGTCGGGCCGGCGTCGGCCTCGTCCGCCGAGCAGATGAACGTGCGGTCCTCGACCCGCGCGACGTCGTCGGGGTCCGACAACGCCAGGTACGAGTTTGGACGCTTGGCCTCCGACAGCTTCTCGAAAGTGCCGGCTGCCACAAGCGTCTTGGCCAGGTAGTCGTACTCCTCCGCGGACCCGTCGCACCAGTGGACATCATCGGGCTGTGTCAGCGCCGCTACCTCATCCACCCACTCCAGCAGGCGGGCGTGATTGGTGGTGGCGTGGTGCTTCGGTGCGGTATGAGCCATGGGAGTTGCGCTGCTCCTTGATGGGTAGGTGACAATCTCAGGGTAGCCTTAAACTGGCGGATACCGCTGCAAATCCAGCGGTTACGGGCCTACTCTACGTTGGTTTCGGCCTGGTGCAGCGGAGCTCCAGGCTCCTTGCGCGGCACAAGAACGAGACGCTTGAACTCGGCAACTAATACCCCATCCTGGTTCAGAACGCGCGTGTGAACGCGCACAATTCCGCGATCCGGCTTTGACTGCGACGGCTTCACCTCCAGCACCTCGGATTCACAAAACAGCGTGTCACCGTGAAATACCGGCGCCGGATGCTTGAGCTCCTCGGTTGCGAGGTTCGCGATCGCCTTGCCGCTGACGTCCGAGACGCTCATCCCCAGCGCCAGCGAGTAGACCAATGGCCCCACGACCACATTTCTCCCCTGCTGGGACTCCTTCGCGTAGACATCGTTGATGTGGAGCGGGTGGTGGTTCATCGTGATCAGGCAGAACAGGTGGTCGTCGGCCTCGGTCACCGTCTTCGCCGGCCAGTGCTTGTAGATCGCCCCGACCTCGAACTCCTCCAGGTAGCGCCCGTACGGATGCGCGCCGCTGGCCTCGCGCGCGGCCTGATCGGTTTCGACTCGGACTCCTGTCATCACAACTCCCGTTCGTTTTCATCCTCGGGCTTCCGCCGTCGGTCCGGACCCCGGAGAATGCCAGCAGCCGGCCGTTTCGGCGCTGCAGCCGTCGGCGCAAACACTTAGATACGTCTCATTAAGGCGACCTACCGTGGCAAGGCAATGACCTCACCCAAGCACTTGTGGTCGGGCGACTGGCGGCGCGATTCCGACGCCAGAGCCCGGGAGCTTGCGCGCCGGCGCGCGCAGACCCCGACCTCGGACGATGCTGGGCAGGAGCCGGCCGCCGCGCGCGACGAGGCGCCAACCCTCGTCCGGCGTGCGGCGCCCACGAGCCGGGAGCCCGCGAGCGAGCAGCCCACGGTCCGCCGGCCCGCAATCGACCGCCCGACGATCGGCCGGACGACAATCGCGCCCCGCAAGACCCGAGAGACGGCCCCGCCGACCGTGCCGCTGCAGCCGCAGCGCGAGCCGCTGCCGACCCGCGCCGCGGCGGCGCTGCGCCGAGCGATCGGCCGGGGATGGACGGCGATCAAGGGCTCGACCGCCCGCCAGCGCCGGGTGGCGCTGGCGCTCGTGCTCGGCGCACTGGTCGTGGTGGGCGTCGCCTACGGGCTCGCCGCGCTCGGCGGCTCCGGCGGCTCGCCGCCTCCGCGGTGGGCTCCGGCCGGCCGTGGCTCGGCGTCGAGCTCTCACAGCCGCCCGGCGGCGGCGTGATCGTCGGCAACGTCGTGCCGGGAGGACCGGGCGACCGCGCCGGGATCCAAGCCGGTGACGTGATCTTGGCGGTCGGCAACCAGCCGGTGAACGCGCCCGCCGACATCCAAGCGGCGATCGCCAACCTTCAGCCGGGCGACCACATCGAGCTCACGATCCTGCGCGGGGCCGACTCCTACACGACGCTTGTGCGGCTGACCGGCCAACCCGGTGCAACGCCATGAGCTTTGCCGCCCCGCTCGTGCTGGTCGCACTGGTCGCGATCCCGCTGCTGGTCATCTGGTACGTGCGCCGACAGCGCGGCCGCGCCGCGGCGGCGGCGTCATTCGTGTCCGCGCCGATGATCCCGTCGGTCGCGCCGCGTTCCCCGCGCTGGCGCCGCCACCTGCCGATGCTTGCGTTCGGAATCGCGGTCGTGGTCCTGATCATCGCCGGCGCCCGTCCGCAACGCAGCGTCGCGGTGCCGGTCAACAACGGCGTGGTGATGCTCGCCAACGACGTCTCGAGCTCGATGGGGTCAACCGACGTTGCCCCGTCGCGGCTGGTCGCCGCCGAGAGCGCCGCCAAGAAGTTCCTCGGCCGCGTTCCCTCAACCGCCCGCGTCGGCCTGCTGCAGTTCAACGTCAAGCCGGTCCTGCTTCAGTCCCCGACCTCCGACCACGCGCTCGTAGCCGACGCGCTCTCGCAGCTGCACGCCGGCGGTCACACGGCGGTCGGCGACGCCATCACGCTGGGCATGCAGGTGCTCGCAAAGCAGCCGTCGCAGAACGGCCGGCGGCCCCCATCGGCGATCGTCCTGATCTCCGACGGCAACTCGACAAACGGCTCCGATCCGCTCGCGGTCGCGCGCAGCGCCCGCAGCCAGCACATCCCGGTGTACACCGTCGCCGTCGGGACCCAGCACGGCACGATCGCCGTCAAGCACGGCAGTCGCACCGTCAACACGCCCGTTCCCGAGGAGGCCCGGCAGCTCGCGCAGATCGCGCAGCTGTCAGGCGGCCAGGCGTTCACCGCCGCCGACGCCGGCGGCCTCAACGCCGTGTACCAGCACCTCGCGGCCCAGCTGGGCCACAAGCAAGTCAAAAAAGAGATCACCGCGGGCTTCGCCGGCGGAGGGCTGGTGCTGCTGCTGTTCGGCAGCATCATGTCCCTGCGCTGGTTCGGACGGCTCGTCTGACAAGGAGGACCAATGGCCGAATCCGACAGGACGCAGGAGACAACCGACGTCGACCGCGCCGCCGAGCTGCGCAGCGAGGCGCGCGACGCGCTGCAGGAGGCGCTATACGAGATCAAGCGCGTGATCGTCGGGCAGGACGCGATGCTCGAGCGGCTGCTCGTCAGCTTGCTGACCCAGGGTCACGTGCTGCTCGAGGGGGTCCCGGGCCTGGCCAAGACGCTGACCGTCAAGACGCTCTCCGCCGTCCTCGGGGGCAGCTACAGCCGGGTGCAGTTCACGCCCGACCTGGTGCCAGCCGACCTCGTCGGGACCCGGGTGTACCGCCCCGACAGCGGCAAGTTCGACACCGAACTGGGCCCGGTGTTCGCCAACTTCGTGCTCGCCGACGAGATCAACCGAGCGCCGGCCAAGGTGCAGTCCGCGTTGCTCGAGGTGATGCAGGAACAGCAGGTCACGATCGGCGGGACGACGTTCAAGGTACCCGAGCCGTTCATCGTGATGGCGACCCAGAACCCGATCGAGTCCGAGGGCACCTACCCGCTTCCCGAGGCTCAGGTCGACCGCTTTCTGATGAAGATCCTGGTCGACTACCCGAGCGTCGGCGAGGAGGCCGCGGTCGTCGGGCGCAGCCTGGTCGCCCCCCCCGCGGTGCGCAAGTGTGTCTCGGTCACCGATCTTGCCCGCTACGGCACCGCTGCGCAGAGCGTGCTCGTCGACCGCGACGCGATCGGCTACTCGGTCGCGCTCGCCGACGCGACACGCAACCCCTCAAACTACGGGCTCGCCGAGATCGAGGGGCTGATCGAGTACGGTGCCAGCCCGCGCGGCCCGATCGGCCTGGTACAGGCCGCGCGCGTTCTGGCCCTGCTGCGCGGGCGCGGTCACGTCGTAACCGAGGACATCCGCGACCTGTCGGCCGACGTTCTGCGCCACCGAATCGTGCTGTCCTACGACGCGCTCAGCGAGGGCGTCACCGCCGACGATCTGCTCGAGCGCGTGCTGAGCGCGGTCAACGAGCCCGGCAGGCGGAACCTCACAAGGCCGGTGGCAGCTGGATGACCGCCGGCCTCCTGCAGCCCCCGGCGGCCCGGCAGGGTCCCGGCCCGATCCCCCAGCCGCTGATCGAGGCGCTCGACGTTGCGATCACGCGCCTGCTGTCGCGCACG
This sequence comes from uncultured Solirubrobacterales bacterium, assembly GCA_963809685.1. GTDB lineage: Bacteria > Actinomycetota > Thermoleophilia > Solirubrobacterales > Solirubrobacteraceae > Palsa-465. Next base: position 220,265 of record CAWEKN010000003.1, on the reverse strand, counting down.
CTCCCGGGCGAGCGCCGCGCAGCGGGGGTCGGCCTCGGCATGGAGTTGGCGCAGATCCGCCCGTATGAGATCGGCGACGACGTCCGCCACATCGACCCCGCCGCCACCGCCCGCAGCGCCGGGGTTCCGCACATCCGGCTGCACGTCCCCGAGCGTGCGCTCACGACCTGGATCGTGATCGACCTCTCCCCGTCGATGGCGTTTGGGACCGCGCGGCGGCTGAAGGCCGACGTCGCCGAGGGAGTGGCGCTCGTGTTCGGGCGGATCGGAATCAGGCGGGCCGGCAGCGTCGGGCTGGTCGCATTCGGCGCCGATGCGCCCCGGGTGCTGCCCCCGCGCGGATCCAAGCCCGGGATGGTGGCGCTTACGCGGCTGCTGTCTGAGGGCATCGCGCCCGACGGGCAGCAGGACGCCTCGGCGATGTCGGAGGGACTGCGGCGGCTGGGGCGGCTGGCCCACCAGCCCGGGCTGGTGGTGGTCGCCTCGGACTTTCGCGATCAGCACGGCTGGGAGCGCGCGCTGGGCTCGCTGCGGATCCACCACTCGGTGCTCGCCGTCGAGGTCGCGGATCCGCGGGAGAGCGAGGTGCCCGACGTCGGGCGGCTGGCGCTGATCGACCCCGAGACCGGTGCGCGGCTCGAAGTCGACACGTCAAATAGGCGCCTGCGCGCGCGGTTCGCAGAGCTCGAGCGTGAGCGCCGCGAGCGGGTCGCGCGCGAGCTGCGCCGGTTGCGAGTCGATCATGTACTCCTGTCGACCGACACCGACTGGCTGCTGGAACTCGGGCGCCAGCTGCGATGAGCTTTTTCTCGCCAGAATGGCTGCTCGCGCTCGCGCTGGTGCCGCTGGCGCTGGCCGCGCACGTGCGCGCCGGGCGGCGGGCACGTCGCTACTCGGTCCGCTTCCCGGCGTTGGCGACGCTCGCCGCCGCGGCCGGTGGCGCATCGGCGTGGCGCCGGCATGCGCCGGCGGCGCTGTTGCTTGCCTCGATTGCGTCGCTCGCGGTCGCGCTCGCCCGGCCACACGTGACCCACCGGGTCGCGGTCAACCAGGCCTCGATCATGCTCGTCACCGACCACTCGGGCTCGATGGCCGCCAACGACGTGGCGCCCACCCGGCTCGCGGCCGCGCAGCACGCTGCCAATACGTTCATCGACCAGCTGCCGAGCAAGGTCAGCGTCGGCGCGGTCGCGTTCTCGAGTTCGCCCGACGCGGTGCAGGGACCTGTCACCAATCACGCCGCGGCGCGCTCGATCATCGATTCGCAGGTCGCCGACGGCGCGACCGCGACCGGCGACGCGCTGCAGCTGGCGCTGCAGCTGCTGCACGGTTCCAACAAGAAGCACCCGCCGTCGGCGATCGTGCTGCTGTCCGACGGCGCGGCCAACGCCGGCGTCGACGCGGCGAGCATCGCGCGCGTGGCGGGGGCCGACAAGATCCCGATCGACACGGTCGCGCTCGGCAGCGCCAACGCGACCGTCCCCAACCCCGACCCGTTCGGGCCGCCGCTGGACGCCTCGCCCGACTTCGCACTGATGCAGAGAATCGCCCAGGTCTCTGGAGGGCGCACGTTCAACGCCCAGAGCGCCGATCAGCTGAGCTCGATCTACAAGCGCCTGGGCACGCAGCTGGGAAGCAGAACCACACAGCACGAGATCACCGCCGCGTTCGCGATCGGCGGGCTGGTGCTGCTGCTGCTGGCGGCGGTCGGCTCCGCGCGCTGGGCGGGTCGGCTGCCTTGAGCAGGCCGGTCCTCCGCTAGCGTTCTCGTCCAACCGACTGGAGATTCATCAGTGCGAAACCCCCGCGTCTTCGGCAACCCGCTCGCGATCGGCGCCCCGGCGCCGATGCTCGAGATCCCGTTCAAGCCGTCCCGGATGATCCACTTTCTCGACTTCTCAAACGAGAAGATGGTCGCGAAGGTCCCAGAGATCGCGCCGACCGTCGACATCCTGCTCGGCAACCTCGAGGACGCGATCCCGGTCGACCGCAAGGAGGCCGCACGAGCCGGACTCGTGCGTGTCGGCAAGGAGATGGAGCTCGGTGAGACGCAGCTGTGGACGCGGGTCAACAGCCTCGAGTCGCCGTGGGTGCTCGACGACATCACCACGGTCGTCACCGAGATCGGTCACAAGCTCGACGTGATCATGGTCCCGAAGGTCGAAGGGCCGTGGGACATCCACTATGTCGACCGGTTGCTGGCCCAGCTCGAGGCCAAAGCCGGGCTCGAGCGCCCGATCCTCGTCCACGCGATCCTCGAGACCGGCCTCGGCGTCGTGAACCTCGAGGAGATCGCGACCGCCAGCCCGCGGATGCAGGGGATGAGCTTCGGCCCCGCCGACCTCGCCGCGTCGCGGCGGATGAAGACCACGCGGGTCGGAGGCGGCCACCCCGGCTACAGGGTGATCAACGATCCCGATCCCGCCGATCCCGAGGCGCCGCGCCCGACCGCTCAGCAGGACCCGTGGCACTACTCGATCGCGCGGATGGTCGACGCCTGCACGTCGGCCGGGATCCTCCCGTTCTACGGGCCGTACGGCGACATCCGCGACGTGCTCGGGTGCGAGACGCAGTTCCGGGCGGCGTTCCTGCTCGGCTGCGTCGGCGCCTGGTCGCTGCACCCGGCGCAGATCGCGATCGCCAAGCGCGTCTTCAGTCCCGATCCTGACGAGGTCCTGTTCGCCAAGAAGGTGCTGGAGGCGATCCCCGACGGCCGCGGCGTGCACATGATCGACGGCAAGATGCAAGATGACGCCACCTGGAAACAATGCAAGGTGATGGTCTCGCTCGCCGAGATGCTCGCCCACAAAGATCCCGAGCTCGCCGAGGCGTACGGGTTCGCGCCGACGCCGGTGTAAGAATCGGCCGATGCGGATCTCAGCCAAAGCCGACTATGCCGTGCGGGCCGCGGTCGAGCTCGCCGCCGCCGTCGATGACCGGCCGGTCAAGGCCGAGCGGATCGCCAACGCCCAGAAGATCCCGCTGAACTTCCTCGAGAACATCCTCGGCGAGCTTCGCCATGCGGGGATCGTGCGGTCGCACCGCGGCGCCGAGGGCGGCTTCAGACTCGCCAAGCCCGCTTCGGAGATCACGATCGCCGACGTGATCCGGGCCGTCGAGGGGCCGCTGGCGAGCGTGCGCGGCGGGCCCCCCGAGCAGGCCGAGTACGGCGGCGCGTCCGAGGCGCTGCTGCGCGTCTGGATCGCCGTGCGAGCAAACCTGCGCAGCGTCGTCGAGCGGGTGACCGTCGCCGACGTCGCCTCGGGCAAGCTGCCGCGAGCGATCGACCGGCTGGCCGAGGACCCCGAGGCCTGGGTGACGCGCTGATCTGCCGTCAGCCCGCCGACCGTCAGGCGGGCACGGCGGCCGGCTCGGGCGAGCGCACGTAGACGATGTCTCCGCGGGCGAGCTCGAGCTCCTCGGCCTGGTTGCGGGTCAGCTGGGCGCGGGCGTGGTTTCCGTCAGGCAAGGTCAGCTCGAGGCGGACCTCGAAGCCGAGGTGCACGACGCGCGCCACCATGGCCTCGGTTGCGTCGTCGCGCTGCTCGAGCGACACGGTCACGTCATGCGGGCGCACGAGCCGGCCGTCGATCTGGCTGACCGGGCCGAGGAAGCTCATCACGAAGTCGGTCGCCGGCTTGTCGTAGACCTCGCGCGGCGAGCCGACCTGCTCGATCGTGCCGACGTTCATCACCGCGATCCGGTCGGCGACCTCCATCGCCTCCTCCTGGTCGTGGGTGACCAGCACGGTGGTCACCCCCTGCTCGTCGTGCAGCCGGCGCAGCCAGGCGCGCAGCTCGGCGCGTACGTTCGCGTCGAGCGCCCCGAACGGCTCGTCGAGCAGCAGCACGCGAGGCTCGACGGCGAGCGCCCGCGCGAGCGCCATCCGCTGGCGCTGGCCGCCCGACAGCTGGTGGGGGCGCTGTTGCGACCACTTGGTCAGCCCGACCAGCGCGAGCAGCTCGTCGACACGCTCGCGGATCTCCGCCTTCGGGCGCTTGCGGATCTGTAGCCCGAACGCGACGTTGTCGCGGACGGTCATGTGCGCGAACGCGGCGTAGTGCTGGAACACGAACCCGATCGCGCGATCCTGCGGGCGGGCGGCTGTGACGTCGTCGCCGTCGATCAGGATGTCGCCGGCATCGGGCACCTCGAGGCCGGCGATGATCCGCAGCAGCGTCGACTTGCCCGAACCGCTGGGGCCGAGCAATGCCGTCAGCGATCCCTCCGGCACCTCGAGCGTGACGTCGTTGAGCGCCACGAAGTCGCCGAAGGACTTGGAGATGGATTGGATGTCGATTCTCATCGGCGTTCACGCCTCCCGGGTGCAAGTGCGGTCATCACCAGCAGCACGAACAGCGACATGATCGCCAGCTCCGTCGCGGCCGCGTACGCGCCGTTGATCGAGTTGGCGCCGATGTCCGATGAGCGCTGGTATACGAGCAGCGGCAGCGTCAGCGTCGAGCCCGCGACGTTTGAGGAGACGACCAGCACCGCGCCGATCTCCCCCAGCGCCCGCGCGGTCGTCAGCACCACGCCGTACGCGACGCCCCAGCGGATCGACGGCAGGGTGACCCGCCAGAACGTCTGCCACGACGAGGCGCCGAGCGTCGCCGCCGCCTGTTCCTGCTCATCGCCGACCTCGGCCAGCACCGGCGCCACCTCGCGCACGACGAACGGCAGCGACACGAAAATCGTCGCGAGCACCATCCCCGCGGGGGCGAAGATGATCCGGATCCCGTTCTGGGTGAACCAGTCGCCGAACCAGCCGGTCTCGCCGTACACGAGCACGAGCGCGAGGCCGACGATCACGGGCGAAACGACGAACGGCAGGTCGATCAGCGAGTCGAGCAGGGCGCGCGCCCGCCGGTGCCCGCGCCCGCGGACGATCACCATCGCAGCGCCGACCCCGAACACCGTGTTGAGCGGGACCGCGATCGCGGCAACGAGCACGGTCAGCCAGAACGCGCTGATCGCCGCCGGCGTCGTCATCCACGCCCACGCGGCGCCGATCCCGTGCTCGAACGTGCGCGCGAACACCACGCCGAGCGGCAGCAGCAGGAGCAGCAGCAGGTAGATCAGCGCAACCGTGCGCAACGACAGCTTCGCTCCCCGGCTAATGCGCAACGCGACCTCCGGCCCGGCGCAGCAGCAGCAGAATCACGAGCGAGATCGCCAGAAGCACCACCGACAGCGAAGCGGCCGCCTGGGGCGCGTCGCTCTCGATGTCGGCGAAGATCACGATGCTGGCGATCTGGACCTTGCCGACGATCAGCACCAGCGACCCGATCTCGCCAACCGAGCGCGCGAACGCAAGCGCGGCTCCCGACAGGATCGCCGGGCGCAGCGCCGGCAGCACGATCCGGCGAAACGTGGTTGCGTTCGAGGCCCCGAGCGATGCGGCTGCCTCCTCGACCTCGCGGTCGAGCTCGATCAGCACCGGCTGCACACTGCGCACGACGAACGGGAGGGTCACAAACAGCAACGCGGCGACGACTGCTGCTCGGGTGTAGGCGAGGTGGATGCCGAATGGGCTGTCGGGCCCGTAGAGCGCCAGCAGCGTCAACCCCGCGACGATCGTCGGCAGCGCGAACGGCAGGTCGATCAGCGCGTTGAGGAAGCGCTTGCCGGGGAACTGGTCGCGCACCAGCACCCAGGCGACGAGCGTCCCCATCACGACGCCGATCGCCGCGACCAACAGCGACACCGTCAGCGTGATCACCAGCGACCTCAGCGCGGCAGGGCTCGTGACCGAGTCCCAGAACGCGCCAAGGCCGCCCGAGAACGCCTTGACCGCCACCGCCGCAAGCGGGATCAGGACGATCACGCTCATGTACAGCATCGAGACCCCGAGGCCCAGCGCGCCGCCGCGGGCTGTGCGCGCGCGGCGGCGGGTACGGGTCTTCGGCGGTGCCGCCGGAGCGGCGTATGCGCTAACTGGAGGCAGTTGGCACCCCCGCCTGCTGCTCGATCTTCGTGATCGAGCCGGTGGACGGATCGAAGAATTCCGTCTTGACCTTGCTCCAGCCCCCGAGGTAGTCGATCGAGAACAGCTGCGGCGGCGTCGGGAACTTGCTCGAGAACTTCTCAGCCACGGACTTCAGCACCGGGCGATACCCCTGCTCCGCCCAGATCTGCTGGCCCGCCGGCGTCCACTGCCAGTTGACGAACGCCTTGCGCCTGGGACTTGTGCGAGCTCTTGCTCGTCACGGCGATCGGCGTCTCGATCAGGATCGTCTGCTTGGGGACGACGTACTGGATCGCGTCGCCGGCCTTCTGCGCGGCGATCGCGTCGCTCTCGTAGTCGAGCAGCACATCGCCCTTGCCGCTGGTGAAGGTCTGCAGCGCCTGGCTGGCGCTCGAGGGCTGGACGCTGACGTTCTTGGTCAGCAGCGTCTTGATGTAGTCAAGCGCCTGGGCATCGGTCTTGCCCTGCTTCAGCTGCGCCCCGTACCCGGCGAGGATGTTCCAGCGCGCGCTGCCGGACGTCGACGGGTTCGGGGTGATCACGTCGATTCCAGGCTTGATCAGGTCATCCCAGCCCGTGATGTGCTTGGGGTTGCCCTTGCGCACGACCAGAACGACCGCGGAGTCGCTCGACATCCCCTTCTCGGGGTTCGCGTTCCAGTCGGCCGCGACGATCCCGTCCTTGACCAGCCGGGTGATGTCGGGCTCGGTCGAGAACGCGACGACGTCGGCCGGCTGGCCCGAGTCCACGGCGCGGCTCTGCGAGCCCGACGCGCCGAACGACTGGCTGAACGCCACCCCCTCGCCGCCGGCCGTCTGCGCGAACGCCGAGGTCAGCGCGTCATAGGCCTTCTTCGGCGTCGAGTACGCGACGAGGTTGAGCTGGGCGCCGCCCTTGCTCGGGTTGGCGGCAGCGCTGGACGCGCCCGAGCTCGTGTCGGACGACCCGCCGCAGCCGGCGAGTGCAGCGATCGTCACGGCGGCTGCCGCCGCGACGGTGGCGCTGGCCACGACGCCTGCGCCCCTTACTGAATCCTCTGGTCATGTGCTCCTCGTCAAGTAAGTCGGTGTTCTCAATTGAATTCACTAGCTTGGTTGAGATTGGTATCATAGCCACTATCTGGACTGACTTGGTGCGGTAGTTCTCGCTCCGAGTGTGCGCCGCACGGCCGGACGATCGCCGCTACATTCCTGCGCCCCGATGCGGTTCTTCGAGTACGAATCCCGCGCGATCGTCGCCAAGGCGGGGATCCCGGTCACCAAGCACGGTTTCGCCAAGACCTCCGACGAGGCGCGGCGGATCGCGGAAGAGATCGCAGGCCCGGTCGTGATCAAGTCGCAGGTGCTGACCGGCGGGCGGATGAAGGCCGGCGGCGTCCAGTTCGCCGACACGCCCGAGCAGGCCGAATCTCACGCCGAGCACGTGCTGAACCTCGAGATCAACGGGCACGCCCCGCGAGGGGTCCTCGTCGACCACAAGGCGAGCGTGAAGCACGAGTACTACGCGGGCGTCGTGTGGGACGGGATCCGCAAGCGGCCGGTGATGCTGTTCTCAGACATGGGCGGGATCGACATCGAAGAAGTCGCCGAGCAGCACCCGGACCACGTCGCCCGTGCGCACTTCTCGACGATCAAGCCGTTCTCGGACTGGCAGGCCAAGCAGCTGATCGCCTCGCTGGGGATCACCGGCTCGGCGCTGAACCGGCTGACGCCGATCCTCGCGCGGCTCGCGCGTCTGTTTCTCGAGTACGACATGACGCTCGCGGAGATCAATCCGCTCGGCGAGCTCGACGACGGATCGTTCGTCGCGCTCGACGCCCACATGGACATGGAGAACGAGGCGCGTCCGCGGCAGAAGCCGCTGCTGCACGAGCTTGGCGTCGGCGACGAGGAGACTCGGCAGGCGCGCGAGGCGACCCCGTTTGAGCTCGCCGGCGAGCAGGTCGACGCCCAGGATCACCGCGGCGTCGCGGGCAACGTGACCGAATTCGACGGCAACCTCGGGCTCGTGATCGGCGCCGGCGGCGGCTCGCTGACCTTGTTCGACGCGGTCCGCGCCCACGGCGGGCGGCCGGCGAACTACTGCGAGATCGGCGGCAACCCGTCGGTCCGCAAGGCGTGCGGGCTGGCGAAGCTCGTGCTCCAGAAGCCCGGCGTGGACAAGATCGCGGTGATGATGTCGATCGTCTCCAACACCCGCGTCGACATCGTCGCCCGCGGCGTGATCAAGGCGTGCGTCGAGCTCGGCTACGACCCGGCGGAGAAGATCGCGATCTTCCGGATCCCCGGTGCCTGGGAGGAAGAGGGCTTCAAGATCCTCGAGAAGTACGGCGTCGACTACGCCGACCGCAGCGTGTCGCTGCACGAGGCGGCCAAGCGAGCCGTGGAGAAGATCCCAGCATGAGCATTCTAATCGATGCCGAAACGACGTTCATCGTCCAGGGCATCACCGGCCGCGAGGCCGTCAACCTCACCCGGGAGTGCCTCGACTACGGCGCCGGCGCCAAGATCGTCGGCGGCGTCACGCCCGGCCGGCTCGGTCGCGACGTCCACGGCGTGCCCGTGTTCGACACCGTCGCCCAAGCGGTCGAGCACCACGGCGCACCGATCGACGGCTCGGTCGTGACCGTCCCTCCCGCGTTCACCAAGGACGCGGTGTTCGAGGCGCTCGAGAACGGCATCAAGCTGGTCGTGATCGTCACGGAGCGCATTCCGCGCGGCGACGTCGCGCAGATGGTCGAGCTCGCGAGCGAGCGCGGAGCGCGGATCATCGGCCCGAACTGCCTGGGGATCATCGTCCCCGACGTGATCAAGATGGGCGGGATCGGTGGCCCGGCCAAGGACGCGGCGAAGTCCTACACGCCCGGCCCCGTCGGCGTCATCTCGCGAAGCGGCGGCATGACGACCGAGATGTCCTCGACGCTGACCGCGGCCGGACTCGGCCAGTCGACGGCGGTCTCGATTGGCGGCGACGCGATCATCGGCTCCTCCTACGCCGAGCTGATGCCGCTGTTCGAGGCCGACGGGCAGACCCAGGCGATCGTGATCTACACCGAGCCCGGCGGCCGGATGGAGGCCGAGCTTGCGCGCTACGTGACGGCGAACAGCTCCCGTCTCCCGATCGTCGCGTTCATGGCCGGCCGGTTCATGGACGAGATGCCGGGCATGAGCTTCGGCCACGCCGGCACGATCGTCGAGGGCAAGGAGGACACGGCCTCGGAGAAGATCGCGCGCCTCGCGGAAGCCGGGATCGTGGTCGCCGAGGAGATCTCGCAGATCCCGCAGATCGTCAAGTCCAAGATCTCCGAGCGAGCCGCCGCGTGAGCGGCGCGCTGTTCATCGACGTCGACGTCGACGCCGCGGTCGCAGCCGATCCGGCGGTCGCAGCCAGGCTCACCGAGGTCTGCCCCGTCGACATCTTCGCCACGGGAGATAACGGCGCCCTGCGGATCGTCGAGGAGAACCTCGACGAGTGCGTCCTTTGTGAGCTGTGCATCAACGCCGCGCCGGCGGGCACGGTGAGGATCATCAAGCTGTACTCGGGCGAGTCGCTGCCGGCCTAGTGTCCCGCCCCGACGAGCCGACGGCGCGCGGCCGCTGTGAGCGGGCGGTAGCTCTCGCCGCCGGTGGTGCGGTACCAGGCCTGCACACCGCGACCGGGCTCCGGGACCCCCGCCTCACGCAGCGGGCCAGTCAGCGGCCGGTACCAGGTCGTCACCGGGATGCTGTCGACGACGTGCACGATCTCGGGCCGTTGGTCCGGTTCCAATCCGCTCAGCGCTGCAGCGATGTCCTTCGCGTCGAGCTTGTGGCCGCGTCGTAGAGTCAGCGCCGCGACTGGCAGTTCGTGCACGCCGTCGCGCGCGCTTACTCCGTAGGCGACGACGAGGTCGACGGCCGGCAGGTCACCGAGCGCTTCACGGATTGGCCCGGCGAACACCGGTCCATCGGCGCGTCGATCATCTCGGCGAGATTGTTCACCCGCCAGAAGTCCCCGTCGGCGTCGCGACGGAACAGGTCGCCGGTCAGCAGCCACGCGTCGCCGCTGGCGAACACTCCGCGTAGCGGGACCATGCTCAGCTGCTCGTCGGGCCGGACGCGAGTCAGCAGCATCCCGACCTCGTCAACGCCGCACTGTCGGGCGTAGCCGTCGGGGCGCAGCACGAGCCCGCTCTCGCGCACGTCCCAGGCGCCGATCCGGACCTCCGCGCTGCCCGGCAGCGGCCGGCCCATCGCGCCGGCCTTGGCGCCGCTGAGGTTGACGAGGATCGCTCCCGCCTCGGTCGAGGCGTAGAACTCGAGCACGCGCGCCGGCTCGAAGCGTTCCTGCACCCGTCGCCACAGGCCGCGCGGCATCCCGGAGCCGATGAACAGGCGGACCGAGTGGTGGCGCTCGCCCGGCTGCGGCGGCGCCTCGACGAGATCGTGCAGCAGCGTCCACGTGTAGGACGCGACTGTGACGCCGTAGCGGCGGGTCTCCTCCCAGAACGTCGAGGGATCGAACCTCGTCGCCATCGCCAGCCTCGCGCCGCCCGCGACCGCGCCGCCGACGCTCGCCATCAACCCGGACGGGTGGTAGATCGGGGTGACGCTGTAGACGGTGTCGGCGTCCGAGAGCGCCGCCGAGGACGCCGTCCCGAACGCCGACAGCGCCCACCGGCGGTTCGTGATCCGGCTCATCCTGGTGCCGTCGCCCTCGCCGCTGAAGAGGATGAACGCGAGGTCGCTCGCGCGCCCGGGATTGGGGCGGTACCACTTGGGCAGCACGACCGCGTCCGGGTCGATCTGTTCCATATCGGTCGTCAGCGGCATCCCGAGATCGCGCGGGCCGCCGCCGCCGCCGAGCACGAACGTGTGGACAGCCCCGACGCCGGCGGCGAGCGGAGCACGCTCGGGGTCGGCGATCACGCGGTCGGCCTGACCGAGCCTCGCCTCGCGCTTGACGTCTGCCGTCCGGGCGCAGCAACACCGCGACCGCCCCCAGGCGGCTGATCGCCACCACGAGCGCGAGCGCGCTCGGTCGCGTCGCCATCAGCACGCCGACGTGCTCGCCCTGGCGCACGCCGATCGCGATCAGTCCGCGGACGACGTTGTCGATCCGCTCGTTGGTCTGCTTGGCGCTGTAGGCGCGGTCCTCGAACAGGAAGAAGATGTCGTCCGGTGCGCGGCGGCCGCGCTCCTCCACCAGCATCCCCAGCGAGATCCGCGTGCCGGGCTGGATCTGCTCCAGGCGAGCGAGGCGCGGGAATGCGCCGGCGGCCTCGCGAGTCAGTTCCCGCGCACTGCGAGCCGTCCGCCGTGCGGTCCCCACGACCGACCGGGCGACGCCCACGCCGACCCCGCCGGCGAGCTCGAGGCCATAGCCGACGCGGTTGCGAACGGCAGGGGTCGAGCTCGAGCGACGGTTCGTCGGGGACCGGCGCGATCTCCGCCGGCTGCTCCCCTTCGCCCGCCTGCCAGCGGGCCCACGCCGCGACCGTCGGCCAAGTGAGCGTGTTCGACGTCGAACCGACCACCAGCCCGAAGTGCCCGGCGTCCAGCGCGAGCTCGTAGACGTCCGCGCGCGGCGCTGCCTGCCGGATCGCACGGACCCCCGGGGCCGGCGCGATGTCATCGACGGTCCCGACGACCGACAGGATCGGAGACTCGATGTCGGCGAGCGTGACCAGCCGGTCCTCGATCACGAAGCCGCCTTCGAGCATCCGGTTGTGGGCGATGAACTGGCTCAGGAAGTCGGCCATCGCCGGGCCCGGCCACGCCACCCATCCGTCGGCCTCGAGGAATCGCCGCTGGCCCTCGCGCGGTAGCAGCGCTTCGCGGTCGTGCAGCTGCCGGACGAAGTCGAGCCGGTTGCGCGCCGACTTGACCGGGTCGAGCAGGCTGAACCCGGTCCGGCTCGCCCACGCGGGCAGCGACCAGCCCCGAAAGACGCGGTCGGCGAGCACCCCGGCGGCGCCGGCCGCAAACTGCTCGGGAAGGCCGAACGGCATGGCGAGACGCGTGTCGACCGGGCTCCCGAACGTGATCAGCGACGCGAGACCTGCGTTTCGCCGGTACGCCGCGGTCTGGTAGACGAACATCCCGCCCTGGGAGTAGCCGCCGAGGTGGACCTCGCGCCCGGTCTCGTCGAGCACGCGTTGCACGGCGTCAGAGACCGCGACGATGTGGTCGGCGAGCGTGCGCTCGAGCCCGCCCTCCTGCTTCTCGGGAGCGCCGAAGTCGACGACCCATGGGTCGGCGCCGTGCTCGTGCAGGATCGTCACGGCGCTCGTGCTCGGCGACACGTCGTAGATCTCGGCCGCGAGCATCATCGGCGGAACCAGCAGCACGGGCGGGCCTGGCTGCTCTCGCCGGTTCGGGTAATAGTGGCGCAGACGGTAGACCCGCTGCTCGGTAACGAGCTCGTACGGGGACGGCTCCTCGTCGGTTGCCAACCCGCCGAAGCGGGCGACCTCGAGCGCATTCTGCGCGGCGGAGCCGAGCCGGCCGACGGGCCGCGTGAGCGTCTTGGGCGAGAGGTCCATGCCGATCGAACACACATCTTCGCGGAAACTGACGAGCTCGCGACGGGGTACGCTGTGCCGCGGCAATCTCGATGAATCTCGCGAGCATCCTCACGGCCTCGGCCGCGCGCGACTCGGGCCATGTGGCGCTCAAGCTCGACGACAACGAGCTCACCTACGCGCAGCTTGACGGCGCCAGCGCCCACATCGCCGGGCTGCTGCGGGAACGGGGGCTCGCCCGCGGAGACCGGGTCGGGATCATGCTCCCAAACGTTCCGCACTTCGCGGTCTGCTACTACGGCGTGCTTCGGGCCGGCTGCGTCGTCGTGCCGATGAACGTGCTGCTCAAACGCCGCGAGGTTGCGTTCTACCTCCGCGACTCCGGCGCGAAGCTCCTGTTCGCGTGGCACGGATTCGCCGGCGACGCGCAGGCGGGGGCGCAGGACGCCGGCGCGGAGTGCGTGCTCGTCGAGCCTTCCGAGTTCGCGCAGATCGTCGGGTCCGCGTCCCCGATCGCTCAGGTCACCGACACCGCTGACGAAGCGACCGCCGTGATCCTTTACACCTCGGGTACGACCGGCACGCCGAAGGGCGCCGAGCTGACCCATCGCAACCTGGCGCGCAACGCGGAGGTCGCGCAGGACCTGTTCGACCTCGGGTCGGCAGCGGTGACGCTGGGGGCGCTGCCACTGTTTCATTCGTTCGGGCAGACGTGCTCGCTGAACGCGACGATCGCCGCCGGCGGCTCGCTGACGCTGATCCCCCGATTCGAGCCCCGCAGGGCGCTCGAGCTGATCCAGCGCGACGGGGTCAACATCTTCATGGGCGTCCCGACGATGTATGGCGCGCTGCTGCACGAGCCAGATCGTCAAGGCTTCGACACTTCCGGGTTGAAGCTGTGCGTGTCGGGAGGTTCGGCGCTCCCGGTCGAGCTTCTGCGCGGCTTCGAGGAGGCGTTCGGCTGCAAGATCCTGGAGGGCTACGGACTGTCTGAGACATCGCCCGTGGCGTCGTTCAACCACCCAGATCGCCAACGCAAGCCCGGATCGATCGGGACTCCCGTCGACGGCGTCGAGATGAAGGTGGTTGACGACGAGGGCCGTGACGTCCCGGAGGGCGGCGTCGGCGAGATCGTCGTTCGCGGCCACAACGTGATGAAGGGCTACTGGCAGCGCCCGGACGCGACCGCCGAGACGATCCGCGACGGCTGGCTTCACACCGGCGACATGGCGACGGTCGACGACGACGGCTACTTCTTCATCGTCGACCGCAAGAAGGACCTGATCATCCGCGGCGGCTACAACGTCTACCCGCGAGAGGTCGAAGAGGTGATCTACGAGCACCCGTCCGTGCGCGAGGCGGCCGTGGTCGGCGTGCCGGACGACGAGTACGGCGAGGAGGTCGGCGCCGCGATCGTGCTCAAGGACGGCGCCACGACCACGCCCGAGGAGCTTCAGGAGTTCGTCAAGGAGCAGGTCGCCGCGTACAAGTACCCCCGCCGGGTGTGGCTCGTCGACGAGCTGCCCAAAGGCCCGACCGGCAAGATCCTCAAACGCGAGATCACGCCGCCGTCGGACGGTTGAGCGGCTCGGTTCAAATCCGCCCCGCCGAGCGGAGCGACGTCGGGCTGCTTCTGTCGCTGATCTGCGAGCTGGCCGAGTATGAGCGCGCCGCCGACAAGGTGACCGGGACCGCTTCGGACCTGGAGCTGGCGCTGTTCGCGGAGCGCCCGCTTGCCGAGGCGGTGATCGCCGAGGTCGACCAGCGCCCGGTCGGGTTCGCGCTGTACTTCCAGACGTTCTCGACGTGGCTGTGCAAGCCGGGCCTGTACCTGGAGGACCTCTACGTGCGGCCAGAGCATCGCGGCAGCGGGGTCGGCCGTGCGCTGATGTCGCACCTCGCCGACGTGACGGTGCGGCGCGGTTGCGCGCGGCTCGAGTGGTCGGCGCTGAGCTGGAACGCGCCGGCGATCGGGTTCTACGAACGGATCGGCGCACAACGCCTCGACGAGTGGGAGGGATTCCGGCTGAACGGCGGCGCGCTGACAGAGCTCGCGCGCGAGGCCCTCGGGCGCAGCGGCTGACGATGAGCCAGGATTCGGGAGAGGCCGTCCCGCTGAGCACGATCGCGCTCGAGTGGGGCCGGATCGGGCTGACCGGGTTCGGCGGCCCGCCGACGCACATCGCGCTGCTTCGGCGGCTGGTCGTCGAGCGCCGGCATTGGCTCGACGAGCGCGAGATGGAGGATGCGATCGCGGCCTGCAACCTGTTGCCGGGCCCTGCCTCGACACAGCTGGCGATCTACTGCGCGCGCCGGGTTGGCGGGGGACTCGGAGCGATGGTCGGCGGGCTGGCGTTCATCGTCCCGGCGGTCGCGATCGTGACCGCACTGTCGGCCCTGTTTCTCGAGAGCGCGCCGCCGCGAGCGATCGCGGCGGCCGGCGCCGGCGCGGGCGCGGCGGTCGCGGCAGTCGCCGTGCACGCCGCAATCGGGTTGATCGTGCCCAGCTACCGGCGTGCGCTCGAGCCACGGTCCAGACGCGCGCGCTGGGTCGGCTACGTCGCGCTGGGCGGCATCGCGGCCGCGATCGTCGGCGCCTACGTCGTGCTCGTGCTGCTCGGCTGCGGGGCGGCCGAGCTGTGGCTGCGTTCGCGCAAGCGACGTTCGCCGCCGCGGGAGCTGCGGGCCCACGCCGGCCCCGCGGCGATCGCGTTGGCCGCCGCCGCTGCCGGGGCGGGCGGCGTCGCCGCGCTGGTCTGGGTTGCGTTCAAGGTTGGCGCGCTGTCGTACGGCGGCGGGTTCGTGATCGTTCCGCTGATGCGGACCGACGCCGTGCACACCTATCACTGGATGACCTCGGGCCAGTTCCTCAGCGCGGTCGCGCTGGGCCAGGTCACCCCCGGTCCGGTGGTCGCAACGGTCGCGGCGGTCGGCTACGCGGCGCGCGGCCTCGGCGGCGCGCTGCTCGCGGCCGCCGTTGCGTTCGCGCCGTCGTTCGCGTTCGTGCTGCTCGGCGGGCGCCACTTCGAGCGCGTCCGCGGCGATGCGCGGGCGGTCGCGTTTCTCGACGGCGCCGGCCCGGCCGCGATCGGAGCGATCCTCGGAGCGGCGATCCCGCTGGCCGCGGCGCTGCAGGAGACCTGGCAGTTCATCGTGCTCGCGGCGGCCGCCGTCGCGCTGCTGTTCGTGCGCCTCGGGGTCGTGGTCACGTTGGTGGCGGCCGCGGCAGCGGGCGTGGTGGTGGTGCTCGCCGGTGGGCCGTTGCCAAGCTGACGGCCGGCGTCGCAGCGTATCCGAAAACCTGGCTGACCGGCCAGTCACAACCCGGGCCTAACCGACCGCACAGATTGCGGCGGTCGGCGCCCCGTCAGATTGCCGGCTCGAGGCCGGCGCGAGACGGGCGTTAGGTAGCCGCGACCCGCCGCCCGCAGGCACGGCGCGCAGGCACGGCGCAATAGAGAAGCCCCACCGAGAGGCGGGGCTTCTCCTTAGCAGGCCTGTAAGCCGGATCCTGTCGTGAGCAGTCATCCATCTGAGCGGCCTACCCGGACCTTGGTGGGCCACCTACAAGCGGTCCTGCTTGGCCTAGCATCAGGTGGGGTTTACCTGGCCGCCGCGTCACCGCGACGCCGGTGCGCTCTTACCGCACCATTTCACCCTTACCGGCCTGAGGCTCTGCAGCGGCCCCAGGCTTAGGCGGTGTTATTTCTGTGGCACTTTCCCGCGGGTTTCCCCGGGTCGGCGTTACCGACCACCTCGCCCTGTGATGTCCGGACTTTCCTCGAAGGCATGAACCTCCGCGACTGCTTGGCCTGCGCCGCCGAGCATAGCGGCGACTACCAGCGCCAGGGCACCCCTCGCAGCCCAATGGCTCACCGCAGCACCGTCCCGCAGCCGCCGCAGCGTCCGCCGATCGGCAGCGCCTGTGCCGCGTATTCGGGCGCCATCTCCTCGTGGCAGATCGGGCACTGAACGACGCGGTGAGCGGTGAGCCCCTCCCACACGCCGACGATCAGCTCGTCGAGCGTCGGCTCACCTCCCACTGCGTCGAACACCGACGGTGCCAGGGTCAGAGTCGTCACGTTAAGACATGCTCCTCATCAGCCCGACCACCTTCCCGAGCACGCGCACGTCGCGGCTGAGGATCGGCTCCATCGCCTCGTTCTCGGGCTGCAGCCGCACATGGTCTGCCTCCTGGAAGAAGCGCTTCACGGTCGCCTCCTCCCCGACCAGCGCGACGACGATCTCCCCGTCGTTCGCGGTCTCCTGCGGCCTCACGACGACAAGGTCACCTTCGAGGATCCCGACATTCTTCATCGACTCGCCGCGCACGCGCAGCAGGTATTCGCCGTCGGCGCCACCGGCAAACGACGGGGTCTGGATGTAGTCCTCGATGTTCTCCTCCGCCAGCACCGGCTGGCCGGCCGCGACCTGCCCGACCAACGGAAGACCGGGACGGACAAAGCTCCGCATCCCGGCGGTCGCCCGGTCCAGCAGTTCGATCGCGCGCGGCTTTGTCGGATCGCGCCGCAGCAGCCCGATCTTCTCCAGGTTCGCGAGATGCGCGTGGACCGTCGACGACGACGCCAGCCCGACCGCCTTGCCGATATCGCGCACCGTCGGCGGATACCCGTACTTCGCCGAGTATCGCTTGATGAAGTCGAAGATCTCCTGCTGACGTTTGGTCAGATCCATCCGTCCACTCCTAGCTCGCGTTGCCCGGGATCCCCCGGCTGGCTCGAACATGTGTTCGGGAATGTAGCGCGCCCCCAGGACGGACACAACACGGGCGCCTGTCGACCGTGCGGGATGCTGCGATACGGCCCCTGAGAAGCGACGATCAGTCCCGTCGGGGACAGGGCCGAGGCTATACTGGCCGCCCCAAGCGCCTGTGGCGGAATTGGTAGACGCGCAAGGTTGAGGGCCTTGTGGACTGTATGGTCCGTGGAGGTTCGAGTCCTCTCGGGCGCATCGGAAAAGCCCCGCTCAGCGGGGCTTTTTCTTTGCCTCGCGCAGGAAACCACTCCATGTCCCGTCGCTGACCTGGACCCGCGCCATCCGATCGCGGGGGGCGTTTGCTCTCGCGATTGCCTGCTGCCCACCGCTGCCGTGCTCGCCGACCCACGTATGCGTTCTAGACGATGCACCAGACCGTGCACCGTGTGCTGCGAAGCGGAGTGCAGCGGCGCGAGCGCAGAGCACAGGTGCGCCATGCTGCAGCGACCTCGTGGGGTTCGAGCCGCGACTGTCAGCAATGAACCGGCAAACAGGGTCCGCGCCCGGGGCGGGCGCTGGGTTTGCTTACGGGGTCGCTGCGAGCGAGATGACCTGCTGGTATGTCGGCCGGTTCGTGCTCGGGAACGTCGTCTTGATCAGTTCGGGGATGAAGCCGGTCATGCCCTGGTCGACGCGCCAGCTGAGGGGTTGCGGACCGGACCGCTTGACCAGGTCGGCGCGTCCGGCGGCGACCGCGGCCCACAACGAGCGAGCACACGCGGCGATGTTGCCGCGGCCGCAGTACCGCACCGAGTACGGCGCCAAAACGCGGCGGCCGAGCTCCGTCTTCAGGTCCTTATCGACGTAGGACGGGTCGCGCCCGAGCAGCTTCTCGAAAGCGGTCAACGCGCTCCCGAGGCGCGGGCGCATGACCGCGTCGAAGATGTGCGGCCACGACGCGTTGAGGAGAGCTGCGCCGGCGTACGGGATCGGCCCGCCGGGCGGGGTGCCGATCGTCGGCGCCCCGTGAGCCACCCAATTGTCGATCAGCGCAACGGCGCTCGCCGTCGCCGCGTCGGGCGCGCGACCACGGCCGAGCATCGCGCGGACGATCGGCCAGACGAGCACGCCGGTGGCGTCCTGCGTCGCGGCCTTGTTCATGACGCCGACGACGTCGTTGATCCGCGGGTGCTTCGGGAACGGACCGAACAGCTCGACGTGCTGTACCGAGCCGTAGTGGGCGTCGTCGCCGTGCATGAATCCCGGCGCCGCCTTGTTGTTCCAGTTGAGCAGCAGGCTGTTCGGGCCGCCGATGTCATGCGGATGGGCGAGCTCGGGGAGGAAGCCGCGCCACTCATACGCTCCGGTCCCTAGCGTCGGCAACCGCCGGTCGAGGCCGCGGGCTCGGATCGGAAGCAAGCCGGAGGAGAAGAACGACGTCCACCGGCGCGACGTGTACGCCCAGTTGAACGTGAAGCCAAACCGGTTCGCGAACTTCCAGAACCGCTGCGGCGTCGTCGCCCGCCCCTCGGTCATCGCCTTCAGCGCGCCGAGCGACAGCACGTCCTGGCCGTAGGTCGAGCGCTTGCGCGCGAACGCGTAGGGCCGGCCGTGGACGGTCGCGGTCCCGATCACCGGGCCGTGCACCGTCATCGGGAAGATGATCTCCCGGCTGCCGATCCGACCCGCATCGAAGCTCTGCATCTTCCGGCACTGCCCGCGCCACACGTATGAGAGTGTCTTGCGGGTCGGGCGGCCGCCGCCGGGCACACACAGCTTCTCGGCGAACACGTCCTCGTTGTCGCTGCCGGCCGAGGTGAGGCTCCACGCGTAGTCGCGCGTGCGTCCGATCAGAAGGTAGAGCCCGAGCCCGGAGGCAGACACGCCCTGGGCATTGATCCCCGGACCCTGGAGGTGCTCCTGGTAGACAATCTCCGGGTAGTAGTAGCCCAGCTGCGGACCCATCACGCCGAGCGGACGGCCGGTGGCCGACCGGCTCGCCGCCACCTGCTGCCAGTTGGAGGCGTGGCGCCGCGGCGGCTCCATGTCACGGGCAGCTCCGGTGCGTGGATCCTTGGCGAGCTGGATCGAGCCCGGATCGATCACGACCGACCCGCGGACCTTGCCCCCGGTCAGCGTCGGATAGGGGAAGAACTTGTGCGTCGTCGTCGGCGCATCGGGATCGTTCGCCTCCATCGCGTCGCTCCACAATGCGTGTCCGCGCCCGGCGCCGAACTTCTGCTCGAGCCGAGCGAGCAGGTCGGAGTTCTCGTGCTCCGCTCCCCCACCGTTGCCGAAGATCGACCCGATGAACGCGGTCACGGCGATCACGTCGTTGGCGTCAAACGGCCGTCCGCCGGGAATCGGCAGGTGGTTCGTCGTGTAATACGCGTTGACCCCGGCGGCGTAGTTCGCCATGTCGACCAGCATCTGCCGGCCCTCCGCGCCATAGGCCCGGACGATCTTCTGACGCTGCTGGGTGACGAGTGCCTCGGCCTGCCTGCTCGGCGTATACGACGTCGCGCTCGTGACCAGCGAGAACGCGTCAAGGCCCGGAATGTCGGCCACGGCCGCCCGCGCCGGGTTACGGCCGAAGTTCAGGAGCAGCCCGCGGTCCCGCGCCGTCACCCAGCCGGTGCCGAACATCAGCCCGGCGCGCGTCGTGCCCTTGATGTGCGGGATCCCATACGAGTCGTAAGTGACCGTCACGTCCCCGCGTCCGACGGGCTCGATCGTCGTCGTTCCGATCGGCTTGAAGTCGTCCGGCAAGAAGAAGCGGTTGACGTCCGCCATCGAGACGTTTCGCCGCAGCGGCGTCAGACCCGAGTACAGCGACAGCTGATCAAGCGAGTGTGAACTGGTCGGGATGCCGCCGAAATTCCCCGGCGGCAGAACAAAGCGAGCGATGTCGCCGGTGCCAGCCTGCGCCACCGCCGGCACGAGCAGGAGAAGAGCGAGGGCGGTGATCAGACGACGAACCATTCGGCGTTTCTACAGCCTCGCGCTGTACGGCGTCAAGTTCTGACGCTCGGCGCCAACTCGTCCACGTGCCGTCAACAGCACGTCTGACCCACCCAGAGCCGGCATTCGACCGTGCTTCGATCACCGGGAGGCGCCTGCCCGCGTGGCTCCCACCAGCTCCGCCCCTCGGCAGCGCGCCCCCACCTGCTTTAGCCATGCCGCGGGATCCGGCCTCAGCCCGTGGCGCGCATCGCTGCGTGGCATGCAGGGCGCCACGCGGCCGCCGTCGATGGGGCCCGGCCGTGACAACACCCGTGACAACATCCACTGCGTCCACCCGTCCAGTGCCTCCACGAAACCTCCCAATTTGGACGATCTGGACGCCCCTGGAAGCATCTACACGGGCCATACAAGGTTGAGGGCCTTGTGGACTGTATGGTCCGTGGAGGTTCGAGTCCTCTCGGGCGCACTTGAAAAGCCCCGCCCGGCGGGGCTTTTCTTGTATCACGCCGGTTCATTGCTTCCGTCCGGCGATGGACGTGCTGTTGTCACGTGACAAATACGTCCACAGGTCCCACGTGCGAAGCGATCTGCCCTACTCGTCGCCACAAGTGCGACCGCCCCGATCGCCTGGTCGGCCGAGCTCGCGACCGACCCGCTCGCCGCGCAAGGCAGGGACGTCGCCAGCCTGTTCCGGATGGTCGTGCTGACACCGGAGCGGGTCGAGGGACTTCGGGTCGGCACTGCTCTGCGTTCGCGGCTGCTCTGGGTTCGATGCGGCTTCGCTCAGCCGAGCCACCACCAGAGCAGCAGGCCGATCAAGGCGAGAACGGCGGCGCCGATCGCAAGGCGCGTCGCTCGCGGGAGCCGCTGCCACCAGTGCTCGACCTCGTGTGCCCATCGGTGGACCCGCTCGTGCGCGCGCCGCGCCCACGCGAGATGCCGCGCCAACAGGCCGAGCCCGACCAGAATGAGCGGGACGCCCAACTCGGGGAACAGGACGAGGACGAGGAGCAACCCCAGACCGAGGACGGCGAACCCGCCTACGACGTCAATGATCCAGCGAACGACGCCTCCACGACCATGCGCAGAAACTCCTTCCCCCTGTTGTGTCATCACTCCCTCCTGGGTCGGTCCTGAACCATCGCGTGGGGTCCGTGGTCCGGCACTGTCGAACACCATACGGAGCGACTGCCAATTAGAGCCGGACCTGCAACGGACGAGACGGGAGAGTTCGGGCATGATGCGGCTCCACTGATGCTCTCGGATGAGCGGAAATTGTTGTCCGCCGACCAGCGCGAACGACTGCGCTGACAGCAATGCGGGTCTCGAGCCTTCAAGGGCTACGCCCCTCGTAATCGTGGAGCGTGATCAAACAGCCCGGCCCCGCTGCGCGCGTTCTACGAGCGCATCCGCGCTCGGCGCGGTCATGGCAAGGCGATCGTCGCGACCGCGCGCAAGCTCGCGATCCTGTTCTGGTGCATGCTCAAACGCGGCGAGGACTACGCGCACCAGCGTCCCGCGCTGACCAAGAAGAAACTCCGGGAGCTCGAGCTGACCGCCGGCGCGAAGCCGCGGACGAAGGCTGCCGCCGGGATCTGGTCAACCAACCGCGCGATCCGCGACGCCGAACGGGCACTGAACCTGCAGGCCGAGGTGTCCTACAAGCGGATCGCTACCGACCAGCAGGCCGGAGCGCCGGCGAGAAAAGTGGGCGCGGGTGTGACACCGGAGCGCGCATAAATTAGGCCCTCAAAGGGGCAAAGCTGCGCGGCAGACCCGAGGCTCCTGACGTCTGCACTTCGCTACGTCAATCACCCGCGCCTACCAACAACCCTAGCCCGTCACGATCATGCCGACAACCGCCGGCGATGACCACCAATGCGCAAATTCGGGCGAAAACCGTGGTGAACGGATCCCGACGCGCGGAACCGAGGCCACAGGAGGCGATCTCAGCCCCCGATGACCGGACCCACGACCGATCCGATCCCGAAAAGATTTGCGCGACCCCCTTGCTTTTCATCGGTCGGCCCCAGGTGCCCGCGCCGGTATGGATGCAGGGCTGGCCGGTCGGGGCGCCGGTTCGTCACGTGCTGCTGCCCGCCTGACGCAGTCACGCCAGCTTGGTTGCTGCTTTGATGAATGAGCAACACCAGCGCGACCGGCACCGGCCGGTGCGTGTGTCGCGTGTCGCTGGCCTACTGGGTCGAAGAAGGGCACCACCCAGGAAGCCACGCTCGCGCCCGAGTCAGGCCGAGAGGTAGCGGACGACCGCGAGGACGCGGCGGTGGTCGTCGTGGCTGTTGGCGAGGGCCAGGAGGTCGTAGATCCGGGACACGTGCGCGACCACCGCCTTTTCGGAGATGGTGAGGTGCTCGGCGATCGCGGCGTTGCTGCGCCCCTGCGCCATCAGCTCGAGCACTTCCGTCTGACGCGCTGTCAGACCGCCGAGCGGATCGCTGTCGCGTGGCCGGTCGACCATCGCCGAGACGACGTCGCGGTCGAGCACGGTCCCGCCGGCGACGATCCGGCGGATGTCGGCGAGAAAGCGCGTGACATCTGCGATGCGTTGCTTGAGGAGGTAGCCGACGCCCTGGGTGCCGCTTTCGAGCAGCTCGACGGCGTAGTGGCGTTGGAGATGCTGGGAGAGGACGAGCACCGGCAGCCCGGGCACGCGGCGGCGCACGTCGAGCGCGGCCTGCAAGCCGTCGTCGGTATGTGATGGCGGCATCCGGATGTCCGCGATCAGAAGGTCCGGCCGATGCGCGATCGTCTTGCGCACGATGTCGGCGGCATCGTTGGCGATCCCGACGATCTCGCAGCCTCCGCGTTCGAGCACGAGTGCGAGTCCCTCGCGCATCAGCGCCTGGTCCTCGCCGATTACGAGCCGCACGGGAGCTCCGCCCTGACATGGGTACCGACCCCGACGGCGCTGTCGATGAGCAACCGGCCGCCGAGCGCTTCGACGCGATCGGTCATGGAGCGGATGCCGTTGCCGCGGTCCGCTCCGCCGACGCCGTTGTCGCCGACCTCGATCCGTAGCCGGTCGCCACCATCGCGATGCAGCGACACGATCAGCTCGCTGGCCTGGGCGTGCTTGACGGCATTGACGAGCGCTTCCGAGACGACGAAGAAGCCGGTGCTCTCGACCGCGAGCGGGAGGCGCTGCTCGAGCGCATCGATCTCGAGCGTGACCGCGACGGGCATGCGGTCGGTCAGTCCCTCGACCGCGGCCGGAAGGCCCCGCTCGGTGAGCTCCGCGGGCATCACTCCGTCGACCAGGGAGCGCAGCTCTTCGATCGCCGCGTCGAGTCCGCTGCGCATCGAGCGGTCGTCCGCGAGGCCGGCCTGTATTGCGAGCAGCACGAGCCGCGATTGCAGCCCATCGTGAAGGTCACGGGCGATCCGGCGGCGCTCGGCATCGCTCGCCTCCACCAGCCGTGTGCGCGAGGCGCGGAGCTCGACGGTGAGCCGTTCGCGGTCGAGTGCGAGCGCGATCACACGCGCGGCCGACCGCACCTCCTCCGGCCGCGTCTGTTGCGTCGCGTCGTACAGGACGGCCCCGATCGTCACGCCGGCGCGCTCGACCTTTTCGACTCCCCGCAGCGTGCTCGCGGTGGGCGCCGGTGCCGGCATGCCGTCGGCGGTGACCCACCCGGCATCGCCGGGAACGCGGAACCGCAATTCGACGCTGTTGTCACCGAGTGCAGCAGCGAGTGCGTCGAGGAGCGCGGGTCGTCCGCTCTCGTCGTCGGCGCCGAGCCACACCCCCAGCTCGTCGATGTCCGCCGTCCGGGCGAAGCCGCCGCGCAGTACGCCGATGGCGAACGCGATCGGCACGCCGGTCACGAGCAGAATCTGCACCACGAACAGCCCGACGCCACGATCGGGGAACAGGATGTGGAGGTCGACCAGCACCGACCCGAGCGGAATCGCCGCCGCGGCGATGAGCCCGTACACCGTGAGTGGCGCGAGCACCCGGCGCTGCGCCGGTGTCGCAGCACGCAATCGGCGTACGAGGATCAGCCCGACGCCGAGGACGACGAGGAAGTACCCGATGCGCAACGCCTGGCGCCCGGCATCGACGAGATCAGGCCGATCGGCGATCTGCAACGGGCCCGCCGGAGCGAACAGATAGGTTGGGGCCTGCAGCACCAGACAGGCCAGATACCCGGCGATCACCACCGCCCGCTCGGAGGCTGTCCGCAGCCGTCCGGAGGGGAAGGCGACGAGCAGGTGGATGACGATCGCGACGGGGAAGATCGCCATGACCGCTCCGGCAGCCTGAAGTGCCGGGACCGGGGTGTTGACAAGTCCTGCGATCAGCCAGATAAAGCCGCCGGCCGTCATCAACAGGCCCATGTCGTTGGCCGGCCGGCGCAGCCACGCAACCGTCCCCGCCGCGATGTACACCCAGGCGGCGACGACGAACAGCACAACCTCCCATGGTGGTGCCACGGGCACCCCCGAGTAGAACAGCGCCAGCTCCACGAGCCCTGCAAGCAGCGCCACAACAGCAACCTCTGTCACGGCCAGCGTCAGCGCGTGACGGCGGGTGGCAGTGGCGCGGATACGCCGTCTGCGACTCGGTGCGGCCGCCCGCGGCCTCATCTCCCCAGTCATCGCACGACAACTCTCTCACAACCGTGTGTGTCACACGAGGGGACCTAGGTCCATAGCGACGTCCTCACGGGCGGCGAATACTCAACCGCGGTGATGGGGCACCCGCAACTCAGGCGACGTGATGCCGTGGAGATGACGAGATGATGCCGGCCACACTCCGTTCACAGGTCGCATCGCCGGGGCGGCTGACCGTCGCGGCGCTCGTGTGCTCGCTGGTTGTCGAGCTGACCGCCGGCGCCGGCGCGGCGCACGCTGCTTCGCGAGTGATCCTCAGTCCGCGTCCGGCGGCCAAGATCCAGACCAACACGGTGCTGATCGCTGTGCGCGCCGGCCCCGAATACAGCGACGTCCAGGCTCGCCTGAACGGCGCGAGCGTCGGCGGTGAGTTCGCACGGCGCGGGAAGAGCCTGCGGTTGCTTCGCGCGTCGGCCAGCGATGGTCTCCGTCCGGGCCGCAACGTGCTGCGGATCACGGCGCGCTGGCAGGGCCGGATCCGGCACGCGGTCGTCCGGTTCCGCGTCATGCACCGCTACCTGGCCGGCGCCGGTCGCGACGTGTACGTGCCCGTGGGCATGCTGCGACCCATCGTCGGCAGGATCGCGGCGGGTGTGCAGCTCCGCTCGCGCCCGCGGTCGCGGTGGTCACTCGTGGCCGCTCCGCTCGGGAGTCGCTACGCGCGGCGGCTGCGCAAGCGAATGGTGGCCGGCGGCAGGTCTCCCGCGCCGCGAAGCTGGGTGAGCGTGCCGCTGGGAGCGCTGGGCGTTCGGCTGGCCACGCTGGGCCCGGCCAGGGCGCCGGCGGTGGCGCTGCGCCCCGATGTTCCCGGCATCTACCGGCTCCGCATGACCACGTCGGTCGGGACGGCCACGATGACCGACAACGTCGATATGGCCGCGCTGCCCCGCAGTCCCGTGCTGGAGGTCAACACCAACCCGAACGGAAGGCCCGGGATCCAGCTGGGCAACACGTTTTACGCGGCTCCGCCGATGGCGGGAACCCCAAGCAACCCACGCTGGTCGGGTAGCGGCTACCAGGCGCTGTGGCAGCTGATCGCCGTCGATCGCAGGACCATGGTGCCGTTGTGGGACCGGACCTATGGCGCGTGCGGCAACCAGATCTGTCGGATCGGCTCTGGTGACCGGCCCGTACCGGTCGACGTCGAGCAGGAGCTCGAGAGCCTCGGTGACGGGGCCATGGTGATCGCGGCGTCTCATCCGATCGTGGGTTGGGGGCCGCCGAACACCCTGAACTTCGCGACGTCGACGCTGGCGGCGATCGGCTTCCCGTCGCAGCTCACGCTCGGCTTCCCCGTGGACATCAACAATCTGAAGCCCGGTACTGCCGCGGCGATTGGCGTGCCCGGGCTGGCTCCGGGGGACGCGCAGATCGACGTGACCCCGAACCGCAACGCTGTGATGCAGGGGTACCTCGGCTCAGATGCCAACCACCATTACAGCTTCATGCCGGCCGCGCGGGAGAGCTTCGACACGCGCGCGGCGGCGTTCTGTAGTGGCGGAATCGGCGGGACATGCACGATCGCCCAGACCATTGGTAGCGCCAAAGTGACCGGCACCGTCGCCAACAGCCAAGGCGGCTATCTGGTGTCTGCCTGGGATGAGCACACACTCGCGCTGCAGCACTCGATTATGTTCGTCACGACCGACGAGAACGGCCCCCAGTACCCGACGGCCCTCCGGATGGCCGGCACGATCTCCCAGTGGAGCAGCGCCGGGAGCGTCATCATGATCTCGTCGCTGCGCACGCCGGGGCTCGGATCCAAGCCGCTGATCGATCCGGACACCCCGACAGTGCAGCTGCCGGGGCTGGCGCAGAGCATCGCTGCGGTCGGTGGCACCCGTGACACCTTCAACCGAAGCATGGGCTTCAGCACCGCGTCGTACTCCCTTGTCGGTTGGTCGGGCGCCGGCGAGGGGCGTGGCACCGAGGTCGCCGACGGTAACGGGCGCCTGCGCGGCGCGCTGGCGCCGAACACCGAGTCGCTGTTCAGGCCCCACAACGTCAGCTCGGTCGGGCCGCCTGCCGAACAGCTCGTCCGGCTCGTGCTGCGCCCGCCGGTGCAGGTCTGGCCGCTCGACAACAATCCGGGTGCACACGCGGCGCTCGACTGGATCGGCTCACAGGTCCCCGAGCTCGCCGACTCGCCCCGGCAGGCGTACTGGACCCAGACAATCAGTTTGAGCCTGGCGACCGCGATCAAGAATGAGATCAACAGCGTCCACTTCGAGCAGTCGCACTCGTCGTTCAATGGCGTCTCGTTCACCGCGGCTGACTTTGCGGCCGCCCAGCAGGAGCTCGCAAAGGAGATCATCTGGGTGGGCAAAGTGCGCCACTACCTGGCCGCGCTTGCCGCACCCGAGACCGCGGCGGGGGCCGGCGCCTGGGAGCAGGCCTCGGTACTCCAGGACAATCTCGAGAAGCAGCTGGCTAACCTCAACGCGAAGGCGCAGCTGCGCTTCGACTGGTTCTCAATCGCTTCGTCGGTCGCGTACTTCCTGGCCCCGTGGTTCAACGACGCGGCCGAGAGGGTCGTCAATTCGTTCGCGGCGGCTACCGACCTTTCCGACTCCCTGTTCCAGGGCCTGTGGGGTGGCACTCCGGGCACGCCGCAGGACCGGCGGGTCGAGGCCGACAAGCTCGGGATGGAGATCCAAAGCCAGGCGGCGAATGCGGCGTTTTCCTACCGGCGCATGGGTGACATGATCGTCAGCGATCCGACCAAGCTCGCCCTGCTCGGCCATTGGGCGCTGTGCGATACCAATGGCGGCTGCGGAACCAACGGCCAATATGACGAGTTCTCGTTGTCGGCCGATGCACAGACCGCAGATGGCACGGTGGCCACTCAGGCGGTGGAGCGCGAGCTCTACCGGGATCTCGTTCCGCTCGCGTTCCCGGTGTGGAACACAGGGAAGACGGCGGTCGCGCCTGGCGCGGGCGACGTTCCCGACCACGCGTATAACCCGGTGATTTCCTGGAACATCTACTGGTGCGCCAGCGGCGAGAGCGACGACCCCTTCCTCGGCTCCCCCGCGGGGACGCGCTGGGCATCCCTGCAGACCCTCGACCCGAACGCCCCCGGCGCGTCAAACCCAAACGGATTCAACGTCTGGCAGGTCTCGCTGATGGTCGCCCGCTCGGGTAGCGGCCCGGGCAGCTACGCCTGGCCGTCAAAGACCATCCTCAACCGCATGTTCAGTCCCGTCAGCCCAACCAACGCGGGCCAGGGCGGCCTCGGGGTCAGGCCGGCCGACGTGATGCTGAGACCGGTCAACGTGTACGTGCCCGGAGTGTTCGACATCTGCAAATGGGTCAACACGCCGCGGTCCAACTCCGGCTAGGGGTCCTTACCCCGTAGTCGCTTACGTTCAATCCAGACGAACTTCTCCGACGGAGGGGATATGACCGAATTTAGCCCGCGGCGAGATGTCCAAGCGATCTCCCACCTCAACGTCGTGGTGGACGACATCGAGGTCGCCACCGAGTTCTACCGCACCGTGCTCGGCTTTGAGCTGGCAGCCAACGTTGCCGGTCCGATGGATTACCCGGGTTTGGATCTCGCCTCGTTCGCCCGGAGTGCCGGATTTGACGACGGCCGGGTCATGCTGGACGTTCGCTTTCTGAAGCATGCCGAGGTAGGCGTGTATTTGGAGCTGTTCACCTACCATCATCCCAAGGGCGACCAATCAATCCGTCGCCGGGAGACGAACGATCTGGGCGGCATTCGCCACGTGGCGGTCGAGGTGCCGGACGCGGTGGCGGCCTACGAGTTCATCCGTGCCCAGCAGCAGGCGTACGGGAAACGAGGCCTTCACATCGGGATCCTGGGCCAGGACCACACTCCCGAAGAGCTGACCCCATTTCCCTACAAGTTCTTCTACTGGATCGATCCCTGGGGCGTGCAATGGGAAATGGAGCAAGGCCGACCCGTCGATCGGGCGGTGAACGGGATCGTGGGCTGAGCCGGACTCCCGGGAAGCTCACCAATCGCGACCGATTGGTTGTTCACGACGGGTCAGGGTGAGTCGCTGCCGAGCTGACGGGCCACCTGATAGAGCTTGAGGGTGAGCTCAGCGAGTCGTTGGTCGTTGTCGTCGTAGAAACCACGGCCGCTCTTGACCCCGAGCCGGCCGTCGCGCACCAGCTGCTCGACGGTGGTCGATGCGGTTCGGTCGGTCGCGAGTTCGGGGTAGAGCGCGTTGGAGATGTCTCGCAGCGTGTCGTGGCCGATCAGATCGGTCATCTGCAGTGGTCCGAACACGGGGACGAAAGCACGGAGCGTGGTCTGCACGATCGAGTCGAGCTCGAGCGGGTCGGCGGCGCCGATGTCCACGAGGTGCAGCATTTCGCGCAGCATTGCGAACCACACTCGGTTCCACAAGAAGCCCGGGATCTCCTTCCGCACGCGGACCGCGCGAAGGTCAACGTCGTCGCAGAAGCGCATCGTGGTCGTGACCGTCTCCTCGCTCGTGTGCTCGCCGGCGACGACCTCGACGAAGATGATCAGCTGCGTCTGTACCGGATGGACGACGACCGCCCGTTCAGGATGCGCCATGCCCGCAGCGAGCCGCGTCATCGGAAAGTTCGAGGTCGCGCTCCACAACAGCACCTCAGCGCCGATCACCGCTTCAATCTCGCGGTAACAGGCCGACTTCACCTCGGCGTCCTCGACGATCGACTCCATCACCGCGGCGCAAGGCGCCAGCGCCGTCGCCAGATCGTCGTATGTGGACACCCGGGCCAGGACGTCGTCGACCTCCGAACGTCCCACGGCGCCGATCTCCGCCAGCGTCGAGACGCTCTGACGCAACCGATCATGCAGCGTGTGAACGGACCTGGCAGGTGACCACGCCCGCACCGAGTAGCCCGCCAAGGCGAACTGCTGAGCGAACAGATGGCCGATGTAGCCCGCGCCGACCAGACCGACTGGACCATGCAACGCGCGCGGATCGCTCACGTCCGCCACCGATCCGCTCCACACCGGACCCTAGAGCGCATTGACGCCCCAGTCGAGGCTTCCGTCCGGCTGGACCCCCGCCGTTGCCTGGGCGAGGATCTCCGTGACATGGGAGCCATCGGCGTTCATGACCCACAGGGAGCCGGTGCCCGGCGAAAACGGGTCGCCGCAGTCGCCCACGCACTTCGTATAGGCGATCTTCGAGCCGTCCGGCGAGAATGTCGGGCTCGACAGCTGCGCGCCCGGCACCTTGGCGAGCGTGCGGACGTTGCCGCCTCCGGCGCTCATCCGGACGATCTCGCTCTGGGCCGCCCCTCGTACCGCGAGGATCGTGCTCGCGTCGGGCGACCACGAGGGGGAGCTGAACTGGTCGCCGCTCTGGCGTGTGATGTTCGTTGTCTTGCCGGCGGCGTTGACAATCAGCAGGTCCGAGCGCTCGACGGCATTCCCGTTCCATGTCACCTTGTTGAACAGAATGCGAGTGCCGGTGGGCGCGAACTGCGGCGCATAATTGTCCTGATTCGCGGCTGCGGCGGCGACGATCTGCCGACCGCTGCCGTCGGCGTGCATGCGGATGATCGCCTCGCTGCCATTGTCCCTGTACTCGATCGCCGCGATTGATGTCCCGCTTCGGTTGACCGTTGGGCAGAGATGGGTCGGCGCCATCGGACTGTCCGCGAGTGTGCGCGAACCGCCGGTTGCATTGATGCGGTAGATGTGGGCCGGGTTGCTCGTGGCGCGATCAACGCTGTCGAAGTAGATCAGGCGCCCGTCCGCCGACCACGACGGGCACTCGTTGTAGACCGCCCCGCTCGGGGTGGTCAGCCGTGTCGGAACTCCGCCGGGCACGATTCGGTAGACCTGCACGGTCTTGCTCACGGCGTCCACCCCGGAGAAGACGAGCGCGCCATTCTTGCCGGGGAACGTCGCACCGGCAGGGCTTGCCGTCGCGAGCGCGAGGACTGTGACGACCGGCCATACGAATCGCTGCATGCTTCCTCCTGTCCCTGCTTCCAGTTGAGCGGTGTCGCGACCTTGTGCTTGGCGGTCAGCTGCAACGAGTCGATCACGTGCAAGGTCTGGTCGATCTCGAGAACATTGTTCGCTGCGCAAGAGGCCGTCGCTATGGACTTAGGTCCATAGCGACGTCCGCCGCGGCGGCGAATACTCAAGCGCCGTGATGGGGCACCAGCCAGAGGACGACGTGAGATGGCCTGGTTGAGTGCGAACCCGATGTGGGAGGCGTTCGGAACCCGGGCGCTCATGCACGCCACCTACGGTGGCGCCGACTTCGGCGAGTGCCGCGTGACGATCGATCGGATCGGCGAGGCGCCGGACCTCGACGCGTGGCATCGCGAGTGGAGCGCGCTCGCGGATCGCCTATGCGACGATGGCGACGCGTCGGCCGTCGCGGGTCATGTGGTCTCGGCCCGGGAGGCGTATGTGCGCGCCGCGACCTACCACCGTACTGCCTACGCACCGTTTCTGACGCCGGCGCGCGATGAGCGGCTCGCCGCCGGCTCGGCCGCCGAGCACGTAGCGCTGCGTCGCGCGATCGCTCTGTGGGAGCCGGGCGCGGAATGGCTCGAGATCGGATTCGAGGAGGTCACGCTGCCGGGGGTGTTCGTGCGGGCTCGTGGCGCGCAGGACGGTGAGCCACGGCCGACGATCGTCTACACGAACGGCTACGACGGCACGGTCGCCGAGATGTTCGTCGCGCATGTCCCCGCTGCCGTCGACCGCGGCTACCACGTGCTGCTCTATGACGGGCCCGGGCAGGGCCGTTGCCTGATCCGCGATGGCATGACGATGCGACCGGACTGGGAGGCGGTGCTCGCGTCGGTCATCGATCACGCGCTCGCGCGAGCGGATGTCGACCCGGACAGGATCGTGCTCGCGGGCTGGAGCTTCGGCGGCTTCCTTGCCCCCCGCGCCGCCGGCCGCGAGCCGCGCGTCGCCGCGCTGATCGCCGACCCGGGCCAGTTTGACCAGGGCGCGGCGCTCCTGCCGCTGCTCCCGCTCGACGATCGTGCGCGCGCGTCCTTCCCGGACATCGACCCGTCGCTGCTGGATCCGTTCGACGCCATGCTCCAGCGGCCGGACGCCGATCCAATGCTTCGCTGGCGCCTTCGCGACCGCGGCATGCTCGTCCACGGCACCGAGACGCTCTTCGATTACCTGGCCGATCTGACCCGCTACGTCATCTGGCCTGTCGCGAGCGGCATCCGCTGTCCGGTGCTCGTCACGGCGAACGACGGTGACCCCGCGGCGCGTGGGGCCGAGCTGCTGTTCGACGCCGTCGGCACCGAGCGCCGCACGCTGCTGCGGTTCAGCTCCAGCGAGGGCGCAGAGGGCCATTGCCAGGCCGCCGGTCGGCGGCTCTTTCACCGGCGTGTCTACGACTGGCTCGACGAGACACTGGCCTCGATCCCAATCCCGACCCCGTGAAACAGAGGTAACGATGCAACCGAAGTCACGACCGCCGGTGCTCGCAGGACTGCTCGCGCTGGTTGGCGGCGTGTTCGCGCTGGCGGCGTCGCCGGCAGGCGCGGTCGACCCGCTGTCTCCGACCGCGACGCCGGTCCCGCCGATCGTCGCCCAGACGATCGCGCGCGTCGAGGCCAAGGCCCGCTATCTGCACTCCACGTGGGGTCTATTCGTGGCCGACGCCAACACCGGGCAGGTGCTGCTCTCGCAGAATCCCGAAAAGCTGTTCACGCCGGGCTCGACACTCAAGCTCTACAGCGCCGCGGCCGTGCTGCATGACTACGGCTCGGGCTATCGGTTCCGGACGCCCGTGTTTCGCACCGGGAGCGTTCGTCGTGGCGTTCTCAGCGGCAATCTCGTGCTCGTCGCATCTGGCGACTTCAGCTTCGGCCTGCGCGATCGACCGAACGGGACGCAGGCCTACAACACCGCGCCGCAGCTCGATCACAGCGACGCCGATGGCGCGCCCGGCCCGACGCTGGTGCCACATTCGAACCCGTTGGCCGGCGTCGAGCAGCTCGCGCGCCAGGTGCGCGCTTCCGGGATCCGCAAGGTCAACGGCAACGTCGTCATCGACGACCGCCTGTTCAACACCTACTCCGGCTGGCCCGACGGTGTCATGTCGCCGGTCGGGATCAACGAGAACTTCCTCGACATCACGGCCACGCCGACCCGCGCAGGACAGGCGGCCCGCATCTCCTACCGGCCGCGTACGGCTGCGTGGCACGTGCGCACCACCGTCAAGACGGCCGCCCGAGGATCGGCGCCCTCGTGGCAGGTCACGCAAACAGGCCCGAGCGAGGTCACCGTCAGCGGCACGGTGCCTGCCGGCGCGGGCCCACTGCTCCAGGTGTTCTTCGTCCCGAACCCGGCTGCGTTCGCGCGCACCGCGTTCATAGAGGCGCTGCGCCGCGCCGGCGTGAATGTCGCGGCGAGGGCCGTAGGGCCGAATCCGCGCAACCTGCTGCCGCGCAATCGCACCTACGCGTCGAGTCGGCGCGTGGCGCTGCGGCTATCGGCCCCGCTCTCGCAGATCGTGAAGGTGATCCTCAAGGTCAGCGCCAACCGCGGCGCGGACCTGCTCGTGTGCCTTGTGGCCGCCAAGCATGGCCAGCGCAGCTGCCCAGCGGGCCTGGCGTTCCTTCAAAGCAACGCCGCACGCCTAGGATCGCCGCCGGACACAACCTTTGCCTTCGACGGCGGAGGCTCCGACGACCGCGATCGGATCAACCCGATTGCGATCACTGCGTTCCTGCGGCGCGTGCAACTTCAACCCTACGGGTCCGCGTTCCGCGCCGCGCTGCCAATCGTGGGAGTGGACGGAACGCTTGCCACGCTCGGCAAGGGAACACCATCCGTCGGCAGGATCCAGGCCAAGCCCGGCAACCGCGTCGCCTTCGCCACCCCGGCCATCGGGCTCGCCGGAGCATCAAACCTGGTCGGCTACATCGAGACCAAGAGCGGGCGCACGCTCGTCTTCGCCAACCTCATAAACAACATCCCACTAACCGGCGCCCCCCTGCCGGAGGTCTTCTCGATCTTCGACGACCAGCAACTCATCAATGGCGCACTCCAGCAGGCTTACTAACTGATCGACCTATCCGCGCGGATCGCTCGCCGATCGGGCACGAATTCATCATCCACACACAGGAGACCAAGGCCATGATTTCCAGGTCGGGCTACCAGACCGCATCCCGCGGCGCAGACGCCAGCCGAAGCGATCAGACTCAGCCAGCGGACCGGCGCGCCGCGGCGTGCGTCGGCCGCGCTCGCGCGCTGGCCGTCGCGGGCGTGCTGGCCACGTTCGCGATCGGAGCCGCCGTCGCGATGGCCAGCCGCCCGAAGAAGAAGACAGCCGCACCATTCGTGGCCTGTATCTCGATTAACCCCGGACAACCTGGCAACCGCAACCTCAAGCTCCGTACCACCCCGTGCCGGAGCAACGAGCAACAGATCACCTGGCCGCCCGCCGGGAGCAGGGGTCCGGCTGGCCCAACGGGCCCGGCCGGCCCCACCGGCCCACGTGGTCCCCAAGGACCCAAGGGCGTGAGTAACAGTCAGAGCGCAACACCCGGCGTCGTGAGCGGTGTCGCTGACCAGTACTCCACCAGTGACTTCGCGACGTCAACGTGTCCGCCGGGCACAGCATTGTTGGGCGGCGGGGCCGTCGCAAGTCCGGGCAGCGCGATCCAGATATCGCAGCCAGGCGCCACCAACAGCTGGACAGCGGCGGCGGTAAAGCTTACGCCCGGCAATGGCCCGATCGGCGTGATCGTAACGGCCGTCTGCACCAACTAGCAACTCAACAACAGAGGAGGCTGATGACGATGGCACTCGCGGCGCAACTGAGACGGACGATGATGGTGCCGCTCGCAACCGTCGCAATGGTTCCCGCGGTGGGGGACGCGAGCGCCGTCGCCCAGACAAAACAGGGCGCGCCGTTCAGATTCCTTGTCGGCGGTCTGAAAGGCGGTGCGCAACTCTCCGTCGTTTACGACAACGGTCTGGGGATCTACGGTGGTCAGGGAGAGGTGTATACGGGGACACTCGAGAGCTTCGCATTCAACACAAACGGGTTTCAGCTCATGGCGTTCGGCAATGATCAGCTGTCTGGGCGCTTCACGCAAGAAATCCAAG
This sequence comes from uncultured Solirubrobacterales bacterium, assembly GCA_963809685.1. Taxonomy (GTDB): domain Bacteria; phylum Actinomycetota; class Thermoleophilia; order Solirubrobacterales; family Solirubrobacteraceae; genus Palsa-465. Next base: position 185,399 of record CAWEKN010000003.1, on the reverse strand, counting down.
TCGACGGCGCGTCGCTCACCGGCGTCGCGACCGTCCCCGCCGGAACGTTCGTGCGCTTGAGGAATCTGGTGACGAACGACACGGTCATCCTTAAGGGCGGCCCGTTCTCGATCCCAGCCGGCGCCGGCCTCGTCGGTGCACGGCCCCCAGAGGGCGGCACGCGGACGATCCGCTGCCAGGGAAGCGCGACATCCTGCACGGCGATCCTTCCGCTCGCGGGTGGCGCGACCAACCGAAAGCTGATCATCGAGCTACCCGACACGAACCTGCAGCTGGTGTCGGAGGCCGCGATCCCGCGCAGCTCGGGCGGCACCTACCTGCTCACGAAGGGCCACTTTTCGCGCGGAGGGTCCGAGTACGTCGTGACGCTGAACGCGATCAAGTCCAACCCGAAGGGCTCTCACGTGGCGCTCAAGTTCGGCGCCAGCGCACCGTAGCCCCGCAAATGCCGACGAGGCCGTGGTGCCTGGGCTCACATCGCCGGTCGGGTTGCTGCAAGCGGACGACATCGATAGCGCTGTCGGCCGGCGCTACCGTGGACCTCGAGCTCACGAAGCCACGCTCCGTCGGCGCGATAGCGCACCGGGATCAGCTCGAGGAACCCAGGCAGGTACTCGACCGTCAGCCAGAACAAGTGCGCCTCCTTTTTTTTGCAACCATCGCGCGGAGCGTTTGCTCTTGCGATTGCCTGCTGCTCCCGCTCCCGTGCTCGCCGCCCGAGAGCGCTTTGAGACGATGCGGGCGTGCTGCGATTGCCTGACGACTGGGTGTGGGACAGCTGGGCCGCGGACGACGGCGACCAGTACCACCTGTTCTTCCTCAAGGCGCCCCGCTCACTGAAGGATCCCAACCTTCGGCATACGGCGGCGAGGATCGGGCACGCGACCTCGACCGACCTTCTGGACTGGACCGTCCAGTCCGACGCACTGGTGCCGGCGGCGAACGGCTGGGACGACCTGGCGCTGTGGACGGGATCGGTGCTACGCGGCGACGACGGGGTTTGGCGCTTGTACTACTCGGCGCTTTCGACGACGCCGGGACATGGCGAGCGCGACCAGCGGATCGGGATGGCTGAGTCCGATGACCTGTTCACGTGGCGACGGATCGGCCACGAGCCGCTCGTCCGTCCCGATCTACGCTGGTACAAGACGCTCCCCGAGGAACCCTCGGCGAGTGACACGTGGCGTGATCCGTTCGTCTTGAAGGACTCAGGCGGTGACGGCTGGCACATGATCATCACCGCGCGCACGAACGGCGCGCCGCGGCTGCGCGACGGCGTGCTTGCTCACGCACGCAGCGCCGACATGCGGACCTGGGAGCTGCAGCCGCCGTTGACCGAGCCGGGCGGTTTTGGCCAGCTCGAGGTCCCACAAGTACGGATCGTCGACGGGCAGTCGGTCCTGGTCTTCACCTGTCGCCCGGACGAGCAGAGCGCCGAGCAGGTGGCGAGGTTCGGGTCGCACAGCACCTGGTACCTCCTCGGCGACTCTCCCACCGGGCCGTGGGCGCTCGGCGGCGCGCGCCCGTTCGAGGGCGACCCGATTCTGTGCGCGGCCCCGCTCGTCCAGCGGCGAGATGGAACCTGGGCGTTCCTCGGCTTCCGAAACGACGAGCCCGAGACCGCCCCGTCGCTTGAGATCGTCGATCCGATCCCCGTGACGCTGCGCGCCGGCGAACTCAGTGTCCGTTCAACAGCGACTGACCCGACTCGGCGTCGAAGAAATGCAGCTTCGTGGCGTCAAGCCACAGCTCCGCCTCCTCGCCGCTCCGGGCCCGGCTCTGGGGGCTGAGCCGGGCCACGGCGACGATTCCCCCGCTCTCGGTCATTTCCTCGATGCCGCCGGCATCATCCCGAAGCTCAGCCAACTCCTCAGAGCGGACAGGCTTGGCAGCGACACCGAAGTGGGCATAGAACTCCGCCCCCATCGCCTCGACGAGGTCGAGCCTGGATCGGAAGGTGACCCCGCGGTCGTGGCTCTCACGGTCGACCCGCGCCGCATCCTCGAAGTCCTCGGGCCGGATCCCTGCGATCAGGTTGCGGCCGTCCGGCTGGCGTCCGAGGCGCTCGCGGAGCGCATCCGCCAAGGGAACGTCCACCATTGGCAGCTTCACCGTGCCGTTCGTGAGCGTGGCCGGCAGGAAGTTCATCCCAGGGGACCCGATGAATCCTGCGACGAACAGGTTCGTCGGTTGGTTGTAGAGCTCCATCGGCGAGCCCACCTGTTGGAGGTCTCCGCTCAGCATCACGGCCACGCGGTCGCCCAACGTCATCGCCTCGGTCTGGTCGTGAGTGACATAGACGGTTGTCGTGTTGAGCTTGTGCTGGATGCGCGCGACCTGCGCCCGCATCTGCACCCGCAACTTTGCGTCCAGGTTCGACAGCGGCTCGTCCATCAGGAACGCCTTGGGGTCGCGGACGATCGCGCGACCCATCGCGACGCGCTGGCGCTGGCCGCCTGAGAGATTGGCCGGTTTGCGCGCGAGGTGTTCGTTTAGGTCGAGGATGTCCGCGGCCTCCTGGACCTTGCGGTCGACTTCCGCCTTGGGGACCTTCGCGAGCTTCAGCGCGAACGCCATGTTCTCGCGAACCGTCATGTGCGGGTACAGCGCATAGCTCTGGAACACCATCGCGATGTCCCGATCGCGCGGGGCCACCTGGTTGACCACCTTGCCCTCGATCCGCAGCTCACCGGCGGAGATGTCCTCGAGGCCGGCGATCATGTTCAGCGCCGTCGATTTGCCACAGCCCGACGGGCCGACGAGGATCATGAACTCGCCGTCAGCGATGTTGAGGTTGAGGTTCTTGACGGCCTCAAATCCGTCGGGATAGCGTTTGACGACGCTGTCGAGAACGATGTCGGCCATGTACGCTCCTTTAGCCCTTGACGGCCCCGGCGGTCAGGCCGGAAACGATTCGACGCTGGAAGATCAGCACCATGATCAGGATCGGGACGGTGACGATCACCGCACCGGCCGCGATCGCGCCGGCCGGCTGCTGGAACTGCGATGCACCGGTGAAGTACGACAGCGCGACCGGTGCCGTCCGCGACGCGTTGGTCGCCGTCAACACGTTGGCAAACAGGAAGTCGTTCCACGCCGCGATGAACGCGAGGATGCCGGCAGTGAAGACGCCCGGCACCGCGAGCGGGAGGATCACCCTGCGAAACGCCTGCATCGGCGTCGCGCCGTCCATCTGCGCAGCCTTCTCGAGGTCCCATGGGATCTCGCGGAAGAAGGCCGAGAGGATGTAGATCGACAGCGGCAGCGAGAACGACAGGTACGGGAGAATCAGTCCGATCCACGTGTCATACAAGCCGATCTGGCGCCACACGTTGTACAGGCCGCCGACGATCGAGATCGCCGGGAACATCGAGATCGCGAGCGCTCCCGCCAGGATCGCGGTCTTGCCGGGGAAGTCCAGTCTTGTGATGGCGTACGCCGCCATCGAGGCGAACACGAGCGCGATCAGAGTGGCGATCAACGCGATCCCGATCGAGTTGCGCAGTGCAGCCGTGAAGAAACCGGTCTTGAACGCCGTCGTGTAGTTGTCGAACGTCCAATGGGTCGGGAGAAAGCTGCCGTCTCCGATTGAGTCCGGCGTCTTCAGCGACAGCGAGATGATCCAGATGACCGGGACGAGCGCGTAGATGAGGACGCCCGCGGCGGCAAATCCCCAGAGCGTCTTACGGGTGGGTGTGGTGTCTTCCATCGTCCTCCTACCTCCGCTGCGGGCTCGTGCCCAGGAACTTGGTGAATGCCAACGCGATCAAGATCACGCAGCAGAAGATCAGGACCGAGATCGTCGATCCCAGGCCGAGGTTCAGCCGGTTGACGAGCTGCTCGTAGCCGAGCAGTGACACGGAGCCGGTGTTGTTGGCGCCGTGGGTAATGATGTACACCGTGTCGTAGATTCGGAACGCGTCGAGCGTCCGGAACAGGAGCGCGACCATGAGCGCCGGCTTGATCAGCGGCAGCGTGATCCGCCAGAAGCGCTGCAGCGATGTGGCGCCGTCGACCTTCGCGGCCTTGTAGAGATCGTCGGGGATGAGCGAGAGGCCGCCGAGGAGAAGAAGCGCGATGAACGGCGTCGTCTTCCAGACCTCGGACAGGATGATCACGAAGAAGGACCCGCTGCGCGTCGTGAGCGGCGGGGTGGTCAGGTTGAACAGAGACGGGACAAAGCCGGTCGCCGGGTCGAAGGCCAGGCGCCACGCGAACGCCGCGACGACAGTGACCGCCCCGTAGGGCACGAGCACCGCCACCCGAATCCAGGTTCGGGCGTAGATCGCGCGGTACATCGCCTGAGCGATGAGCATCCCGAGCACAAGCTCGATCGTCACCGAGAACACCGTGATGATCAGGGTGTTCGCCACGTCCTGCCACCACGTGCTCGACGTGAGCACAGACCTGTAGTTGTCGAGGCCGACCCACCGGTCGAGGCTCGGGAACCGCAGGTCGGCACGATGCAGCGACAGCCAGAACGCGTACAGAATCGGGAAGCCGGCGACGGCCAGCATCACGATCACCGCCGGGGCACACAGCATCAGGCCGAGCTTCCGCTCAGCTTTCGCACGGCCGGTGAGCCCGGTCGCGGCGGGGGGCGGGGCAGCGCGTACGCGCGCGCCGTCGACAGTGGCGACGTCAGTGGCCATCAGCACAAACCTCCTGACTGCAACGTCTTCAGACACGCGCGCAGGTTCTTGATGTCCTGCGTCGGTTTGATCCCCCCGGGCGGATGGAGCGTCTGCTGGATCGCCAGCGTGACGTCGGAGTACAGCGGCGTCTGCGGGCGGGTCGTCGCATGCTCGAGTTGCTTGAGCAGAACGGACGCGAACGGATATGCCTTGACGACAGCCGGGTTCGAATATGAGTTGATCGTCACCGGCGGCAGCCCCTCGTTGATCGCCTCCTGGTTCTGCCAGTACGGACGGGTCATGCAGAGGGCGGCCTGTTCGGCGAGGTCAGGGCGGGGCCCGTAGACCGAGACGCCGATGTTGGCGCCGCCGACCGACGAGCGACCGGGCACGTTCGGATAGACGGCGGGATACGGCGCCCAGGCCATGTTCTGGAAGACGTGCTTGGTGACGGCGCTGTTCGCCGCGTCGGTCCGGGCGGCCGCGTACACATAGGGCCAGTTGACCATGAACGCGGCCTTACCGGCCTCGAACGTCAGCCGTCCCTGATCTTCCTGGTCGGTCGAGAGCGACGGGTCCGCGCGACCCGAGGTCGCCACATCCTTGATCGTCTGCGCCGCCAAGACCGCCGGCTTACCCAAGACCGGAGTGCCGTTGGCGGTGACGATCTGGCCGCCGGCTGAGGCAGCGACACTGTTGAACCACACCGTGTAGCCCTCGTACTCCTGCCCCTGTTCCTCGATCAGCCCGTCACTGGCGGGGAGCTTCTTCGCGTCCGTGATCATCTGAGCCCAGGTGGTCGGCGGGGTCGGCACGAGATCCTTGCGGTACCACAGCAACTGCGCATTCGTGTTCAGCGGAACCACGTAGAGCTTGCCCTTGTACTGGGAGCCCTGGGCGACGATCGGAAGGACGTTGTTGAGCGCCTCTTGCCGCTGCGCCCCGGTGATCGGGCGCAGCCAGCCGGCCGCGGCAAACTCCGACGTCCAGATCGTGTCCATGTTCATCATCGAGATGTCGGAGTCGTGCGCGGCGAGGCGTTGGACGAGCAGCGCGCGCGAGGAGTCGGCACTGTTGGCGAGCGGGACGAGCGTGATCTTGTACTTCCCGCCCGACTGCTCACTGCAGGTCTTGGCGGCCTTGACATTGGTCCCGTTCGGGTCCGGGGACGAATAGAAGTTGAGGTTCACCGGACCGCTCGAACTGCTCGAGCCGCACCCAACCGCAAACGCTGCGCAAACGAGGACCCACCCGATCACCAGCATCATTCGCGGAAGCGTCATCCCTCTCGGGACGCCCGCCGTGGCTCGACACACGTGTTCTTCTCCCTCCTTCGCGCCGCACCGGTGTACGGCGCCCAGCGTTCTACCGCCGCAGAGTGGCGGCACCTAGTGCCGTTCGGCTATGCCGGACGAGCTGCCCGGACCGGCGCAGACCGACCTCAGTTCAGCTGATCTCCTTCAGGATCCGGTGGACCATCGTGTCGGCGTCCGCGCCCGGCGCGTGCGCTTCGCCGAGCAATCGCTCGATCGTCTCGTCAGTCCAGTCGTGCGTCTGCAACAGCAGGAAGCGCAGCATCGCGATCCGGAGGTATCGCTCGGTGTCCGTGCCCTCGCCACCGATCCCCGCCTCGGACAAGACTTCGATAACCGGCTCGTATTCGTCCCGGAACCAGGCGGTTGCGACGTCCTCCCGAGAGAGGAGTTGCTCGCGGGCATAACTCGCGCGCAGCCCCCACGCCTCGATCAGGGTCGCAAGCTGGGAATAGCGCCATTCGTCGGAGAGCTGGATCCGGCTGCGAAGCGCCGACGGCAACGGCACGCGTTCATGAAAGACGCGCTCGTGCCGTTTGAGCGGGAGGTCGCGCAGGGTCAATCCGGTGCCGGCGGAGAGCTGGGTGAACACCTCCCTGACGTGCGCCTCGATGTGGGTGTCGCCGAGCGCGCGGGCGACGGACACGCGGTGATGGCCGTCTTGTACGAAATGCATCTCGCCGACCCGGTAGACATCGATCGGCGGCATCGTCGCACCGTGGCGACGGGCCGTCGCGATCCCTTCCCAGCGGCCGCGCACGCCCGTCGAGGCTGGCCGGAAGTTGCGGTCAAACTCGCCGCGCCGCCGGGCTACGGTTCCGACGATCGAGTCCAGGCGGATCGTCTGTAGACCGAGGTCGCTCTCGCCTCGGCGTCCCAGAGCCGCCACGACCTCTTCGAAGGGCAGCATCGCCGAGACATCATCCGGTTCGAAGCGCAGCCTGGAGACGATCTGCGCAAGGGCGCGGCGACGGCGCTGACGCGCGAAGTCAGCTTGCGCGTCATGCTGCTGGCAGTCCTGTGTCCATCACGACCTCACGACTGTTGGTCCTGGTAAGCGGCGGGGCCGTTCCATGATAGGCGTGGCTGCGCGGGCGCCCTTGCCCGCGGGTATACGGTGAAGGCATGTCACGCTGGTCGGTGCTACTCGCCGCGCTGACGGAGGAACCGGCGACTACCTCGGAGCTGTATTCGCGGGTCGGCTACGCAACGCTGACCAGCGTCGGGCTCGTCCCGTACGACGCATTCCGCGCCGAGCTCGGCAAGCTGTCGGCCGCCGGCCTCGCCGGCAGCGACACCGGCAGCGACGGCTCCACGATCTGGCGGCTGATCGGCGAGCCGGCGTCGCAGGGGCCGGGGGCGATCGCAGGCTAGCGTTGCGAGATGCTCGTTTTCGGCCTCATACGTGACCGTGGATGGGAGGAGCCGCCGAAGGACGACGAGCCGCCGGAGCCGCGCGAACACAGCTGGCATGTCCCGTGGCGTCCCTTCGCATGGGTCGCGGCATGGTGCTGGCTGATGGCGCTCGTTCCGGTCGTCAGCAACGCTTTTGGCGGGCTCGCCGGGTTCGGGGTGCTGATGCTGGCGGTCGCGCTCGTGGTCTGGCGTGTGGATCGATGGTGCGCTCGCCAGTACTGGCACGGCCTGCGGGAATACAAGCTCTGAGCAAGCCGTTCCGGCATTTCGAACACGGCTTGACCGCCCTGACCAGGGGGTGCGACACTCGCGCGCGCCGACCTCAGCCCCAGGGGAGATCATGCATGGATACGCCAGCGCCACATCGCACACTCATCGTCGCGAACCTAACCGCATCGACGCCCTTCCTGCTGCAAGAGATCGAGCGCCGCGCCGCCGAGCGCCCGACGACGTTCGAACTGCTGATTCCCAGTGTCGATACTCGTAGGACCTCCGACTGGTCGCTCGAGGCCGCGTTGAAGCTGCTCTCCAAGGCGGCCGGCGGCGCCGTCAAGGGCCAGGTCGGCGCCTCGGACGACGCATTGCAGTCGGTGAGCGCTGTGCTCGCGGACGGCAGCTACGACGACGTGCTGATCTCGACCCTGCCCAAACGGGCATCGGACTGGCTGCGGCGCGACCTGCCCACTCGCGTGCAACGGCTCGGCGTCCCGGTGAGTGTCGTCACGCCGCCTGACGAGATGACTCCGCTGCAGGCGTTCACCGAGCAATTCTCGGCCAGGTCGTCGTCGGGATAGCGCGCGTTCAGCTCGCGAGCTGACAATGGCGCATCGCCTCGGAAATCCTCGAAGCGGCGGCCACCGCCACCCTGGCGTGAAGGTGGACGTTGGAGGCCGCGCAGCGGTCCATCAGGTCGAGGCTGATCGCCGCGGCGACATCGCCGTCCACATCTCGTACGGGCGCGGCGACGGCATGGCTGCTGTCCGTCTCGGCCGCGTCGTCGCCGGCCCAGCCGTGCAGCCGAACCCGTTCTAGATCGAGCTCCAACTCGCCAAGGGACGCATGGCGCGTATGCATGAACCCTGACCCCCAGAGCGATCTGATCTCGTCGCTCGATCGACTGGCGAGGAGCACCTTCGAGGCGGCACTGCCATCGGCCGGGACGCTCGATCCTGCGACCGGGCCGCTGGCGCTCCCGCGCCGCAGGCTGTGGCAGCGGTCGATGTAAATCAGTCGACCACGGTCCCAGGCGACAAGGCTCACTGTGAGCCCCTGCCGCTCGGCCACCTCCCGCACGACCGGACGCGCCTGGGCCTTCAACTGGCTCGTGCGCACGAGCACGCACGCCAGCGAGATTGTGCGCCATCCAAGCCGGTATCGGCCATTTCCCACCCGTTGCAGCAAGCCAATCGCGGCTAGGCTCGCTAGGACGTCATGCGCCAGGGACTTGCCGACGTCCAGGCGTCGTGCCACCGCGGTGACGCCCCACTCGGGCTGTTCCGTGGTGAACAGATCGAGCACGTCGCCTGCGCGTTTGAGGGTACCGAGCATCCCTTACTCCCGCATCGTTGACGCGTCGGTCGTCAACGGGGCAAGGCACCATTCGGCATCCAGCCGCGCGGCACTCGGTGGCTCGGCGCCGGCGCGCTCACACGTACGGGCGGCAATCACAGATGCAAAGCGGGTGGCCTCGGTCGCCATGTCGAGTCGCCCGAGATCGGGCCGGCCGAGCCCCAAGTAGAGCCAGCTCGCGAGCCAAGCCGCGCCGAACGCGTCGCCGGCGCCGATCGTGTCGACCACGGCAGCTCGGGTCGCTGGCACGAGGGTCTCCCCTTCCGCGGTGAGCACCGTCGCCCCGTCGCGTCCGTGCGTCAGCAGCACAACCGCCGGGCCCAGCCCAAGCCAAGCCCGGGCCGTGTCGATCGGGCGACTGCCGGGCTCGAGGTATGCGAGGTCAGGCTCGCTCGCTTTGACGACGTCTGCGCGTCGGATGACGTCATGAAGCCGACCGCGGTAGGCGCTCGGATCGCGAATCGCGGCCGGACGACAGTTCGGATCGAGCAGTACCAGCGTCTCCGGTCCTGCCTCGCGCACGAGCGACGCAATCGCGCTGGACCTGCGGCTCAAACACGAGACCTAGTCCGCCGACGTGCAGCGCGGCTGCATTGGTCGGCATCGCCGCATGAGCCTCATGCGGCCGGAGGCCGGGCGAGGCGGTGCCTTCGGTGTAGAACCGATAGCTCGCGGCACCATCCTCGTCCAGATCGACCAGAGCGAATGTCGTCGGGTCGTCCGTCGTCACGATTCCGTCGAGCCGCACGCCCGAGTCGCGCAATCCGTCGCGGAGCGAGCGACCGTACGCGTCGCGCCCGAGCCGAGCGATGAACACGGGTCGCAACCCCAGCCGACCGAGCGTGCGAGCTGCGTTGAACGGGCCGCCGCCCGGGTGGGCTGTCGCTCGCCCGTCAGCCTCAAGTACAAGGTCGACGAGGGCCTCACCGGCAACGGTAATCATGTCTCCGGCCTCGCTCACGCGGCATGCGTCTACTCGTCACCGATTCGCCTCACGAGGACCAGCTCCCGCGCCCGACCGCCCTCGTTTGCCATCTCATCCCGAGGACGTGGTGATGGTTTCCCGCGCCGCGTTCACACGCGTTGAGATCGCTGAACAGCGATTGGACTATCATGTTGGAACCGGTTCCATGGAACCGGTTCCACTATCTCACCGATGCGCCCTGCCGTCAAGCCCACATTTTCTCACGGCTACCCTGCCGACTGATGAAGCCGGCTCGTACGACCTCGCGGGAGCGTGCACCAACTATCCGGGATGTCGCCCGGTGCGCGCAGGTCGGCGTCGGCACCGTTTCGCGCGTGCTCAATGACAGCCCTCTCGTCAGCGCCGACGCGCGCGAACGGGTGCGCCGCGCGATCGGTGAGCTCGGCTACCGGCGCAGCTCGACGGCGCGCAATCTGTCGCTGGGTCGCACGCGGACGATCGGCGTGGTAGCACCGTTCTTCACGAGCGGCTCGGTCCTGGAACGGCTTCGCGGGGTCGTCGACCGCCTGCGCCAGGGCGGCGAGTACGACCTGCTGCTATTTGACGTGGAAACGCTTGCGCAGCGAGCCGACGCATTCCGGGCCTTTGCGCGAAAGGACCGGGTCGATGGGCTGTTGATCATGTCGCTTCGCCCCACAGACGCCGAGGTGGCGAGCCTCCAGCAGGAGGGTCTTGCCGCCGTGCTCGTCGACGTCCGCCACTCGGCATTCCCTCGCGTGTTCATCGACGATGTCCTCGGGGGCGAAATTGCGACCGAGCATTTGCTGAGGAAGGGACACACGCGGATCGGATTCGTCGGAGACGCGCCGACTCCATTTGGGTTCACTTCCAGCGAGGAGCGCCGTCGCGGGATGTGTCGCGCGCTCTCGACGAGCTGGGATCGAGCCGAAGAAGGCGCTGCAGCAGCGGGGTCCTCACGGTCGTGACCAAGCGCGTGAGTTGGCGCAGCGGCTGTTGTGTCTGCCCGAGCCGCCGACAGCGATCTTCGCCGCCTCCGACGTACAGGCGATGGGCGTCCTCGAGGCGGCCCGCGCCGCCGGCCTGAGAGTGCCGCGGGATCTCGCGGTGATCGGCTTCGATGACATCGAAGTGGCCACGACGCTCGAGCTCACCACCGTTCGGCAGCCTCTCCTCGAGACCGGGTATCGGGGAGCGGACCTGCTGCTCTCGACGATCGAGGGGGTCGACAGTCCCCCGGAGGAAGTGCTCGCACCGCTCGAGGTGATCGAGCGACGCACCACCTAGTCAATCGTCTGGCACGCGCCACGTTGTGTTCGTGATGTCCGAACGGCGCTGGGCGCGCCGGCACGCGAGCGGTACAAGAGCCTGGCGGCCTTTGGCCCGCGCGGAGGACCGAGCCATCAGTGAGATCCGATCCGAGGAAGCAAACGTGCCATGCCGACCGCTGAGTCGACCACGATCGACGAGCGCGACCTGATCGCGCGGGTGGCGTCCCTCTCGCTCGAACAGAAGGTGCGGCTGCTGACAGGCGCGGACTTCTGGTCGCTTGCGCCAGAGCCGGACGCCGGCCTGCGACGGATGGTCGTATCTGACGGCCCAGCCGGCGTGCGCGGCGAACGATGGGACGAGCGCGACGCCTCGACCAATGTCCCGTCGGCCGCGAGCCTGGGAGCAACGTGGGACGAGGCCCTGGTGCAGGAATTGGGCGGCCTGTTGGCATTCGAGGCACGACGCTTGGGCGTCGACGTCGTGCTGGCGCCGACGGTGAACCTTCACCGAACGCCATACGGCGGTCGGAATTTCGAGTGCTTCAGCGAGGATCCCTTGCTGACCGCGCGGCTGGGGACTGCCTACGTGCGCGGCGTACAAAGCGCCGGCGTCGGCGCGACCGTAAAGCATTTCATCGCCAACGACTCCGAGACAGAGCGGATGACCGTCGACGTGCAGATCGACGGGCGGACGCTGCACGAGTTGTACCTCGCCCCATTTGAGGCGATTGTTCATCAGGCTGGCGCATGGGCGCTGATGGCGTCCTACAACAGCGTCAACGGCGAACGGATGACGGAGAGCTCATTGCTGCGGGAGGTCCTGCGCCGGGAGCTCCGGTTCGACGGGCTCGTGATGTCCGACTGGTTCGCGACGCGCAGCACGGAGGCTTCCGCTCGAGCGGCACTTGACCTCGTGATGCCGGGTCCTGATGGACCGTGGGGCGACGAGCTGCTGAATGCCGTGCGCCAGGGCAAGGTCGATCGCGCGATGATCGACGAGAAGGTGACGAGCGTCCTGCGCCTCGCGGCGCGCGTCGGCGCGCTCGACGGGTACGCCGCCGTCACGCCGCCCCAGTACGACGCGGCCCAGATCGCCGCGACGGTACGTCGCGCCGCCGCGGCCGGCTTCGTCCTCGCGAACAACGACGACGGGGTGCTGCCGCTTGACCGCCCGAGCCTGCGGCGGGTGGCTGTGATCGGGCCCAACGCCGCGGTCACCAGAACGATGGGTGGCGGCAGTGCGACCGTGTTCCCGCCGTACACGGTCTCACCGCTCGACGGTCTGCGCAGCGCGCTGGAGCCCGCGGTCGAAGTCGAGCACAGCGTCGGCGTGCGGGCCAGTGACCGGATTCCACCGGCGCGCTTGCCGTGGCTGCGGCGACGCGGTGGCGGTGCCGGCGTCGAGGTTCGATTCTTGACCCAGGACGGAACCATCCTCGCCCGCGAGGACCGGGATGGGTGCTCGTTCAGTTGGCCGCTACCGGGTCATTACGACGATGCGCTCGCTTGGGTCGAGGTGCATACGATCATTCGGGCGATCGACGCCGGCACATACGCGATTGCGGGATCCGGGATCGGTCGATGTCGCCTATCTGTCGACGGCGAAGCCGTATTCGACGTGGAACTTGAGCTGCCGCCCGACGCGGACGTGATCGAGGCTCTCATGATCCCGCCGCAGGCGGTGCACCAAATCTGGCTCGATCGAGGCGAGGAGCTCGATGTGGTGCTCGCATACGAGGTCGGATCCGCAGGACGTGGCGTCGGAATGAGCCTCCAGCTCGGACTGCAACCGCCCATCGGCACCGACGAGGAGGAGATCGAACGAGCGGCGTTGCTCGCTCGTGAGGTCGACGTCGTCGTGCTCGTTGTCGGGACAACCGAGGAGGTCGAGAGTGAGGGCTTCGATCGCACCTCGCTGTCGCTCCCCGGCCGCCAGGATGAGCTCGTTCGGCGCGTGTGTGCCGCGAATCCCAAGACCGTCGTCGTGGTTAACGCCGGCGCTCCCGTGCTGCTGCCGTGGGCGGACGATGTCGCCGCAGTACTGCTCGCGGGGTTCCCCGGCCAGGAGTTCGGCAATGCGCTCGCGGACGTGTTGCTCGGCTTGGTCGAGCCAGGGGGCAGGCTACCGACGACATGGCCGACCAGCGAGCGCCGCGTGCCCCCGACGCGCCCGGTCAACGGGATCCTCCGCTATGACGAGGGCTTGTCGATCGGTGTATCGCGACTCCGGTCAAGTACCGCGGTATCCCTTCGGTCACGGCCACGGCTACACCAGCTGGCGGTACGACTCGATTGATGCGCGGCAGAACATCCCGCCGGGCAGAGATCTGCTGGTGAACATCCGTCTTTCCAACACGGGGCCCCGTCTCGGCCGGGAGGTCGTCCAGGTGTACGCGAGTCGGCCAGACAGCCGCATCGAACGACCCCTCCGATGGCTCGCCGGGTTCGCAGTCGTCGATGCGGTTCCGGGCGAGCAGGTCACGGCATCTGTCACGGTGAGGGCACGAGCGCTCGAGCACTGGGACGTGGAAACGTGTCAGTGGATGGTCGAGCCCGGGACCTTCCGCCTGGCGGCCGGGCCGTCGTCGGCGCTTCTGCCGCTCGTTACGGACATCACGATCTCGCGTGGAGCCCCGGCGAAGTGACCGACGAGCGACTTGCCCATCGCCCAGCCACTGCGATCGGTCACGACCGATCGGTGGTGCCCGGCCCCACCCCCTGGTGGCGCAGCGCGGTCATCTACCAGGTGTACATCCGCAGCTTCGCGGACCAAAACGGCGACGGCATCGGTGACATCGCAGGAATCCGCTCGCGGTTGCAGTACATGGCCGACCTGGGCGTCGACGCTCTCTGGATAAACCCGTGGTACCCATCGCCGATGAAGGACGCCGGCTACGACGTCTCGGACTTCCGCGACATCGAGCCGACATTCGGGACCCTCTCCGACGCTGCGTCGATGATCTGCGATGCGCACGACCTCGGTCTGCGGATCCTGCTCGACATCGTTCCCAACCATCTCTCCGACCAGCATCTCTGGTTTCAGGATGCGCTGGCCGCCGGTCCGGGCTCGCCGGAGCGCGGCCGTTTCATCTTCCGCGACGGGCGCGGCCCCGCAGACGATCTCGCCCCCAACGACTGGAAGAGTGGTTTCGGCGGCCCTGCTTGGACGCGAACCGTCGAGGCGGACGGGCGTCCGGGACAGTGGTATCTGCACCTGTTCACGCCCGAGCAACCGGACCTCAACTGGAGCAGCGCCGACGTTTTGGCTGAGTTCGAGGAAACGATGCGCTTCTGGTTCGATCTCGGCGTCGACGGCTTCCGGATCGACGTGGCTCACGGCCTCGTCAAGGCCGACGGCCTTCCCAACGTCGGAGCCACGGTCTGGCCGCCGATCAGTTCCCAACCGGTCGACCACCCGCACTGGGACCGGGACGAGGTCCACGAGATCTACCGAGCGTGGCGCTCGCTCGCCGATACGTACGAGGATCCGCGAGTGTTCGTCGCCGAGGCTTGGGTGCACAATCCCGAGCGGCTGGCGCAATACGTACGTGCCGACGAGTTGCACACGGCCTTCAACTTCGACTTCCTGATGGCGCCCTGGGATGCCGACGGGTTGCGGGAGTCGATCATCGCGTCACTGCGCGCACACGAGGCTGTCGGCGCACCGCCGACGTGGGTGCTCTCCAACCACGACACGGTCCGAGAGGTGTCGCGCTACGCGCGAGTGCAGGACGCGCGACCGTTGCGCAATCTCAATGACCTGCTCGACCTCCCGGCCGACTTCGTCGCCGGACAGAACAGGGCGAGAGCGGCCGCGCTGTTGATGCTCGCGCTTCCCGGTGGCGCCTACATCTACCAAGGCGAGGAACTCGGCCTTGCCGAGGTCGAGGATCTGCCCGACAGCGCGCTCCGGGACCCCGGATGGGAGCAATCCGGGCGCACGGATCGGGGAAGGGACGGCTGTCGGGTGCCGATCCCGTGGTCCGGTGAGGCGCCCCCGTTCGGGTTCAGTCCCGATCCTGCGCGCGCGGCGCCGTGGCTACCGCAGCCGGCGTCGTGGCGAGCGCTCACCGTTGCGTCGCAGACCGGCGCGGACGGTTCGATGCTGGAGCTGTACCGCCGCGCGCTGCAGCTTCGCGACGCACTGCCGGCGTTGGGCGACGGCACGCTGACCTGGCTTGACATGCCAGTCGGCGCGCTGGCGTTTCGCAGAGAGCCGCGATTCTCGTGTGTCGTCAATGTGTCCGCGGAGCCCGTGCTCCCACCGGCAGGCGCCAAGCTGCTCCTCTGCAGCGGGCCGCTGACCGGCGAGGGTCGGGTACCACCTGACGTCACTGCGTGGTTCGAACCGTAAGATCCTCCGCGAGCAATCTGGACGAACGATCTCTACGCCGCGGTCAGGCTCGTGCTGGTGCTCGCGCGTGGTTGGAGCTGGTGGGGAGCGGGACGCGGTTCATCCGTTTCGGGCGATGCGTGGTCGCGCTGCCAGCCGTACGTTCGCCGCCATGATCGGCGTCCCGGGACTGGGCACGGCGGCGCGGCTGTGTCGACGCGATCGCCATCAGGCATTTCGTCCGAACCCCGTTGGCCGAGGGTGAATGATCTCGCGCATCCGTCGCGCCAGATCATCGTGACGATCATCGAGCCGTCGGCGATAGCGGCACGGCGGCGTCTGTGAGCAGCCAGGCGACGATATTGCTGGCCGACGTCACCGGGAAGGTGTTCAGCGTAGATACGGGATCCTTCCTTGCGATCGTCGTGACTGGGGCGGTCGCGGGAACGGTGGCCGGTGTCGCGGGCGGACGTGGTCTGTTCTTGCCGGTGGTCGTGCTCGAGCTCGTGTTCGGCGTCGTGATTGGGCCCCAGGGGCTTGGCATCGCGCAGGTCAACGGGTTTACCGGGTTCTTCTCCGACCTCGGGTCTGGGCATGTTGTTCTTCTTCGCCGGCTACGAGATCGACATCCCGCGCATTCGCGGACGGCCCCTCGAGCTCGCGCTGTTCGGGTGGGCGATGTCGCTCGCGATCGCCTACGGGCTCGGCGGTGCGCTCGCCGCAGTGGGGGTCGTGGTCTCGCTCATTTATGTCGGCTCGGCGTTGGCGACCACCGCGATCGGAACGCTGCTGCCTGTGCTTTCGGACACCGGCGAGCTGAACACCGAGTTCGGCACCTATCTGCTCGCGGCGGGCGCCGTCGGCGAGTTCGGGCCCGTCCTGCTGCTGACGCTGGTGCTCTCGAGTCAGGGTCCGTTTCACAACGCGGTGATCCTGATTGCCTTCATTGCCCTGGCGGTGGCGGTCGCGCTCGTCGCGGTGCGGTCGTCCGGCCGCACACTGCCGCTGTTCGAGCGAACGATCGAAAAGAGCTCGCAGCTCGCGGTGCGGTGGATCGTGGTGCTGGTGTTCGCGCTAGGGCTCCTTGCGTCCAACCTCGGCCTTGACTTGCTGCTCGGCGGCTTCGCGGCGGGCATGATCACGAGGCTGGTCCTGCGCAAGCACGAGGTCCCCGGATTCGACTCCAAGCTCAACGCGGTCGCGTTCGGCGTGTTCATCCCGTTCTTCTTCGTCGTCAGCGGCATGCGCCTCGACATCGATGCGCTGTTCGCCAGCCCCTCCGGCGTCGCAAAGCTGCTGCTGTTCTTTGTGCTGTTCCTGGTCGTTCGGGGCACCCCCGCGCTGTTGCTCTATCGCGGCGTGTTGCCACTGCGGGAGGACCGCATGGCGCTGGCCCTGTTCACCGCCACGCAGTTGCCGCTCGTCGTCGCGATCACCACCCTCGCCGTCCAGGAAGGTCACATGCGCTCATCGACCGCGGCGGCGCTCGTCGGGGCCGGGGCTCTCTCGACCCTTGCCGGACCGCTCCATGGGCTCCACATGCGCCGGGTCGCTGCGCTCAAGCGCACGCCAGAGCATCGATCGGACGCGATCGTGGCAGGAGCCCACGAGCGGAGCCCCGTGTGACGAGCGCACCCGATGCTCCGTTCTTCGAACGGCGGGCGAGCGCGTTCTAGCGGCGCTGCGGACGAGGCGTGCCGCCGATGCCGATGTAGTCGGCGGTGCCGACGAACGCGAGTTCGTCGGGGTCGTGGTAGATCCGCGCCAGGCTCAGCTCGAGCGCGTGCCGTTGACGGAGCAGGGCGGCGTGGCGCTCGGGCGCCAGCGATTCGGTCAGGCGGTCGAACAGCGCCGTCATCCGGCGCGCGACCTGAGGCGCGTCAGCGCCGTACCAGCGAATCTCGGTCAGCGCGAGGTCGACCAGCTCATCCCAGTCCGGAGAGGGCAGCAGCAGCCGAACCCGCCCATCGTCGTCTTCGATCGCCGAGCTATGCAGCGCGCGCCGGCCCAGGCGCAGCAACATCGCTTCGAGCGCATCGAGGCCCTCGACCGCGCTCGTCGGATCGTTGATCGCCGGCGACAGCGCGCGAATCGCGACGTCGACGGTGCAACGGATCGCGAACGCCGGATCCTCCCGGATCCGCCTGCCGTCAGCGAAAGTCAACGCGCCGCGCAGTGCCGTCGGATCGATCGACGAGCCGCCGCGGATGAGCAGGATTGGCGTGTCGTCGCCGACGTGTGAGCCGATCGGCGCGGTGACCTCGATGATTGCGTCCGCGGCGCGGGCGGCTTGCACCAATCGGGCACGGTCGACGCCGATCAAGAGCTCGTTGCGGTGGCGGTGCCTGAGGGTTGCGCTCACCGGTGCGGTCGACACCGGGCGCAGCTCGATACCCGCGGCGCCCGGCTGCGGATAGACGTCCTCGACCGCGAGCGCGAATCCGCCCAGCAGGCGGGCGTAGATCCTGCGCGGCCGCATGAGATCCAACAGCCGGCCAATGAACCGAAACAACGCGACCAGCGCGGCGAGCATCAGCGCAAGCGCGACCAACACGGTTGCGGTGCCGACTCGATCCTTGGTCGAGCCACCGAGGTTCGCGGCCGCCACCAGCGCGTACACGCCTGGCGCCACGAACAGCCCGAGCGCGTTCTTGATCACCGCGTCGCTGCGGAAGGAAGGCACCAGCCGCGGCGAGTACTGGCCGGCCCCGAACTGCACGACCAGGACCGCGACCGATACGACCAGCCCCGAGAACGCGATCATGCCGGCCGCGATCGACTCCAGGATCGATTGCGCTTCGCCCGGGGTGACGCCGAGCAGACCACCCCCCGTGCCGCCCCGATCAATCGCCGGGATCACAACTCCCAACAGCACCGCTGCAAGCAGATACACCGTCGGGACGATCACGAGGCTATGCGCAAGCGTTTCGCGAGCATGCAGCCGCAAGCTCCACAACGGCGCGCGCTCGCTTGCAGACAGCCGGCGAGCCGCGACGGTCTCGGCACCCCCGGGGTACTGCGCGTTGTGCTGGTCAGCGGACTCAGACCGCGTCCGCGAGTCCTCGGGCACGCTCACAACTCAGACACCATCCGAGCCAGGTCCCACCCCATGAACTCCTCCACTTCGGCATCCGTCACGGGCCGTGCACGCATGATCTTAGAGCGTGCCCGAGCATACCCGCCCCCGGGCTACTGATCGGCGCAAGGCTCACCGTTGCCGACGCGACGAGACCTCCCCGTTCCGAACAAGAGACCTGCTAAGCGCGGCTTGCGAGGCACGGCGTCAGGAACCCCGAGCATCCGCGCTCGGAGGTGCTCTCCGTGCTGGAGTCCGGCAGCGCGAACACGATCACCAGCCCGAACGTGATGCTCGTCATACGCGCGGATCACCCGGTTCGGGGGATGTGCAGCCGAGATCGAGTGGCACCGTTCGTCGTGTTCACAGGCCCCGCGCCCACTCCGGGCGGCGATCGCCCCCTCCGAAAGGCAAGCGCTAGCGCTCGCGGGCGATGGTGTCGGTGAACCGGACTCGAACGACATCACGAAGGAGGATCAGGACATGGAGCAGCAAACCTCACCGAGCGACGCGGCGACATCCGCCGATGACAACTTGGATGTCCTCGAGGCCCGATACGGCAGTCGTTTCCTGCGCCAGGAGGCGCCCCAGGAGAAGCTGCCACAGTTCGGGATGCCCGCGTTGGACGCGATGCGCCTGGTCGGTGAGGAGTTGATCCTCGACGGGCTACCGATGAGGAATCTGGCGACGTTCGTGACGACGTGGATGGAGCCGGAGGCGCAACGGTTGATCACGGAGAACCTGCACCGCAACTTCATCGACCACGCCGAGTACCCGCAGACAGCTGAGCTCGAGCAGCGCTGCATCCGGATGCTCGCCGATCTGTTCCATGCCCCGGGAGAGACGACGGGCGCCCGGACGCAGGGCTCCTCTGAGGCGATCATGCTCGGCGCTCTGTCATTGAAGTGGAACTGGCGCAAGCGCCGGGAAACCGCCGGAAAGCCAACCGATCGCCCGAACCTGGTGTTCGGCGGCGACGTGCACGTCGTATGGGAGAAGTTCTGCCGCTACTTCGACGTAGAGCCGCGGATCGTGCCATTGAAGCCGCACAAATACACGATCGGACCCGAGGACATCGAGCCACACGTGGATGACAACACGATCGGCGTCGCAGCCGTCCTCGGAACCACCTTCACCGGACACGCCGACGACATCGTCGGGATCAACGACTACCTGGTTCAGCTCAAGAACGAACGGGGGCTCGACGTGCCGATGCACATCGACGGGGCAAGCGGAGGCTTTGTCTGGCCGTTCCTCTACCCGCACTCGAAGTGGGACTTCCGACTCGAGCAGGTCCGCTCGATCAACGCCTCCGGACACAAGTACGGGCTCGTCTACCCCGGAATCGGATGGCTCATCTTCCGCGAGCCAGCGGACCTCGCCGAGGATCTCGTCTTCTACGAGAACTACCTCGGCAAACGCGACGCGACGTTCACGCTGAACTTCTCGACCGGCTCTGCGATGGTCGTCGCGCAGTACTACAACTTCGTGCGCTTCGGCTACGACGGCTACAGCTACATAATGCACACGATGCAGGCGAACTCCCGCAAGCTCGCCGAGGACATCGCGGCGATCGGAGACTTCTCGATCATCGGCGACGAGGACGCCGAGCAACTGCCGCTCGTCGCCTTCCAGCTGGCACAGGAACACAGCTACGACGAGTTCGACATCGCAGCGCAGCTCGCATCCGAGCGCGGCTGGATGGTGCCCGCCTACACCCTGCCGCCAGACGCCGAGCACATCAAGATCATGCGCGCGCTCGTCAAAGAAACGCTCGGACGCTCGCTGACAACCACCCTCGCGGGCGACATCGCGCAGGCGTGCGAGACCCTCGAGCAGAAAGGCCGCGTGCACCACACCGAGCGAAAGCGCGTCCACACAAACACCGGATACTGAACGCCGGCGAGCACCACCGTCCCGCGACGAACGAGAGGTCGACGATGAGTCCGTACCCCTGGTCACCGTATTGGGCTTTGCCGCCAGCGTAGTAGGCAAAGACGGTCGGCCTGCTTACGGAGTGCAGCCGGAACGCTCCGGGTCCCCCTCCGCCGCCCGTCCGCATCGTGGATTGCCCACCCGGGAAGAGACGGCCGTCGTCGAGCCCGGCGAAAGACCAGTGACCGAAGAACAGCCTCGGTCACGCGGCACTGCCTGACGTTGCTCCGCAGAGAGGTCCAAAGAGCGCGCGAAGCAGGGCGGTGCCGTTGCGCTGAAGATGCTCGCGGGAGCAGCGAAGCGGCACAAGCAGTTATCGGCGGCTTGTCTTGCTGGCTGCCGAGAGCGGGCGTGCTCGCGCACGACCATGCGCGGACACGGCGTGTTCCTACTCACCCCAGAATGGAGCGGCCAAGAAGTAGGCTTGCAGCCGTGCTCGAGTTCGTCATCCGTCCGATCCGATCGGCTCTCGGCGGGACCGAGCACGACGTCGTGGAGTCAGTGCGTGAGGCCCGCGACATCGAGGCGAACATGCTCGACGCGGTGCATGCGATCGAGCACGCCACCGCCTCGATCGAGCACCACGTCGAAGTCATCGAGACGCTGGCGACGTCGGTGGATCCATTGCGGGCCTCCGTTGACCGTCTCACTGACACGATGCAAGAGCTTGTGGCGATGTTGGCTCCAATGGGAGCTGCCGGGCACGAAGCGCACCGGATTGGGCGCTTCTTCGGCCGACACCACCACGACGACCAGCCAGGGCAAGAGGGCGAACCTGGGTCGTAACGAGTTCTTGACCGTCCAGCCGTCCTTGTGTCAGGGGCCTTTCTGGCGCCGGAATTCTGCAAACCGATCGCGAACCGGAACAGGCCATGGTTCACGATCGACATCCGCCGGTGTCTCACAGAGGGTCGGTCGCTGTTCCCAAAGCGTTGCCAGTTTCGGGCCCTGGAAGTGGGGGTGTGGCCTCACCACGCTTGACCCTCAGACTTCAGGGCACCCGCGGGCTGGCACGGTAAGGCCACTTTTGAAGGGGTCCAGCGGTAAGGCTCTAGGATTGCGGCTGCACATCGAATTCTGAGGCCCACTGGGATGAGTTCAAGCGGCGAAGGGGAAACGTTCACGATCGGTGGTCACGTTGACGCCACCGACGGGCGTTGCGGGAGCCTGATCCGTGTGATCGTCGATCCAGCTACCGAGTCGCTCACGCATCTTGCCGTTCAGCCCGGGCACCACGCGGAGCGTACGCGACTCGTCCCGGCCGATCTCGTGGCGGGAGTCGAGGACGAGGTGATCCGGCTCAGCTGCACCACGAAGCAGTTCGAGCAACTCGATGCCGCCGAGGACATCGAGCTTCTTTCCTCGGCCGATTTGATCTCGACGCAGATGGGCATCGGGGTCGCCCTGCCGCTGGGCCACCACTCCCAGCCGAGGCTCAGCGATGTTGTGCCGACCGGCGAGGTTACGGTGCGTCGCGGCGATGCCGTGCATGCCAAGGATGGTTTGATCGGTGCGGTGGACGGCCTCGTGATCGACCCGGCCAGCGATCAGGTCACGCACCTGATCCTGCAGGAGGGCCACCTGTGGGGCCGCAAGCATGTCGCCATCCCGATCGGGGCTGCCAATCGTGTGGAGAACGAGATCCGGGTTGACCTCACCAAGGAACAGATCGAAGCGCTTCCCCCGGTGAGTCACCGCTCTGACCGCTGACGCCCCAATGGCCCCGGTGTGCGCTGAGGTTGGTGAATGAGACGACGATCGAATGCAAGGCAGCGGCTTGCGTGACTCCCCCAATCCCGCCAGCCGGCAGCGCTCCACCTGCTCTAGCCATGCCGCGGGGCCGCGGGCCGCAGCCCGCGGGCGCGTCGCTTGCGCGACATATAGGGCGCCGCACAGCCGCCGGCGATGGGGTCCGGCCGTGACAACACCCGTGACAACATCCACCCCGTCGCACTGGGAAAGCCCCGCACGCGGGGTTTCTTCGCCTCACGCCGGTTCGTTGCTTCCGTCCGGCGGCGTTGTCAGGGGTGGGTAGCCGCGAGCAGGCGGGTCCAGATGTCCCCGAGGACCATCTGGTCGGTCGTGGTGATGTGATGAAGGTAGAACTCGCGGATGCCGTCGCGGTGTGTGCGCCGCGCGGCTTTGGCCTTCTCGACGCCGGCGTCGGTGAGCTGGGCGTAGAGTCCGCGGCCGTCGGAGTCGGCGGCGCAGCGGGTTACGTAGCCTTGCTCGACGAGCCGGTCGATCAGGCGGGTGCAGCCGCTGCGGCTGAGCAGCACCCTGTCGGCGATGTCGGCCATGCGCATGCGGCGCTCGGGGGCGTCGGTGAGGAACATAAGGACCTCGTAGGCCGATACCGAGAGTCCGTGCTCGGCGCGCATCTGGAGGTCTAGGTGATGGGTGACGCGGGCGTGGACTTCGAGCATGCCGCGCCACGCGGCGAGCTCGTGGTCGGTGAGTACGTCGGAGGGCTGATGGTCGGTGGCGGTCATGGTGCCGGCGGGTCCGGGCGTGGGCTTCGGGTTAGGCCGCGGGTGTGGTCTGGTTGTGGGTCAAACATAGCAGGTAGTTGCACGTACAATCTGTTGTCGGCTACGAGCGGCGTCGACTCGAGTGCGAGTGCGGGGCGCTGCAAGACAATTCCGCCGTCGTACTGGCGCACCGCGACGTGGGACCGCCGTGCTTGCCGGTTGAGCCCCCGAACAGCAGAGTGGTTGCGCATACAACTAGATCTTGCTATAGTTTCTCCTACAACTACTTGCGGCCGATGACCCGGCCACACGATTCCGAGGAGAAGCCCGATGAAGCTCGAAGGCATGCACCACATCACGATGATCACGGGCGACGCGCCAGAGAACGTCGAGTTCTACGCCGACGTGCTCGGTCTGCGGCTGGTCAAGAAGACGGTCAACTTCGACGCGCCGGAGGCCTACCACCTGTACTTCGGCGACGAGCAGGGGTCGCCGGGCTCGATCCTGACCTGGTTCGAGTTCGCCGGCGCCGCGCCGGGGTCGCGCCGGCGCCGGGATGATCCACACGATCCAGCTCGGCGTCGGCTCTGAGGCCGCCCTGGACTTCTGGACAGAGCGGCTCGCCGCCAGGGGCTACGAGAGCCGGCGGAGCGAGCGGCTCGCTGCGCTTCGCGGACTACGACGGGCTGGGCCTCGAGCTCGTCGTCGCCGACGACGGGAACCCGCCGCTGCGCGCCGGCATCCCGAGGTTCCGGTCGAGCACGCGATCCTCGGCGTCGAGGGCGCCCGCGCCTACGTCGGCCGCGGCCGTCGACGCCGACCGCGCGCTGCTGACCGAGACGCTCGGATTCACCGAGCTCGGCGCCGGCGAGTACCGGCTCGACGGCGACGAGCGCCACTTCCACTGGGGCTATGACGCCGCGCCTGAGCGCGGGATGCAGGGCGCCGGCACCGTTCACCACATCGCCTGGCACTCCCACGACGAGGACCACGTCGAGCTGGCAGGAGCGGGTGGCGCAGGCCGGGATGCAGGTGACGCCGGTGATCGACCGCGACTACTTCTACGTCGATCTACTTCCGCCAGCCACACGGGATCCTGTTCGAGATCGCCACCACCTCCCCCGGCTTCGCGGTCGACGAGGACCCCGAGCACCTCGGCGAGGAGCTGCGGCTCCCCGCCCAGCACGAGCACCTGCGCCCGCGCTCGAGCGCTATCTCACCCCGCTGACCAACCCGCGCGAGACCGCGCGCCAGGAGGCCTAGAGCCATGAGCCTGATCTACCGCGAGCGTCCGGCGGCGGGCGACCCCGCCGGGCTGCTCGTCCTGCACCACGGTCGTGGCGCCGACGAGCACGACCTGCTCGGTCTCGCCGACGTCCTCGACCCCGACCGGCGACTGCACGTCGTCACCCCGCGCGCCCCGCTGACACATCCGGGTGGCCGGCTACCACTGGTACGTAGTGCCGCGCGTCGGCTACCCCGACCCCGACACCTTCCACGCCGCCTACCGCAACCTCGCCGCAATTCCACGACGAACTGTGGCAGCGCACCGGGATCGCTCCCGAGAACACCGTCCTCGGCGGGTTCTCGATGGGGTCGGTGATGAGCTACTCGCTCGGCCTCGCCGGCGATCGGCCCAAGCCGGCGGGGATCCTCGCGTTCTCGGGGTTCATTCCTACCGTCGCGGGCTGGCAGCCCGATCTCGAGTCGCGATCTGACCTGCCGGTGTTCATCGCTCACGGCCGCCGCGATCCGATCATGGACGTCGAGTTCGCTCGCCGCGCCCGGGCGCTGCTCGAGGCCGGCGGGCTACCCGTCGACTACCACGAATCCGACGCCGGCCACCACATCGACCCCGCCCACATCCCGGCCGCGGTCGCCTGGCTCGACCGCACGATTGCCCGCACTGCGGCCATCCCCGCGAACTGAACCCGCCAGCGAACAGCGGCCCTCGAGTAGCTAACGCTTGCGGTAGGTCAGGCGATGGGCTCTGATCGCTATTGGCGGTCGTGACACCGGCCGTATACACGCTTGCCGCGGCGACGTGGCGGTCGAGGCGTTAGTCGTCGCTCCGGGGTAGCCGCAGCCGGGGCGCAATCCCCTGGCGTGATCGCAGCATTTTGCCGGCCTGTCTGACGGACTCGTCAATCAGTGCAGGAGGTCTGTGCGTTCTGTGCCGATCTGCCTATGCAGAGCCTCAGCGCGCAACGCCTGATAGGTACAGTGTCTGGAAGCGACCGGGCCCGGGCTGGCTCCACTGGGGACGCAGCTGGGGTCGAGACGGAGGTTGTGAGATGCCGGTGGTTCCGATCCGCCAGATCCTGGATCCTGCGTTCGAAGAGCGGTATGGCGTGGCCGCGATCAACGTGGTCGACGACCTCACGCTGGACGCGGTGCTCGCCGCCGCCACAGAGCTCGAAGCGCCGCTGATCGTTCAGACGTCGGTAAAGACCGTGAAGTCGATTGGCGCCAAGGCGCTGTACAGCATGTGGCGCGCGCGTGCCGACGAGGTGCCGGTACCGGTATCGCTGCATCTGGATCACTGCCCCGATCGCCGGTGGATCACGACCTGCCTGGAGGCGGGCTGGAACTCCGTCCTGTTCGACGGCTCAGAGCTCGACGTGGACGAGAATACTCGCCAGACGATCGAGGTCGTCGCCGAAGCCGACCGCTACGGAGCGCAGGTGGAGGGCGAGATCGAGAGCGTGCTGGGCGTCGAGGATGGCGTGGGCTCCGACGAGGCCGGCGTGGTGCACCCCGTTGAGGTCTCGGCGAAGTTCATCGAGAAGACGAGCGTCTATTCGTTCGCTCCGGCGATCGGCACTGCGCACGGTCTATACAAGCGCTCGCCTGAGCTGCACCCCGAGCGGGTGACCGAGCTCGTGGAGCTGCATCCAATCCCGATGGTGCTGCACGGCGGCACCGGCCTGAAGGCCGACCAGTTCACCGACCTGATCTCCCGCGGCTGCGCCAAGGTCAATATCTCCACTGCGCTGAAGATCGCGTTCGTCGATGCGCACCGGGAGTACCTGGACGCCAACCCCGGGAAGCACGACCCACCCGCGATGCTTAGCCACGTGCGGGCGGCGGTCAAGAGCATGGCCGAGCACCACATCGGGATGTTCGGATCTGCCGGCAAGGCCGAGACGCTGTCGGCGTCGGCAGGATGAGGGCGTGCCGGCGCTGATCTTCGACTGCGACGGCGTACTCGCCGACACCGAGCGCGATGGTCACCGGCCGGCGTTCAACGAGACGTTCGCCGAGGTCGGGCTGCCGGTCAACTGGTCCGATGAGGAGTACGGCGAGAAGCTGCGCATCGCCGGCGGCAAGGAGCGGATGGCTTCGCTGCTCACCGACGAGTTCGTGCGGGCCAACGGTCTCCCCGACGACCCACACGCCCAAACGGCGCTGCTGGCCGACTGGCATCGCCGCAAGACGGCTCACTACAAGGAGATCGTGCGGTCAGGAGGGCTTCCCGCCCGACCCGGGATCGCACGGATCGTCGATGAGGCGCTCGCGGCCGGGTGGATGCTGGCGGTGGCGTCGACGTCGGCGGAAGAGTCCGTTCGCGCCGTGCTGGAGCACGCAGTCGGGCCCGGCAACGCGTCGCGGTTCGCGGTGTTCGCCGGGGACATCGTGCCGGCCAAGAAGCCCGACCCGGCCATCTACCTGCTCGCGCTACAGCGACTCGGACTCACGCCCAACGATGCGATCGTGATTGAGGACTCGCGCAACGGCCTGTTAGCTGCGGTCCGGGCCGGGCTGCGCTGCGTGGTGACGGTCTCCAGCTACACGGCCGACGAGGACATGAGCGAGGCGGTGCTCGTCGTCACAAGC
Source organism: uncultured Solirubrobacterales bacterium (assembly GCA_963809685.1). GTDB lineage: Bacteria > Actinomycetota > Thermoleophilia > Solirubrobacterales > Solirubrobacteraceae > Palsa-465. The sequence continues at coordinate 158,601 of CAWEKN010000003.1, read as the reverse complement.
CTCGGCGATCCCGGCGACCCGACCGCGGTCCTGGCGAATCGGAGCGCCGCTAATCCCGGCGAGCTGATCACGCTCGCCGATCTCGACGCGTGCCGAACTCAACCCCTGAGGGACAAGGAGGCTGTATGAGCGAGACTGCGCTGAGCCGCGGAGAGCTGGTGGTCCGGGTGATCGCCCAGACAGCCGTCGACAACGAGACGTACTTCTGCGAGCTCGACGCCGTGGTCGGGGATGGTGATTTCGGCTACTCGCTGGCCCGGGGCTTCGAGGTGGTGCTCGGAGATTGGGACGCAATGGAGTACAGCGACGTCGGCGGGCTGCTGAAGAAGACCGCGGTCGTTCTGACCAAGCGGATCGGCGGAACCTCAGGACCCATCTGGGGAACGGCCTTCCTACGCGCCGGCGGCTCGCTGTCGAACGTCGCAGAGCCCAGCGGCGAGGAGATCATCGCGGCGATGCGCGCCGCCATCGAGGGCATCAAGCAGCGCGGCGACACGGATCTCGGCGACAAGACGCTGCTCGACGCCCTCGTCCCCGCCGTGGACGAGCTCGAAGCTGCCCTGGCCGATGGGGCGGGCGTCGCGATCGAGCGGGCCGCCGGCAAGGCGCGTGAAACCGCCGAGGCGACCAAGGGAATGCTGGCGAAGCGCGGCCGAGCCGCCTACACCGGCGAACGGAGCCGCGACTCGGTGGACGCCGGGGCGATCGGCGTGGCGGTCATGTTCGAAGCGGTGAGCAAAGCCTGGCAGGAGGCGGAGCTGGAACTGGCCTGAGGAGCTGGGCCTCGCCGCAAGGGCGAGGTTGGCCGGGCCCCGAAAGGAGGCCTGGCCGGATCGACACAGCGTGTTGGGCAACGAAGGTCACTCGAGAGGAGAGACGCGTGAAGAAGTTCGTCAATGACCCACAGCAGTTTGTGCCGGAGATGCTGAAGGGGATCGAGCTCGCCAACCCCGGCAAGCTCCGTTATGTCCCTGAGTACAACCTGATCATGCGGGCCGACGCTCCGCGCGACGACAAGGTGTCGATCGTGCAGGGGTCGGGATCGGGCCATGAGCCCGCGCACGTGATGGTGGTCGGCAAGGGGATGCTCGATGCCGCATGCCCGGGCGACGTGTTTGCCGCGCCGCCGTCGGACTATGTGTATGAGACGACGAAGCTGCTGGCCTCGAAGAAGGGCGTGCTGCACATCATCAACAACTACACGGGCGATCGCATGTCGTTCGACATGGGCCGGGAGCTCGCCGAGGCTGAGGACATCAACATCGCCACGATCATCGTCGACGACGACGTCGCGGTGAAGGACTCGACCTACACCGTCGGCCGGCGCGGCGTCGCCGGCAACTTCTTCGTGATCAAGGCCGTAGGCGCGGCGTCGGAGCGTGGCGCGGAGCTCGACGAGCTCGTCAAGCTGGGCGAGCGCGTGAACTCGGTGACCCGCACCATGGGGATGGCGTTGACCTCATGCACTCCGCCCGCGAAGGGCTCCCCGCTGTTCGACCTCGGCGACGACGAGATGGAGATGGGCGTCGGAATCCACGGCGAGCCGGGCCGGCGGCGCGAGAAGCTAGCCAACGCCAACGCCATCATCGATGAGCTGCTCGAAGCTGTGGCGTCCGATCTGCCCTACGGATCCGGCGACGAGGTCGCACTAATGATCAACGGGCTCGGTGGCACCCCCATCTCCGAGCTCTACATCCTCTACGGGCGGGCTCACGACCAACTCGCCCAGCGCGGCATCAACGTCACGCGCAGCTACGTCGGCGAGTACTGCACGTCACTCGACATGGCCGGCGCCTCGTTGACGCTGGTCAAGCTCGACGACGAGCTCAACGATCTGTTTGACGCACCCGCCGACGTGGCGGTGCGAGTCTTCTAAGAGTCGACAGGAGCGGGCGCCGGCGGGGTTGCGCTCCGCCGGCGCCGGCCGGCTCACGCGAGCGCGGGGTCCTCAGCGGGCCAGGTCACCTCCACCCACTCCCCGTGAGGAAGCGCTCGCTCCGGCGGGGTGGCGCGGCCGAGTGCAATCATCGCCGCGCGAATCGTCCCGGCATGGGCGACCACGAGCGCCGGTCCGGGGCCCGCCGCCACGATGCGCAGCGCAGCCCGCGTGCGCTTCACCTGCGACGTCACCGACTCGCCGCCGGGGAACACGAACTCTGGGTCACCCGCCTCGAACGCGGCTCGCGCCTCGGGCCAACGCGCGGCGATCTCGGCCACCGGCCGGCCCTCCCAATCGCCGCGATCGGACTCGATCAAGTCATCCAGCACCCAAGGCTCCACTCCGACTGAGTCGGCAACGATAACCGCGGTCTCCCCGGCCCGAAGCAGCGGCGAGCGCCAGATCGCGACGACCGCGGCCCGGACCGCGCGCACAGCCAGTTCGGCCGCTTGTTGGCGGCCCTTTTCGGACAGCGGCGGATCGCGACGGCCAAGGATCAGGCCATTGGCGTTGTCGAGCGTCTCGCCGTGGCGAGCGATCAGCAAAGGCACCCCGGTCACGTCCGAATTGTCGTCGATCCTTAACCGCCCAACGAGACGGACTCTCGGTGTCGTTGGCGACCTTAACCGCTTCGTCGGGGCCGTCGACCGCGGTCACCGAGACCCCGCTCGACCGCTGCGTGGTTGATCAGTGGTCCGATCGCGGTCGTCTGTGGCGAGCGCTCACCGTTGCGTCACAGACCGGCGCGGACGGTTCGATGCTCGAGCTCTACCGCCGCGCGCTGCAGCTTCGCGACGCACTGCCGGCGTTGGGCGACGGCACGCTGACCTGGCTTGACACTCCAGTCGGGGCACTGGCGTTTCGCAGAGAGCCGCGATTCTCGTGTGTCGTCAACGTGTCCGCGGAGCCCGTGCTCCCACCGGCCGGCGCCAAGCTGCTCCTCTCGCAGCGGGCCGCTGACCGGCGAGGGTCGGGTACCGCCTGACGTCACTGCGTGGTTCGAATAGTAAGCGTCGGGTCGCGCCCGCCCGATACCCAAGACGATCGAGTGGGTCGGTTCAGAGGGCGAGCATCACTCGGTGCGCTCGTTTGTAGCCCGTGCTCTCGCGTAGTAGCCTGCCGACACTGCAGGGAGTTTCAGTTGGGGCGCGGCGCGGTTCGGCTACGACGGGCCGGCGGCTAAGAATTCAGAAATAGGAGAGTGGTGAGATGTCGGCAACGTGCGGGCGCATTGGGCGTCTCACAGGCAAGAGCGCCGCGGCTACGGTTGGAGTCCTGGTGATCACGCTGGGACTGGTGTCGGCTGCAGTCGGTGACGTCGCGGCGATCGCTAAGAGTCGTGTCGGTCACCCGACGTGTGCGCAGATCTTGCCGGCCGCGAAGTTCGATCAGGCGCTCTACGGAGCTGCCCCCGGCGGTCCCGGCGCAGCAAGACTCAGTGGCGTCCGGGTGTCGAACAGCAGAAAGTGGATCTACCCCTACGACCGTCCGCAGCCGCAGGTGGGATCGTTCTGCGACTATCTGTGGCAAATCGGCCAAGTCCCTGCCGATTATCAGTCGTTTCAAGGACCACCCTCTGGGCCAACGCTCGGGGCCGACATGGTCGTCGGGTTTCAGGTCTCGACGAAGACATGGCGAGCGAACCGGGCGGCGCAGCAGTCAGTCGGTGGCGGAACCCCATCGGACTTCCCACCCGGTCACGTACGCGCGGTGCACCTCGGATCAGGGACGCAAGCATTCGCCGAAGACACCTATTCCGGGACCGGACCGACATATAACAACCTAGCGTTATACGTGTTGACCGCGCATCACAACTATTTCGCGGTCTACGCCTGGGATGCCAGCCTGGCGCAACTCAAAAACGTCGCCAAGACCGTGCTGGCCTACAAGGCCGGAGGGTTCTAGCGCGCCCAGGCTTCGGTACGGGTACGGAAGCGGTCGAGTGGATGGTGAACGCCGTCTGGGGTTGCTTTGTCTGTGCCGACGGCATATGGTCGCCCTGTTGCAACCGTGGGCACTTCGTCGGAGGAGATCGTGTTGCGTGAGAGAGATGAGCAGCTCTGTGAGCAGTCGCGCTGGGATTTCAGCGATCTGAGCGCGATCTACATCAACTGCACGTTGAAGCGGTCGCCTGAGGTTTCCAACACACAGGGATTGGCCGATCACTCGATCGCGATCATGAAGAAGCTGGGGGTCTCGGTCGAGGTGGTCCGCGCGATCGACCATGAGATCGCGACCGGGGTGTGGCCGGACATGACCGCGCACGGGTGGGATCGCGATGAGTGGCCGGGGATCTACGCGAAGGTCATGGCCGCGGACATCTTGATTCTGCTGTCCCCAATCTGGCTCGGTGAGAAGTCCTCGGTGTGCACCCAGGTGATCGAGCGGCTGTATGGCAACAGCCACTTGCTCACCGAGAATGGGCAATGGGCCTACTACGGCCGGGTCGGCGGCTGCCTTGTGACCGGCAACGAGGACGGCATCAAACACTGCGCGATGAACATCCTCTACTCGCTGCAGCACCTCGGCTTCGTGATCCCGCCACAGGCCGACGCCGGATGGATCGGCGAAGCCGGGCCTGGGCCAAGCTATCTCGACCGCGGCTCTGGCGGGCCTGAGAATGACTTCACCGCCCGCAATACGACATTCATGACCTGGAATCTGCTGCACCTCGCCCGGGTTCTGAAGGACGCCGGCGGCATCCCCGCCTATGGGAATCAGCCCGGGCTGTGGGCATCCGGCACCCGGTTTGACTACGACAACCCCGAACACCGCGCCTGAATCTTCTCCGCAACGACGGCGATCTTGCGGACCCGCCCGTCTCCCAACCAGTCGCTCCAAAGCCGGTGCGCGGCCAGCAGCTCCTCCAGCGCCCGGCGTCCGATCTGCGCGGCGATGTCCACAGCGTCGGCGGCAAATGCGCTGATCAAGGCATCCGCAATGACACGGTGCGACCGGCTGCAGTCATCCTGTCCAGCGGACGACCAGACCGACCCGCTCCAAGCAGGTGAGCAGCTCCTCCAGCGGGGTGAGCCAAACCGTGTCGGCGTCAGGCATCCTCGCTCGCTCTGCCTCGGTGAGCGGCAGGCCCGCTTCGATCGTGAAGGCGAACCGCCCGCCGGTCGTGAGGGCCGCGGATATCTCCTGAAGTAACGTCTTCTTGTCGGGGAAGGCGAGCATCGTCTCGAACAGGAGCACCACGTCGAACGGCCCCGGAGGGATCGGGGGGATCCGAGACACCTCGAAGCGACAGGGAAGGTCGCGGGCGCGGTCACGTGCGATCTCGACGGCGCTGGAGCTGAAGTCCACCCCCAGATAGGAGCAACCCAGCTCCCGGGTGATGAACCGTCCTGGCCCGGCGATTCCGCAGCACAGGTCCAGCACGGAGACCCCAGGCACAACGCCGGCCCGAGCCGCCAGGGCCCGAATCTCTCCGGCGCGCATGAAGCCCTCCTGCTCGACAAATTCCCCATCGGGGTACGCCGACACGCGGGCTCGCTCGAGGGCCCGGACGAACGGAGCGCGCTCGTCCTGCCTCACGGCTGGACCACACCCAAGTGCAGGAGCGTTTCGTTCACGCGGCGCAGGATGCCAGCCCGCGTCCGGGAAGTCTTGGTGTCGCGTCAGCGTCATGTCTCACATGATGCGAACGGCTCAAGCTGCGCCTCTGACGGCGCTGATCGCCCAGATGTTGCTGATCGCCGGACTCGCGGTCATGGTCGGCTTCAGCGGCGCCAGCCTCAGCCCCGCCGCCTGGGCAGTCGGAGTCGCCTGCGGAGTGATCTCGAATGCAGCACTCGCGCGCGGGGTCTCCCACTTCCGCGCCGACCGCCTCAGTCCGGCCGATTGGGTGACCCTCGTTCGGGCCACACTCACCGTCGGCGTCGCCGCGCTGGTCGCGGACTCGTTCGCCGAGCCCGCAGCGGTCACCCTCCTTGTGTCGCTGGCGGCACTCGCGCTCGTCCTGGACGCGGTCGACGGATGGGTCGCGCGGCGCACACGGACGACCGGGACTCTTGGCGAGCACTTCGACGCCGAGGCCGACGCGTTCCTGATTCTCGTCCTGAGCGTCTACGTCAGCCGCTCGGCCGGCGCGTGGGTGCTCGCGATCGGCGCGGCGCGCTACGCGTTCCTCGCGGCCGGGTGGATGCTGCCGTGGATGCGCGAGACGCTGCCCCCGCGCTACTGGCGCAAGGTCGTCTGCGCAGCGCAAGGAATCGTGCTGACGATCGCGGCAGCCGACGTCCTGCCACCCGCTCTGGCGCGGGCGGCCCTCGTCGTCGCCCTCGTCCTGCTCGCCGAGTCGTTCGGCCGCGACGTGTGGTGGCTGCGGAGCAACCGCGACCGCGCGCATCCGCGAACGGTGATGGGTCCGGACCACACCCCCAGTGACAAGGTCGACCCTCCCGCCAACCACGGACGCCTGCGACAGAGCATCGGGGTAGTGCTGACGATCCTCGCCGTGTTGTTCGTGTGGGCGGCCTTGGTGGCGCCCAATCAGGCGCAGGATCTCACAGTGACGGCGTTCCTCAGGGTCCCGATCGAGGGTCTCGTGCTCGTCGCGCTGGCCGCCGTCCTGCCGACCATCCCGCGGCGCATCCTGTCCGGGGTCCTCGGTCCGGCGCTCGCGCTGCTGGTGATCTTGAAGATTCTCGACATCGCGTTCTTCAGTGCGTTTGCCCGGCCGTTTGATCTGATCGGAGACGCGGGTGACGCCGGGATCGGGATCGAGACGCTGCGCAGCGCGCTCGGTCGTACGGAGGCGAACCTGATCGTCTACGGCGGGGTGGCGCTCGCCGTCGCGCTGCTCGTCGGCATGACCCTGGCGATGTTTCGGCTCACCCGCGTCGCGGCCGGCAACCGACGATTCTCACTCGGCGCCGTCGCGGGGCTCGGCGCCGTCTGGCTGCTGTGCTCGGTCTCAGGCGCGCAGCTTCTCGCCCACACGCCCGTCGCCTCCACGAGCGCTGCCAGCTACGCCGTCCACGAGCTGCGAACGGTGCAGGCCGACATCCACGACCACGGCGTCTTCGCCAACCAGATCAAACACGACCCCTTCCGAGCGACCCCGGGCAGCCGGCTGCTGACCGCCCTGCGCGGCAAGGACGTCCTGCTCGTATTCGTCGAATCCTACGGGCGCGTATCGGTCCAGGGCACCTCCTTCTCCCCCGCCATCGACGCGTTACTGAACAAGGGGACCAGGCAACTGCGCGACGCCGGGTTCTCCGCTCGTAGCGCGTTCGTCAACGCGCCGGGGTTCGGCGGGATCAGCTGGCTCGCACACTCCACCCTGCAATCAGGCGCCTGGGCGAACAACCAACGACGCTATGACCAGCTCGTCGCCACCAACCGCTTCACCCTCAGCGACGCGTTCAACAGGGCCGGGTGGCGGACCATCAACTTCGCCCCAGCAGACGACCGCGCCTGGCCCGAAGGATCGTCGTTCTACCACTACGACAAGCTCTATGACCAACGTGACATGGGCTACCGAGGCCCCGGTTTCAACTACGCGCCGATGCCCGACCAATACATGTTCGCCGCCCTGCAACGCCTCGAACTCGCCAAAACCCACCGCCGCCCCCTGTTCGCCGAGGTCGACACAGTCTCCAGCCACATGCCGTGGGACCGCATCCCCCAAATGATCCCCTGGAACCAGCTGGGCGACGGCTCGATCTTCAACCACATACCGATCGACAGCGAACCAAGCTCATTCTGGTGGCACCCCAAACAAGTCAAGGCCGCCTACGCCCGATCCCTCAAATACTCGCTGAACACCCTGATCTCATTCATCCAGCACTACGGCAAAAAGAACCTCGCGCTCGTCGTCGTCGGCGACGAACAACCCCTCGCGATCGTCAGCGGCCAGAACACCAGCCACGACGTCCCGATCTCAATCATCGCCCACGACCCATCGGTCCTGAAGCAGATCAGCGGGTGGGACTGGCAATCGGGCCTACTACCCAGCCCCAACGCCCCGGTCTGGCCGATGAGCGCCTTCCGCGACCGCTTCCTCAGCGCATTCGACTCGCGCCCGGCGACGAAGTAGGCGGTGGTCGCCGTGAACGAACCGGCGGTCGCCGGTCCTCGGCGCGAGCGCCTGGCCGGCCTGGACGGCCTCCGCGGCCTGGCCGCGCTGTTCGTCGTGGTCAACCACGTGTTCCTGCGCGCATTCCCCGGCTACCCGGTCGACCATGCGCCGTTCTGGGCCGGCTGGTTCGTCTACGGGCGCTTCGCGGTCGTCGTGTTCATCGTGCTGTCCGGCTTCTCGCTGGCCCTGTCGCCCGCCCGCCACGGATGGCGGCTGCACTCGGTCTCCCGGTTCGCGCGCCGCCGGGCCCGGCGCATCCTGCCGCCGTACTGGGCCGCTCTGGCCTTCAGCCTCGCGGTGGCATGGCTGATCGTCCCTCAGCCAGGCCAGGGTGTGCCCGGGGCGAAATCGGTTTTCGTCAACGGTCTGCTGGTGCAGAACATCGTCGGCGCGCCAAGGCCCAACCGAGCGTTCTGGTCAATGGCCGTCGAGGCCCAGTTGTACCTCCTCTTCCCGCTGTTGCTGCTGACGGTGCGCCGCCGGGGCGCGATCGTCATGGTCGGCATCGTCACGGCCGTCGTGGCGGCGGTCGGGATCGTGGGCCCGCACATCTCGCGCCTGGACACGTTCGTGATCCAGTCTCCGCCAGACCTCGCCGCGCTGTTCGCGGTCGGCATCCTGACGGCCGGCATCGTCGGAGCGAGCGCCGCCCGCAGGTCGTGGCCGTGGGCTTGGCTCGCGCTCGCCGCCGCGGTGCCCGTGCTTGCGACGATCTGGTGGCAGGGTTCGGTGTGGACGCTAGACCACCTGTTCTGGGTCGATCTCGCCCTCGGCCCGGCGATCGCGTGCCTTCTGGCCGGCCTGGCCACCGGCCGTCCGGCGCCGCTCCTGCGCCTTCTCGACGCGCGGCCGATCCGCAGCCTCGGCGCGTCGTCTTACAGCTTGTATCTGACGCACGCCCCGATCGTCGTGATCGTCTATGACCGGATCGTGGCCGGCCGGGTCCGGCAGGGAGTTCCGGCCTTCCTCGTCACGCTCGTGATCGTGGTGCCGCTGACGATCGTGTTCGCGCGGGCTTTCGCGTCGGTCTTCGAGACCCCGTTCCGCCGGCCTCGCAGCGCTTCCGTGGCTGCCCGGCGGCAGCTCGCCCGAGCAGAAGGCGTGCCGGGATGAGCCGAACCCTGTTGGCGTGGGGCCGCATCGTCGGCCCCGCTCTGGTGCTCGGCGTCGTGGTCTGGCGCCTGGGCACGCAACCGTTCGCCGACGGCGTCCGCGCGATCGACGGCCGCACGCTCGCGGAAGCAGCGGGGATCGCGGTGCTGACGACCGTGTGCTGTGCCTGGCGGTGGAAGATCGTGGCCGGGGGTCTGGGCATCGAGCTGTCGCTGCCCGCTGCGGTCGCGGCGTACTACCGGTCGCTGTTCCTCAACGTCACCCTGCCCGGTGGGATCGTCGGCGACGTCCACCGCGGCTTCACCCACGGTCGCGACGTGCGCGATGTCGGCCGCGCGTTACGGGCCGTCGCGTGGGAGCGCTCTGCCGGTCAGGTCGTGCAGGTCGTCGTCACCGTGGTCGTTCTCCTCGCGCTGCCATCGCCCGTGCAGTCGTCGATGCCGCTCGTCGCTATTGCGGTTGTCGTGGCGCTGTTGTGCGTCGTGCTAGTGGCCAGGTCACGACCCGATGGCGCCGGCTCCGGGTGGGGGCGGGTCCGGCGCGCTGCGGCCCGTGACATCCGCGACGCGCTGCTCGCACGGAGGGCGTGGCTCGGCATCGCGCTCGCGTCTGCGCTGGTCATCGCCGGCCACGCGATCACCTTCATGATCGCGGCGCGGGCCGCCGGCGCCACCGCGTCACCGTCCCAGATGCTGCCGATCGCGCTGCTCGTGATGACGGCGGCGGCGCTGCCGAGCGCCGGTGGCTGGGGACCGCGTGAGGGCGTGACGGCATGGGCGTTCGGCGCGGCGGGCATTGGTGCGCAACGAGGGGTCACCACCGCCGTGGCGTACGGCGTGATGGTGCTCGTAGCCAGCCTGCCTGGCGCCGCTGTCCTTGTGGTGGCATGGTTCCGTCGTGTGCGGCTTCCCGAGCGCGGCGAGCCGCCGCTTCGGGAGGCCGCAGCACCTGCCTGACCGCCCCTACATCCTGTTGAGCTGCGGCATGTCGATCGACGGCTATCTCGGCAGCGCGGCCTAGATAGATCGTCGGTCGGGTCAGGGTGCTGGTCGAGAAACGGACGCATGTTGGCCGTTTCTCGACCACCTGCCTGGTGAAGCCAGGCTACCCGCGTCCGACACCGTCCCGGCGCGCCCGGGGCAGGACGAGCAGGTCGGCGTGGTCCACGGTCACCGCGAGCTGTCCGGCTGCTACCTGCGCCAGGCGTCGGCTGGTATACGCGCCGGTGTCGGCGGCCAGCTCGACCTGTTGCTCGCACGCCGCGCCCACCCACCCGGTGAACCACTCCGCCGCGAGCTCGGCCTGCACGGCGCCGAGCCGCCAGGGGCTCGGCGCGACGATGACCTCGGCGCCCAGTCGGCCGAACTCCTCGACGGCGCGCGCGACGGCGCCCGGGCCAAGCAGGCGTCCCCGCTCCGTCAGGCGGCGCTGGTGGGCATCAAACGCGGCGGCCACGCGGCGGTCCAGCGGCTCCGCCGGGGTCAGGTCGACGCGGCCGACGACGGAAAGAGTGAGCAGGATCGGACACGTCGCCTCGGCACAGCTCGTGACGAGCCGGTCGAGCTCGTCGCTGGTCAGCATGTCCAGTAGCGCCGAGGCGGTGACCAGGGTTGCGCCGGCGAGATCGCCGGGTTGCAGCCGGGTGATGTCAGACACCCTGGCCTCGACGGTGACCGCGGCCCGATCGGCGGCCGGGCCCGGACTGTCGGCGGCGGCGAGCGCAAGCAGGTCTGCGTCGCGGTCGTGCACGACCCAGTGCTGCGGCCCGGGTAGCAGCGGCGCGAGCCAGCGGCACATCGCGCCGGTGCCGCCACCGAGGTCGTGGATCACCCAGCGGCCGGGTGCCGGGAGCGCTCGCCCAAGGTGTTGCACCAGGTCGAGCGCGCGGGCCGCGGAGTCGGCGGGCTCGCGGAGCGCAAGCCATGCGCTGCTGACCCTGACGCCCGAGGCGGTCATCGCGACGCCCCGGCGAGGACCCCTGCGAGGACCGACGTAGTCGTCGACCATCCGCAGAGCGATGCACGCCGCTCGCGGGCGGCCCGTCGCCAGCGCTCTCTCAGCTCAGCGTCGCGAAGCCACGCTCGGAGCGCGGCGCCGAGTGCCGCACCGTCGCCCGACGGGACCAGCAGCCCAGGACGGATCCCGCCGGCGCCATGACCGAGGGCCTCCGTCACGCCGCCGACGTCGGCTGCGAGCACTGGGAGGCCGCGGGCCAGGGCCTCAGTGACGACCATGCCGTAGGTCTCCGCGCGCGACGCCAGCACCAACAGGTCAGCGGCGGCGTAGCTGCGCTCGAGATCGGCGCCGATCCGTGGACCCGGAAAGGACACGCGGCCGCCTAGCCCGCCGTCGGCTGCGCGGCGACGCAGACCCTCCACGAACGCCGGCTCGCGGTCGAGGCTGCCGACGCACGCGCAGTGCCACGACAGGTCCGAGATCGTCGCCAACGCCTCGATCAGCACATCGTGGCCCTTGTCGTAGGTCACCGCCGCAACGCACAGGAGCGCCTCCCCGGCCGCGGTCCCCGGTGCGAGCTCGGCGGGGTCGACCGCGGGCTCGGCGACGTGCAGCCGGTCGGCGGGCAACGGGTACAGCTCGAGCAGCCGACGCCGTGCCCACCAGCTGGTCGTGACCACGGCGGCGGCGGCCGAGAGGACCGCGCCTTCCCGCACTCGCGCGGCGTCCGCGTCTCCATCGGACGGGCGGTGACCCAGCGGCATGTGCACGAGCACGACCAGGCGCAACCGGTGCGCTTGGGGCACGAGCACCTGTGGGGCGGTCGAGGCGACCAATCCGTCCAGCAGCACGACAGCGTCGTCGGGGATCCGCTCGACGACGCTCGCAAGGGCGCCGAACGAGGCCGCGTCGGGCCGCGGCCAGCCTCCCGGCACCGCGTGCTCGTGCACCGACCAACCGAGTGACGCGAGCCCGCGACACACGCGGCGGTCATAGACGTTGCCTCCGCTCGGCCGGGCCGGGTCGTCGATGCCGTCGGGAACGACGGCATGAACCGCCGTCACACGGGCCGCTCGTAGCTCGCCCACGCGATGTGCGACTCGTGCAATGTGACGACGAGTCCGTCGAGCTCCCGAGCGGTGTCTCCCAGGGCGCCGGCGTGGATTCTGTCCGCCAGTCGATCTGCGATCACCCGGGCAAGCGCCTCGGTGGACGTGTTGATGCCCGCGAACGCGGTCTCGTCGTCGAGGTTGCGGTAGGTGAGCTCGGCCACGACGGCGCGCAGCGCGTCGGACGCTGCACCGATGTCGACCACGATGTTGTCGGCGTCGAGCGCGGCGCGCCGGAACGTGGCGTCGACGATGTATGTCGCGCCGTGCAGGCGCTGCGCCGGCCCGAACACCTCGCCGCGGAAGCTGTGGGCGATCATCATGTGATCGCGGACGGTGACGCTGAACACGATCTACGTTTCGTCGTAGGCGATGGTGTGGCACAGCGCCGGCAGGCTCCCCGCGGCCAGCCGGGTCATGACGTCGGGCAGCTCGCAGAAGCGCGACTGCCCCGTGATCAGCGCGTCGAACGCAGGGTCGCGCAGTAGCTCGAGCGCAAGTGCCAACCGGTCACCCGTGGTGCGGCGCGCGCTTGCAGCCGGGGAGACGGTTCCGACCTGGCTGGCGCGGATGCCGAGGCGACCCGAGTGGAATGCTCCGCCCAGCGAGAGCCGGACCTCGCTGTCGCCGTACCAGCTGAGCTCGATGACCGTGCCCTCAGGCGCGAGCAGGTCGAGCGAACGCTGGAGCCCGGCGGACGTCGCGCTGGCGTGCACGACTATGTCGCGACCGCCGGCGGCGTCTGCCGGCACCGCGAAGTCGACGCCGAGAGCGGCCGCGACCTCGGCCCGGCCTGCATCGACGTCGACGAGCGTGACCTGCACCTCCGGGAAGCGACTCAGCAGACGTGCGACGCAGCAGCCGACCATCCCGGCGCCGACGACGGTGACCCGGTCACCCAGCAGCGGCGCGGCATCCCACAGGGCGTTGACTGCCGTCTCGACCGTGCCCGCGAGGACGGCACGAGCAGGAGGCACGCCCTCGGGCACGACGGTGACCGCGCCGGCCGGCACCACGTAGGCAGTCTGATGCGGGTACAGGCAGAAGACCGTGCGGCCGCACAACTCCGCCGGTCCGTGCTCCACGGCGCCGACGTTGAGGTATCCGTACTTGACCGGTCCCGGGAACTCCCCTTCCTGAAATGGTGCCCGCATGGCGGCGTACTGGGCCGGCGGCACACCGCCCCGGAACACCAGCGCCTCGGTGCCTCGGCTGACGCCGGAACACAAGGTGCGCACCATCACGTCGTCCCGTCCCGGCTCGGGCAGCGTGACCGGCCGAATCTCTCCGAAGCCGGGCGCGCGCAGCCAAAACGCGTGTGCGTCGGTCTGCGCGGGCCTCACCCGGCGAGACTCTACAGGCGGCCATCCGGCTCGATGCAGCGCGAGCTCGAAGCGGGTCACGATCCCGAGCGAACCCGACGGCCGCGATCACGTCCGCGACGCCGGCACATCGCACGATCAGTGCCGGCCGGCGGCCGTCGTGCGCGCCGTTCCAGATACGTGACGCATCCGCGTAGGCATCGTCGCCCGGCACTTAGCGACCTCTCGCAGTCGCCTCTCTACGTCTGCGACGCCGAGCGCATCGTGGCGGGACGCGTAGCGCTCGCGCGCATCGGCGAGGAGCGCGGTCGCGCGTTTGACGTCACCGCGGCGCAAGGCGACCTCGGCCAGCCCGGCGAGCGTATTTGCGATCCAGCGCTCTCGCTGCGTGGGACCGAGCACACCGCGAGCATCCTGCAGAGCGCTCTCCGCCTCGTCCAGCTGCCCGCGCGCCAGCGCCAGGTCGGCGATGCGCCACAGAACACTTGCAAGCCCCCAGCGGTCACCCGCCCTGCGGAAGATCTCGTGCGCTTCCGCCAGATAGTGCTGCGCGCCGGTGTAGTCGCCTGCGATCGTGTCGATCAGGCCGATTCCCGTCAACACGAGCCCGACGCCGCGCCTGTCGCGCCGTCGGCGCCGGAGTTCGAGCGCGTCGTCCAGCGCCCCTCGCGCCGCCGGAATCGCTCCGGCGGCGAGCTCGAGGTAGGCGCGGCGCACGAGCACCATCGACTCACCTTGCTCGTCATCGCAGTCCGCGAGCCTCGCGGCGCTCTCGTCGAGCAGCAGTCGGGCTCGGGTTAGATCGCCCTGCGCTCGGACAATCCCCGCCCGGCTTGCGAGGGCGTAACCGGCGGCCGCCTCGCATGAGATCTCGACGAATGGCTGCAGCGTGTCCTCGAACACCACGCGTAGACCGGCACGGCCACCGGGCTGGCTGGTCTCGGCGAAAGTGACCGGCGACGTGATCCGCTCCGACGATCCAGTCAGTGCGCCGAACCGCTCGACGCTGAGGGCGACGAGCTCCTCCGCTGCAACCAGGTCCCCGAGCATCCAGTGGGCGATGCCGAGCGCGTGGACGCCGGTCGCTTCGGCGGCGGCAAACGCCTCGCGCCGCGCAAGCTCGAGCGCGCGCTCCAGCCAACCGATCGCGACGCCACGCACGTCGCCGCTCGCGAGGCCGCATTCCCCAAGGAACTGAAGTGCCCGCCACTGAGCGCGCGCGTCCCCGATCTCGGCTGCTACCGCGTAGCTCTCTTGCGCGTGCGCTAGACCGCGGGCGATCGCGCCGCTCCGGTATTCGATCGCCGCCGCGTCGAGCAGCGCCAGCGACCGCGCGGGCGTCCGATCGGGCGCCGCCGCAAGCGCCTGCTGCAAGCGCCGCTGCCCCTCGTCGAGGTCGATCCGGCGCATCCAGAACGGCAACAGGGCGGCACAGAGACGCAACGCGTCGGCCGGGCTGCGGTGCTGCAGGGTGTCGAGGGCGGCGCGCATGTTCGCGGCGTCGCGGTCGAGTCGCGGCGAGCCCCCCCGCTTCTCGGCAAGCACGAGCGCCCACCGTGCGTGGGCATCTTGCACGGGCTGCGTCTCACCCGCCCCGACGAGTCGCTCGTGCGCGTACACGTGAACGGTCTCCAGCAGGCGGAAGCGCCGCTGTCGCGACGAACCCTCATCGATCGCGATCAGCGATTTCTCGACCAGACGCGCGAGCAGGTTGGGGATGTCGGGCGCCGCCAACTCGCCGCCGGCGCACACCCTCTCGACCGCCCTCAAGTCGAATGAGCCGGCGAAAACAGCGAGCCGCCGGAACAGCGTGCGCTCGGCCGAGTGCAGCAGGTCGTGGCTCCAGTCGAGTGTCGCCGCCAGCGTCTGCTGGCGCGTCGGTGAGGCGTGGCCGGCGCTGCCCAGCACGCGGAAGCGGTCATCGAGCCGCTCGGCGATCACCGCCGCCCCAAGGGCAGCGAGGCGTCCTGCCGCGAGTTCAAGCGCGAGTGGCAGGCCGTCCAGGCGAAAGCAGATGCGAGCAACGTCTGATGCGTTGTTCTCGTCAAGCGCGAAGCCCGGCGCGCCCGCACGCGCGCGATCGACGAACAGGCGGACGGCCTCGAAGCCAAGCAGCTGATCGGAGGTCAGTCCCAGTTCGGGATCCGGGATGTCGAGTGACGGCACCCGGAACACAACCTCGCCCGGCGCGCCCAGCGGCTCGCGACTCGTCGCGAGGATCGCGAGGTGCGGCGTCGACCGAAGAAGGTCCCCAGTCAAGCCGGAAACCGCTTCCAGCAGGTGCTCGCAGTTATCGATCACCAGCAGCACCGGCCATGCGTCGAGGAACTCGACCACCGCTTCGAGTGGGCTCTGGCCGGAAAGGGCGTGCACGTCGAGCGCCGCCGCGATCGCCTCCGGCACTAGCGAGGCATCGGTCAGCAGCCCGAGCTCGACCAGCGCGGCGCCACCCGTGTACGCCTGTTCGGTGGCGCGGGCGAGCTCGAGCGCGAGCCTCGTCTTGCCGACCCCGCCCGTGCCGACGAGGGTGAGCAGGCGCGTGCCGCTCGACAGCGCCCTCAGCTCGGCCAGCTCGCGGCCACGGCCGACGAACGAGCTCGTGTCGGACGGCAGCGAATACGGACGGCAGCCGTCCTCGTCGGTGAGCCGCGAAAGCTGCTCCTCCAGCGTCGCCACGAGCTCGGCAACCTGATCGCGCCGATCCTCGACCCGATCGTCGTATCGGTTCTCCGGCAGCAGTTCGCCGCTGTACAGCGACAGTGCGCTGCGATACGCGGCCGGCGTCTCGGTGCGACGCGCCTCCGCGGCCGCCCGCTCCAGGCGGTCGACATCGACGTCCGCCGTGAGCGTCAGCATCCCCTCGCGCACCTCGATCGCACGAGCACCCAGAGCGCTTCGGGCGGCGTACACGGCCTGATTGAGGTTGTTCGCCGCGGCAGCCGGCTCGCGGTCACGCCACAGGACGTCCATCACCTGCTCGCGGTGCAGGCGATGTCCGGGGGCAAGCGCGAGCAGCTTGACGATCTCGCGCGCCTTCCTCAGCCGCCAGGCGCGCTGATCGACGGGGACACCGTCGACGGCAGCGCCAAAGCCACCCAGGAGGGTGACGCTGACGCCATGCGCGACGCTTGTCCCCATCGCAACCGACATGGCGAAGGTGTATCGGGCGCCGCTTTGCCGTTACTTAGAGCGTCCTTAGCACCGATGCGCCGATGCGGAGCGCTAAGGGCGCGCTAATCGGAGTGAAAGCACGCCCGCGTACAACTCGGGGCATGTCTTCGCACGACTGGCCCCGATGAGTTTCACCTTTAGTCCACTCCCCCCCAAGCCGGCCTCGAGTAACGATGCGCCTGACCCTGCGGTGTGGTGGGGCGAGGCAGACTACGAGGTGCGGGAGCGTGCATACGCGCCGATCCATGAGCGGCTGATCGCCAGCGTCGATCCGCGTCCCGGCGAGCGGGTGTTGGACGTGGCATGTGGTCTGGGCGCCGTCGCCGCCCGGGCCGCCCAGAGGGGCGCGGACGTGACCGCGATCGACCTTGCGCCCAGCATGATCGATCATGCGAGCCGTCGCCCGGAGCCCGTCGATTGGCAGGTCGGCGATTGCCAGTCGTTGCCATTCGATGACAACAGCTTCGACGTAGTCGTCTCGAGCTTTGGCGTCATCTTCGCGCCCGATCCCGCGCGTGCTGCCGCCGAGCTCTCACGCGTCTGCGCAGGACGGCTCGCCGTAACCGCTTGGATCGCCGATCCGGGCAAGGATCTGTGGCAGGGATGCGTGCCGGCCGGCGCGGCGTCGCGGCGCTGGTCGTCGGAGACCGGCGCGGCGGATCTGCTGCCGACCTTCGACGTCGTTAGCGAGGAAGGGGTGTGGTGGCTGCGCGGACAGAACGGCGAAGCAATCTGGTCCTGGGTCGTGCGCACGTCCCCGCCCGTTCGCGCTCGCCTGGATCGCCTGTCGACCGCGCAGGTTCGCGATGTGCGCGCAGCCTGGATCCGCCGTTACGAGAACTTCCGCATAAATGACACGATCCACGTTCCACAGATGTATCTGCTCAGCGTCGGCCACAAGCGGCGCTAGCGACCCCATACCGCGAGGTCGAGCAGCGGGCTCGCGACAATTCACGCTCGCAGTTCGCCCCAGCTGGGCGCGCTCGGAGCGATCCCCATCTCGCGAACGATCATCTGCGCGGCGACCATGATGCCCTCGGTGAACGTGGGAAACGCCGGCTTCAGTTCGGCGACCTGCTCGATTCGCATGTTGGCGGCCATGCAGGCTGCCGCGGTCTGGACGACCTCGGCCGAATACTCGCCCAGGACGTGGGCGCCGAGGATGTACCGGCGGTGTCGCTCGACGATCAGCTTGCAGAATCCCATCGGCCGATCGTCGACGACCGGCCGCACGAGGTCCCGGTAGTGCGCGACCGCGACCTCGCAGTCGTAGCGCTCCCGCGCCTGGGTCTCGGTCAGTCCGACGCCGCCGTACTCCGGGTCGGTGAAGCTGCCGGTCGGGACGAGCTCGTGCCCGAACCGGCGGCGGGTCCCGAGCACGGCGTTCTCGGCGGCCAACCGGCCTTGCAGTCGAGCGCTCGGAGTGAGCATGCTGATCCCGTTCACGTCGCCGGCGGCGAAGATGTGCGGAACGCTGCTGCGAAGGTCGGAGGAGACCGTGACGTACCCGCGATCGGTTTCGACACCGGCGCCGTCGGCGCCGATTGAGTCGGCGTTGCCCGGCCATCCGACCGCCAGGAACACCGCGTCGACGTCGAGCCGCCCGTTGCCTGTGCCGGAGCGGTGCTCGACGGCGACGCCCCCATCGGTGCGCTGCAGCCGTTGCACCATTGTCGAGGTGAGCACACCGATTCCGCGGTTGCGGAAAGCCTCGGCGAGCGCCTCGGAGACGTCCTGGTCCGCTTGCGGAACCAGCAGCGGCGACGCCTCGATCAGCGTGACCTCGACGCCGAAGTCCGCGAAGATCGACGCGAGCTGGCAGCCCGTGTCAGCGCCGCCGACGACGGCGGCCGACGCGGGTAGCGCCTGAAGGTCGCGTACATCCTCGTAGGTGAGGGCAAGTTCGACACCCGGTATCGGGAGCCGCCCAGGTCGCCCGCCGACGGCGATCACGATTGCATCCGCACCGAATTCGCGCCCATCCGCAATCGCGATCGAGTGCTCGTTGGTAAGCACCGCGTGGCCCGCCTCGTCGATGAGATCGATCCCCTGGCGCCGCAACGCGTCCCCCAACCGCTGCTGATCATGCACGAGGTCGGCAACGCGCCGAGCGCTGGCAAGCGCCGCCGAGATGTCAATTGAAGGTGGTGCCCCGCGAAGGCCTAGCCGCTCCCATGAGTTCGCGTCGCGCATCAGCCGGGCGGCGCGAGCGAGCGTGCGCACCGGGGCCGGTCCGTCGTTGATGCTGGTGCCCCCGACCTGCTTTGCCTCCACCAGCGTCACCTCGGCGCCAAGTTCGCGCGCATGGAGGGCGGCGTTCAACCCTGCCGGGCCGCCACCCATCACCAGCAGCCTCATGCCACGCCTGGCGCCGGAGTCGTCGTTCCTCTGTAGGGCAGACACGGCGCGCCGGTGACGCCGAGGCCTTCGACTCGGAACACCCGCCCGGCGTCCGGCTGTCGCGCCATCGCCGTCTCGTCAAGTCCTTCCCGGGCGGTCGTGATGAACAGCGTTGCCCCCTCGCTCCCACCGAAGGCGCACGATGTCGGTCGGTCGACGGGCATCGTGATCGTCGCGAGCAGCGAGCCACCGGGGCTGTAGCGCCGGACCTCACCGCCGCCCCACGCCGCCACCCAGATGTCCCCGGCCCGATCAACCGTCAGTCCGTCAGGCGCGACCCCCGCATCGGCGATCTGCACGATCGTGCGAGGGTCCCTGATATCGCCGGTGACCGGATCGAAGTCGAAGGCGTCCACCGTCGCGGTGCCGCTGTCAGACAGATACATGACCGTGCCGTCGGGGCTCCAGCCGATCCCGTTTGAGATCGTGAGGCCGTCCTTGATCGTCGTGCACGTGCCGTCGAGTTCGAGCCTGTACAGCACGCCCGCCCCGGGAGACTCGTCGTACGCCATCGTTCCAGCCCAGAAACGGCCCTGCGGATCGCACGCGCCGTCGTTCATCCGCACATGGCCGCGCCCTGCCTCCGGCTGCGCGAGCTCCACAACGTCCCCCGACTCGTCCAGGAACACGAAGCCGGACGCCGCCGCGAGGACGTATCCCCCGCCGGCCGCGGGGGCGACCGCCCCGACGTGCCGGTCAAATTGAACCGGGGGGACCTCGTCCAGCACCCCGTCGGCACCGACGCGCGCTCTGTGCAGACGCGATCCGACGATGTCGACCCAGAGAAGCTCGTCGCGTTCGCCATCCCATCGCGGTCCCTCGGTCAGCAGCCCGGCCGTCGTCGAGCACGGCCACCGGAACAGGCGGCAGTGTGGAGTCGGTCACGTGAAGCTCCCCTACGCGTCCGCGAATTCGATGACGACCTTGATGTCGTCGGGCTCGCGATCGAGCGCCTGCGCGAAGCCGTCAGGCGGGACACGTCGAGTAACGAGTTGCTGCAGCCACGACCGGTCGGCTCTGGCGAGCACCTGGGCGGCACGGTAGTAGTGACGACGGTTGGCGTTGACCGACCCGAACACGACGATGTTCTTGAGGACCGCATCCGTCAGGAACGTCGTCGGCGTGCTCGCGTCGGGCACGATCGGCCCGCCGACGCCGGTGAGCGCGATGATTGCTCCGGGCGCCGCCGATTCAGCCGCTGCTCGGACAACCGGCGCGACGCCGGTGCATTCCACGACGATGTCCGGTGCAATCCCGATCTCCGAGATCGGCCCGGTGTGGTAGCTCGCGCCGAGCGCTTCGACGAGGGCCGGCTTGAGCCCGCTCGTGGCCCGGTCGAGCACGTGCACGTCCGCCCCTTGCTGCACACCGATCAGCGCCGCCAGCAGGCCGATCGGGCCGGCGCCGGTCACGAGCACCGTGTTCGGATCCCAGAACGTCCGGTGACCGATCGCCGCGATGTGCTCCCACGCCTTGACGACGACGGTCGTTGGTTCGAGCAGAACGCCGAGCATCCCGAGGCTGCGGTCGACCCGAACCGCATACTCGGCCTCGATCCGCCAACGATCGGCCATGAACCCGTCGACCTGCTTGATGCCGCGCTCGGTGTACTCGCCGTTTGAGCACATGTCCCATTCGCCGACCGCGCAGTTGGGACACGGCACCGGGTCCGGTCGCCGCACGATGCCGACGACGTGTTCGCCGACCGCAAACCCGCTCAGGCCGGGGTCGACGACCCGGCCGAGCGACTCGTGGCCGAGGATCAGGCGCTCCCGACCGGGCGGCGGCCAGCCATACAGCCCGCTGGCGATCTCGACATCGGTGCCGCACACCCCGACCGCCAACGCCTCCACGACAACCGACCCAAGCTCGAGGCCGGGCTCGGGAACGTCGTCGAGCCGCGCAGTACCCGCCTCGCCCGGGACGACCGTCACCGCCCGCATCCGAGACCACCCACGTCCGCCTGCACTCGGAACCGGCCAAATTTCACAGAAGATGAGATCGCAGCATGGACGCCCGATGGCATCATCCGAATCGGATGAGTCAACGCAATATGCGACCGTGACAACCCGCGGCGGAGACTCCGATCGTCACATCGTGCTGATCGGCATGATGGGCGTCGGTAAGACGACCGTCGGACGCCTGCTCGCCGATCGGCTCGGCCGGAGGTTCTGGGACAACGACCAGGCGCTGACGCAGTCCACCGGGAAAACGGCTGCGGAAGTACAGCAGGCAGACGGCCAGGCGGCGCTTCACCGACTGGAGAATCAGCTGTTGCGCAGCGCGCTGCAGACCGACGTGCCGACCGTATTCGCCGCGGCCGGCAGCGTCGTGCTCGAGCCCGACCTCGTCAGCGGATCGATCGCGATCTGGCTCCGGGCCAATACCGCCACCGAGGAACACAACCTCGACTTGAGCGGCCAGCACCATCGTCCACTGCCGGCATCGCCCGACTCGTACCTCCGCCGGCTGGCCGAGGAGAGGCTGCCTATGTATGCGCGGATGGCCGACCTGACCGTGGACGTCGGGGCTGGCGCCGAGGCGACGTGCGAGCGAATCCTCGAGGCGCTAAATCGATCCGTCGCGTCATCCCAATAAGGTGATGTCGGGCCCGCCGAGCGGGCGCTAGCCTCGCCGCCACAAGGAGGGCAACATGAGTGCTTCGACGCCTCGCGAGCAAGTGAATTCGGCCCCCGCAGCCGCCGACGCGCCACAGAAGGCGCTGACCGTTCGCGGCGCGTCCGTGCTGGGCATCGGCTCGATGATCGGGGCGGGCATCTTCGCGTTGCTCGGCGAGGCGGGCGCGGTTGCCGGCGCCGCAGTCTGGATCTCGTTTCTGATCGGGGGGATCGTCGCCGGCTTGCTCGGTTACGTATGCGCCAAGCTCGGGATCCGATTCCCGTCCTCCGGTGGTCTGATCACGTATCTGATCGAGGGATTCGGCCTGGGGCGCCTTGTGGGGGTCGCGTGCTGGCTCGGGTATATGGCGGCGATCGTGATCGTCACCGCGATGGTGGCGGTCTCATTCGGCGGTTACGCGACAGCGCTGTTCGTCGGCGAGCATGCGGGCGGCGCATGGGACAACCTGTTCATCACGGCGATGGTTGTCGTGATGGTCGCGATCAACCTCGTCGGTGCCAAGTTCGTCGCCAACGCGCAGTCGGTGCTCGTCGCCGGCGTCCTCGGCGTGTTCGCGGTGTTCATCTGCGTCACGGTCGTCAACATCAACCCGGACCTGCTGGCGTTCAGCGGCTATCCGCGGTTCTCAAAGATTCTCGCCAGCGTCGCGCTGACGTTCTTTGCGTACCTCGGCTTCAACGTCATCACGTTCACCGCCGGCGACCTTCGCAATCCAGCCCACGACCTGCCGCGGGCGATGACTTTCGCGCTCGGTATCACGTCGTTGGTGTACGTGCTGATCGCGATCGGCGTCTTCGGCACGCTCACAACCACAGAGGTCATCGGGTACGGCGAGACCGCGATCGCCGAGGCGGCACGGCCGACGCTCGGAGACGCCGGGTTCACAATCATGGCGATCGTCGCGCTGCTGTCGACCGCAAGCTGTACAAACGCCACTCTGTTCGCCTCGGGAAACCTCACCAGGCAATTGGCCAAGAACGGACTGTTCCCGGACATATTCGGCGAGACATCCCGCCTCGGCCCCAACGCGGGACTGTTGATCACGGCGGCGCTCGTGCTGATCGTCGCGAACCTCGTCGATCTGTCGGCGATCGCATCGGTC
This sequence comes from uncultured Solirubrobacterales bacterium, assembly GCA_963809685.1. GTDB lineage: Bacteria > Actinomycetota > Thermoleophilia > Solirubrobacterales > Solirubrobacteraceae > Palsa-465. Next base: position 135,761 of record CAWEKN010000003.1, on the reverse strand, counting down.
GGCAGCGCGGTGTCGCTGATGGTGTTCCTGCTTGTCGGCCTCGCCGGGTGGCGGCGGCGCGCCGACACGAACAGCAGCCCGGTCATCGTCGCGCTTGCGATCGGCCTGGTTGCGATCGTGCTCGGGTTCTTCGCCGTCGACACCTTCCAGAACGCGCCCGAGACGTTCACGGCGATCCTCCTCCTCGGAGTCATGGCGATCGTGCTCGACGCCGTCGTCCGACGGAGTCGACACGACGATCCTTCGCTGTTCTCGACAGACGACACGCCGACCGCGGTTATCTAGTGCCGCGGTCCCTCAGCGTCGCAGCGATCGTCGGCGCGTGGGCGCTCCTGATCGCCGGATGCAGCTCGTCCTCGGTGTCGAGCGTCGCCAGCAGCATCAGTCAAACCAAAGGCGCCCTGACGGGCACGACGACGAGCCGCGCGACGTCGTCTACCGAGAGGGCCACGTCGGCGAAGGCTTCCACCAGCTCCACGACAACGAGCCGCGCGACGTCGTCCACCGAGAACGCCACGTCGGCCAAGGCTTCCACCAGCTCCTCGACGACCACGAGCTCGCCGGAACGTACGACCACCGTGACCAAGACCCAGTCGGTCACGCCCTCGAGCCGGACCGAGACCGTCACCGAGTCAACGACCATCATCCGCACCCAGTCCACGACGCCGACAACCACGACGACCACGACGGCCACGACAACCACGACCTCCTCGGGTCATGCGGGCGCCGCTGCGGCCGCCGCCGCGGCTGGCGCGGCAGCGGCGGGAAACAGCGACGAGTCCTCGGAGTCGAGCGGCCTTCCAGGCTGGGCCTGGGCGCTGATCGGTGCGGCGGTGGCCGGCGCCATTATCTGGGGCGTTGTCGCGTTCCTGCGGCGGCGCGAGCGACGGCGCTCGTCTGGGACGGGTCCGCCGCCTCCGCCTGCGCCGCCTGCGCCACCCGGATAGACGCGCCAACCGCCGAGCGTTACTGCGCGACCTTCGCCTCATCCTCTGGCAGGCGGAACGATGTCCGTGTTCCGCCTGCCACTCAGGTCGGCGTGCCCGCCTTCGGCGGCTACCGCCTCCCTCCCCTGTCCTCCACTGCGACGGCCCCGGAGACACGGATATCGCGTGAGGAGGATCCGACTGAGATCGCGCGGCGCCCCGACGCTGTCGCCCAGTCGTGCGTGGCCGTGCTCCAGTACTCGAACGCTCGCGGCGTCAGGCCGATCTCGACGTGGCGCCGTTGCCCTGGCCACAGGAACACGCGCTGGAAGCCGGCCAATGCCCGCACCGCCATCGGCACCGGTGGCGAAGCCGGCGAGCCGACGTACACCTGGGCAACTTCGGCACCTGGCCTCGATCCCGAGTTGGCGAGGTCGAACGCGACGCTGACGGTGTCGTGCCTGCGCTCGATCCGCAGATGTGAGTAGCTGAAGCGCGTGTACGAGAGGCCGTAGCCGAACGGGAACAGCGGCGTCTGGTTGTGCACGTCGTACCAGCGGTAGCCCTGGAAGATCCCGTTCGCCGACATGTCCACGGTGCGATACGTGTGGGCTCCCTGTTGCGGGTTGCTCGTGAACACACCGGGATAGAGCGGACAGTTCCCGTCATTGGCTCCGGTGCCGGTGCTGTTGTTCGGGATCACGATCGCGGCGGGGTTGCAACCAGGATCGTCGGTCGGGAAGCGCGGTCGCGGCGCCGATCCGTCGGGGAACGTGAGCGGCAGCTTCCCGCCGGGATTCGCGTTGCCCATCAGCACGTCGGAGGTCGCAAGACCGCCCGCGAGGCCGGGGTACCACATCTCGAGCACCGCCTTGACCTCGCTGAGCCACGGCATGTACACGGCGTCGCCGGTGTTCAGCACGACGACGACGTTCGAGTTGACCGCGGCGACGGCCGAGATCAGCGCGTCCTGCCAGCCGGGCAGTTCGAGCCCGAGGTTCTGATCGTTGACGCCACGGTCGACGCCCTCGGTGCCGTCGTCGAACGCGAAGACCACGACCTTCTTCGCATTGGACGCCGCCGCGACGGCGGCAGCGATCGACTGCTGCTGCCAGTCTGGTGGCACCCACACGAACCGCACCGACAGCGGGTCGGTTCCGTTGCCGTAGGCCCGGAGGTCGAGGTCATGTGTCTCGCCCGCAGCAAACGTCGCGGTGAACGCTGCCTGCTGAAGCTGGAGCCCGTCGTGTGACTTCTGCGCCTGCATCAGGCCGTCCCAGGCGGGGACGGCGGATCCGCCGAAGCCGCCGGCCAGTCCGTAGGCGCCGAGGTTGATCGATCGCTGCGCGGTCGCGAGACCGTCCACGAACAGCTGCGCCGAGCTCTGGTTCTTCACGAACACCTTCAGCTGCCAGGAGTTCGATCCGGCCGGAGCGGCCGGAACCGTGAAATGTGTCGTGAAGCGCCACGCGGTGGCGCCAGGAAGCGTCGTGGTGTTGGTCGTGTAATCGACGGTCGGGTCGACCCGGTCTGGCGCACACGACCCCGTGCAGGCGCCCGGCTCTGAACCGGACGGAGGGAGGGTCGTCGAGATCTGCTGTCGCAGCCAGCCGCTCTGTCCGGCAAAGCCGGCGTCCGCGGCCGGCAACCCGCCGGGGAGGACGCTGGTTCCGGCCGGGACGGTGGTGGCGCTCGACGGCACAACCTGGCCGTCGAGGTCGTACCCCTGCACGTACTTGACGGTTGCCGACCCCGCTGCGCTTCCAAGCGCGCTGAGCGGGCTCGTGATCGGCTCAAACGGCGTCACATGTGCGCTGCCGCCGCCGCCGACGTACGGCGCCGCCGCGGTCGGGCCCATCACCACGACGCCCTTGCCGGCGAAGTCAGACCGGCTGAGCGGCAGGGCCTGATCGTTGTCCTTCAACAGCGTCGCGCTCTTCACGGCAAGGGTGCGAGCGGTCCCGAAATCCTTCGGCGCCAGCTTGGCGAGATCGGGCCGCGGCGGCACGACCGGCGTGCAGTTGGCAGCCGTCGCCGTGCAACCGCCGCTCGCTGACCCGTACGGCGTGCCCTCGAGCAGGCGCGCGCGGTTCATCGATGTGAGGATGTGGAACACGGCGTTATCGAGCGCTGCATCCCACTGCGCTGCCGTCGTGGCCGGGATCGGCGGGTAGTTGCCGTCCGTCGGAATTGCCGGCCGGCCGTGGAGCACGGCCTGCGTCAGCGTCGTCCCGCTGCCCGGCGCGCCGCCGGGGAAGCCCGCGCCGTTGGCGAACACATTGCTGTTGAACGGTGGATCGGACAGGTTGCCGGGGTCGGGTTCGTCGCGGATCCCGGCAGCGTTGCCGTTCGGCATCGCCGAGTCGACGCCACCGAGGATGTCGCTGAGGCGGTGCACGGCACCGAAGTCGGTGAGGATCCAGCCCGTAAAGCCCCAAGTCCCGCGGGCGATCTTGTTGAGCAGCAGGTTGTTGCCGCACGAATACGTGTCAAAGCCCGTGTCGGACTGGCTGATCCGGCTGTAGGAGCACATGATCGCTCCGGTGTGCCCCCGCTTGACGCCCTGCTCGAACGCCTGGAGTTCGAGCTCATGCAGCGATCGCTCGTCGATCTTGATCGCCGTGTTCATGCGACTGTTCTCGAAATCGTTCTGCGCGAGGTGCTTCAGCGTCGCGATCAGGCCCTCGCGCTGAACTCCGCGCACTTCGGATACGACCAGTTGGCCGGCGAGGAACGGATCCTCGCTGAGCGTCTCAAAGTTCCGCCCCGCGGTGACAAACGCCGCCTGGTTGATCATCGGGCCGTACAGCACGTCCTGGTTCGTCGCCCGTCCCTCGCTGCCGATCACTTGCCCGTACGCATTCGCCGCCGACGGGTCGAAAGTGGCGGCGAGGCCGACGGGCGCCGGCAATGCCGTCTCCGCGTGGCTGAGGCGGACGCCCGCTGGGCCGTCCGTCTGGCGAAGCGGCGGGATGCCGAGGCTCTTGACCCCGTTGTTGATTCCGGCTTGGCCGACGCAGCCGGCCACCAAGGTCTGCCCGGTCGCCCCGGGATTGATCACCGGGAACGCCGCCGGCGTGCCGGTGTTACCGCAGCCGATCTGCGGATCGGGCGTCTCACTTGCGCCGTGGACCATGCTGACCTTCTGCGCCAGCGTCATGTCGCCGACGAGTTGGTGCAGCTGGGATTCCGTCAGCGTTCCACACGCCGGCCCGATCGGTGGTCCACCGAAGCAACCGTGGTGAAACTCCTCGTGGGCACTGGTCGCGTGAATGGCCCGGTGGTGCGAGAAGCCCAGCGCGGCGCTGGACAGCGCGCCCACACCGACCACAGCGACGACGGCGGCGACCGCTGCCGCGACGACCGTCGCTGTTGCACCCCGCGATCGGATCCGACGCGAGCGTTGCTGACTTCCGACGAGTACAGGCATGCCTTCCCCTCCCAGAGACGACGCCGCAGACTCTTGTAGTGATGAGGTCCGGCCTCCGCAGCGCAATTAGGACGGGGCGCTTTTTTGCGTAACGGTCGGACGAAGGTCCGGCACACTATTCCTGGCCCCGGGTCCTGTCAAGACGAATTCTGTCTACCCGCCGACATAAATCGTCGTCTCGCCCTCCGCTGAGTACTGTCTTAGGCAGATCGCGATGAACGACGAAGCCGACCGCCGAATCACAGCGATGGGATCGCTGCGCGAGGCGAATCGCATCCGAATCGCGGAGGCGCTGCGCCGGCACGGGAAGGGCAGCCGCGGCGACCTTGGCCGCTGGACGGGGCTGTCGCGCTCGACCGTTGCCGCGCTCGTTGCCGATCTCCAGCTACAGGGCCTGTTGCTCGAGAGCGTCGACGGTGGCGCGCGCGATCAGGGTCGCGGGCGCCCGGCGAGCATGTTGCGGCTCAATCCGTCCGCCGCGGCCGTGATCGGCGTCGACTTCGACCATCGCCGCATCCGCGTCGCCGTCGCCGATTTGTTTCTCACGGTGCTGGCCGAGCGAGCGGCTCCCGCCGACGTCGATACGCAGGCGTCAGTTGCGCTCGACCTCGCGGCCGAGCTCGTCGACGAGACGCTCGCCGAGGCCGGCGTCGAGCGACACCGGGTGATCGCGGCGGGGATGGGCCTGCCGGGTCCGATCGACGTGCGAACCGCAACGCTCGGGCGTTCGGTGGTCCTCCCGAGCTGGGCAGGCCTCGAAGCCGGCCAGGAGCTGGCGCAGCGAATCGGCATCGACGTCCACGTTGAGAACGACGCAAATCTCGGCGCGCTGGCCGAGGTGTTCTTCGGCGCCGGGCGCGGTTTGCGCAACCTGATCTACGTCAAGGTCTCGTCGGGCATCGGCGCCGGCCTCGTGCTCGACGGCGAGATCTATCGCGGCGAGCGCGGAACCGCCGGAGAGATCGGCCACGTCCACGTCAAGTCAGATGGCGTCGTCTGCCGGTGCGGAAATCGCGGATGCCTCGAAACGGTCGCGAGCACCGGTGCGCTCGTTTCGCTGCTGGCCTCAAGCCACGGCGCCGACCTCACGTTCGGCGATGTCCTGGCGCTACTGGAGAACGGCGATCTGGGTGCCAGGCGCGTCGTCACCGACGCCGGCCGCGCGATCGGAAACGTCCTCGCCGACGTCTGCAACATGCTCAACCCCGCGGCGATCATCATCGGCGGGGACCTGAGCCCAGCCGGACAGCCGCTGATCTCGGGGGTCGCCGAGTCGATCGAGCGATACGCGCAGGCGGGCGCGACCGAAGCGCTGCAGATCGTCGTCGGCGCGCTCGGGCCACGCGCCGAGGTGCTCGGCGCGCTCGCGCTCGTCAGCAACGAGTCAGACCCGGTCCGCTCGGCGGTCTCCGCCGCTGGACCGCGCAAGTAGCCCGAGATCCAGGTATCCCCGCGGCTATGACGAGTCCGAGCGCGTCTGATCCTCCTCCGGCGCGGTCGGCGGCACGGCGGGCTGGTCGAAGCTGACCGCGATCTGCTGCCTTTTATCGATCTGCTCGGCGCGCGCCAGGTCGCCGAACGCGCGTTTGTCGGCCTCGAGGAGCTGTCCGCTCAGCGACCTTGGCCACAGCCTGCGGGCGAGCACCACGTTCAGCTCGGCGGCGAGCATGATCAGCTCCGAGGCGAGCAGCAGCCACGACAGCAAGCCGACGACGGCCGCGAACCCTCCGTATGTCTGGCTGCTTCCTGCAAGGACCTTGGTCACGAGTATTCCGCCCACCGCCTGGAGCGCGAGCCAGAACCCGGTCGCCAACAGAGCCCCGGGGAGAACCTGGCGAGTGCTGACGTCGGCGGTGGTCAGCAGCCGGAACGATGACGTGAACAGAACGAGGTCGAACGCCGCGGACCCGAGAATGCCCAGCACCCTCACGACGGTCGAGCCCGCTCCGCCGGCCACGACCAGGCCTACGGCGACCGTGGTGACGACGTTGATCGTCCCGATCAGGGCGAGCACCAGGAGCCCGCGCAGCCGCGAGCTGACAAAGCCCGCTCGTCGCACCCGCGGGACCGCCCAGATCCGGTCCTGTGCATTCCCGATCGCGAGCGTGACGCCGAGTCCGGTCCACAGCGCCGCCGCGATGCCAATAGCCAGGGCAACGCCGCTCCCGGTGAGCGAACCGATGTTCCCTTTGATCTGCGGCCCGATCACCGGCATCCGCTCGAGCGTCGAATTGAGCAGCTGCCGTTGAAGGTGGGGGTTGTTGTCGAACACGAAGCCGAGAATCGACGCAAACGCCAGCAGCAGCGCGAAGACCGAGAAGAAGCCCCAGTACGCGATCTGGACCCCGAGCCGGTCGACGCCGTCGTCGACGAACTTCTTGATCACGGCGATGGGGATCGCCAGCGCCGGGACACGCTGCTGCCATCGGTCCACCCGCCGCAGGATCGGAGTCAGCTTCATCGGTAGCGCAGATCATCCAGCGCGGGCCGGATCGTGACGATATGACGCGGCTAGAGGCCGTCACGCATATCAGATGGACAGGAAAGCCTGGCCATTCGAGAGTTCGCTCCGGGCCAAAATTCGGGGACGCTCTGGCCGATGAGCTACAAGGCGATCAGCGCTTCGGTCGGGCAGGTGCGGTTCGAGGTCCTCCCGATTGGCCGCAGCGAGGAGGAAGCCGCACAGCTGGCGTGCCCGGTTGCACTGACTGTGACGTGTTCGCCGAAGCACGGACCCGATCGGTCGGTCGAGGTCGCAGCGCGCCTTCGCGCGATCGGGCACTCGGTGACCGTGCACGTCGCGGCGCGGATGGTGCGCGACCGCCGCCACCTGGACGACCTGCTCGCGGCGATGGCCGATGCCGGCGTCGACGACCTGTTCCTGATCGGTGGCGATGCGCAGGCCCCAGAGGGCGCCTACTCCTCCGCCGTCGACGTGCTCGAGATCGTCGCCGGCCATCCCCGGCGCCCGGCCACGATCGGAATCGCCGGGTATCCGGAGGGGCATCCGCTGGTCCCCGCGGAGGCGATCCAACAGGCGCTGGCGGACAAGAGCCGATTCGCGGACTACGTGACCACCCAGATGTGCTTCGACCCCGAGGCGCTCCGCAGCTGGATCGTCGGACAGCGTGAGGCCGGGATCGCGCTCCCCGTGATGGTCGGGTTGCCGGGCAAGGTCGCCCGCCGCCGGCTGCTGGAGATGTCGGTCCGGATCGGGGTCGGTCCTTCGCTGGCGTTCCTGCGCAAGAACCGCGGCCTGCGTGATCTGCTCGCCAGCCGTTCGGCGGCCGACCGGCTGCATGACGCGGTCGTGCCGATGCTCGAGGAGCCGGAGCTGAACGTCGCCGGGATTCACTATTTCACGTTCAACCAACTGATCGATACCTGGGAATGGCAGCACGAGACACACAGCGCGAGGATCCATCGGTCCCAACACCGCTTGGCCCCGAACGGCTACGTTGATCCCGAGCGGACTACCGCATGAGCAACCCGAGCCTCGCCAACGGGAGGAGAGAGAGTCCCACGATGACACCAACCACTCTTCAGGAAGTCCTGGATCAAGCGGGTAACACCGTCGAGCTGCTGCGCAACTCGCAGATCGGCGCATACGTGTATCCGGTCGTCCCCTACGAGTTCACCAACTGGCGCCGCGAGCAGCGCGCCTGGCGCGAGACCGCCGTCCTGTACGACCAGTCGCATCACATGGTCAACCTGTTTCTCAGGGGCCCGGACGCGATCAAGCTGATCTCCGACACGGGGATCAACAGCGTCGCGAACTTCGCCGTCAACATGGCCAAGCAGTTCGTCCCCACGACGCCGGCCGGGCACGTGATCGGCGACGGGATCTTGTTTCACCTCGACGACGAGGAGTTCGTCTGGGTGGGACGCAACCCCGCCGCCAACTGGCTGATGTACCAGGCGCAGACCGGCGGCTACAACGTCGAGGCCGAGTACGACAACCGCTCGCCGTCGCGGCCATACGGCAAGGCCGTGACCCGCGCGTTCTGGCGTTTTCAGATCCAGGGCCCGAACGCCTGGCAGGTCATCGAGAAGGTCAACGGCGGACCCGTCGAGCAGCTCAAGTTCTTCCGCATGGCTGACATGAACGTCGGCGGCGAGCGCGTTCGCACGCTGCGGCACGGGATGGCCGGCGCCCCCGGCCTCGAACTGTGGGGCCCATACGAGACCTACGACAAGGTCCGCGACGCGATCCTCGAAGCCGGCCGCGAGTTCGGGTTGGAGCCGTGCGGCGCGCGCGCGTACGCGTCGAACACGCTCGAGTCCGGGTGGATCCCGTCGCCCCTCCCGGCGATCTACACGGGCGAGGAGTTGCGCGGTTACCGCGAGTGGCTGGGGGCCGACAGCTATGAGGCGAACAACGCCCTGGCTGGAAGCTTCGTCTCCGACAACATCGAGGACTACTACCTGAACCCATGGGAGCTGGGGTACGGGCCGTTCGTCAAGTTCGACCACGACTTCATCGGACGCGACGCGCTGACCCAGATTGACTCCGAGACGCAACGCCACAAGGTCACACTCGCATGGGAGCCCGACGACGTCTCCAAGATCCTCACGTCGCTGCTGGAACTGGAGACCGAAGGCGACGGCTATCAGTTCTTCGACGTCCCGGTCGCAAACTACGGCTCGTCGAACTTCGATTCCGTGGTCGACGCAGACGGGAACGTCGTGGGCTACTCGATGTTCACCGGCTACAGCGCCAACGAGAAGCGCGCGCTGTCGCTCGCCACGATCAACCCCAACGTCGAGGTCGGAACCGAGGTGCACGTCGTCTGGGGCGAGCCGCACGGCGGCTCGCGCAAGACGACCGTAAACCCTCACGAGCAGTTGGCCGTCCGCGCGATCGTCAGCCCGGTGCCTTATGCGGCCACCGCGCGGCTCCAGTACGCCGAAGGCTGGCGAACGGCAGGGCAGCGCTAGCGGCGCCGACCGGGCGATCAGAGGCACTCATGACCCAACCGACGTACGGACACCAATCGGAAGCCACGATCAACGACCGTTTCAATCAGGCCGAGTGGCTGCGGAAGATGATCGCGCAGCAACGCGAGATCTCGAGCCTCGACCGTCACCCGTTCATCCAGCGATGGTTCGCCGGCGAGCTGTCGGGAGATCACCTTCTGGCGTTCGCCGCCGAGCATCACCACGCCGTCGTGGCACTCGCCGCCGCGGCGCGGTCGGCGGCCGCACAGACCAGCGGCCTGCTCGCTGAGCAGCTCACGAGGTATGCCGACGATCAGGACGACTGCATCGAACAGTCGTATGAATTCGCCGCCGCGACCGGCTGGACGACATCCTCGTGGTGGTACTTCGCCGAAGACCCGCTTCCCCAGACCATCGCCTGTGCGCGCGCCTGGTCAGGCGAGAACCGCCCGCTTGCCCATCGGCTGGTGGTGATCTACGCGATCGAGTCCGCGCTGTCGGAGCTGGCCCCGCGGCAGCTCGATGCGCTGCGCGGCGGCCACCGCTTCGACGAGCGCGCGACCCGCTACTTCACGGTGCACGCCGATCGCTCGGCTTCAGACGCGGCGCTTGCGTGGGCGGCGCTCACGAGCCTCTTGCCCCTCCCCTCGCCGCGTCACCTCGTCACCCCCGCCGAGCTGGCCTACCGCTCGTATTGGGAGTTGCTCGACGGCGTGCAGACGCTCGTCGAGCCCACCTGCTGACGGACCCGCGCGGGCACGGAACCCGACAGGATTCAACCACGCCCCGGGCGCGGGCGGGCGGTCTCGTGGCTCGCGCCTACGTGCTGATCGAGCCAGCCCGTTACCGGCGCCGCGGCTCGCCATGTCTTGGTCACGAACCGCAGTCCCTCGGCGCGGCCGATGCCGCCGTTTGACTCCAGCGTCGCGCCGAGCGAGAGGCTCTTGCGTCGCAGCAACTCGATCCGCGCGTGATCCTTGGGGTAGCCGCGCGGAGCGGTCGCGATGCTCTCGCCCCACAGCTCCAGGCCCGCCTTCTGCGCCTTGGCGACGAGCTTGCCGAGCTCCGGTCCGTGCTTGTCGTCGGCGACTGCATCGCGGTAGCGGTCAAGCTGATCGCGGCCCATCATGTGGAAGCCGCTACCGGCGACAAGGCCGCGCGCCGAGATCGAGGCATACAGCCCGTGCGCTGCCATCTCCGAGCCGTACAGGACGCCATAGGTGTTGGTCTTGTACGGCGACTTGTCGGGCGAGAACCGGATGTCACGGTTCTGGCGAAACATCTTCATCTGGCCGCCGAACTTGTCGCTGAGCTCGGTCAGTAGCGCCTCCATCTGGCCGCGGATCGACTCCTCGAAGAAGTCCCGGCTGGCGGTGAAGTACTCCTTGCTGTTATCTGCCTCAAGGCCCTTGAACCATTTCTGCACCTGCGGCCCGAAGCCTTCGAACTTTGTCAGCGTGGTCATCGCGATCCTCTCCTCCTTCCGTCGCGGTCAGTGCATTGGGATGTTGATGGAATCAGTTGCTGCGCAGGCCCGACACGCTGCATCCGGATCGACCCTTCTGGTCGCCCATTGTCGCCGGCGTGGACTCAGGGGTCGCTGTCGGGCTCGGCGGACGGCTGCTCGATCGGTATCCGGAACGTGAAGATCATCGCGACCAGCGCGATCAAGGCCATCACGCTCAGCGACGAGCGGAGCCCGTCCAGCCGCGCCGTCGTGTTCACGTCGATGATCGCGTCGGCCTCGTCCTTGGGCACGTTGGCCTCGTCGAGCGCGGCCTTCAGGTCGGCGTCGGAGATGAACGTGGCCCCGCCGGCCAGCTCGGTCTTGGCCTTCGACTTGACGCTGTCGGGGACTGCCGGGTTGTTCTGAATCCCCGTCAAGAACGACGTCGTCAGCGCCGCGATCAGCACCGCGCCTGACAGCGCCGTGCCGATCGACGCGCCAAGGTTCGTGAGCGTGTTCTGGAGGCCGCCGACGTCGCCGCTCTCTTCGTCTGGCACCGAGGACACGGTGATGGCGCCCAGTTGGGACGCGAGCGCACCGATGCCGAGGCCGGCGAGCAGCATCGGCCACGTCACGATCTCAGGCCCAGCTCCGGCGTCCAGCGCTCCGACCATCACCACAATGCCCGCGAGCAGCGCGATGAAGCCGAGCCGAACGACTCTGCGCGGCGACGCTGTCGGGAACGCCCTGGGGATGCCGACAGCGGCCACCAGCAGCGTCACCGACAGCGGCAGCAGGCGAACGCCGGTGGCGATCGCCGACAGCCCGAGCGCCACCGACAGAAACAGCGGCACCGCGAAGAACAGTCCCGCCTGGAGTAGGTACTGGAAGAAGAACGCGGTGAGCCCGCCGCGCAGCGTCGGGTTCAGAAGGATTCTGGGGTTGATCAGCGGCTCGCCACCGCTCGCGAGCTTGCGGTTCTCCCAGACCAGGAACAGAGCCATCACGATCCCGCCGCCGAGTACCAGCCAGATCGATGGCGACAGGCCAAGCCATTGGGGCGCGCCAGGCTTGGGGTCGACGAACCCCCACGTCCCCGCGCGCAGGATCCCGAACACGATCAGCCCGAGGCCGAGCGCCGAGAGCACCGTGCCGACGATGTCAAGCCGTGCTCGATGTTCCGGGGGGCCTGGTGCGTCCATCCTGCGCGTCAGCACGAGAATCACGAGCACGATCAGTACCTCGCCCGCGAACACCCACCGCCAAGAGGCGTAGGTAGTGAACAGTCCGCCGATCAGCGGCCCCGCCGCGACCGCGATCGCGCCGGCCGACGCCACGAGCCCATACGCCCTCGGCCGATCGGACCGCGCGAAGTTGGCCGCGACCAGCGCAACGATCGCCGGCAGGATCAGCGCCGCCCCGACGCCCTCCAGGAACGACCAGCCGATGAGCAACACCGGCAGGCTCGGCGACAGGGCGGTGATCAGCGACCCGCAACCGTAGATCACGCAGCCGATCGCAAACGCGCGCTTGTGCCCGATCAGCTGGCCGACCTTGCCGCCGGTGATCATCAGCGTCGCCATCACCAGCGTGTAGAACGTGATCGCGGCCTGGATCCCGCTTACGGTCGTGCCGACGTCCTTGGCGACGGTCGCGATCGACACGTTCATGACGGAACTGTCGAGCGTCATCAAGAACTGGCCGGCGGCCAGCGTGAGCAGTACGACTCCGGTCGCCCCGGCTTGGCCCTCAGCCGTATCGGCCACCGCGGCAACCTATCAGCACCTCCTTACCCCTCGGGCTCGTCCTCGCCGATGTCGATCCGCAACGGCGGGTACTCGGGCGTCATCACCGCCGCATAGGCAGCGACCCGCAGGACCCAGCGATTCAAGCCGAGAATGAGGTCGAAGAACGACCGCGGATATTCGTCACGGACCAGCAGTACGAGCACGGCCGCCAGCACCAGCACGCCGATCACGCCGCCCAAGGACGCGCTGGCAAATGCGCCCGAGACGATGTACACCGGAATCCCGGCCAGCCACCAACCGATCAGCGGCAGCCCTTTCCGCTGGCGCTCGGGATATGCGACCTCCAGCCGAGCGGGATAGTCAGGGACGTCCGCGAGCGTGAACGGCGGATAGCGGTCGGTCCCGTTGGCGCCGAAGGCATAGAACGCCACGCGCCATGCCCAGCGCAACACGCCGACGTTGAATTCGAACAGCCGCCGCGGATAGCGACCCGTGAACAGGACAGCGAAGAACGAGATCACGGCGCTGACGAAGAACCCCACCCACAGGCATAACAGCACGAGGTAGTGCGGGATCACCAGCAGCCACTTGACTAGCCACAACCAGCGCGATGGACGCTCGAGGTGGCCTTCTACCTGGACTGGGTAGGCCCCTGTCGCGGGGATCAGCGAGGCTTCCATCTAAATCACCTTCTCTAACGGTCGAGCGAAACGGCACGCCGCGTCCCCGCCCCTGAGCTTCCGCCAGCTCGTCCGGCGGCGCATCCGGACTATTCCGCTGAGCCGCTTCCGGTTACTACCGAATCCCCGGGGCGCCGCTGAGAGGCTCGTTGCTCGATCGCGTCGGCCGCCCTACCCAGCCGGACCGTGATCGCCAGCCACGCGGCGGCGATCAGCAGTCCGGCGATGACATCGGTCGTCCAATGAACGCCCAGGTAGACGCGCGACCAGGCGACGCCGATCGCGAGCGCGATAGCGAGCGTTATCCCAGCGGCGCGCGCACTGGGCAGCCAGACCGCGCCGACGAGCGCGAGCGCGACGAACGTGGCCAGCGACTGGGTGGCGTGGCCAGATGGGAACGATGTTGAGCCGACGTGGGTCAGCCAGATGTCGCTTGGCGGCCGCGAACGGTGCACGAAGAGCTTGGTCAGGCTGTACAGCAGTAGCGCCCCGCCCCACGCGACGACGAGGAACGCGACCAGCGAGAACCGCCGCCGCGCGACCAGCAGCACGACCACGATCGCCACCGCCGGCGTGAGGAACTTCTGGCTGCCGATCGCCGACAACCCGCGCGCGACCGTGGTCAGGACGTCGGTACGGTGCGACACCACCCACGACGTGATCGAGCTGTCGAACCCGGTCGCGCCGTCGGGCCGCTCGACGAGCGCCAGCAGGTGGCCGGCCGCGATCGCGCACGCCAGGACCACGGCGAACGAGCCGAGGACCACCGCCACCAGCACCGCGGGCGTGGTGATCCGACTGGCCAACCTAGCCACGCACTGAACCTACACCTCGCTCACCCGTTTTGGGCGACGCGCGACCGGACATCCACGTCACGGTGTCAGAGTGTGATCGTCAAACCGCCGCCGACAGCTGAAAGGACAACGTGATGCCCGCTGATGACCTGCGCGAAGCGGTCGGCGAGCTGATGGGCCGCGCGAAGGCCGACCTCGCCGACTTGGTCGCGTTCCAGTCGGTGGCCGACCCCAAGCAGTACCCCGCAGAGGAGTGCGCGAAGGCCGCGCAATGGGTCAACGACGCGTTCACCGAGGTCGGCCTTCAGGACGTGAAGATGTCCCGAACCCCGGACGGGAGCATGGCTGTATACGGCCACTCGCCGGCGCGCAGCGGTGCTCCAACCGTGCTGCTGTACAGCCACTACGACGTCCAGCCGCCGCTGGGCGAGGACCAGTGGTCGACGCCGGTCTGGCAGCTGACCGACCGCGACGGACGCTGGTACGGGCGCGGGACCGCCGATTGCAAGGGCAACATCGCAATGCACCTGACCGCCCTGCGCGCGCTCAAGCAGGCGCACGGCGACTTTCGCTGCGGCGTGAAGCTGATCTGCGAAGGCTCCGAGGAGCAGGGCACCGGCGGGCTCGAGGCGTTCGTGCCCGAGAACGTCGAGTTGCTGCGGGCCGACACGATCCTGATCGCCGACGCCGGCAACTTCGCGATCGGGGTGCCGACGCTTACGACGACGCTGCGCGGGATGGCGAGCATCGATGTGACCGTCTCCGGGCTCGGGAGCGCGATGCACTCCGGCGGGTTCGGCGGACCGGCGCCCGACCCGGTGGCGGGTCTGATTGCGATGCTCGCGTCGATGCGCGACGCCTCCGGCAACACCACAATCGACGGGCTCGACAATTCCCAGAGCTGGACGGGCGTCGACTACGCCGCCGAGCAGTTCCGCGTCGACGCCCACGTTCTGGACGGGGTCGATCTGATCGGCTCGGGCTCGGTCGCGGACATGCTGTGGGCGCGGCCGTCCGTGACCGTGATCGGAATCGACATCCCACCGGTGATCGGCTCGGCGAACGCGATCCAAGCCTCCGCCGCGGCCCGCGTGGGCCTCCGGGTCCCGCCGGGGATAGACGGCAAGCGGGCACAGGACGCGCTCGTCGATCACCTGCAAGAGCGCGTGCCGTGGAACCTCAGGTGCGAGATCGAGCGCGTCGGGCGCGGCGATCCATTCGTCGGCACGCTCGACGGCCCGGGCTATGAGTCGCTGAAGGCGGCGCTCGAGACCGCGTATGGCCGCGAGCTGGTGACCGCGGGGGAGGGCGGATCGATCCCACTGTGCAACGTGTTGGCCGAGACATACCCGGACGCCGAGATCTTCCTGATGGGAGTCGAAGAGCCACAGTGCCTGATCCACGCGCCGAACGAGAGCGTCGATCCGTCCGAGATCGAGCACATCGCACTCGCCGAGGCGCTGTTCCTCGAGAACTACGCGGAGGCCAACCAATGACGCCTTTCACGACCGAGGACTTCGCGAAGCGGATGGAGCGCGCGGCCGGTCAGGCGCGGGACGCCGGGCTGGCCGGCGTGCTCGTGACCCCCGGCCCTGATCTCGTCTACCTCACCGACTACGCCCCGATCGTGATTGCCGAACGGATCACGATGCTGGCGATCAGCGCATCGCGCGAACCGGAGATGATCGTCCCGATCCTCGAGCGTCCGGACGCCGAGAAGGCCGCGGGCACGCCCGCTGTGACGCTGGTGAACTGGACCGACGGCGACGATCCGTACGCCGAGACGGCGAAGCTGCTGGACCGCAACGGGCGATATGCGATCTCCGATTCGGCCTGGGCGATGCACCTGCTCGGCCTGCAGAACGCGCTGCCGCAATCGAGCTTTGTGTCGATGACCAGCTCGTTACCGATGCTGCGCGCGATCAAGGACGGCGACGAGCTGCAACGACTCGCGGCGGCCGGCGCAGCCGTCGACGCGTGCGTCGAGGAGATCGCCGCGGTGCGCTTCGCCGGCAGGCGCGAAAGCGACATCGGCGCGGATCTCGCCGCGTTGCTGCTCGAGCACGGTCACTCCGAGGTCGACTTCACGGTCGTCGGGTCGGGGCCCAACAGCGCCAACCCACACCACGAACTCAGCAAGCGCACGATCGAGGAGGGAGACATGGTCGTGCTCGACTTCGGTGGGCTGAAGGACGGCTACCGGTCCGACACGACCCGCACGATGCACGTCGGCGAGCCGACCGACGAAGAGCGGGAGGTGTTCGAGATCGTCGAGGCCGCCCAGCAGGCCGGCTTTGAGGCTGTCCGCTCCGGCGTCGCGTGTCAGGAGGTCGACCGCGCGGCACGCAAGGTGATCGCCGACGCCGGCTACGGCGAGTACTTCATCCACCGCACCGGCCACGGGATCGGGCTGTCCACGCACGAGCCGCCGTACATGGTCGAGGGCGAGACGCGCGAGCTGCAGCCGGGCATGTGCTTCTCGATCGAGCCGGGCATCTATCTCCCCGGCCGCTTCGGGGTGCGGATCGAGGACATCGTCACCGTGACCGAAGACGGCGGCCGGCGCCTGAATAACACCAGCCACGAGCTGCGAATCGTCTCCTGACCGGAACGATGACGGACCTCGAGCGCGCCTTGGTCGCCTCGGGTCGCGAGCCCAAGCTTGGCACCGGACCATGAGGCCCCCGTGGTGAATCGCCATTCATCGGCGGCCTGGGCCGGGCCTGGGCGGGCCGCGGCCGACGCGCCTACAGTGGCTCAGTCGGCGGTGGGGGCGGCGGCGGAGCCGTCCGGCGCGGCGGCGGCGGTGGTGGCTGCTGTTGTGGCGGCGTCCCGTAGGGCGGGTCGGGACTGCCGGGGCCATAGCCTGGCTGCCCATAACCGGACTGGTCGTAGCCGGGTTGCCCGTATCCAGGTCCGCCCGGGCCACCGGGGGCGCCCGGCGGCTGGCCCGGCCCCTGATGCTCGCCGCGATTTCGTCCCAGCGAGAAGATCCCGATCCCGACCGCTACCGCCGCCAGTGCGATCAGCACCCAGCCCCACCACGGCACGCCGCTGCTCGATCCACTCGAACTGCTCGTCGACGTCGGGGTCCGCGGCGCGATCGTGGCGGTCCTGGAGGTGACCGTCGTGGTCGACGGCGAGGCCGTGGAGGTGCGCGTGACGGTGTCGGTCGAGGTCTCGCTCGACGTCACCGTCCGACTCGAGGTCACGGTCGTGGTCTGGGTGCTGGGTGTGGACGTGGTCGTGCCCGCGGCCTGGGTGGCCGTGGCGGTCGTGGACGTGGCCGCGGCGGCGACCGGCGCTGCGCCCAGGCAGATGAGACCGCCGACCGCGACAGCAGCCAGGGCACGTGTGATCGTCAGCTTGCTGTCGGGCGCTCGCAACGGCAGGGATTCTTTCAGATCGAGCTCGCGCCGGGCATCGTCCTAGTCGGGTGATCTTGGGTCGGGTCACGCTGGTAGCCTGGCGTGGTGGCTGATAAGAGATACAAGCGTGTAGCCGAGTTCATCGACCCGTTCCGGGTCAAGCCCGGATCGAAGGTGACACTCGGCAAGCAGTTCGATCCGGGGTTCAAGGCGGGGGTCACCAAGAAGAAGGACGGTGTCGCCCTGCTCACGGAGGGCGTCCGGCTCCTGGGCGAGTACCAGGCGCGCCTTGCCGCCCAGGACACATGGGGCGTGCTCGTGGTGCTCCAGGCACTCGATGCCGCGGGCAAGGACGGCACGATCCGCCACGTGATGAGCGGCGTCAACCCGCAGGGCGTCGCGGTACAC
This sequence comes from uncultured Solirubrobacterales bacterium, assembly GCA_963809685.1. Taxonomy (GTDB): domain Bacteria; phylum Actinomycetota; class Thermoleophilia; order Solirubrobacterales; family Solirubrobacteraceae; genus Palsa-465. The sequence goes on along the minus strand of CAWEKN010000003.1, from coordinate 118,022 downwards.
AGCTTCAAGGTTCCGTCGTCGGAGGAGCTGGACCACGACTACTTGTGGCGCTACGCCCGGCACCTGCCCGCCCGCGGCGAGATCGGGATCTTCAACCGCTCCCACTACGAAGAAGTTGTCGTGGTGCGCGTGCACCCGGAGAACCTGGATCGCCAGAAGCTGCCGGACTCGGCTAAGAAGGGCGACGTCTGGAAGCGGCGCTACCGGGAGATCAACGACTGGGAGCGCTACCTGACCGACAACGGCTTCCGGATCGTCAAGCTGTTCCTGAACCTCTCCAAGGAGGAGCAGCGATGCCGGTTCCTGCGCCGAATCGACCTCGAGGATCACAATTGGAAGTTCTCCCAGGCCGACGTGGCAGAACGCGGGCATTGGGACACCTACCAGAAGGTGTTCTCCGACGTGCTGTCCAACACCAGTACCGAGCACGCGCCGTGGTACGTGATCCCCGCTGATCGCAAGTGGTTTGCGCGGGTCGGCGCCGGCGCCGTGCTCGTGCACGCGTTGATGGAGATCGACCCGCGGTTCCCGGTGGTCGGCAAGAAGCAGCGCGACGCGCTCGCCGAGGTCAAGCGGGAGCTCGAGGCCGAGGCCCCGGAGGGCGCGGCAGCTGACCCGTTCGAGCAGGAGCGCCGGCAGGAGCAAGCGAACCAGCAGAAGCAGCCGCCGGGTGCAGACGCTGCCGCGGCCGCTGGTGCCGGCGGCGACGGCGGCGAGCCGGCGCGACGCGCGCGCCGCACGGCGTCGCGAAGCCCGCGCCCGCAGACCAACGCGAGCGATCGGACAAGGACGCAGCGGAGACGATCCCCGTGACCACCGAGACGCGCCCGCTGCCGGGTCGGGCGGACGGCGCGGCAAGCTGGTTCAACGTCCCGGCGCAGGACCTGACCGCGAGGCTCGGCGTCGACCCTGCGGCGGGCCTCACCAGCCAGCACGCGGCCGAGCTGCTGCAGCGCAATGGTCCCAACACGTTGCCGGCCGAGCAGGCGGTGCCCGGCTGGCGGCGGTTTGTCGACCAGTACCGCAGCTACATGCAGATCATCCTGGTCGGCGCCGCGATCGTGTCGCTCGCGATCCAGGAGTGGAGCACCGGCGCGCTGCTGGTCGCAATCACGGTGATCAACGCGATCGTCGGCCTCCGCCAGGAGGGCAAGGCGCAGAGCGCGATGAACGCGCTCAAGGCGATGGTGAAGGAGTCCGCGCGCGTCCGCCGCGACGGCTCGGAGGCGAAGATCCCGGCCGAAGAGGTAGTCGTCGGCGATGTCGTGCTGCTGGCCGCCGGCGACGACGTGCCCGCCGACGGGAGGATTCTCGAGGCGAGCTCCCTGCAGATCGACGAATCTGCGCTGACCGGCGAGAGCGTCCCGGCGTCCAAGGGAGTCGAGATCCCCGAGGGCACCGATCTGTCCCCCGGCCAGCAGTCCGACATGGCGTTCATGCACACGCCGGTCACCCATGGGCTCGGCGTGATGGTCGTGACCGCGACCGGCGCCGACACCGAGGTCGGCAAGATCGCAGGGATGCTCAAGAGCACCGCTCGCGAGCAGACGCCGCTGACCAAGCAGTTGAACACCCTGACGCTGTGGATCGCCGCGGCAGCCGGGGTCACGATGCTTGTGATGTTCGCGCTCGGGGCGCAGCGCGGGCAGTCCACCACGGTCGTGTTCACGAGCGCGATCGCGCTTGCGATCGCGGCAATTCCCGAGGCGATGCCGACGGTCCTGCAGGTGATCCTGTCGCTCGGCGCGGCGAACCTCGCCAAGCGCGGCGCGGTCCTGACCGATCTGGCTTCGGTCGAGACCCTGGGATCAACGTCGGCGATCAACTCCGACAAGACCGGCACGCTGACGATGAACCAGATGACCGCCGTCGAGGTGATCGACCCGACCGACCGCTACACGATCTCGGGCTCGGGCTACGAGCTCGAGGGCAAGGTCCACCACGCCGCCGGCTCGACCGACACGATCGACGACGCGGTGCTGCCCTACATCGTCGCCAGCGACGCAAGACTCGTCGACGGAAAGGTGATCGGCGATCCAACCGAGGGGGCGTTGCTCGTGCTCGGGCACAAGGCAGGCCTGGACATCGACGCCACCCGCGAGCGCAACCCGCGAGTCGCGACGCTGCCGTTTGACCCGACCTACAAGCTGATGGCGGCGTTCACCGAGGCCAAGGACGCCGACGGCAAGGACGTCATTCGCTGCTACGTGAAGGGCGCGGCGCCGGCAGTGGTCAGTCACGCCGCTACCGCGCTGTCGGGCGGTGAGAGCATTCCGTGGGACGAGGACCTGAACGGCCGCGCAGAGGCCAACATCGAGCGGATGGAGGAGAGCGGGCTGCGGGTGATGGCGGCCGGCCAGCGCGATCTGGATCGAGCGTCGTTCGACCCTCAGGGTGACCTGCTCGCCTACGTGCAGGGCCTTCAGATCACCAGCCTGGTCGGGATGGTCGACCCGCCTCGCGCCGCGTCCAAGCAAGCCGTTCACGACGCTCAGCAGGCTCACATCCGGGTGCGGATGGTGACCGGCGACGACGTGATCACGGGCGCGGCGATCGCCAAACAACTCGGGATCGAGGGCGAGGCGATGCTAGGAGCGGAGTTTGCCGCGCTGTCCGAGTCCGAGCGACTGGCGAGGATCGACGACATCGGCGTCGTCGGCCGCGTCGCCCCTGAGCACAAGGTGCTGCTCGTCGACACGCTCAAGCAGAAGGGCGAATTGGTCGCGATGACCGGCGACGGCGTCAACGACGCGCCGTCGATCAAGGCCGCGCACATCGGGATCGCGATGGGCAGCGGGACCGAGGTCGCCAAGAACGCGAGCCGGATGATCCTGACCGACGACGACTTCGCAACGATCGTGCACGCGGTCGGAGAGGGACGCAAGCTCTACGACAACCTGACCAAGTACGTCCGGTTCGTGCTGATCTCGCTGGTGGCGTTCGTGCTGACGTTCCTCGGAGCGACGGTGCTGAACATCGCCGCGGGCCAGCCGTTCACGCCGCCGCAGGTCCTGTGGATCCACTTCTTCATCAGCGCTCCGTTCGGGGTTGCGCTCGGTCTTGACCGTGCGACCCCGGGACTGATGGCACGGATGCCGCGCCCGAGCACCGAGACGATCATGACCAACGGCGTCAAGCTCACGTCGGGGCTGGTCGGGCTCTATATGGCGATCTGCCTGTGCCTGCTGATCTATTACGGCCAGCACCACTACCACAGCGTCATCGTCGGCTCGTCGATCGGCCTGACCGCGTTCGGCCTGATGCTCACGGTCGCCGCGTATGAGAGCCGCAGCATCACGCGCACGGCAGTCGCGAGCGAGACGTTCGACAACTCGCGGATGAACTGGACCGCTGTCGCCGAGATCGGGCTCGCGGTGATGGTGACGCAGATGGACCTGTTCAACCGGCTGCTGAATACCGCCCCGCTGAGGGCGAACCAGTTCGGGCTCGCCGTCGCGTCAGCCGTGCTGCTGATCGTCGTCTGGGAGGCCGGAAAGCTGATCGCCCGCAGACAGGAACAGCAACCGATGTCAACCACCTCGGCCTCGGCGAACGCCACCTCGGGGCCGGCGTAGAGGCCCCGCTCCCGCAGTGATGAAGCTGGTGCGCTCGCTTCCCGGCGTGCGGGCGCTGGCCACCTACCGCGCTGCCTGGCTGCGCAGCGACGTTGTCGCGGGGTTGGTCCTCACCGCGCTGCTGGTCCCGCAGGGCATGGCGTACGCCGAGCTCGCGGGATTGCCGCCGATCACGGGCCTCTACACCACGATCCTCTGCCTGGTCGGTTACGCGATCTTCGGCCCGTCGCGGATCCTCGTGCTCGGACCGGACTCGTCGCTCGGACCGATGATCGCGGCGGTGATCCTTCCGATCATCGGGTCCAACGGCAGCCCCGAGCATGCGATCGCCCTCGCGTCGATGCTCGCGCTGATCGTCGGGGCGGTGATGATCGCCGCCGGCATCGCCCGGCTCGGGTTCGTCGCCGACCTGCTGTCCAAGCCGACCCAGATCGGCTACATGAACGGGCTGGCACTCACGATCCTGGTCGGGCAACTGCCGAAGCTGTTCGGGTTCTCGATCGACGCCAACGGGTTGATCCCCGAGGCGCGTGGGTTCGTGCACGGGCTCGCGCACGGCGAGGCTGTCGCTGCCGCCGCCGCGGTCGGGCTGATCAGCCTCGGGCTGATCCTGGTGCTCGGGCGGTTGCTGCCGCGGATTCCCGGCGTGCTGGTGGCCGTGCTGATTTCGATCGCGGCAGCGGTCGCGTTCAACCTCGGTGACCACGGCGTGTCGCTGGTCGGGACCCTGCCCAAGGGCTTCCCGCCGTTGACGTTTCCGAGCCCGGTGTCGGACTTCCCGCTGCTCGTCGCGGGTGCGCTCGGGATCGCACTGGTGGCGCTCACCGACACGATCTCGACGGCCTCCGCGTTTGCGGCACGAACCGGGCAGGAGGTCAGCGGCGACGGCGAGATGATCGGAATCGGTGCTGCCAACGTCGCGGCCGGCTTCTTCCAGGGCTTCCCGGTGAGCACGAGCGGATCGCGGACCGCCGTCGCCGAGCAGGCCGGAGCGAAGACCCAGCTCACGGGAGTCGTCGGCGCGGCGACGATCGTGCTGATGCTCGTGCTCGTCCCCGGCCTGCTCAAGAACCTCCCCAACGCCACGCTCGGCGCCGTCGTGATCGCCGCGTCGCTGTCGCTCGCGGACATCCCCGCGACGGTTCGGCTCTGGCACCAGCGCCGGGTCGAGTTCATGCTGTCGATCGCGGCGTTTCTCGGGGTCGCGCTGCTCGGCGTGCTCGAGGGCATCGCGGTCGCCGTGGCGCTGTCGATCCTGAACGTGTTCCGGCGATCCTGGTGGCCGTACACGACCACGCTCGGTTCGATCCCCGGACGGACCGGCCACCACGACCGCCAGTTGCACCCTGACGCGCAGCAGATCCCGGGTCTCGTGGTTTTCCGCTTCAGCGCACCGCTGTTCTTCGCCAACTCCAGAGCGTTCCGAGACGAGGTCCGTCGCCTGGCCCGCACCGAACCGCCGCCGCGCTGGATCGTGATCGCCGCCGAGCCGATCACCGATGTCGACACGACGGCTGCGGACATGCTCTTGGAGTTCGATGAGGAGCTCAATGCAAACGGGACGTCCCTGGTGTTCGCCGAGCTTCCGTCGCGGGTCCGCGAGAAGCTCCAACGCTACGAGCTGATCGGCCCGCTGAACCCCGACCACTTCTTCTCCACGGTCGACGCCGCGATCGACGCGTTCCGGCAGGGCTAAGCCTGGATCTCCGATCCTGCGGTCGGTGGATCCAGGCTAAATCGCGGCCGCCGGATGCCGATCACAGGTATACGGTCAATCGCGCGATCGGAGCCCAGATGTCAGACCAAGTCCATGTACTCATCGTCCGTGCAGGAGGCCTGGCATGGGCGCTGCCGATGGCTGCGGTCGAGCAGACGTTCAACCTCCGCGAACAGCTCGCGCGCCGGGTCGGCGACATCGACATGGTGCGCTTTCGCGGCGAGGTGCTGGAGCTCATCGGCCTCGCCGAGCGCCTGAACGTCGACCACCACGACCCGTCGGCGGCCGTGATCGTCTGGGCGGCGGGCCGCCGGCGCGCCTTCGCCGTCGACGAGCTCGTCGGTCAGCTGGTGATCGACCGCCTCGAGCTGCCCGAGCTCGCGATCGGCGACTTTGCGAGCGGGGTCGTGCTGCACGACGACGAGATAGTTCCGATCCTCGAGCCCGGTGCGATCGTGGGCGCCTGGTCGGTGGGCGAGACAGCCAGTCTCGGCTTCACCGAGATGCAGCACAGCGCGCTCGCTGAGATCGCCAACGTCGGCTCGGGCCACGCGGCCACCGCGCTTTCGCAGCTTGTCGGCCGGCCGGTCGAGATCGGCTACTCCGAGGCGATGTTGACGATTCTCGCCGAGGCGATCGACCGGATCGGCGCCCCGATGAGCCGTTCGGCAGTGGTCGACACGCCGATCCAGGCCGAGGCCGGGAACATGCTGCTGGTGTTCCCCGACGACACGGGCGAGCAGATCTGCCAGCTGCTCGGGACGAGTCTGTCCGACGAGATCGGGATCACTGCCTTGCAGGAAGTCGGCAACATCCTCGCCACGTCCTACCTGAACGCGATCGTCGAGATGACCGGGATGCCGCTCGAACCCGAGCCGCCCACCGTCGAAGTCGACCTGCTCGGCCGGCTGTTGTCGCGCAGCGGGGCCAGCGGCGGCAACCCAACCGACCCGACCGTGCTGATGCGCTCGCAGCTCACCGTCGAATCCTCGACCGCGAAGTTCTCGTTCCTGTTCGTGCCCCGGATCGGCTCCGTCGACGCGCTGCTCGAGCGGCTCGGGGTCGGCAGCCGACAGACTGCCTGAGCAGCGCGCTCAGGCGTCCTCGCGCGCTCAGGCGTCCTCGCGCGCTCAGGCGTCCTCTCGGCACAGCATCATCACCCCGATCGGGTGATCCAGCCGTCCGGCGGTCGCCGTACCGTCCCGAACATGTCAACCGTCGGATACGCACGACGCCCGGCTGCGATCAGCACACCGGGGCTGTTCGGACAGGTCATGGCGCTGGTCGCGCTGACGGTCGGGTTTGCGACGTTTGGGGTGTGGCTCGGCCGTAACAGCGGCGGCGCCGGCTGGTTCATCGCCTGGCTTCTTGCAATGGGCTGCCTGATCGGCCTGAACGTCGCAAATGCCCGCGGCAACAACGCCCTGGCGCTGATCCTGCTGTTCGCGTTCGGCCTGCTGGTCGGGTGGAGCGTCGCGTCGACGGTCAACTACTACGCGGCGACCGATCCGACCGCCGTACGCCAGGCGTTCGGAGCGACGGCGTTGTTCATCGCCGGATTGGGATCGGTCGGGTATGCGATCCGCCGCGACCTGTCGTTCCTGTACCGGATCCTGTTCTGGCTGTTGCTGGGGCTGATCATCGCCGGGTTCGTCCTGATCTTCGTACGGATCCCGGCCGCGTACACGATCTACTCGATCGTCGGGCTCGGGATCTTCGCGCTCTACACGGTGGTGGACTTCAACCGACTCCGCCACGCAGGGCGCAACTCGGCGATCCCGCTGGCGGCGGGGATCTTCCTCGACGTCCTGAACGTCTTCCTCCTGTTCCTGCAGCTGTTCGGGCGCTCGAATTAGGTGGGCTCTGCGGAACGCGCTTGCGTGCAACGCGCGCGCGTTCCGGTCGACGTCCCATGCGTTCTCTCAGGAATTTCTAAGGTTCGCCGTCGATAATTGTCGGCGTGGCCGATGAGGAAGGGCTCCGCGTGCTTGTCGTCGACGACGAGCCGAACATTGTCGACGTCGTGTCGATGGCACTTCGCCACCACGGATTCGATGTGCAGGCGGCCGACACCGGCGCCGCGGCGCTTGCGCGGGCGCGCGAGTGGCGTCCCCACGCGCTGGTGCTCGATGTGATGCTGCCGGACATCGACGGCTTCGAGGTGGCCAAACGGCTCTCGGACGAGCACGCGCGCGTGCCGATTCTGTTTCTCAGCGCGCGCGACGCAACCGCAGACAAGGTCCGCGGCCTGACCACCGGCGGCGGCGACTACGTCACCAAGCCGTTCAGTCTCGAGGAGCTGATGGCCCGGCTCCGCAACATGTTGCGCCGTACCGGCTCGCTGCAGGAGACGTCGGGGCGCCTGGTGTTCGCCGACCTCGAGCTCGACGAGGACACACACGAGGTCTCCCGCGACGGGCGCTCGATCGACCTGACCGCGACCGAATACAGGCTGCTCCGATACTTCATGCTCAACCCGCGGCGCGTGCTGACACGCGCGCAGCTGCTGGACCACGTCTGGAGCTATGACTTCGCCGGTGACGCCCGCGTCCTGGAGACGTACATGAGCTATCTGCGTAAGAAGATCGACGCGGGTTTCGTGCCGGTGCTGCACACCGTGCGCGGCGTTGGCTACGCCATGCGGCTGCCGAGGGAGTGACCGGGTGTCACTGCGGGGTCGACTGCTGATCGGCGTCCTCGTCCTGATCTCCGTCGCGCTGATCGTCGCCGCGCTGGCGATCTACGCCGAGCAGCGCTCGTTCCTCTACAGCCGGCTCGACCAGCGGGTCGTTGCGGCGGCCGCGCCGATCTCCTACGCACTCGGCGTCGACGCCCGGCTGCTGAACAGGCCGACGACCGACGAGGACCGGCGGACGACGATCGTGCGGACGGCCCGGTCGCCGCTCGGTAAGGGATTCCAGGGGTTCCTCCCGGCCGGGACCTACGGCGCGCTGCTCAACCGGCGCGGCCAGGTCGTACGCGGGCCGATCACGGCGAACTACGGCGGCCAGCGGCTATCGGAGCCAGAGCTGCCGACCAACATCCAGGCCACCGCCCCCGGCGGGACGCCGACGCTGTTCACCGTCAAGTCCGACCCAGGATCGAAGTTCCGCTACCGCGTCGCTGCGCTCGGCCTCGCGTCGGGGGCCGGGACGATCGTCGTGGCGATCCCCCTGCGTGAGGTCGACCAGACGCTCGGCCAGCTCGTGCTCGTCGAGGCGCTCGTCGTGACGAGCGTGATCGTGCTGCTGATCGGGCTCGGCTGGGTCGTTATCCGCGTCGCGCTGCGGCCGCTGGATCATATGGGGCGGGTCGCCAGCGCGATCGCCGCCGGCGACCTGTCGCGCCGCGTCAGCCCCGCGACGCCTCGCACCGAGGTCGGCCGGCTCGGCTTGTCGCTCAACAGAATGCTGTTCCGGATCGAGGAGGCGTTTGCCGACCGAGCGCGAAGCGAGGAACGCCGGCGCCAGTTTCTGTCCGACGCGTCGCACGAGTTGCGAACGCCGCTGGCCTCGATCCGCGGCTACGCCGAGCTGTTTCGCCTCGGCGCTGCACAGGACCCCGAAGCGCTCGAGCGCGCAATGGCCAGAATCGAGGCCGAGGCGACGCGGATGGGCGTCCTTGTCGAGGATCTGCTGGTGCTCGCTCGGCTCGACGAGCTGCCGGAGGCCCGTCGGGTCCCAGTCGACTTGTGTGAGCTCGCGGCGCAGTCGGCTGCGGATGCCCGGGTGATGTCGCCTGAAAGCACCGTTGCACTCGACGCCCCCGGCGAGCTCGACGTGCTCGGCGATCCCGACGCGCTGCGTCAGGTGATTGCCAACCTCACGGTCAACGCCGTCATCCACACCCCGGAGGGCACGCCGATCGAGCTCGCCGTAGGCCGTGACGGTGACGAGGTCGTCGTCACCGTGCGCGACCACGGCAGCGGCTTGCCGCCGGGATCCGAGGAACGCGTCTTTGACCGCTTCTGGCGCGGCGAGGGCGGTCGTGCGCGCGGCCCCGGCGGATCTGGGCTGGGGCTCGCGATCGTCAAGGAGATCGTGCAGACCCACCACGGCACCGTGACCGCCGAGAACCGGTCCGACGGCGGCGCGTTGTTCACGGTCAGGTTGCCGGCGGCTCCGCACACGCGCGCGGCTGGTTCCGAGGAACCGCAGCAGCAGCAGCAGCCCACTCCGGTGAGCGCCCCGGCCGGCTAGCCAGACCGTCGCTGCTCAGGGAATTCTCAGCGCTTTCCCCGCCGGGACTCAGCACGAGCGCGCAGATTGTCGGAGGTGGGCGTCCGTACCGAGAGCTGCAGTGTTGTGCAGCGCGCCGACGAGCTGACGGCGGCGCGCGCGATCCTACAGCGGCACGGCGAGGACTCGATCTCGCCGTTCATGCTGCGCCGCGACAAGGAGTTTGAGTTTGCGGCCGGCGGCGTTCTTGCATACCGCGTGATCGGGCGCACCGCAATCGTTTCCGGAGACCCGGTCGCCCCCGGTGACGGCGCGCGCGACGTGCTTGCGAGCTTCCTGCGGACGGCCCGAGCGCGGGGCTGGCGGGTCGTCCTGTACGGCGCGTCGGCTCGCCACCTGTCCGGCTACCAAAGCCTCGGACTCCGTGCCGTCTGCGTGGGTGAGGAGGCGGTCGTAGACCCGAGCCGCTTCACGCTCGATGGCCGCCCCGTGCGCAAGCTGCGCCAGTCGGTCCATCGGGTCGCGCGCCACGGCTGGACCATCAGCGCGTGCGAAGGGCGCGAGATCGACGCGGTGCTGGAGGCCGAGATCGACGCGCTCGAGGCAGCTTGGAGGGAGACGAGATCGCGCCTGATCGGCTTTGCGATGGGGATGGGAGCGACGCAACCGGGAGTCCAGGCGCACGATCTGTACTTGCTGGCACGCACGCCCGACGGCGAGCTGGGCGCCGTGATGCGCTTCATCGCTCACTGCGGGAAGCTCTCGTTGGACACGATGCGCCGCGTCGGCGAGACCCCGAACGGGCTCAACGAGGCCCTCGTCTGTCACGCGCTCGAGATCGCGCGCGAGCGGGGTGTCGCGGAGGTCAGCCTCAACTACGCCGGTCTCGCGCACCTCGTCCGATCCAAGCCACCGGGCGGGGCCGTGCGGCGCGGCGCGACGCGGCTGGCGATCGCGCTGCTCGGGCGTCGCTTTCAGATGGAGCGGCTGGTGTGCTTCAACCAGAAGTTCGCTCCGGAGTGGCGACCGCGTTACCTGATCTTCGAATCCCGGCGGGGGCTGCCGCGGTCGGTGTTCAGGGTGCTTCAGGCGGAGGGGTACATCAAGCCGCCCGCGCGCGCGCGGCACGCGGACGGCCGCTCGCGGCAGCGCTCGATGCCCGCCGTCCAGCGCCCGCAGCCGCGGATCGACGGTCGCTTCGGTCCGTGAGCACGATCGCAGGGAGACGCGCGCTGGTCGGCGTTGTCACGCTGACGGTGATCATCAGCGGTCTGCTCGGCGCCTACAGCTATGTGCAGGCGTACTCCCAGCACCGAGGATTCGTCAGCCTCGCCCTGTTGCCGCGCGCCGGCAAGGGACGGCTGCTGAACGTCAACTTCTACTCGCCCGCGCTTCACCGCCGAGCGTATTACCTCACGTATCTGCCCCCCGGCTACGACCCGGCCAAGCGCTACCCGGTCTTCTATCTGCTCCACGGCATGCCGGGCCGCCCGCAGGTGTTCATCGACATCGCGAACATGGACGTCCGGCTCGACAACCAGCTCAGCGCTGGTCACCTGCGGCCGATGATCCTGGTATTCCCGGACGGGCGAATCGGCGGGAGCACCTACTCGGACTCCGAATGGGCCAACACCCGCGCCGGCCAGTTTGAGAACTACGTCCTCGACGTGGTCGCCGACGTCGATCATCGCTTCGCGACCTTGCCCCACCGGCGGGCGCGGGTGATCGCCGGGTTCTCGGCGGGCGCGTACGGAGCGATCAACATCGCCCTGCACCATCCCGGCACGTTCGCCTCGGTCGAGGTCTGGTCGGGTTACTTCAAGCAGACGCGCACCGGCGTGTTCGCTCACGCCTCACGCGCGACGCTGGACTACAACAGCCCGCTTTCGTACGCCGCGATGCTCCCCGGCGCGACCGCTGCCCGTGGTCTGCGGGTGTTCATGTTCGTCGGTCGCGACGACTCCGACAGCCGTCAGCTTGCGCCGATGGCGGCCGTGCTGCAGCGCGCCGGGGCGAGCGTCGGCGCCACGATCTACCGGGGCGGTCACGACTGGCAGGTGTGGTACCCGCGCCTGAACCAGATGCTGCTCCTCGCATCCAGCGACGTCGGCAAGCCGCTGCGCAAGGTCGCCCCCGCGCACCGCCCCCGGCGTCGCGCCCGCGCCCGACACGAACGTGCGCTCGCCCGACACGAACGCGCGGCTCGCCCCACACGAACCGCGCCAGCCCGACCCCGCGCATCCGCCGTCACGCCGCGCCACACGGCGCGTCGCCCGACACGCCGCGCTTCCACGGCGTGTACGGCGCCACCTCGCGATCGCCGCCGTTCACCGTTCTCACCGTTGGTTGATCGGCGGACTGCTGCTCGCGCTGCTGTCGGCTGCGGCGATCAACCTCGGTTTCCTGCTTCAGCACCGCGGCCTCTCCCGGATCCCAAGCCGCCGTTCGTCGCTCGCCGTGTTGCGCAGCCGCCCGTGGCTGGCCGGACAGGCGATCGGCTGGCTTGGCTTCGTTGCGCAGATCGCCGCCGTCGCGATCGCGCCGCTGTCGCTCGTGCAGGCATTCGCCGCCGGCGGCCTCGCGCTCTCGGTCCCGCTCGCGGCCGGGATCTTCCGCCACCGCGTCTCGCGCGCGCAGGCGCTCGCGGTCGCGGTGATCGCGGCGAGCCTGGCGTCGCTGCCGATCGCCCTTCCCGCCGCCCACAGCCAGTTGCGCCCCGGCGTGCTGATCGGTTCGACGCTGCTGGCGCTCGGCGCCGCGTGCGCGCTGCTCCTCGGCAGCCGGGCGTCCGCTCGCGCGGTCGCCGCCGGCCTGTTCTACGCGGTCGCGGACGCCGCGATCAAGGCCGTCGCGGTCCGCGCCCAGGCGCACGTCGGCTCGGCGCTGCTGTCCGGCTGGACGCTGCTGGCGATCGTCGCGACGTTCTTCGGGTTCCTCGCGTTCCAGGCGGCGCTGCGCGACGGCAACGCGGTCAGCGGGATCTCGCTGATGACGGCGCTGACGGCGCTCGGCGCGCTCGGATTCGGCGTGTTCGGGTTCGGCGAGTCGCTCGGCAACACGCCGGCCGCGGTGTTCGTCCACCTGGTCGCGATCGGGCTGGTGCTGGCGTGCGTCCCGGTCCTCGCGACCGCGCAACAGCAGATCGCCGGCGGGGGCCACGACGAGGCTGTGGCGCCGCCGCGCGGGATCGCCGCCCGCGCGCGTTCGACGGTCATCGCCGCGGCCGGAGTCGTCGCGCGAGCCCCGGTTCTGCTGGTATCGCTGCTCGCCGGGCGCCGGGCTGCTGTACACGCTGCGCGGGGTCGGCTGGCTCGCGGCCGGCCCGCAGATCCGCGACTCGCTGCCGCTGCTTCAGCTCGCCGGGTTTGACAGTCAGCCCCTCGCCCGGGTGGCCGTGGCCTGGCTTGCCGCCGGATTGGTCGTCGGCGTCGTGCTCAGCCGCGACAAGCCCCTCGCCCGGACGGCGGCGGCGGGATTGGTCGGCGGGCTGCTGCTGTTGTTCGCGTCCGACGCCGCGTTTGCCCTGACACGCAACCTCAGGCTGGATCTGGTCTTGCGCGACCGCACCCCGGGCCTGGGCGCTTTCATCGAAGGGCTGCTGTTCGCGGCCGGCGCCGCGCTCCCGGGATCGATCAGATCCGCGAGGCGGCTGGTGCAACGCGGGTCAGGGCCCGAGCGCCGCCCACCGGCGGCCCAATGCGCTTGAGCGGCCGGCGCACGTCGCGGCCGGCGAGGATCAGCATCTGGTTCAAGTGCTCGTTCCACAGCTGCCAGCTGTGGCCGCCCGAGTAGATCGCATAGTGCGCGTCGGCACCGTGCGCCCGGAGCGCCGCGGTCATCGGCGCGACCTGGCCTCGGTCTGAGTCTCCCCGGCCGACGAGCAGGAACGCGCGCAGCGGGTAGCGGGCGAGCTCCGACGTCAGCGAATCCACGAACCTCAGCGGGCTGTTGTTGTCGAGCTGTGAGCTGGTGGCGTGGGCGAACACGCCGGCGCGGCTCTGGATGAAGTAGCCCGACCAGACCTGGACCTCGCCGAACACGTCAAGGTGGTGAAGCACGACGTTGATCGCGCCATAGGCCCCCGCCGACAGGCCGGCCACGACTCGGTCCTGCCGATACGGCAACGTCGCGAACCGGCTGTCGACGTCGTGCACGACGTCGACGACGTAGCTGTCAAACCGGCCGGACTTGGTGTTCGCCCACTCGGAGTCGGTCTGCGCGTTGCCGTCGATCCGGCCGTCGGGGAACACCAGGATCATCGGCTGCATGCGCCGCTCGCGGATGAGCTTCTCGATCCGTATCTCGACGTGGCCGTTGACCGTGAACGCCAGCGGGCGACCAGGCATCCCGTGGAGCATGTAGAACGCCGGCAGTGGGTGCCACGGGACGTATTCCCTGGGCACGTAGACCAGATAGTCGGCTCGTTTGCGCAGCGCCGCGGAGTAGAAGTGAATGGTCAGCAGCCGGCCGGCGACCGCGCGGCCCGACCGGGGTGGCGCGTCGGCCGCGATCCGCACGTTGAAGTGAAGCCTGACAAACGCGAACGAGACCGCGGTCGCGATCGCGGCGGCGACTGCCGCCACCACCACCAGCGCGACGATCCTCGCCGGAACGCGCATCAGCGCCAGCCGCCATGGTTCGTCGGGGCTCACCGGCGAAATCTGCGCGCCGAGCCTGAGCCAGCGCCGGGAGATCGCTGAGAATCGCCTGAGCCTTCCGCGCCCCCGCGTGGCTCCGTACGCCGGCCCCTATTCGGCGCTCGCCATGCCCAGGCGCGGACCGGGGCGCTCTAGCTCGAACCACACGTGCGTCGTCCCCTCGTCGAGTCCCCACCGGTTCGATTCCGCATCGACGATCAGCAAGCCACGGCCGTTGAGGTCCTCGAAGTCGGGCTGGCGCAGCTCGATTTCGAACCCGCCGCCCTCGTCGATCACCTCGACGCGCACGCGGACCTCGTTGAGGTCGGCCCGTAGCACGATCCTCCCCCGCCCGTGCAGGACCGCGTTGGTCACGAGCTCGCTGGTCAGCAGCTGTGCCCGCTGCAGCTCATCGACCTGCAGCGCGGCGCCGAGCCAGTCGCCGACCGACCGACGCGCGATCCACGGAGCGTCGGTCGCGCGGGGCAGCTCCCGTTCAAACGCGGCCGCGGTCATGGTCGCCCCGATCCGTTCGCCCGTTCGAGCACGAGCACCGCGGTGTCGTCGACCTGCGGCCCGGCCGCGAACCGGCCGAGCGCTTCCTCGATGCGGCGCATCGTGTCGGCGGCGTTGTGGCCGTCGCGAAGCGCCTCCGCGAGACGGTCCTCGCCGAAGCGCTCGGTTTGCCCGACGGTGTCGAGCACGCCGTCGGTGTACAGGACCAGCTGGTCGCCCGGTTCCAACGCCACGGTCGCTGCCTGAAACGGCGCGTCATCCTGGGCGCCGAGAAACGGCGCGAAGGACCCGACCTGTTGGCCCTCGCCGTTGTGGATGCGGTAGGCGGGCGGATGGCCGGCGAGCAGCACCGACACCTCCGCGCCGGTGTCCGACTCGCGCAACATCGCGCAGCACACGCTGACGAGCGAGAGCTCGGGGCGCTCTCGCAGCGCTGCGTTGAGCTGTCGCAGCGCGAGCAGCGGGTCGCCGACGAGCTTGGCGACGGCGCGCAGCGTGTACCGAGACAGCGACGTGAGCGTGGCTGCCTCGGCGCCACGACCTGCAACATCGCCGACGACGAACATCCAGCCGCCCGGCACTTCGAACACGTCGTAGAAGTCGCCGCCGACCTCGTTCTGGTCGCCGGCCGGCCGATACAGCCCCGCGAGCCGGAAGCCGGGAACGTTGGGCAGCGCGGCCGGGAGCAGGCTGCGCTCCAACGTGGTCGCGATCCGAGAGCGCTCGGTGTACAGGCGGGCATTCTCGATCGCGATCGCCGCGCGGCGCCCGAGCTCCTCCGCAAGCGCCATGTCGTCTTCGCTGAACAGCCGCCCGGACTCGGCCATCACCAGCGTCAGCGTGCCGATCGGCGGCTGTCCGGGGATCGCGATCGGGACGATCACGATCGAGCGTATGCCGAGCTCGGCCACCAGCGCCAACTGGTTTTCGGGCGGCTCGATCCTGGCCAGCAGCTCATCGGTCACCTCCCGAACGAGCACCGCACTCCCCGAGCGGATCACTTCCGCCGGACCGGTCGAATCGCTCATCCGGGTCGGGCGACGCTCGCCGAACTCGTGCAGCAGCCCGATCTTCGCGGGGTCGACGTGCGCCGCCGCCAGCTGCTCGAGCTCATCCCCATCGCCTCGGATCAGGACAGTCCCCCAGTCGGCCAGCTCGGGCACCGCGAGCGCCACGACGCGCTGCAGGGTCTGCTCGTAGTCCAGCGATGACGCCAGCTCCTTTCCGGCCTGCGCAAGCAATCGCTGGGCCAGCTCCGCGCGCTTGACCTCGGTCAGGTCCTCGATCACGCTCACAACCAGCGACAGCTCGCCGGCCGAGTCGAACACCGGCGTGGCCTTGTTCAGCAGCCAGCGCTCGCGGCCGCTGGCGCGTGTCACGTTGCGGACCAGGAGCGGGCCGGGCCGCTCGCCGCGCTGCGCCGCGGTCGACGGAAGGTCGGCCAGACTCAGCCGGCGACCATGCTCGTCGAACACGTCGAAGCGGTTCATGAACGTCCCGCGGTCAGCGCTGGTGATGTCCTCGACGGCGTCGACTCCGAGCACCCCGGCGGCGGCCGGATTGGCGAACACGATCCGGCCGGTCGCGTCCCGCACCAGGACCGCCTCGGCCAGGTTCGCGAGCGTCGCTTCCAGCCGCTGCTGCAGCCCGCTGACGGCCTCCGACAGCCCAGCATTGTCGAGCGCCAGCGCGATCCGGCCTGCCAGCACCTCTGCGAAGCGCAGGTCCCCCTCGCCGAAGCCGCGGCCCGGATCGCACACGGCGCACGCGAGCGCCCCGAGCGTCCGCCCGCGCGCGCGCAAGGGCACGAACAGCGTCGCGTTGAGCCCCAGCGAGCGCAGCAGCTCGAAGTCCTCATCGCTGCTCGCGAGCGCGCGCACGTCATCGTCGCCGACCGGCGACAGCAGCTGGGCGGACCCGCTCGCGATCGCGCGGGCGATCCCAATCGGCGCGTCGACCAGCTGGCGCCGGCGCATCAGCGCCTGCTCGAGCTCGGCCCTCCCCTCGGCGTGCACCCGCGCCCCCAGCCGCCGCGGCTCTCCCCCCTCAGCCAGTCCGTCCAGCGTCGCCATGTCGGCGAACGCCGGCACCACGATCCCGAGCAGCCGCTGCACGGTGTCATCCAGTGACAGCGGCCCGTCGGCGACATTGGCGACGGCGGCGAGCAACTCGAACCGCTCGAGTTCAGTGACCGCCATCGTTCCCGTTGCCCGCCGCGAGCTCGGCCGGATCGTCGATGAACAGGCTGTCCTCGTGCGGGAATCCCGCGACCTCGAGCAGCCGCTGCACCTGATGTGAGCCTCGCACGACGGCGAACTCGTATCCGCCGGCGGCTGCACGCCGGCGCTCCTCGATGATCAGCCGCAGGCCCGAGGTGTCGATGAACTCGACCCCGCGAAGGTCGAGCGCGAGGGCCTTCGCGCCACGCGCGTCGTCGAGCGCCGCGGCGACGTCGGGCGCGGTCGCGATGTCCAACTCGCCGTGGGGCGAGACGACCGAAGCGTCGCGCAAACGCACGATCTCGACTCTCAGATCAGGGCGCAGTCCCATAATGACTCTCCGCGGCCCCGGGCCCGACCCACTGGACCCAGGAGCCGTCGATTCTAGGGCCGTGATCGGCACTCGCGGGCGCCGGTCTGCTAGAAGGGTCGGTTTCGGATGACGCCGCAAGACGACCCGCACCAATACGGTGTAAGGAAACGGATCGCGATCTGCGGCGGCGGAGTCGCCGCGATCGAGTCGCTGCTGGGGCTGCGAGCGCTGCTCGGGCTGGCGCCGCATCTGGATCTGATCGCCCCGAATCGCCGCTTCGTCTACGAGCCGCTGGCGGTCGCGGAGCCGTTCGGCCTTGCGCATGCCCGCCGTTTCGATCTCGCCGAGATCGCGCAGGAGTACGGTGCGCAGCTGCACGTCGCATCGCTGCAAGCGGTGGAGCACGACAAGCGCCGGGTCGTGCTCAGCAGCGGGACGATGCTGCCCTACGACCGCTTGATCGTCGCGGTCGGAGCCCGCCGAGCCACGTGGCTGCCGGGCGCCCTGGATTTCACCGGAGCCGCCGATGTCGCGGCGTTCACCGATCTGCTCGGGCAACTCGATCGGGGCGAGATCGAGCGCATTGCGTTCGCGCCGCCGTCGGCCACGGGCTGGACGCTTCCCGCCTACGAGCTCGCGCTGCTGACCGCGTCGCGGGTTGCCGACCGGCATTTGACCGACGTGCAGCTGACTGTTGTCACGCCCGAGCAGACGCCGCTGGCGGGCTTCGGGCCGACGGCGAGCCGCGCGATGCGCGACGTGCTGGCAGATCGCGGGATCCGCCTGAAGGCCGGCGACCCGGCCGAGGCACTGCAGCGCGGTTCGCTGCGGTTGCGCTCCGGCGTCGTGATCGCGGTCGACCAGGTCGTGGCTTTGCCCGAACTGCAGGGGCCGTCGCTGGCCGGGCTCCCGGCCGATGACTCGGGGTTCATCGAGATCGACGAGCACGCGCGGGTCGTCGGGCAGGACGGCGTCTATGCCGCGGGCGACGCGACCACGTACCCGGTCAAGCAGGGCGGGATCGCGACCCAGCAGGCCGACGCCGCCGTCGAATCGATCGCCGCGAGCCTCGGGGCAGGCGTGACGCCGTCCCCGTTTTCGCCGGTGTTGCGAGGGATGCTGCTCACCGGCGTCTCACCGACGTACCTGCGCGCCGCCGTGTCCAGCGAGCTTCCCGGCCAGGGCGAGCTCGCGGGGGACCCGTTGTGGTGGCCGCCGACGAAGATCGCCGGCCGCTACCTCGGCCCCTACCTCGCGGGCGGGGCGGGCGCCGATGACGAGGCCGGCGTTTCCGCCGCCACCGCCGGACGCGAAGATCCCAGCGAGATCCAGGCCGGGAACCGAGAGGCGCGCGAGCTCGCGCTCAGCTTCGCCCTCGCCGACGCGGGGAGCGACGACTATCGCTCGGCGCTGCGGTGGCTGGCCGTCGTCGAACAGCTCGACGGAGAGCTTCCGGCCGGCTACCGCGAGCGCCAGGCGCTGTGGCGCGAACGCGCCGACCGCTGACGCAATCCGATCGAAAGGAGACGCTATGCCGACGATGCGCAATGGAGGGTATGACCGGTCCGACGGCCGGCGCAGCTCCGAGTGGTTTGAGCGCCGCGACCTCGACGGGTTCCTTCACCGCTCGTGGCTCAAGGCGACCGGCGTCGACGACGAGAGCTTCCGGGGGCGGCCGTTGATCGGCATCTGCAACACGTGGTCGGAGCTGGTCAACTGCAACGTGCATCTGCGCGGCCTCGCCGAAGCGGTCAAGCGCGGCGTGCTGCAGGCAGGCGGGTTTCCCCGCGAGTTCCCGGTGATGTCGCTCGGCGAGGCGCTGATGAAGCCGACGACGATGCTGTACCGCAACCTGATGGCGATGGACGTCGAGGAATCGATCCGCTCCTACCCGCTGGACGGAGTGGTGCTGCTGACCGGCTGTGACAAGACCAATCCTGCGGCGATCATGGGCGCCTGCTCGGCGAACATCCCGACGATCGTCGTCACAGGCGGCCCGATGCTCAACGGCCGCTGGCGCGGCAACGAGCTTGGCTCCTGCTCGGACTGCTGGCACTACCACGAAGAGCTGCGCGCCGGGCGGATCAGCGAGACCGAGTTCACCGAGGTCGAGAACGCGATGTCGCGATCGCACGGTCACTGCATGACGATGGGGACAGCGTCGACGATGGCTTGCATGACCGAGGCGCTGGGCCTGACCTTGCCGGGCGGCGCCGCGATTCCGGCGGTCGACTCGCGCCGCGCACAGCTCGCCGAGGCCGCCGGGCGCCAGATCGTCGAACTGGTGGAGCGGCAGCTGCGTCCATCCGAGATCCTCGGGCGCGGTGCGTTCGAGAACGCGATCCGCGCGCTGCACGCGATCTCCGGCTCGACCAACGCGCTGATCCATCTGCAGGCGTACGCCGGCCGGCTGGAGATGGAGCTGCCGCTGTCGCTGTTCGACGAGCTCGGACAGTCGACCCCGTGGCTCGTCGACCTCAAACCGGCCGGACGCCGGCTGATGGAGGACTTCTACTACGCCGGCGGGCTGCCGGCCGTACTCGCGCAGATCCGCGGGTCGCTTGCGCTCGATGCGATCACCGTCACCGGGCGGACGCTGGGCGAGAACCTCGACTCGACCCCGACGGAGATCATCGACGAAGACGTCATCCGGCCGGCGTCCAGTCCGCTCGCGCCGCACGGCTCGCTGGCGGTGCTGCGCGGCAATCTCTGTCCCGACGGGGCGGTGATGAAGTTCTCGGCGGCCGACCCGCGGCTGCTTCACCACGAGGGCCCGGCGGTCGTGTTCGAGAACATCCACGACCTCGCCGATCGCGTCGACGACCCCGACCTCGAGATCGACGCCGACTCGGTGATGGTGCTTCGTAACGCCGGCCCGGTCGGCGGGCCAGGAATGCCGGAGTGGGGACACTTGCCGATCCCGGCGAAGCTGCTGCGCGAGGGCGTCACCGATCTGCTGCGGATCTCCGACGCGCGCATGAGCGGCACGTCGTACGGCGCGGTCGTGCTGCACGTCGCGCCGGAGTCGGCGATCGGCGGGCCGCTCGCATTGGTCCAGACCGGCGACCGAATCAGGATCGACGTGCAGGCGCGCGCGCTCGACCTGCTGGTGGACCCGTCAGAGCTCGACCGGCGTCGGGGTGCGTGGACGCCGCCGGCGCGCGAGCAGCGCGGCTATCGGCGCATGTACACCGACCACGTGACGCAGGCCAACGAGGGCTGCGACCTCGACTTCCTGCGCGGCAGCTCGCCGATCGTGACCGACGCTGTCACGTATCTGTAAGGCGATTTACGAATCTCACAAAGTCGCTTGAGCCACGTCTCACGGTGGTCAGGGACGCTTACCCGCGATGACCGTATACGCCCACAGAGTCGCAGCGTTCGAGATGCGCGCCGCCGAGCAGTCCCGCTCGGTCGCCACCTCCGGACGGCAGATGATGCTGGCGCCGACCGGGGACGGCTGGTCGCTGCTGGATGAGGACGGCGTCGTCGTGTTCCGCGGCCTCGGCGTCGGCAGCCGTCGCGAGTGTCTGGCACGCGCTCGCGCGCTCGGCGCGCTCAGCGTGCGGGCCTAGACGTGTTGGCGCCCCGGCGCTAGAGACCGAGCGCGGCCAGCAGCGGCGATACCGACCCACCGGTCGGGATCAGCATGAACGACACCGGACACGGCTGCGCGGCGAGGTCCAGCGAGGTGTCGAGCACGAGCGCGGAATCGGCCTCGCCGACGGCCTCCGAAACCGCGGAGGCGACGATCGACTCGAGGTTGTCGGTTCGCATCGTGGGCGGGCACAGCAGCAGTTCGAGTCCGGTGATCCCGGTCAGCCCGTGCATGATCGAGGCTCCGAGGATGTTGCCGATCTCCGACAGCGCCGAGTCGCCGACTTCGGTACCCGCCTCGACGCCGAGCAGCCCGCAGAGCGTCTGCGCTGAGTCGGTCGGGATCAGCAGCAGGACGATCGCGTCGAGGTCGCCCTCGAGCGGGATCGCGACGCCCACGATCTCCTGGTCGGCGGGACCGGCCGAAGCGATCGCCTCGTCAAGCGGCAGCGGTAGCGCGCGAGGCACGCTCAGCGTCACCTCCTGCGCGAGCATCTGCGACAGCGCCGTCGCGGCCTGGCCTGCGCCGATGTTTGCAAGTTCCCGCAGCGCGTCTAGCTGCGTCGCGTTGTATTCGATCGCCACGTGCTCGTTCCTCAATCCGAAGTGAGCCCTGCTCGGGCCCGGCTTTACGAGTAACTCGCCAGCTTTGCCCGCAGCTTGAGCCGTCGACGATCGCCTCAGCGAACCGACGCGTCAATCCCGCGTGGCGATCATCACATCCGACGCCTTGACGATCGCCGTGACCTGGCTGCCCTCGGCGAGCCCGAGCTCGCTGACGGCCTCGACCGTGATCGACGCGACGAGGCGCTGGCCGGCCACGTCGAGGACGACGTTCGCGATCGCCTCGCCCTTGTTGATGCTGGTGACGGTTCCGCTGAGCTGGTTGCGCGCGCTGAGCTTCACTTGCCCTCCTTGTTGGGTTGTTCAGTCTCGATCGATCATCACGGACGTCGCCTTCACCACCGCGGTGGCGGGAACGCCGGGAGCGAGGCCGAGCTCCTCGACCGAGTCGCGCGTGATCGCGGCGGTCACGAGAAACGGCCCCGCCTCGAGCTCGACCAGCGCCATCACCCCGTCGGCGTCGACCGAGCGAACGATGCCCGCAAAGCGGTTGCGAGCCGACCGCGGCGTGCCGGTCCGGTGCCGCTCGGGCCGCCCGCTAAGCCGCTCGATCTCCGACGCCGGGACAAGCCGGTGGTTGCGGCCGTCGCGGTTGGTCTTGATCCGTCCGGCGCGGTCCCAGCGGCGCAGCGTGTCGACGCTGACCCCGAGCGCCGCCGCCGCCTCGCCGAGCGAAAGGTCCTGTGCCATGGGGCAACGCTACAACCCCGGACCGTGCATTGGTGCTCAGACCGCCGTCGTTCCGGCGTTACCGCATGATCGCAGGCCGTAGGCCGTCGCCAGCGCGGCCACCGGACTTGCGCGCAGAGCGGCCTCGCCGCTCGCGACTGCGGCGGCGTCGCCTCGGTTCGCCGCCGCGGCGAGCCGCTTGTAGTCCGACGCGAATCTGGCTAGCGCGCCGACGTAGCGGTCAAGGGCGGCACGTTCCGCGGCACTCCCGGACGGGCGCTTGAGCGCGCGGATCTGGGACGCTTCCGACTGCACGACGGGAGCGAGCTTGCCTAGGTACTGCGCGAGGGCACGCAGGCGCTGAGGACCGGAGCCGACCGTGGCGGGGGGCGTGATCGAGCGCACCGCACGGACTGCGTTGACGCAGATCGCGTCGGCTCGTGCGACGAAATCGCTCTTCTTGTTCGAACTGCCGCAGCCGGCGAGTGTCGCCGCGAGCACCACGAGACAGCAAGTCAATCGACGGGCCGGCACCGCCGCGAGCATATGGCACCGATCGCTCAATCCCGCCTCAACAGTGTTTGCCCATGCACTGCCTATATAGTGGCTAGATGAATCGAACCCTAGCTTTTCCTCCTCGTGTTGCTCGGCCGGGCAACGGTGGTGGCCGCCGCGGTTCGCCGCGCCGGCTGCCCGTCGCGGTGGCTCTCGGTCTGCTGACCGCCGCCGCCCTGCTGCTCACGCCGGCCCTTCGCGAGTGCCGACAGCCCGACGAGCCTGACGGTCGTCGGAACCAGCGACGTCAGCGACTCCGGACTGCTGGCAAACGTGATCCAGCCGCAGTTCCACGCCCAGTTCCCGCAGTTCACGTTCAAGTACAGCGGGTCGGCGACCGGGGCGGCGATCCTCGCGGCGGAGAACGGCACCGGCGGCCCGAGCGCGCTGATCGTGCATGCGCCGTCGCTGGAGAACCAGTTCGTCGCCCAGGGCTTCTCGCTCAACAACCAGTTCGGAAACGCGATCTTCACCAACGACTTCATCCTCGCCGGCCCCGCGACGGCCGACGCGGCGCACGCCAACGTCGCGTCCAACGCTTCCAACAACATCGTCCAGGCGTTCGCGGACGTCGCCACCGCCGGCAACGGCGGGACGGCGACGTTCGAATCGCGCGGCGGGAGCAGCACCGCACCCGGGACGACAGTTGCCGAGCATGGGATCTGGAACCTTCTCAACAGCTCGGGGCTGAAGCCGCCCGACTCGGTGCTCGTGCTGTGCAAGGTCAGCGATGCCGACGGCGGTGGCATGACGCCGATCAAATCCTCCGTGCAGGCCACCTCCGGCCAGGACTGCCCCGACGGTGGCACCGTCATCCAGACAGATGCACCCTCGTGGTACCTGATCAACACCGGCAATCAGGCCAACAACGTCAACATCGCCAACGCGTGCACCGCAGCGCCGGGAGGCGCTAACAGCTGCTACGTGTTCACCGATCGCGGCACGTTCGACTTCCTCTCATCCTCGAACTCACCGTCGGCGCCGAACGGAATCCCCAACCTGACAATCCTGACGCGCAACAACAGCGCCTCGGCGCCGGGCGGTGCCAACGCGCTGATCAACTACTTCCACGTCTACATCATCAACCCGTCGAAGCCTGGCGAGACGGTGAACACCACCGCCGCCCAGGACTTCGTGAACTTCCTGACCTCGCCCACGTTCCAGGCACAGGTGAAGGTGTATCTCAACACGACGACCGACCCGGGCGGCCCGCCGTTTGTCCCCGACGCCTCGCCGGTCATCACGCAATCGGGGTTGCCGAGCTTGGTCGCCGGAGGCAAGACGGTGACGGTGACCGGAACCGTGACCAACGCCGAGCCGGCGTTCCCCGCCCTCTCCGGCAAGACGGTGTCGGTCGACCAGATTGCGGGTGCAATCCCCGTGCACGTCGCATCCGGGACGACGGACACCACCGGCCATTACTCGATCACGTTCACCCCGACCTCGAGCGGCTCCTACCAGGTGTCGACGGGTGCGATCTCGCAGATCGAGATCGCCAGCCTCAACCCGGCCTACGGCGACATCCTCTCGCCGGCGGCGACACCCGCCGGCACCATGAACGTTCGAGGCGTCGGTGTCGATCACGTCGGCGAAGTCATCGTCAGGCGGCGCGAGTGTGACCGGAAAGGTCGCTCCAGGGGCGCCGGACGCGAACGCGACGGTCACCGTCCTCGCCCGTCGTCAGGGCTCCAAGGGTCGCTTCACCAATTTCGGCGGAGTGACGCTTGCGGCCCGACAGAGCACGTACGCGGTCAACGCGTCGCTACCGCCCGGGAAGTGGCAGCTCGAGACGAGCTTCCAGGATCCGGGACAGATCCTCGGCGCGACGAGCGGCACCCGAAACGTCACGGTCCTGAAGCCGACCACGTCGGCGAGCTTCGGCAAGATCACCGTCAAGAACGGAAAGCTGACGGTGAGCGGGACGCTCAGCCAGGCGCAGACCACAAACGGCACTCAGGTCAAGTTGTTTGCGCTGGGGACTCGCGGCGCGGCTGCTTCGTTCAAGCAGGTCGGGAAAACCTCGGTGAGGGCCGGCAAGACGAAGTTCACGATCCGGGCGAGGCTGAAGCGCGGATCCGTGTACGCGTTGCAGCTCGAATTCGTCCACAAGGGCCAGCCGTCGACGTTCTCGCGGCTGAGAACGGTCAACGTTCCCTAGGCACGGGTGACGCGAAGGCGAGCACGCTTGCGTGAACCGCACCAGCCGGTCAGTCGCCGCTCCGGGATGATCCCGGGGCGGCGGCTCGCGTTGGCGCTCGCGCCCGCGCTGGCGTGCAGCCTCCTCGCGCTCTCAGCGTCGGCGGCACTTGCCGACATTCCGTTCGTGAGCGCCACGATCTACAGCTCGGCGGGGACGACGCAGGACTCGGTTTCGCTCGGAACGCTGGAGGGCAATCCCGGAAAGTGCCCGGCGTACACCGGACCTGGGATCGAGCAGCACGGGCGGCAGAGCACGTTCACCGAGAACTTCTCGCCGACGACCTGGACGGTCTCGACGATCCTGGGATGCCTGCAACGACGCCGGTGGCGGCCAAGGACGTGACCGCCATCACGCTTCTCGACGACCACGGTGCGCCGCAGACGTCAGGCAACTCGCAGCTGACGGCGGCGGACCTCGCGTCACCGAGCGACTTCGCCAACACCGCCGAGAGCCCGCTGGTCACGACGCTCGGCTCGACGATCGAGTACGACCGCCCGTGGCGCGGGGGCTCGGACAACAACTTCAGCGATCGCGTACAGCAGGACACCGGGACGCCGATCGTGATCGAGGTGTTCGAAGGCCCGCGGCTCACAGTCACGGCGAGCGCATCGTCGACAAGCATCGCGCCGGGCGGGACGGTCGGCTTTAGCGCGACTGTGTCGCCGCCGGACCCGTCTGACTCGTTTCACTGGAACTTCGACGGAGGGACCGGCCCGACCACGGTGGCGAGTCCGCGCGTGACGTTCACGCAGGCCGGCCTCTACAACGTCACCGTCCAGGTGACCGACGCCGCCGGCGGCGGTGGCGGTGACACGATCGCGATCACTGTCGGACAGCCGACGCAGACGAACCCGACGACCCCGACGAACACAACTGCGAACGGGCCCACGAACCCGACCCCGCAACCGCATCCCAACCACAGCCCGACCAGCGCGGCCCTGGCGGCAACAGCTTCGGCGGCTCGGGCGGCGGCCGGCACGACAACGGCTCGAAAGGAAACGGCACGACGAAGCCGGCCTCGCACGGGACGCAGACAACGCCGGCCGCGACCACGCCGAGCACGAGCGGCTCGGGCTCGGGCTCGGGCGGCTCGGGCTCGGGCGGGGCATCGGGCTCCTCCGGCGCCACGAACACGACCACGAACACGAACACGCACGGACACGCCGGCGGCGCGCCGCTGCGCTCGCCGATCCAGTCGCAGCCGAGCACATCGAGGAGCGGATCGCACGAGCTCGTCACGGGCCGCCTCGTCAGCGACGTGATTCCGATCCCGGCCGAGGTCAGCCCGCTTGTGCACCTGACTCCCGCCACAGTCGCGCGCGTGCCGGCGCCGCGCCCGCCGCGCGGATCGTCCTTCCTGCCGGGCGTCGGCGGAGCGCTCGCCATCTTCTTGCTGCTCAGTCTCGGCGCCGCGCGGGAGCTGCGCAGCCGACGTGACTGGCGCGCGCTGCGCTTCGGTAGCTGATACCAAACGCACGCCGATGACCGCCGTCCTGACTTTCGCCCTGACCACTCACGACCTCGATGAGGCGATCTTCCACGTCGCGAGCGCACTGCAGGTGCCGGTGCTGATCCTCGCGATGCTTGCGCTGGCCGCGGTGATCTACGAGGCTGGCAGCTACGTGGTCGAGCTGCGCGGGCGCCGCGGGCGGGTATTCGCGAGGATCTCACAGGGGGCCGATACGGCTCGCCAGGCGCTGCTCGACAACGACCGTGCCGGCGCCGCAAGGGCGGTCAACGGCGTGGCCCGCAGCCCCGCGATGGCGTCGACGCTCGCGTACATCGTCGATCACGCGCGCACCCCCGACGGCGACCACCAGCTCAACAAGGCGCTCGCCGACTTCGACTTCGACGCGCAGAAACGCCTCGGGCGGACGCGGCTGCTGGTTCGCGCAGGCCCGGCGCTCGGCCTGATGGGCACGCTGATCCCCCTCTCCCCCGCGCTCACCGGTCTGGCCAACGGCAACACGGCGGCGCTCACTGAGAACCTGCGGATCGCGTTCAGCGTCACCGTCATCGGTCTGCTCATCGGAGCGGTCGCGTTCGGGCTCTCTCTGTCGCGCGACCGGATGTACGGACAGGATCTCTCCGACCTCGAGTACGTAGCAGCGATCATCAGCGACAGCCCGTCCACAGGAGGGCAGACATGATTTCGGTCACACCTCGCTCGCGCGCCCGCGAGGACCGCGCCGGCGACCCGCTCGACGGCCTCGTCAACTTGTTCGACCTCGGGATCGTGCTGTCGGTCGCGTTCCTGCTGGCTGCCCTGTCCTCCCTGCACCTCGGCGGCACGATCACCAAGCACGGGCTTCGGGCGAACACGGCCAAGGAGATCTTCATCCAACCCGGGCAGACCATCGCACCGTTGCCAAAGCCGGGCGCGCGTACGATCGGGCGTGGCACCCAGGCTGGGGTCGTCTATCGCCTCACCAACGGGCAGCTCGTCTACGTGCAGCAGCCGCCGCAGAAGTCGGGTCGCTGAGTGGGCTATCTCTGGGACCAGCTGCAGCAGGCGATCCCGCTGATCTTCGACGGCAAGAGCGAGATCGCGACCCTCGCTTGGTTCACGATCAGAGTCGCGGTCATCTCGACATCGATCGCGCTCGTGCTCGGCCTGCCGCTCGGACTGGCGCTCGGGCTGGGTCGCTTTCGCGGTCGGCGCACGTTGCAGATGCTCGCCAACGCGAGCCTCGCGCTGCCGCCCGTGATCGTCGGTGTCACCGTCCTGTTGTTCCTGCTACCTCAGAGCGCGGCCGGCTCGCTCAACTGGGCCTTCACCCAGAGCGCGGTCTACGCCGCCCAGACGTTCCTCGCGCTGCCGTACATCATCGCGCTCACGCCCGCGGCGATTCGCGGCCTGCCTCCGGGGCTGCTGGCCCAGGCCCGGTCGCTCGGCGCCGGCAGGCTGCAGCTGTCCGTGCTCGCGCTGCGCGAGGCGAAGATCGGCGTGATGGCGGCCGTGATCGCGGCGTTCGGGGCCGCGATCTCCGAGGTCGGCGCCGTGATCATCGTCGGCGGCAACCGCGAGGGCTACGACCAGACGCTCGCAAGCTCTCTGCTCGGCCAGTTCCAATACAACGGCGACGTGCCCGCCGAGCTCGCGACGGGGATTGTGCTGCTGGCTCTGATCCTGGTGCTGATCGGGGCGCTGACGGTCCTCCAGCAACGCACCGAGGGAATCCAGTTGCGCTTCCGGGCGAGCTGACATGCATTTCCTGTGGGAAGAGCTCCGCGCGGCGGTGCCGCTGATCTTCCACGGCGACCCTCAGCTGTTCACGATCATCTGGTTCACGCTGCAGGTCGCGTTGGTCGTGACCACAGCGGCAACCGTGATCGGATTGCCGATCGGCGTCGCGATCGGGATCGGCCGCTTTCGCGGCAGACGCACACTCCAGGTGTTCGCCAACGCCAGTCTCGGCCTGCCGCCGGTGATCGTCGGCGTGTTCCTCTACCTGCTGATGGTCCCGAACGCCCCGCTGGGGTCGCTGGACCTGATCCTGTCCAGGCGCGTGGTGTTCATCGCGCAGACGATCCTCGCGCTCCCGTTCACGATCGCCCTGACCGCCGCCGCGATCCAGGGGCTGCCGCCGGGGCTGCTGTCGCAGGCCCGTCTGCTCGGCGCCGGCAGGCTGCAGCTGTCGGTCCTCGCGCTGCGCGAGGCGAGGATCGGCGTGATGGCCGCGATCATCGCCGCGCTGGGCACGACCCTGTCGGAGGTGGCCGCGATCGCGATCCTCGGCGGGAACATCTACGGCTACAACCAGACGCTCGCGAGCGCGACATTGTTCGAGGTCAACGCCGGCCGGTTCCCGGATGCGGTCGCGATCGCGATCGTGCTCACGGTCATGATCCTGGTGCTGATGGGCGGGCTCAGCATCCTGCAGCACCAGGGCGACGGCATCCGCATGCGCTTCCGTTCGGCGACGACGTGACCGCTGCCTCGCCAGCCGGCGAGGCGCTGCTTCGCTGCGAGCACGTCAGCATCCTGCGCGGCAAGCGCGAGGTCGTCCGCGACGTGAGCATGGAACTGCGGGAGGGCGAGATCGTCGCGCTGCTGGGACCCAACGGCGCCGGCAAGAGCACGCTGCTCGACGCGCTGGCAGGCGCGCTCGAGCCCGCTCACGGAACCGTCGAGCGCAGCGGCCGGGTCGCGATCGCGTTGCAGGCTCCTGACCTCGCCCGGCGGACCGTGCTCACGAACGTGGCGCTCGCGCTTGCCTGGTGGGGCGTGCCGCGAGCGGAGCGCGCCGAGCGCGCGCGCGACGCGCTGGCGATGATCGGCGCCGAACACCTTGCGCAGCGGCCGGCGTGGACCCTGTCCGGCGGTGAGCGCCGCCGCGTGCACCTCGCCCGCACGATCGCCGTGCGGCCCGACGTGCTGCTCCTCGATGAGCCGTTCGCCGGGCTCGACACCGAGGTCCGGGCGACCCTGCTCGAGGACGCGGTGTCGGCGGTGCGCTCGGCGGCACGCGCGACGCTCGTGGTCGTGCACGACCGCGCCGAGGCATGGGCGCTTGCCGACCGGTTGCTGATCCTGATCGGCGGCGAGCTTGTCGCGCAGGGCCCTCCACGGGCGCTGTTGGAGCATCCGCCGAGCCCGCTCGTCGCGCGCTTTCTCGGCTTCGACGGCGCGCTCGAGCACGACGGCGAGACGCTGATGACGCGGCCTCCCAACGTGGTGCTCGACGGCGCCGGACCGCTGCGGGCGAGGGTCAGCCGCACGGTCCCGATCGAGGACGGCGTGCGGCTCGAGCTCGAACTCGACGGTGGTCGGCTGTATGCGATCGCCCCGCTGCCCGCTCCGTCGGTCGGCGACGAGGTCCGTGTCCGGATCCAGGGTGCAGTGCGGTTCGCGCGCGAGCGCTGAGCGGGCGCTCACGAAAGCCCGCCGCGCCCGCGTCGCACTTTAGGATCAACGAGCTGAGCAGCAATGTCCGCCGTATCTGCCACAGCTCCCTCATCTGTCGACGCCGCCAGGCCACATCTGCGGCTGATCTTCAGCGGCCTGATGCTGGTGATGCTGCTGGCGGCGCTCGATCAGACGATCGTGGCGACCGCGCTGCCGACGATCGTCGGCGACCTCGGCGGGCTCAACCACATCGCGTGGGTGACGAGCGCGTTCCTGCTCGCGCAGACCGTGGTCACCCCGATCTACGGAAAGCTCGGCGACCTCTACGGCCGCAAGCGAATCCTGCAGAGCGCGGTCGCGCTGTTCCTCGTCGGCTCGGCGCTGTGCGGGCTGTCGAAGAGCATGGACGAGCTGATCGCGTTCCGGGCCGTGCAGGGTCTCGGAGCGGGCGGGCTGATGGTGCTGACCCAAGCGACCGTCGGCGACGTCGTCCCGCCGCGCGAGCGCGGAAAGTACCAGGGCCTGTTCGGCGCCGTATTCGGGCTCGCCAGCGTCGGCGGCCCGCTGCTCGGCGGCGTGATCGTGCAGGCGGCCTCGTGGCAGTGGATCTTCTACGTCAACGTGCCGATCGGCCTGGTCGCGATGGCGGTGCTGCGCTGGACGCTGCCGACGACGCAGGCGCGCTCAAAGCCGGTGATCGACTACGTCGGGGCGGCACTGCTGGCCGGGGCACTGAGCGCGATCGTGCTGGTCGCGAGCCTCGGCGGCACCACCTGGCCGTGGGACTCGACCCAGACGATCCTGGTCGGCGCGCTCGGCCTGATCCTGATCGGGGCGTTCGTCGCGGCCGAGCGCCGGGCGCAGGAGCCGATCCTGCCGCCGCAGCTGATGCGAAATCGGGTGTTCGCCGTCGGCAGCACGCTCTCGCTCATGGTCGGCTTCGCGATGTTCGGCTCGATCACGTTCCTGCCGCTCTACTTCCAGACCGTCGACGCCGCGACTCCGACGCAGGCCGGGCTGCGCCTGCTGCCGATGATGGGGGGACTGCTGCTGGCCTCGATCATCTCCGGCCAGCTGATCTCGCGCCACGGCCGCTACAAGCTGTTTCCGATCTTCGGGACAGCGGTGATGGCGGTCGGGCTGCTGCTGCTGTCCCGCCTCGACGTCAACACCAGCAGTCTGGTGGCGGCGCTGTACCTGCTCGTGCTCGGGATCGGCCTCGGCCTGGTGATGCAGGTGCTCGTGCTCGCCGTCCAGAACGCGGTCGACTACCGGATGCTCGGCTCCGCCACCTCGGGCGTGACCATGTTTCGCGGGATCGGCGGGTCGGTCGGTGCCGCCGTGTTCGGGACGATCTTCAGCTCGCGGCTGACGAGCGAGCTCAAGGGCGCGTTCACCGGCCCGCTCGCTCACCAGATCTCAAGCGGCGGTCGCCTGACCGGCACGCAGGTGGCGCGGCTGCCGCCGGCCGTGCGCACCACCTACGAGAACGCGTACGTGCACTCGCTGCGCCCGGTGTTCCTGATGGCCGCGGGCGTCGCGGCGCTCGGGTTCGCGCTCAGCTGGCTGATGCCCGAGCGGCGCCTGCGCGAAACGGCCGCGGCCAGCCACGGCCTCGACGACAGCCTCGCTGCGCCGCGCTCGCCCGACTCGCTGGCCGAGATCGAGCGGGCGCTGACAGGCGCGGTCTCCGATCGAGCAGCGAGAGCGGTTCCGCGCGCGGCTGGCCGAGCGCGCCGGCCTCGACCTCAGCCCGGGGGCAACCTGGGCGCTCGTGCGAATCGGCCACCACGGAATCGCCCGCGCGACCGAGATGGCGCAGGAGAACGGGGTCCCGCCCGAGCGTATCGCCGCGGTGGTCGATGAGTTACGGGCCCGCGGCCTCGTCGCGTCCGAGGACGGCGCCACGAGCCTCACCGACGACGGGCGCAGCTACTCCGAACGCGCGATCACGACCCGCCAGGACCTGCTGAGCGAGGCGATCGCCGACCCCTCGGCCGACATCGACCCATCTGTCGCCAAGTTGCTGCGATCGCTGGCCGAAGAGCTCGCCGGCGAGCCACCGATCCGAGCCGCCTGAGCGTCAGCTGACTCGCTCGAAGAATGTGCGCGGGTTGCCGCGCATCATCAGGTCCACCTGCTCCTCGCCGACGCCGCGCTCACGGAGCGCCGGCAGCACGTCGTTGACGACATGCAGGTAGTGCCAGTTCGGAGTGAGCTGGTCGCCCAGCCCGGGTGGGAACCAGTCGGTGAAACTGGAGGCGTCCTGGGACAGGATCATCTGGTCGGCGTGGCCGCGCTCGCACATCGCCACGACCGTGTTCACGCGGTCCTCGAACGGGAGCAGGACGTCGAGCCCGAAGCGGTCCATGCCGAGCAGCGCGCCCGACACCGCGAGCTCCTCGAGGTAGTCGAGGTCGGTGGTGTCGCCGCAGTGAGCGAGCATCACGCGAGCCGGGTCGACCCCCTCGTCGGCGAGGATCTGCAGAGCATCGCGCCCACGGTGCTCGGGCGCGTTTGTGTGGATGCAGATCGCCGTGCCGGTCTGCTTGTGCACGCGGCACACCGACCGCACGACGCGCTCGACGTGCTCGGTCAGCCCGGCGGCGTCGATCGCGCACTTGAGGATCCCGGGACGCACGCCGCTGTGCTCGATTCCGTCCTCGAGGTCCGACAGCATCAGCGCGTCGAGCGGCTCCTCGCCGTTCAGAAGCGTCCCCGGGCCGATGAAGTGCCACGGCCGCGGCAGCACCTCGTAGGTGTACAGGCCTGTCGCGAGGACCACGTTGAGCCCGCTGCCCTCGCACGCGCGGCGGATCAGATCGAGCGAGCGCCCGAGGCCGATCGGGCTGAGCTCGACCAGCGTGTCGATCCCCGCCTCCTTGACCGCGCGAAGCTTGCCCTGAGCCTCGGGGATCTTGACGTCGGGATCCCACCCGTTGAAGCCGGGATGGGCAATCTGGATCTCGGCCGTGATATTGAAGATGTGTTCGTGCATCAGCACGGCTCCGAGCTGCGAGGTGTCGAGCGGGCCGTTCAGTGTCGCGATCGTCGGCATGGTGGGCACCCTATCTCGTGTGCAACGATCCTGCCGTGCGTCTGCCAGCCCGCCCGACGGTGTACGAGATCAACACCGCGGTGTGGCTGGAACGGTTGGGGCGCTCGCAGGGACGACCGCTCGTGCTCGACGCCGTACCCGGCGAGCAATGGGACGCGCTGGCGCAGCTGCCGGTCGACGCCGTCTGGCTGATGGGGGTGTGGGAGCGAAGCCCGGCCGGGCTTGAGATCGCGCTTGCGGATCCTGCGGTCAGCGCCGGCAACCGCGCGGCCCTGCCCGACCTGCGAGAGCCGGACGTGATCGGGTCTCCGTACTGCGTGCGCGACTATGTTGTCGATCAGCGCTTCGGCGGCACCGAGGCGCTGGCGTCTGCGCGCGAGCAACTGGCGGCGCGAGGCTTGGGCCTGATCCTCGATTACGTTCCAAACCACGTCGCGCCCGACCATCCGTGGCTGAGTGAGCATCCTGAGTGCTTCATCGCCGGCGGCGAGGACGACCTCGCACAGCACCCCGAGGCATTCATCCGCACCGCGGCCGGGATCGTCGCCAATGGACGCGACCCGTACTTCGCGCCGTGGGGGGACGTGGTCCAGCTCAACGCGTTCGCCCCGGCGTTGCGCGAGGAGGTCGCCCGTACGCTCCTGACGATCGCCGGACAGTGCGACGGGCTTCGCTGCGACATGGCGATGCTGATGACCAACGAGGTCTTCGCCCGCACGTGGGGCGAGCGTGCCGGTCCGGCGCCGCAAGCCGACTACTGGCCGGACCTGTTCGCGCGTGTCAAGGACGCCCACCCGGACTTCCTGTTCCTGGCCGAGGTCTACTGGGACATGGAGTGGCAGCTCCAGCAGCAGGGCTTTGACCTCTGCTACGACAAGCGGCTGTACGACCGGCTGGTTCACGAGTCGGCAGCGTCGGTGCGCGGGCATCTGCAGGCGGACGCCGCCTACCAGGAGCGGCTGCTGCGGTTCATCGAGAACCACGACGAGCCCCGCGCCGCAGCCACGTTCGGCCCAGCGCAGGCCCGGGCGGCCGCGGTCGTGATCTCGACTCTGCAGGGAGCCCGCCTCTATCACGACGGCCAGTTCGACGGCTTGCGCACGCGGATCCCGGTGTTCCTCGGCCGCGGGCCCGACGAGCCGGTGGACCCGGAGCTGCGCGCGTTCTACGAACGGCTCGTGCGCGCGGTCGCCGACAGCGAGCTGCGGGACGGCCGGTGGCAGCTGTGCGAGTGCACCGGCTGGCCCGACAACGACTCCCACCAGCAGCTCGTGTCGTGGTGCTGGGCGACCCCCGAGAGCCGCCACGTAGTGGTCGTCAACCTCGCCGACGCCCCGGCGCAGGCGCAGGTCCGGCTGCCGTGGACCGATCTGGCCGGCCGCCCTTGGACGCTCGAGGACCGGCTCTCCGACGAGCGCTTCGACCGCGACGGCGACGACCTCGCGGCTCAGGGCTTCTACGTCGGCCTGAAGCCGTGGCAGTCGTACCTGCTCCGGTTCGCTTGAGCTAGGCGACCTACGCGACCTAGGCGTGGGTGGGCTGGCGTCTGCTAGTCATCATCCGACTAGTCTTGACATGGCTAGTAAGCTCATAACTATGCCAAGGTCAGACGCTCCCACCCCCTCCTCGCTCGGACTGATCGTGCTCTGGCAGCTGTCGTTCGAGCCGACGCACGTGTACCGGATGCAGAAGCTGTTCGAGAGCACGGGCAAGGACCGGGTGGTCAACGTTCGCGCCCGGGCAAGCCTGTACCAGGCGATTGAGCGGCTTGTTCGCCACGGATTGGTCGAGGTAGCGGAGACCGAGCGGGTCGAGGGCTATCCCGATCGCACGGTCTACGCGGTCACCCCGGCCGGCCGCGAGACCGCGGACCAGTGGCTGCGCGAGATGCTGCACAGCACCGAGCACGACTACCCGGAGTTCATCGCGGCGCTGTCGATCCTGTTCGTGCTCGCGCCCGAGCAGGCGATGGCCGAGCTCGAGCTCAGAGCCGACAACCTAGCCGCCGCGCTGGCCGACGCGGAGTCGGCGATCGCCGGCGCCCCGTCGGGCCTGCCGCGGCTGTTCATCCTCGAGGAGGAGTACCGCGCAACGATGCTGCGTGCCGAGCTCGAGTGGGTGCGCGGGGTGATTGACGACCTGCGGGCGGGGCGCTTGACCTGGAGTGAGGAGTGGCTGCGCGACGTCGCGGCCGCGTTCATCGACGACGACGACACAACAGAAGGAAGGGCGAGATGACCGCGATGATCGAGGCGCACGGGCTCAAGAAGCGATACGGCAAGACCGTTGCGCTGGACGGCCTTGACCTGATCGCGCCCCAGGGACAGGTGACCGCTGTGCTCGGTCCCAACGGCGCCGGCAAGACAACGTTCGTGCGCGCGGTCGCGACGCTGCTGCGCGCGGACGAGGGCACGTTGATCGTGGCGGGCCACGATGCCCGACGCGATCCGGGGGCGGTCCGTCGCACGATCGGACTCGCCGGCCAGTTCGCGGCGGTCGAGCCGGCGATGACCGGGCGCGAGAACCTCGAGATGGTCGCCGGCCTGTTCGGTCAGAGCCGGCGAAGCGCCAGAGCGAACGCGGCCACGGTGCTGCAGCAGCTTGACCTGGTCGAGCCTGCGGACCGGCTCGTGCGCACGTACTCGGGAGGCATGCGCCGGCGACTTGACCTCGGCGCCAGCCTCGTCGGCGCACCCCGCCTGCTGCTGCTCGACGAACCGACGACCGGGCTTGACCCGCGCAGCCGGATCGAGCTGTGGGACGCGATTCGAGCGCTCGTGCACCGCGGCACCGACGTGCTGCTGACGACGCAGTACCTCGACGAGGCAGACCACCTGGCGGCACAGGTGGTGATCGTCGACCACGGCCGGACGGTTGCGGCGGGCACGCCGGCGCAGCTCAAGCGCACGATCGGCGGCAACGTCGTCGAGATCCACGTCCGTGCAAGCCGCGACTTGGCGACCGTCGCCGAGACGCTCGCCGGCCTCGGACATGCGACCGCGGACGTCGACCCGCCGACGCGGCGCGTCAGCGTGCGCGTGGACTCGGGCACCGACGCGCTGATGAGCGCGGTGCGCGCGCTGCATGGCTCAGGCGTGCAGATCGACGACATCGCGATGCGCCAGCCGAACCTCGACGAGGTCTTCCTCGCGCTGACCGGAAACGCCTCGGAGGATCAGGACAACCCAAGCGCCGCACGCGCGGCATAAGAGAGCAGGGAGCCACAACATGTCAACCATCGCTTCGACGCTGGAGCGGCCGGCCGCGGCGGCGGGTCGCGGGGTCGGATTCTGCAAGAGCACCGTGACCGTCACCCACCGCGCGCTGCTGCGCTACCTGCGCACGCCGCAGCTGATCGTGCTCGCGACGATCCAGATGTCGCTGTTCTTCCTGATCTACCGCTACATGTTCGGCGGCGCGATCCACATCGACGGGATGGCCTACGTCGACTTCCTGGTGCCGGGCTTCATCACCACCGGCGTCCTGTTCACCGGGATCGGCACCGCCACCGCGATGGCCAGCGACCTGGAAGAGGGGTTCATCGACAGGCTGCGCTCGCTGCCGATCCCCCGCGCTTCCGTGCTCGCGGCCCGCGCGCTCGCCGACACCGCAATCTTCGCGTGGAGCACCGCGTTCACCACAGCGATCGCGTTCGCGGTCGGCTTTCGCCTGCACGGCTCGACGCTCGACGGGCTCGCCGCGTTCGGGCTGGTCGTCGTGTTCGGTTTCGCGTTTGAATGGCTGTTCATCACGATGGGCCTGTACGCCGGCAACGCGCAGGCGGCCCAGGGGATGGGGATGATCGTGTTCCCGTTTGCGTTCGTATCGAGCGCGTACGTGCCGGTCAGCTCGATGCCGAGTTGGCTGCAGGTGTTCGCCCAGCACCAGCCGCTGACATACATGGTCGACGCGGTCCGCTCACTCACCCTCGGCCCGCATGCCCAAGCGCTGCTCGGGCATCCGAGCTCGTACTACGTAACGCGCTCGCTGGTCTGGGCGCTTGCGATCATGGCCGTGTCGCTGCCGATCGCGGTCGCCAAGTACCGCCGAGGGTGAGCGGCCGGCCGGCGATCAGCTGCGCCGGAAGCGAAGGGGCGGGTCGTACACCGACGCCAGCCGGCCCAGCGCGAGCGCGCCGAGCATCAGCCCGAAGTCGCGCAGGGCGATGTCGTAGAACCCGGAGTAGGTCAGCAGGTTGATGATGATCCCGGCCAGCCAGGCGGCGACGACGTAGGCGCCGTAGCGGGGCTTCAGCGCGACGGCCACGCCGGCGACGATCTCGACCGCACCGACGACGTACATGAACTGCTGGCCCGTGCCGGGCATGATGTTGTTGATCCACGGGGCCAGGTAGTTGGGCCAGTGGACCATGACGTTGAAGAACTTGTCGAGCCCGAACGCGATCGGGGCGACCGTGAACGTCAGTCGCATCAGTGCGAACGCCTGGTAGCGCGGATCGCGCCAGTCGGCGACGGTGTCAGAGCTGCGATGCTGCGGGACCGCGCTCTGTCGGGATGCGTGGGGTTGGGGTGCCGTTATGGCCATGACGTACCTCCTCAGTCACTTTGTGGCTTGTACGTCGTTAGCGTCGGCTCGGCGAATGTCCTTACCCGGGAGCTTGGCATGATCCGTGAGGGATGGACGAAGTCCGCGAATATGGCGGACTTCATCCACCGCTCACGATGACCACAGCTACGCTGCCCGCGCGGCGCCTGCCCCGAGCTCGGCCTCGAGCTGCTCGAAATGCCCGCGCGCGACCGGCTGCCAGCGATCGTGTCTGTCGACGAACAGGGCGTGGGCGCGCTCGCGCGGCCAGCGAGAAGGCAGCAGTGCAGCGGGCAGGTCGGGATCGAGGAATGGGAACTTCCTCCACGCATGGACGAGCAGGGCCTGCCCGCGAAAGCAGGCCTCGGGGCTCGCGCAGCGCGCGCGCGCGAAGTCGCCGACGAACGCGAGGTACTGGCGGCGCACTCGCTCGAGCTCCCAGGCGTCGGCAACCAGCTGATCGGGGTCGCCGATCGTCCCAAGCTCGGCGACGAACGAGGTCGCGACCGCGGACGGCTCGTCGAGGAACGCCGCCGCGAGCTCCCGCTCGCGCTCGACGTGCGGAGTGATCCAGACGCCGCCTCCGAGCGAGCCCAGCCCCGCCCACGCCAGGCGCGAGCGCAACTGGTGCCGGACCGCGCGGCGCGCTTCGGGAACGCGCAGCACGACAACCAGCCAGCGGCCGTCCCACTGCCACGGCTGACCGAACGTGTAGATCCGCTCAGCTCCCGCGCGCAGCAGCTGCGCCGTGCCGGCGGTGAGCGACATCCGCGTCCGCCGGCCATGACGGGTGCTGTGCAGCCAGCCGTCGCGGGTACTGCGCGCGAGCGCCTGCCGCGCCGCCTGCTCGCTGTAGCCGAGCGAGTGAAGCGCCGCCACCAGCGTCTCCTGCCACACGCCGTCTGAGCGCGGCAGCACGAACTCCCCGAGCACCGTCAGCAGCAGCGATCGCGCCGCCGGCGCTCCCACCGATCTACGCCTGAGCTGTTCGTTCATCGGGCTCGAAGTCGGGGCGCACGGCCTCGAAGTACGTGTTGCAGTCCCGGCAGCGAAGCTGGCTGGTGATCAGCTGTCCGCCCCACGCCGACACGAGCTCGACCTCACGCGAGCCGCAGAACGGGCACGACAGCGGCGGCGCGCTCACCGCCGGCGCTCTTGATCGAAGTCAGACCAATCGGCGGGCTCGGCCAGCGCGACCTCGCAGCCTTGTGCGGACAGCAGCCCGGCCAGCCACGATCGAACGAGCTCGCGGATCGAGGCCGGGCCTTCGCTGATCATCGCCTG
The DNA here is from genome assembly GCA_963809685.1 of uncultured Solirubrobacterales bacterium. Lineage (GTDB taxonomy): Bacteria > Actinomycetota > Thermoleophilia > Solirubrobacterales > Solirubrobacteraceae > Palsa-465. The sequence goes on along the minus strand of CAWEKN010000003.1, from coordinate 79,486 downwards.
CTCGATCGCGCTTCGGTAGCCGGCGTGCTCGTCGGGTCCCGGCCAGCGCGCCGCCTGCTCCCACATCTGCTCGATCCGCGCGAGCAGCAGCTCGCGGTCATCGCCGCCGGCCCCGCAGAGCCGTCGCAGCCACGCCTCGGCATGGACGCGGTGAGCGCCCTCCTCCTGGAGGATCTTGCGCGCCCGCTGCGCGAGCGGCTCGATCGAGCTGTCGCGCGCGCTGTAGACGAACGTCGTCAGGATCCCGTCGACGACGAGGTTGGCCGCGATCACCGAGGCCCAGTCGGGAAGCTCCTGCGCGATCACGGGCAGCGGTTCGCCGGCTTGCAGACCGTCGTCCACGCGCTGCACGCCGAGCTTTGCCAGCACGGGGTACGTCGAGCGCGCGTGTCCGAGCTCGTCCTGCGCCATCGCGGCCGCGGCCACGGCCGACTCGATCGTCGGTGCGCTGACCGCCCACTCCCCGTAGCGGCGCCCGAGCGCGCCCTTGTTGTCGGCAAGCGACCCGATCAACGAGACCATCGTCGCCGCCGCACCGTCGACCGCTGTGCTCACGCGCGGATCGCCTCCCGAATCTGGGTGCGGGGGACGATGATCATCTCGATCCACGGCTGCTCGTCGTAGATCGCCCGCGCCGACAGCACGGCGAGATCCTCGTCTGATTCGGTCACGGTGCCGACGTGGTGCAGCGGCTCGTCGTAGGCCTTGCGCGCGAACACCTCCCAGACGGTGTCGTGCTCACGGCTCATACGAGGATGCCCAGCCGGCGCATCGTCGCCCGCGCGTCGGCACGGATCCGGTCCTTGGTCCAGACGGGATCCCAGACGACCTCGATCTCGACGGCGTCGACATCGGGGTCGCACAGCAGCGCCTCGCGGATGTCGTCCTCGATGAAATCCATCGCGGGGCACCCCATCGCCGTGAACGTGATCGCGAGCTCGGCGGCGCGCGATTCCGGGCGGTAGGCGAGCGCCACGATCAGCCCCATGCCGACCACCGACACCGGGATCTCGGGATCCTCCACCTGCCTGAGCGCGTCCCACAGCCGCGCCTCCACCTGCTCGGACTCGGTCACGCGCCGTTCCTGAGCGAGGTGGTCTGGTAGCCGCGCTGCAGCGTGCGCACGTAGTCGCGGTTCATCGGCCCGCGCTCGCGCCATCGCACGAGCACTGCATCCCAGCCGATAGCGCCGTCATCGAGCATCCAGCGGCGCCGCTCTTCGTCGAACCGCGCCGGGAACGGGCAGTCGATCACGTAGCCGTGCTGCTCGGGATCGAAGTGCGCGGGCGCGTCGATCCCGATCTCTTCGAGGAACGGGATCACCTCTGCCATCCACGCCTGGCGCAACTGATCGTTGGACTTGCCCTTGAAGCCGTAGTCGAGCTGCTCGGTGTGCTGCTTGAGGTCGTCGGGCAGGCCGAACCACTCGAGCGTGAGGATGAACATCCAGTCGATCGCCGTCTGCACCTCCGCCCTGCCATCCGGATCCTTGGTCAGCTTCCGCAGCCACGTGCGGCCGTGGCGCAGGTGGAACGTCTCCTCCTTGTCGACCTTCGCCAGCGCGCGCTTCCAGGGCCCGAACGTGCTCGACTGGTACACGTCCCCGAGCAGCACGAAGCCGGCTTGGTCATACAGCGCGTTGGCGCACACGAGCTCGACCCAGGAGTTCAGCGGCACGTCGAACGCGTACGGGTACTTGAACTGTTTCGCCGGCCGTTCGTAGATCAGCCAGTCCATGTCGACCCCGAGATCGCCGAGCAGGCGGTAGCCGATGTGCGCGTGCGCGAGCTCGTCCTGGATGATCGACATCGCGGAGCCGAAGTTGTTCAGCGCGGGCGCGTGCTGCGCCGCGCGCAGATAGGACGGCGCGCTGACCAGCTCGGTGTCGGCCGACACGGTGAGGATCCGGCGGATCCCCTCGAGGTACTTCGGCGACATGTGCTGCAGCCCCTCGACCAGCTTGCCGGCGTCGAGATGCGCCCGAACCTGCTCCTCGCTCAGGGGCGCGAGTTGTTCAACGGGTAACGAGGCGACATATGACACTTGACTTACGTCCGGCAGGCTATAGTCTCCCATCGGCGAGGTCAAGGCAATCAGGAGGCAGGCGTGCCCGAGATGCTGATCGGAGGTGAGTGGCGCCAGGCGGCCGCTCACGAACAGATCGAGGTCGTCAACCCCGCAACCGAGGACGTGGTCGACCGAGTTCCGGCCGGCGCGCCCGCGGACGTCGAGCTCGCCGTCGCCACAGCCGGCCGTGCTTTCACCGACTGGTCGCGGACAGATGTGGAGAAGCGGGCGGCGATCCTGATGGGCGCCGCCGACCTGATCCACGAGCACGCAGACGAGCTCGCGGCGACGCTGACCTCCGAGCAGGGCAAGCCCCTGGCCGAGGCGCTCGGCGAGGTCAGCCACCTTGCCCACGGCGTGCGCTTCTACGCCGAGGCGGCGAGCAAGGTCCGCGGCGCCTACCACGACCTGCCCTCGACGCTGGGGCCCGCCTACGGCATGGTGATCCGTCGCCCGATCGGCGTGTGCGCCGCGATCACGCCGTACAACTTCCCGCTGACGCTGCTCGGGACGAAGGTCGCGCCGGCGCTGGCCGCGGGGAACACCGTCGTCGCCAAGCCGGCGGCGACGACGCCGCTGGCGACGCTCGAGGTCGCGCGCTTGTTCTCCGAAGCGGGGGTCCCGGATGGCGTCCTCAACGTCGTAACCGGCCGGGGCGCGGACATCGGCGACGCGCTCGTCTCGCACCCCGATGTGCGCCGCGTCGCGTTCACCGGATCGACCGCGGTCGGCCGGCATGTCGCTGGCCTGGCGGCACCGGAGCTCAAGCGTCTCTCGCTCGAGCTCGGCGGCTCGGACCCGGTGATCGTCTGCGCCGACGCCGACGTCGACGCCGCGGTCAAGGCCGTGATCATCGGCCGCTACTGGAACGCCGGGCAGGCGTGCCTGGGCGCCAAGCGCGTGTTCGTGCACGACTCGGTCTACGACGCGTTCGTGAGTCAGCTCGTCGAGCGCGTCGGGCGCTACGAGCCGGGCGACGGCGCGGTCAAGGCGCAGAAGCCGAAGCTGCGGATGGGCCCGATCCACACCCGCGCCGGACGCGACGAGCTGCTGGCGCAGATCGAGGACGGCGTCGGCAGCGGCGGCGACCTGCTGATCGGCGGCGGCAGCGGATCATCGGACAAAGGCTGGTTCCTCGAGCCGGCCGTGATCGCGGAGCCGGGTGAGGGGTCTCGCCTGAATCGGGAAGAGGTGTTCGGGCCGGTGCTGCCGGTATCGCGCTTCAGCGACTTCGACGACGCGATCAGCCGCGCCAACGACACGCCCTACGGGCTCGGCTCCTCGATCTGGACCCACGACGCGCGCCTGATTCATCGCGCGGCGCAGGAAATCGAGTCCGGCATGACGTGGGTCAACCAGATCCACTATGGCTACGACGAGCTTCCGTTCGGTGGCGTCAAGGCGTCGGGGTTCGGCAAGGAGCACGGCCTCGAGGCTCTGGACTCCTACGTCGAGCTCAAGTCGGTCGTCGTCGGAGGGCTCAGCTGATGGCGGTCAGCTTCCAGTCCGACGGCGGCGTCGGCACGATCACCCTCGACAACCCACCGGCCAATTCATACGACCTCGCGGTGATGATCGAGTTCAGCGAGGCCGTCGACCAGGCGATCGACTCGCGCGCCACCCGCGTGGTCGTCGTGCAGAGCGCCAGCCCCAAGTTCTTCTCCGCCGGCGCCGACATCAAGAAGTTCATCGAGGGCGACGTCGACGCGAACATGGAGATGATCCGGGTCAGCCAGGCCGCATTCCGGCGGATGGCCGCCGCGCCGCAGGTGTTCATCGCGTACATCGCCGGCCACGCGCTGGGCGGCGGGCTCGAGATCGCGCTGGCCTGCGACATCCGCCTCGCCGCCGCCGGCCTGTACAAGCTCGGCACGCCCGAGGTGACCCTCGGGCTGCTTCCGGGCAACGGCGGCACCCAGCGGCTGACCCGGTTGATCGGGCCGTCGCGCGCACTGGACCTGCTGATCACGGGGCGCACGTTCAGCGTCGACGAGGGTCGTCAGTTCGGGCTGATCGCCGACGTCTACGACGCCGAGGAGGCGCAGCAGAAGGTGGCCGAATACGCCGCAAGGCTCGCCGCTGGCGCTGCCCTCGCGATCGCCGCGATCAAGCGCTGCGTGCACGAGGGCGGCCAACAGTCGCTGGACGGTGGGCTGGCGCTCGAGGCCGAGCTGATGGAGCAGTTGTTTGGATCCGACGATGCGACCGAGGGCCTGCGCGCGTTCGTCGAGAAGCGCGTCCCGGAGTTCGCCGACGCGTGAGCACCGAGACGATCATCCGCCACGCCGGCGGGTTCATCGACGGCTGCGAACACACCAACAGCGGTCCGGCGCTACCGGTCACCAACCCCGCCACCGGCCAGGTGTTCGCAGAGGTCCCGGCCGGGACCGAGGCCGACGTCGACCACGCGGTCCGCGCTGCGCGTGCAGCGCTCATACAGTGGTCCGAACTCGCGGTCAGCAAGCGCGGCGAGATCCTCGCGGCGGCCGCCGACCACGTCGAGCAGCACCTCGACGAGTTGATCCCGCTGCTGACCCGGGAGCAGGGTAAGACGCTGCGAGACGCGCGGATCGAGATCGCCAAGGCGATCGACACGCTGCGCCACTACGCCGGGCTGTCGAAGGCGCTGCGCGGCGCACACGCCCCGAACCTCGACCGCGGCGTCGACGGGATCGTATTGCGGCGACCGCTCGGCGTCGTCGGCGCGATCGTCCCATGGAACTTCCCGACGACGCTTCTGTGCAACAAGCTCGCGCCCGCGCTGGTCGCCGGCAACACCGTGGTCGCGAAGCCGGCCGGCACGACGCCGCTGACGACGCTGCGGTTCGCGCACCTACTCGGCGAGGGCGGCCTGCCAGCGGGCGCGTTCAACGTCGTCACCGGCAGCGGGTCGCTGACCGGCAACGCGCTCGTCACCCACCCCGACGTGCGCAAGATCGCGTTCACCGGGTCGACCCCGGTCGGCGAGCAGATCATGGCGCTCGCCGCGCGCGGGACCAAGCGCGTCACGCTCGAGCTCGGCGGCTCGGACCCGATGATCATCTGCGACGACGCCGACCTCGACGCGGCCGCCAGCGCCGCATCGATGGGCCGGTTCTACAACTGCGGCCAGGCGTGCCTGGCGATCAAGCGCTTGTACGTGTTCGAGTCGGTCGCCGACCGCGTGATCGAGCAGGTCACCGCGAAGGCGAAGCGGCTCCGGGTCGGGCGCGGCGACGCCGAGGGCTCGCAGATGGGCCCGATGCACACCGCGGCCGGTCGCGACGAGGTCACCGGCCAGGTGGCGCGAACGCTGCAGCGCGGCGGCACGCTCATGACCGGCGGCGGGCGGCCCGACGATCCCGAGCTCGCCGACGGCTTCTTCTACCTGCCGACGGTCGTCGTCGATCCCCCGCACGACGCACCGATGGCGACCGAGGAGGTATTCGGGCCGGCGCTGCCGATCTGGCGCGTGCGCGACCTCGACGAGGCGATCGAGCGCGCCAACGCCTCCCAATTCGGCCTCGGGTCGTCGGTCTGGACGCGCGACCTGGGGCGGGCGCGCGCCGCCGCCGAGCGGATCGAGGCGGGCTACACGTGGATCAACTCGCGCACGAAGGTCTACGACGAGTTGCCGTTCGGCGGCTGGAAGTCCAGCGGCTACGGCAAGGAGCACGGCGAGGAGGCGTTCGACTTCTACACCGAGACGAAGTCCGTCGTGGTCAGCAGCGGCGCGTGAACGGGCAGCTGCGCGGGCAGCAGCTGGAGGTGCTCGACTTGCCCGGCGACGTCGACCTCGCGCCGCTGGTGCTGTTGCACGAGGGGTTGGGCTCGGCCGGGCTGTGGCGCTCGTTTCCGGCGACGCTCGCGCAGGCGACCGATCGCCGCCTGATCGCGTTCAGCCGCTACGGACACGGGCGCTCGGCCCCTCCCCCGCGCCGCCGCACTCCGGCCTTCTTCGAGGAGGAGGCGCTCGAGGCGCTCCCCGCGTTGCTGGCTGAGCTCGACGCGCCCGAGCCGGTGCTGGTCGGCCACAGCGACGGCGGCTCGATCGCGCTGATCCACGCGGCGCAGCATCCGGTCACGGCGCTCGTCCTGATCGCACCGCACGTGTTCGTCGAGGAGCTCACTGTCGACGCGATCCGCCGGACCCGCGAGGAGTACGTGCGCGGGGCCCTGCGCACAAGGATGGCCCGTCATCACGACGACCCCGATGCGGCGTTCTGGGGGTGGTGCGACGTGTGGCTTGACCCCGGGTTCCGCTCCTGGGACCTCGCCGAGGCAGTCTCGCGCATCACCGCGCCGACGCTGCTGATCCAGGGCGCCGACGACCCGTACGGGTCGCTGGAGCAGATCGACCGGATCGGCGCCGCAGTCCGAGGCCCCATGACGCGGCTGGTGCTACCGGGCGGGCACAGCCCCCACCTCGAGCACGAGCAGCAGGTCGCTCAGGCAGTCGCGGCGTTTCTGTCGGGGCTCACGGAGAGCCGACGCTGAGCCCGGGATCGGGCTGCAGCGCGACTGCCGGCGCGTCATCGTCGGCGGCGTGCGCCGCCCACTCGCGCAAGTGGAAACGCTGCACCTTGCCGGTCAGCGTGCGCGGCAGCTCGTCGACGAACCGCACCACGTGCGGGTACTCGTAGCGGCGCATCCGGTCCTTGCACCAGGCCTGCAGCTCGGCGACCAGCGCCTCGTCGCCGCGGCCCTCGGTGCACTCGACGTACGCCGCGATCCGGCTCGCGCCGGCGATGTTGAACCCGACGACGCCGACGCCGTCGACGCGGGGATGCTCGCTGAGCACGTGCTCCATGTCGATCGGCGAGACCCACAGGCCACCGACCTTGAGCATGTCGTCGACACGCCCCACGTATGTGTAGGTCCCGTCGACGGCGCGCTCGTAACGGTCGCCGCTGGCGAACCAGTCCCCGCGCATCGACGTCTTTGTCTTCTCGTGCTGGTGCCAGTAGTACGCCGCGCACGAATCGCCGCGGACTTGGAGCTCGCCGATCACCGGCCCGTCCAGCACGTCGCCGCGATCGTCGACCAGCCTCAGCTCGTAGCCGGGGACAGGCCAGCCCGTCGTGCCCGGCACGATCTTCCCGGGCCGGTTGGAGCAGTAGATGTGCAGCATCTCGGTCGAGCCGATCCCGTCGACGATCTCGCTGCCGAACCGCACGCGCCAGCGCTCGATCGTGTGGGCCGACAGCGCCTCGGCCGCCGACACGCAGAACCGCACCGACTCAAACGCACCGTCCGCCGACGGCTCGCGCACGAGCGCACCGAATAGCGCAGGAACCGAGAAGAACACCGTCGGTCTGTGCTTGCGGACCGTCGCGAGGATCGTCTCGGGCTTCGGGCGGCCGCTCATCAGCACCGCCGTCGCCCCGAACCACAGCGGAAACGACAGCCCGTTGCCAAGGCCGTATGCGTGAAACAGCTTCGTCGTCGAGAACGTGATGTCGTCGGCGCGCAAGCCCAGAACGCCGCGCGCGTAGTTCTCGCACGTGACCCCGATGTCGTGGTGCAGATGCACGACGCCCTTCGGCTTGCCGGTCGACCCCGAGCTGTACAGCCAGAACGCCATGTCATCGCTATGCGTCGCGAGCGGCTCGAGCTCGTCGGACTGGGCCGCCAGCGCGCCGTCGAGCTCGATCACGCCGCGTCCCTCGCCGCCGCGGACCAGGTAGCGCAGACCCGGGTCACGCAGCACGCCCGCGAGCCGCTCGCTGAGCTGCGCATCGGTGACGACGACCTCCGCGTAGGAATCGGCGACGAAGTGCCTGAAGTTCTCGTCGCGGTCGAGCGGGCTGACCGGCACCGGGACCGCGCCGATCCGCATCGCCCCGAGGAACACGATCGGGAACACCGTCGTGTCATCGAGCACGAGCAGCACCCGTTGCTCTCGCCGCACGCCGAGCTCGCGGAGCATGTGCCCGGCGCGATTGACCTGCCGGCGCAGCTCGTCGTAGGTGAGTGTCGCATCCGGTGCGACGATCGCCCGTGCCCCGCCGCGCCCCGCCTCCACCTGTCGGTCGACGAGCTCGCTCGCGTTACACCGCTCGCTCACTTGCCCCATCGAGCCAAACGCTACTGCCTGGCGCTGCGCAGTCAAGAGGCGGGTCACGGCGTCCTGGAGTCCGGGCGGCCGGGCCGATCCCGCTGCCGTAACCTGGCTCGTCCGATGCAGCCAGTCGTCTCGGTCGTGATCCCCACGCGCAACCGCGCCGATTATCTCGCGGTCGCGCTCGCGTCGCTGCAGGCACAGGATTTCGACGGGCCCTCCGAGATCGTCGTCGTCGACGACGCCTCGGCCGGGAGCCGTACTCGGGATGCGGCGCAGCGGTCGGGCGCCGGCTACGTGCGCTTGCACTCCGACCGCGGCCTCAACGCCGCCCGTAACGCCGGGATCGCGGCGACGAGCGGCGCGCTGATCGCGTTCATCGACGACGACGTGTTCGTCCCCCCTGGTTGGATGCGGGCGCTGGTCGACGGAGCCGCTCGTCATCCCGAAGCCGAGGCGTTCGGGGGGCCGATCCGCGCCCGGTTCGAAGGGCCGACGCCGTCGGCCTGCGGGCGCGAGAAGCCGGCGATCACGACGCTCGATCTCGGCCCCGATGACGTCGAGGCGACAGTCGTCTGGGGCGCGAACATGGCGGTGCGCCGCGGCGCACTGGAGCGGGTCGGGCGCTTCGACGAGCGGGTCTCTGGCCACGGAGACGAGGAGGATTGGCTGCTGGCGCTGCGCGCCGCGGGGGGCAGCATCGTGTACCTCGCCGGCGCGGGCGTGGATCACCGCCGCGTCGCCGCGGATGCCGGCCTGGGAGCGCTGGCCCGCGCGGCCTTCTACCGCGGCCGCGCGGCGCGGATCACCGACCAGCGGCGCGGCAACGCACCCCCGAGCGTGCGCGAGCTGCGCGTGCTCGCAGGTTGCGCCTGGCACACCGTTCACTACGGCTGCCCGCAAGGCGTGATCATGGCCGCGCAATCGGCCGGCCGGATCGCGGAGGCGCTGCGCCGGCCGCAACGAGTCAGCCTGTACTGATGCGCGTGCTCGTCGTCCCCAAGTGGTACCCGTGGCCCGAGCGGCCGGTGTTCGGGATCTTCTGCCGCGAGCAGGCCCGCGCTCTCGCCCGGCGCCACGACGTGGTCGTGCTCGCCTCCCAGGCCGTGCGCGATCCCGGCTTCGCCGTGTTCGAGCTGCGCGACGCGGTCGAGGACGGGCTGCGGACGCTGCGCGTGCGCTACCGCCGTCCACGGTTTCGTCCGGCCGCGATGGCCTGCCAGCTCGCCGGGCTGTCGAGCGCCTTGATCAGGCTCCGGCGCGATCGGTGGCGCCCCGAGATCGTGCACGCCCACGTCTACTCCGCCGGGCTTCCCGCCCTGATCATCGGCCGCCTGAGCGGCGCGCGCGTCGTGATCACCGAGCACTACACGGGCTTTGTGCGCGGGAAGATCGCCGGCTACGACCTGTTGACCGCCCGGCTTGCGTTCCGCTACGCCGACCTGGTCGCGCCCGTCAGCGCGAACCTCGCCCACACGGTCGAGGCGGTGCAGCCGCGGGCGCGGATGCGCGTGGTCGACAACGTCGTCGACACCGATGTATTTCACCCGCCCGCCGGTCAGCCGCCTGCGGGGCCGGCACCAGCGGCTGCGAATCGCCCCGCGCGGCTGCTGACGGTCGCCGCGCTGGCCGACAAGAAAGGGCATGCGTACCTGCTGCAGGCGCTCGCCCAGTTGCGCGCCGACGGCGCTCGCCCCGTCACGCTGGACCTCGTCGGCGACGGCGAGGAGCGCGAGCCCCTCGAGCGGCTCGCGCGTGAGCTCGGGATCGCCGATGTCGTTCGCTTCCTCGGCGAGCAGCCCAAGGAACGGGTCGCGGAGATGATGCGCGAGGCTGATCTGTTCGTGCTCCCGAGCCTGTACGAGAACCTGCCGTGCGTGCTGATCGAGGCGACCGCGAGCGGGCTGCCGTGCGTCGCCACCGCCGTCGGTGGCGTGCCCGAGATCGTCGACTCCGACGGCGGCATCCTGTGCCCGCCGCGAGACGCGGCCGCGCTGGCCTCTGCGATCACCGCGGCCTTGGAACAGGGCCTCCGGGTCGCTCCCGCTGAGCTCGCCGCCCGCGCGCGGCGCCGCTTCGGCTACGAGGCGTTTGAGCGCAACTGGACGGCGCTGTACGAGGAGCTGCGCAGCGGCGCCCTCAGCGGCGAGCGCCGGGGCTAGCCGGCGAGCTACAGCTCGGCGAGCAGTTTCGCCTTCTCGCGGTTGAACTCGTCGTCTGTGAGCGCGCCACTTTTGTGCAGGTCGGAGAGCCTGGAGATCTTGTCGAACACGTCGCCCTGTCGCGGCGCCGACCCGATCGTTCCCGAGACCTGAACCTGGCTCAGCCCCGGGGTCGCGCCGGGCGACGGCGACGGCGACGCGGCGTATGCGCCGAGGATCGCGTCGGGCTGCGAGCTTGCGCCGCCGAATGCCGCCGCAGCCGAGCTGCTCGCCAACCCGGTCGCCGGCGTGCCCAGCCCGGTCGCCGGCGTGCCCAGCCCCGACGATGACGCGCCGAGACCGGTCGCCGCGCCGCTGGACCGCGACCGCGATCCGCTTGCGCTGATCAGGTTCTTGAGCCCGCCGATCCCGATGATCATCAGCGGGATCAGGCCGATCACGGCAAACACGCCGCCGAAGATCAGGCCGAACGTCTTGGTGCTCGACTGGGCGTGCGAGTCGAACGCGACGGTCAGCGCGCCGATCCCGATCGCGGAGAAGACGGCCGGAACGATGAACAGGGCGCTCGAACCGCCGCTCACCAGCCCGCCGATCACGACCATGAACACGCCGCCGAACACGAACGCGAACCAGTAGCCGGTTCCCGCCGGGCAACGCGCCACCGGACCGAGGTCACCGCTGTAGCCGGTCGACGAGCACGTGCCGGTCGCGATCAGGTGGTGGATACCGACACCGAACAGCACTGCTCCAAACAGCAGTACGGCAACGCCAATTATCGTCCTTGTGCTCGGCTGGTCTCGCCCCACGGTCCGTGCTCCTCGGTTGCCGTCTTAAATGCTACTTCCTTCCGCGACGGCCACTGGCGCCGTTCGCGTACCGTGAGGTGCAGTGAGCGATACGAGCACCCGGCGCTTTCCGATCCTCGGCGCGCTCCCGACGGCCGGCGGCATCACCAGCTTTCGAGTGTGGGCGCCGGCCGCCGGGTCGGTCGCGGTCGCCTTCGGCGACCGCCGGCACGAGCTGACCCCAATCGGCGAAGGGATCTTCGAGGCCTGCGATACACCGGCGCAGATCGGCACCGACTACGAGTTCGTCCTCGACGGCCGCGAGCGCCGGCCCGACCCCTGGTCGCGCTCGCAGCCCGACGGGCTGCTTGGCCGCTCGCGCGTGGTCGATCCGGCTGCGCTGCGGCGTGCGCGCGAGGCGCCCGGCGGGCCAGGCTGGCGCGGCGTCGCGCTCGAGGACCTCGTCGTCTACGAGCTGCACGTCGGCACGTTCTCGCCGCCGGGCACCTTCGACGGTGTGATCCCGCGCCTGGCGCAGCTGCGGGAGCTCGGCGTCACCGCGATCGAGGTGATGCCGATCGCGACGTTCGCCGGCAACCGCGGCTGGGGCTACGACGGCGTGTACGCGTACGCTCCCCACCCGGCCTACGGAGGCCCGGAGGGATTCGCGCGGCTGATCGCAGCGGCCCATGAAGCGGGCATCGCTGTGATCCTCGACGTCGTCTACAACCACCTCGGCGCCGGCTCCGACGCGATCGAGGCGTTCGGCCCATACCTGACCGACCGCCACAAGACGATCTGGGGACAGGCAATCGACTTCTCGATGCGGCCCGTGCGCGAGTGGGCGATCCAGAACGCCGAGATGTGGGTGCGCGACTACGGCGTCGACGGGCTGCGGCTCGACGCGGTGCACTCGATCGTCGATCAGTCCGATCCGCACGTGATGGCCGAGCTGGCCGAGCGCGTCAAGACGATCAATCCACACGCGCTACTGATCTCCGAGATGGAGATCGGCGACCTGCGCCCGATCGAGCAATGGGGCCACGACGCGCAATGGGAGGACTCGCTGCACCACGCGGCTCACGTGCTCCTGACCGGCGAGCACGAGGGCTACTACGCGAATTACGGGACCGTCGAGGATCTGGCGCGGCAGCTGCGGCGGCCCGAGGGTCGTCGGCTGATCGTCTGCGCGCAGAACCACGACCAGGTAGGCAACCGCGCGCTCGGCGACCGCCTGCGCGGCCGGGATCTGCGGTTGGCCGCGTTCTGCTCGATCCTGTCGCCGGGCACGCCGATGCTGTTCGCCGGCGAGGAGTACGACGAGTCGCACCCGTTTCAGTACTTCACCGATCACATCGACCCGGAGATCGCGCGGCGGACCCGCGACGGTCGCCGCCGGGAGTTCTCCGAGTTCTCCGGCTTCAACGCCGAGGAGATCCCCGACCCGCAGGATCCCGCGACGTTCGAGCGCTCCAAGCTCGACCCGTCGGCCGGCGATCCCGAGCATCTGGCCTACTACCGGGAGCTGCTCGAGCTGCGACGGCGGCTCCCCGACGCCCCGGCGTCCGATGTCAGGTTTGACGAACGGCGCCGGCTGCTGCGCTTCCGCCGCGGCGAGGTCGAGCTGATCGCGAACTTCGCCGACGTCGCGCAGGACGGCGTCCCGGCCCGCACGGGCGCAGTCAGGTCAGCGGACTGAGCGCCTGTCGCAGGTCCTCGACGAGATCGGCGGGATCCTCGACGCCGCAGCTGAGCCGCACCAGATCCGCCGGGACCGCGGCGTCGGACCCTTCGACCGACTGGTGGGTCATCGCCTGCGGGACCTCGATCAGCGACTCGACGCCGCCGAGCGATTCCGCGAGCGTGAACAAGCGGGTCCGCGTCGCGATCTCGGCCGCGTCGGCGTGGCAGAAGCTGACCATGCCGCTGAACCCCGGCCAGCGCACATCGCTGACCCCCGGGGTCGCGCGCAGCAGCTCGACCACCGCCGCCGCGCTGCGGGCGTGCGCGTCCATCCGCAGATGCAGCGTCCGCAGGCCGCGATGCACGAGGAAGCAATCGAACGGGCCCGGCACCGCTCCGACTGCGTTCTGGACGAACCGCAGGCGCTCGTACCACTCGCGGTCGCGGGCGATCACGACGCCGCCGATGACGTCGGAGTGACCGCCGAGGTACTTGGTAGTCGAGTGCACGACGAAGTCGGCGCCGAGCTCGAGCGGGCGCTGGTTCACCGGCGTCGCGAACGTGTTGTCGACCGCCACCAGCGCGCCGCGCCGCCGCGCGACCACCTGCTCGATGTCGATCACGTTGAGCATCGGGTTGGTCGGGGTCTCGACCCAGATCAAGCGGGTGTCGTCGCGCACGGCGCGCTCCACCGCATCGAGGTCGGTCTGCGACACCAGGTCATAGGCCAGTCCCCACCTGGCGAGCACCTTGTCGACGAGTCGGTAGGTCCCGCCGTACAGATCCGACGGCATCACGATGTGCGAGCCGGCGGCGCACACGACGGTGATCAGCGCGTGTTCAGCTGCGAGCCCGGACGCGAACGCGACCGCATGCCCGCCCTCGAGCTCGCCGAGCGCCTGCTCGAGTGCCGTGCGCGTCGGGTTCGCCGAGCGGGCGTAGTCGTAATCGGCGACGGACTCGCCCGGCCGGCGCTGGACGTACGTCGAGGTCTGGTGGATCGCCGGGATCACCGAGCCGAACGCCGGATCGGGGATCAGGCCGGCGTGCACGGCCCTGGTCGCAAACGCGTCGCGCCGCGGCGGCTGATCGCTCACGAAGCCAATGCTTCCAGCAAATCGGTGCGCGTGACGAGCCCGACGGCGCGGCCGTCCTCGGTCACGAGCAGCGCCTGCTGGTCGCCGACCAGCAGCTCGACCGCCTCGCGCACCGGGTCCTCGCTCGAGACGGCCGGGAACGGCGGCTCCATCACCTCGACGATCTCGGCGTCGAGCAGCCGTGGGTCCTCGGCGGCCCGTTTGAGCAAGCCGCGCTCGCCGATCGCGCCGACCACGGTCGCCGGGTCGTGGGCGCTCACGACCGGTAGCTGCGAGACGCGATGCTCGTGCAGCAGCGCGACGGCGTCGCGCACGCGGTAGTGCGTTTGCACAGTCACCAGCGACGGGATCTCCCCGGCCTCGCGCTTTCTGCGCATCACATCGCCGACGACGAGGTTGGAGTCGCGCTCGACGAACCCGTACTGGCGCATCCACGCATCGGAGTAGATCTTCGACAGGTAGGAGCGGCCGCCGTCGGGCAGGATCACCACGATCAGCGCGTCGGGATCGTCGAGCTCGGCGCCGACCTGGAGCGCCGCATGCAGAGCCAGCCCGCCGGACCCGCCCGCGAGGATCCCCTCGACCTGAGCCAGCCGCCGCGTGGTCAGGAACGCATCGCGGTCTGACACCGTGATCCAGCGGTCGACGGCCGAGCGGTCGAACGTCTCGGGCCAGAAATCCTCACCCACGCCCTCGACCAGGTACGGCCGCACGTTCTCGGGGCCGCCCGAGTAGATCGAGCCCTCGGGATCGGCGCCGATGACGACCAGCTCCGGCTTGCGCTCGCGCAGGTATCGCGCGGTGCCGGTGACCGTCCCGCCGGTGCCGACGCCCGCGACCAGGTGCGTGATCCGCCCGGCGGTCTGCTCCCACAGCTCGGGTCCGGTCGACTCATAGTGGGCGCGCGGGTTGGCCTGGTTGAAGTACTGGTTGGGCTGAAACGCTCCCGGGATCTCCTCGGTCAGGCGGTCGGCGACCCGGTAGTAGGACTGCGGTGAGTCGGGAGGCACGTCGGTCGGCGCCAGCACGACGTCGGCGCCATACGCGCGCAGCAGGTCGATCTTCTCCTTGGACATCTTGTCGGGCATCACCGCGATCACGCGATAGCCCTTCAGCCGCGCGGCGATCGCCAGCCCGGTCCCGGTGTTGCCCGAGGTCGGCTCGACGATCGTTCCGCCGGGCCGCAGCCGGCCGTCGCGCTCGGCCGCGTCGATCAGCGCGACCGCGACGCGATCCTTGATCGAGCCGCCGGGGTTGAACGACTCGAGCTTGGCGACCAGTTGCGGCGCCATGCCGGCGCCGATCCGGCCGAGCCGCACGAGCGGCGTGTTGCCGATCGTTTCGAGAATCGAGTCCTGGATAGCCTGCTCTGGGGCGGTGACGGCCACCGGCACAGGATGCTGATTCTGCGGTTGATTGGCAAGTACCCGAATATCCTGTGCGGTGTTTCGTATATGTCGTATATTCTTCGACTATCCCGCGAGCTGATCGGTCCGCGCCGAAGCATCCACGGCAGCAGGTCGACGCCGTCGACTTGGCGATCCTCGAGCTGCTCGGCGATGACGCCCGGATCACCAACCAACGCCTCGCCGACAGCGTCGGCATCGCACCCTCGACCGCCCTGGCACGGCTGCGCTCGCTGCGCCAGCGCGGCGTGATCAGGGGCTTTCACGCCGAGCTGGACCTCGGCGCGCTCGGCCGGCCGCTGCAGGCGCTGATCGCGGTCAGGCTCACCGTTCACGCGCGCGAGCAGATCGACGCGTTCACCGCAGCGGTCCGCCAGCTCCCCGGCGTCCTGATGGTCTTTCACCTCACCGGCGTCACCGACTACCTGATCTGGGTCGCCGCCGCCGACGCGCACGACCTGCGCGAGTTCGTCGTCGATCACCTGGCGACGCACCCGGCAGTCGCTCACGCCGAGACGTCGCTGATCTACGAGCACCACCGCGGCCCCGGGATCTGGGGCGCCGCCGACCCCGCGGGCGGATGACACGAGCCGCGCGCACCGAGGGCCTCGGCACGACCGTCTTCACCGAGATGACGGCGCTCGCCGCACGCACCGGGGCGATCAACCTCGGCCAGGGGTTCCCCGACACCGACGGCCCCGCGGCCGCGATCGAAGCGGCAGTCGCCGCGTTGCGAGGCGGCGCAAACCAGTACGCGCCGCTGCCGGGGGTTCCGCCGCTGCGCGAAGCCGTGCTCGAGCACCAGCGCCGCTGCTACGGCCTCGAGCCCGAGGAGGTGCTGATCACCTTTGGCGCAACCGAGGCGATCGCCGCCGCGCTGCTGGGGTTGTGCGATCCCGGCGACGAGGTCGTCGTGCTCGAGCCCTACTACGACTCCTACGCGGCGTGCATCCAGTTCGCCGGCGCGAACCGGCGTCCGGTGACGCTGCGCCCGCCCGAGTTCGCACTCGACGGCGAGGCGTTGCGCGCAGCGATCGGCCCGCGCGCCAAGGTGCTCCTGCTCAACTCCCCCCACAATCCGACCGGCCGCGTGCTCGAGCGCGCCGAGCTCGAGCTGGTCGCGGCCCTGTGCATCGAGCACGACCTGATCTGCATCACCGACGAGGTCTACGAGCACCTCGTCTACGACGGCCGGCACATCCCGCTCGCGACGCTGTCGGGGATGGCGCAGCGCACACTGACGATCTCGAGCGTCGGCAAGTCGTTCTCGTTCACCGGGTGGAAGATCGGGTGGTGCTCGGGCCCCGCCGAGCTGGTCGGCGCCGTGCGCGCGGTCAAGCAGTTCTTGACGTTCGCCGGCGGCACGCCGCTGCAGCACGCCGCCGCCGCTGCGCTGCGCCTGCCGCCGTCGGAGCTCGAGGCGTTGCGCGACGATCTGCGGATCAAGCGCGACCGGCTGTGCGCCGGCCTGGCCGCCGCCGGCCTGCAGCCGCTGCGCCCCGCCGGCACGTATTTCGTCAACGCCGACGTCGGGCGTGACGCCGCGCAGTTCTGCGCGGAGCTCCCGGAACGCTGCGGGGTCGTCGCGATCCCCACCGGCGTGTTCTACGACGACCAGACCGCCGCGCCGACGCTCGTGCGCTTCGCCTTCTGCAAGCGCCTGGAGATCATCGACGAGGCCGCCACCCGGCTAGCCGAGGGCGCCCTCTAACCGCAGGATCCGACGGAGGATCGCGAGCGATGAGGCATAGGTGGAATCCATGCCGAAGTAGCTGAGCCCGCGCGCGCCGAGCGTGCGCGCCTGCGTGTAGGGCGTGTCTGACGCGTAGTGGATGATCCCCAGGTCGATCGGCAGTTTCGAGAAGTTGACGGCCTCGCCCACCGGGTAGCGGTCGGGATCGGCGATCTCGTAGACGGCGTCGCAGTACGGGCCGGTCTCCATCTCCACGACCGTGAACGCTTCGCGGTAGTAGAAGTCGAGGTACGCCCGGTTCTGCAGGAACGTGCTCTTGACGGTCACCGCGCGCTGGTTGTCGAGCCCCGAGCCGAACCGCAGATCGGCGGCCAGGTCGTCGAGCGCGAACGCGTTGTCGAGCCAGTACGTCGAGTTCGAGTGCTCGTTGTGAACGACGCTCGAGATCATCACGTCGCCCACGTCGGCGTTGAGCGTGGCGGCCTTGCCGAGGACGTACACCCCGCGCAGCCCGGCGCCGCTGTCGACGGCGATCTCGCGCAGGATGTTGTAGGCGGCGACGCCGAGCGGGTAGTCGATGTTGACGACGACCGCCGGACTGTCGGCGAGCGCGTCACGGTCGACGGCGCCGAGCCGAGGATCGATGTCGTCGGCGGCCAGCGCCGCGAGCGGGATGACCTGCGCCGGCACGCGCAGCGCCGTGGTGCTGACCAGATGCGTGACGCCGGCGGCGCGCTCGGCCGCCCGGCGGTCCGCGCGTCCGGCGGCGCCGCGAGAGTCCCACCACTTGCGGGCGACGAAGTACAGGAAGTTCTCCCACGAGCCCTCCGACCGCCCGTCGCGGAACCTGTCCAGCTCCTCGCGGAGGATGTCGTCGTCGGGGAGCGTCTCGACGAACTCGACGAGTTCGGGCTCGCGCCGGCGGGCGATCCCGGTGGCGATGTTGATCAGGCTGTGGTTGTTGGAGCTGACGAAGTACAGGGGACGGTCGGCGAGTCGCTCGCGGGCCAGATGCGCACGCACGGGCACCCACCATCGACGCGTCAGTCGCGCGTACTCGACATTGCTGCCGCCCAGCATCCGCACCCGCAGTGCCAGATGCTGTGACGCGATCTGAGCCATCCGCTCCTCGAAGCGGCTTCCCCACGCCCCGTCCAGGCGCTGCCAGTCGTCGACCGCGCCGCCCAGCGACGACGCGCAGACCTCGGGGGTGACCCGGCCGCCGCCTGGCGGCCAGCCGGCGGCTCGCGCCCTGACCCGAATCTTGTTCCACTCGATCTGGAACGCGACCAGCGTCGGCACCAGGTCGTCGACATCGGAGCTGGAAGCGAGCAGCACCGCCAGCGCGCCGTCGCCGTCGTCGTACCAGTGCCGTCGTCGCGCCGCGGCTTCCGATTCGCGCCAGCTGTCGAGATCGATCCCGTGCTGCGCGAACACGTCGGCGCTCTGGCCCATCATCACCACGCGCGCGCCAAGGATGCAATCGGGCAGCCGTCGGACCGCGTAGATGAACGCCCCTAGGTCGATCTCCTCCGAGTCGGCCAGCGGATGCAGGCTCGAACCCATCGCCCGGTGGGAGGGTTCGAGCACGCGCAACTGGGTCTCGCCGCTTGACCGAAGCAGCGTCGTGTACGTCCGCTGATATAGCTGGACCTCGTCGCTGAGACGACCCGAGTCCTCGGTCGGGGTGGCCAGCGCGAGCCGGGAGACAGCCACGAGCCCTACTGTGACAGATGGCCTTCCGCCGGCCGCGCACGCCGGGCGGGCGGGCGTCAGCCGCCGCGACGCCGGCGCGCGCCGGCCGGGCGGGCGTCAGTCGCCGGTGTCGTACTTGAACGAGATCCCGAGCCGGACCCGGTAGCTGACGAGGCCGCCGTCCTGAATCGTCACGTCCTGTCGCAGCACCTCCGCCACGCGGAGATCGCGAACCGTCTTCGCCGCGGTCTCGACGGCGTTGCGCGCTGCCGCCTCCCACGACTCGCTGCTGGCACCGATCACCTCGGTCACGCGATAGACGCTGTCACTCATCTGCTCCTCCTCGGGTTGCTCGCCGGTCAGGCGCAGTCTTTCACCTCGGCCGCACCGGTGTCACGTACTACTTGTGCAGACAACTAGTTTCCTCTACCGTTGTCGAGGTGAAGTTCGCACGCCTACTCCTCAGGCTCGTGATCGGGGGCCTGTTCGTCGGCCACGGCACGCAGAAGCTGTTCGGCTGGTTCGGCGGGGGTGGCCTGGACCAGACCGCCGGGGCATTCGAGCGGCTGGGGATGCGCCCCGGCCGCCGCAACGCGATCGCCGCGGGCGTCGCCGAGGCGGGTGGCGGCGCGGCCCTTGCCCTCGGCCTCGCGACGCCGCTCGCAGCCGCGACGCTGACGGCGACGATGCTGACCGCTGTCAACCGAGTTCACTTCAAGAACGGGGTGTGGGTCACCAAGGGCGGCTACGAATACAACCTGGTGTTGATCGCCGCGGTGCTCGCGCTCGCGGAGGCAGGACCAGGGAAGCTGTCGCTCGACGCCGCCCTGGGCACCGAGCGAAGCGGCGCCCACTGGGCCCTGGCCGCGCTTGCGGCCGGTATCGGCGGCGCGGTCGGCGTGCATCTCGCGGCCGAGGCGCACCCCGCCCCGCCGGAGCAAGACGCCCCGGACGCGGGCTAGCGCCCCGATTCATAAATTGGATGGCAGTCGAGCGGCCCCTGGCGGCGCTGCGCGTCGTCCTCGTCGCCTCGCGTAGCTCCGCTACGCGTCGGCTCCTGCGTCCTCGCGCAGCATCCCCCAGTGACCACTCTTGGTGCCACCGAATTTCCGAATCGGGGCACTAGCGTCTCGGGCATACTGCTGCCATCAGGTTCATCCTCAACTGCATCTGGCTGGTGCTCGCCGGCATCTGGATGGCCATCCTGTACGTGATCGCAGGGGTGTTCTGCTTCATCCTGATCATCACGATCCCGTTCGGCGTGGCTGCGTTCCGGATTGCCCGGTTCGCGCTGTGGCCGTTCGGCCGCACGGTCGTCAAACGGCCGGGGGCCGGCGTCCCGTCCGGGATCGGGAACGTGCTCTGGCTGGTGCTGTTCGGCTGGTGGCTGGCGCTCGGGCACCTGATCACCGGCGTCTTTCTGTGCCTCACGATCATCGGAATCCCGCTCGGCCTTGCGAACTTCAAGCTGATCCCGATCTCGCTGTTGCCGCTGGGCCGCGAGATCGTGTCGGTGGAGGAGGCCCACGCGTTGGGCCTCGCGCCTGACTCCAGGGCGTTCTAGGCTGCGCGCATGAGCGGTGGATGAAGTCCGCGATATTGGCGTACTTCATCCACCGCTCACAAGGACACCCGATCGCGCCTCGTCTACGCGCTGCAGCCCGGCAGCCGCCGCAAGGGCCGCCACGCTCAGCAGCGCACCGGTTGCGATCAGCCCCGCGCCGGCTCCGCCGAGCGCCGCGAGCAGCGGCGCCAGCGCTGACCCCAGAGCGAGCCCGAGCATCGCCGCCCCCTCCAACAACCCGAGCAGGCGGCCGCGCAGCGCCTGCGGCGCCGCTCGGACGAGGATCGTCCGGCCCGAGACATCGAGCACGCTGCGCGCGGTGCCCGCGGCGACGAGCAGTGCAAACGCCCCCGCAGTCGTCGGCCACGCGCCGAGCAGCACGAGAGCCAGCGCCCACCCGAGTGCCGCCCAGAACACCGGCCCCGAGAGGCGCCCGCGCCCGATCAGGCTGATCGCGGCGGCCGCTCCGATCACTCCCCCCGCTCCGAACGCGGCGTCGAGATAGCCCGGCCCGGACAGCCCCAGACCCAGGACATGGATCGCCAGCACAACCATCAGCACGTCGAGCACCCCAATCACGAAGTACTGAGCCCCGAGCAGCCCGATCAATGCGCCGAGGCCGCGGTCGCCGCGCACCGACGCCGCCCCGCGGTCTGGCTCGGCGGACAGCTCGGCGTCCGGCTCGCCGGACAGCTCGGCGCACCGCTCGTCACGACCGAGCGCGCCGATGCCCGTCGCTGACACCCGCCCGACGAGCAGCGACGACGCGGTCACGCACAGCGCGAAGAAGCCCACCGCCACACCGGGCCCGCCGGTCGCGATCAGCACGCCCGCGAGCGCCGGCCCGACGAGCACGCTGGCGCTCTCGACCCACGCCGACAGGACGTTGATCGCCGTCAGCTGCTCCGAGCGCTGCACCAATGCCGGCGCGAGAGCGCCGTGGGCAGGTCGCGTGATCGTGACCGCGACGGCCGCGACGACCGCGGCGCAATAGACGAGCAGGTCCGGCGCGCCCGCCAGCAACAGTGCCGAGGTCGCCGCCAGCGCGCCGGCCTGCCACCAATACCCGCGCACGAGCGCGGCTGCCGGCCCGCGCCGGTCAACGGCCCTCGCCAGTACCGGCGCCAACAGCGCCGCCGGCAGCAGTTGGGCGACCGCGACGGCGGCGGTCACGGCCGTGCCGCTGCGTTGGTAGGCGTACACCAGCACGGTCACCCAGACGCCGTATTCGGCGATGTTGAAGCCGCTGAACGCGAGCTGGACCCGGCACACGCGGCGGTCGGCCAGCAGCCGTCTGATCAATGTCGTGCGCGTCGCCGCGGCGCGTGGCGCCGACGTCGCCCCCGGTCGGTCCATGACCGCCACCCTGTCGGTTTGGGCCCGGCGGTCGGTGTGACATTTCGCCCGTGTGAGCGGTGGCACACCCCCTCGTGTGAGAATCCCGGCGCCGTGATCGAGGAGCTTGAGGTGGTTGTCGAGCGGGCGCTGTCGCAGCCGGTGCAGCTACGCGCACTGCGCCGGCTCACCGGCGGCGCGAGCCGTGAGACCTGGTCGTTCGATGCCGAGCTCGCCGGCGGCGAAACGGTGCCGCTGATCCTGAGCCGCGGAGTGCCCGGTTCCCCGCCTGAGCGGTCGATGACGCGCCAGGCGCTCGCGATCCGCGCAGCGGCGCGTGCCGGGGCGCCCGAGCCGCGGATCTTCTGCTTCAGCGATGACGATCGCGACCTCGGCGCGCCGTACGTGCTGATGGAGCGGATCGAGGGCGAGACGCTCGCCCGGCGGATCCTGCGCGACGATGCTTTCAGCGCCGTCCGGCCGCGGCTGGCGGAGCAATGCGGCGAGATCCTGGGGCGGATCCACAGCGTCGCGCCGTCGGAGGTGCCAGGCCTTGGACGCGACGACCCGCTCGCGGGCGTGCGCGCGACGATCGATCAGTTCGCGGACAGCAGCCCTGCGCTCGAGCTCGGACTGCGGTGGCTGTCCGAGCACCGCCCGACCGCCGGCGAAGAGGTGTTGTTGCACGGCGACTTTCGCAACGGCAATCTCGTCGTCGGCGCCGACGGGATCAGAGCCGTGCTCGATTGGGAGCTGGTGCACGTGGGCGAGCCGATGCAGGACCTCGGCTATCTGTGCGTACGCGCGTGGCGCTTCGGCGGCGCGAGGCCGGTCGGCGGCTTCGGGGAGTACGAGGATCTGTTCAGGGGCTACGAGCGCGTCAGCGGCCGGCACGTCGATCGCGACGCCGTGCGCTGGTGGGAGCTGTTCGGCACCGTGTGGTGGGGAGCCGGCTGCATGCGCCAGGCCTGGCGCCACCTGTCCGGCGCCGAGCGCTCGGTCGAGCTCGCCGCGATCGGGCGGCGCGTGTGGGAACAGGAATACGACGTGATGCTCCTGCTCGAAGGCCGGGTGTGAGTGGCGCCGGCGAGCCACGAGGCGTCCCGACCGCGGCCGAGCTCGCGGAGGCCGTGCGCGAGTTCCTGCAAACCGAGCTGCTGCCCACGGCAGAGGGCCGCGCTCAGTTCCTCACGCGCGTCGCGATCAACGTGATCGCGATGATCGAGCGCGAACTGGCGCTCGGCCCCGCCTGCGCCGAGGCTCATGCCGCGGCGCTTCGACGCCTCGGCTGCGGCACCGACGCGGAGCTGGCGCGCGCGATCCGTGACGGATCGCTGGACGCGCGGATCGACGAGGTGGTAGCTGTCACGCGCGCGCACGCGATCGCACGGCTGCTGATCGCCAACCCGAGATACCTGCAAGAGGAGGACCAACAGTGGACGTGAACGGGACCGAGCATCTGGACGGCCTTCCGGACGATCTCCAGGACTTCATCGGCCGGCTCGACGCTTTCATCGAAGCCGAGATCAGACCCCTGGAGGCCGACAACATCCAGTTCTTCGACCACCGCCGCGAGTGGGCGCGGACCGACTGGGACAACGGCGGCGTCCACCGCAAGGAATGGCTCGAACTGCTGACCGAGATGCGCCGACGCGCGGACGCTGCGGGCTTCTTCCGCTACGCGCTGCCGCGATCGATGGGCGGCCTCGACGGCACCAACCTCGGCATGGCGGCGATCCGCGATCACCTCGCCGCGCAGGGACTCGGCTTGCACAACGATCTGCAGGCCGAGACGTCCGTCGTCGGCAACCTCGTGTTCCCCCTCATCCTCGACCGGTTTGGAACCGAGCAGCAGAAGCAGCGATTCCTCGACGGCGCGATCAGCGGCGACGAGGCGTTCGCGTTCAACCTGACCGAGCCCGAGCACGGCAGCGACGCCACCTGGCTGGCGACCGAGGCTGTGCGCGACGGTGGCGACTGGGTGATCAACGGCGCCAAGCGGTTCGCCAGCGGCGGCGGCCTCGCCCGCCACGCGATCGTGTTCGCCCGCACGTCTGGCAAAACCGGACAGGCCGCCGGGATCACCGCGTTCATCGTCCCAACAGACACCCCCGGATATGAGATCCCGTACTTTCACTGGACGTTCAACATGCCGACCGACCACGCCGAGGTCGTGCTCAAGGATGTGCGCGTGCCCGCCGACGCAGTCCTCGGCGAAGAGGGACGCGGCCTCGCCACGGCGATGTTCTTCGTGCACGAGAACCGCATCCGCCAGGCCGCCTCGGGCGTCGGCGTCGCCGACTATTGCGTCCGCCAGAGCGTGCAGTACGCGCGCGAGCGAGTTACGTTCGGCAAGCCGCTGGCCGAGCGCCAGGCGATCCAATGGCCGTTGGTCGAGCTGGCGACCGACGTCCAGTTGCTGCGTACGTTCGTGCGCCAGACCGCGCAGCAGATGGACGCCGGCGGTCGCGTCGCGGGGGTCAGCGACCGAGTGTCGATGTGCAACTTCCGCGCCAACCGCCTAGCCTGCGACGCCGCCGATCGTGCGATGCAGGTCCACGGCGGGGTCGGCTACACCCGGCACAAGCCGTTTGAGCACATCTACCGCCACCACCGTCGCTACCGGATCACCGAGGGCTCGGAGGAGATCCAGATCCGCAACGTCGCCGGGCACCTGTTCGGGTTCATCAACCGCTGATGTCGTAGGCCATATAAAGGACCCCGTTGTCATATGCGTCGTTGGCCGCGAGCGATAGCTTGCCGGCGACGCCGGCCTCGGGAAACAGTCGAGGCCCCGACCCCCGCGTGAGCGGGTAGACGAACAGGTGCAACTCGTCGACGAGGCCGTCCGCCAACATCGCTCGGACCAGCGTGCTGCTGCCGCTCATGTAGAGGTCGCCGTCGACCTCGTCCTTCAGCCTGCGAATCACGCCCGCGTCGTACGGCCCGATGACCGTCGAGTTGCGCCAGGTCGGGTCGGTCAGTGTCGAGGAGACGACATATTTCGTGGTGTCGTTGAAGAACGGGGCCCCCGGGTCGTCTTCGACGGTCCGGTTGGGCCAGCTCTGCCCGAACATCTCAAACGTCGCGCGGCCGAGCAGGATGCCCCGTGCGCCTGCCGTCACCCCGCCGATCGCCTCTCCCATCTTGGGGTCGAAGCCGAAGTCGACGGCCCACGTCGGCGCGTCGATCACGCCGTCGAGACTCATGAACTCGTGCACTAGCACTGCTCCCATGTGGGACCTCCTGCGGATTGAATGGCTCGACTCGGATTGGGCCTATACGTCTAGCACCGAGCGGGCGCCGCCGTCTTGAATGAAAGCGACAGCTGGCCTCCAGCCGGCGGGAGCGCGATCTGGGACGGCGTTCGCCCGACGAGGCGCTTGAGCGACCTGGTCAGATGAGGTTGGTCCGCATACCCCGCGTGGTGTGCCACGTCGAGCGGGGACACGCCCTGCGAGAGCAGCTCGACGGCCCTCTGCGCCCGCTTGATCTGCCTGACCGAGCCGGCGGTCAGCCCCGTTGCCCGCGACACTCGTCGCTGCACAGAGCGCGTCGACAGGGCCGGTACGCCTCCCTGCAAGGCCGCCGAGGCGACCGGATCATGTGCCAGCAGGCCGGCGCGCACGAGCCGGTCGACGAACGCATCGACGTTGTCGGGGTTCGGCAGCTCCAATCTGGAGCCGTCGAGCCAGAACGACGTCTTCGTCGCCGGCGGCAGCGTCAACGAGCGATCGACCAGCCGCCCCGGCGGCAGGATTGGCATGAACGTGCCCAGACTGAACACGACCCCGAAGAACAGGGCGTCCTCGGGGATACGCGCGGCGGATGCCTTCGTCTCGGGGCCGCGGACCGTGAGGCGCGCCGTGCCTGCTTGCCACGTGACGACCATCTCCCAACGGCACTCCGCCCCGGAGATGAACGACCCCTCCGGTTCACTGCACGTTTGCCACGCATGGTCGACCATCGGCGAGCGTGCGCGTCGCCGCTGAAACGTGAACACCTCTAGCGCGCTCTTCATACCGATTGGACCAGCCACGACGGCTGAACTCATCGCCCAGACTAGTGTCCCGATTCATAAATTGGATGGCAGTCGAGCGGCCCCTGGCGGCGCTGCGCGTCGTCCTCGTCGCCTCGCGTAGCTCCGCTACGCGTCGGCTCCTGCGTCCTCGCGCAGCATCCCCCAGTGACCACTCTTGGTGCCACCGAATTTCCGAATCGCGACACTAGATGCTGAGCCCGCCGTCGACCGCGATCGTCGCCCCGGTCATGAACGCGCTCTCGTCGCTGGCCAGGAACACGACTGTGCTCGCGATCTCGTCGGGCGATGCGTGACGCGCGAGCGGGATCATCTGCTCGAACGCCTTGGCGGATTCCTCTTCGGAGGCGCCGACGGCCTCGACCTCGATCTTGTGCTGAAACGCGTTGTCGGTCGGGCCCGGGTGGATCGTGTTGACGCGGATCCCCCTCGCAGCCATCTCCTTGGCGGCGGTCCGCATCAGCCCGATGAGGGCGTGCTTGGAGGTCGCATACGCGCCGATTCCGCGATCCGAGGTGAGCCCGACCGTGCTCGAGTTGATGATCAGGCTCCCTCCCGGCCGCATCACCTTGAGTGCGTGCTTGGCGACGAGGAAGCTGCCGATCACGTTGACCGCCATCACCCGCTCGAACACGTCAACCGGGTAATCGGTCACCGGCGCCACGACGCCGAAGACGCCGGCGTTGGCGAACGCGATGTCGAGTCCGCCGAACCGCTGCACCGCCTGCTCGACGGCAGCCTCCACCTGTGACGAGTCGGTCACGTCCGCGGCCGCCCAGGCGACGCCGTCGCCGCCACCGAGCGAGGCCGCGGCTCGGTCCAGCGCGGCCTCATCGAGGTCGACGATCAGGACCTTGGCGCCCTCGGCGACGAACGCGCGAGCGCTCGCCAGCCCGATGCTGCCGGCACCCCCGGTGATCAGCGCAGTCTTTCCCGCGAGACGCGCTATCGCCCCGGCCCGCCTCTGTGGTCGGCAGCGTGTGGCACGGCGCGGGATCCTCTCCGATCGCCGCATCAGAATCAACCATCCAAGTAGTTGCGCTAGCAAATAACGAGCTACACTTGAGTCGAGGCTCTATGTCCGAGAACGCGACCACCGAGAACACCTGTGCCTACGTCGTCGGCGACGATGGCCTTGCGAGCTGGTCTGATGTCCACGCCGATGCGTGGATCGGAATGCTCGAGACGCACAAGCGGCTGACGCGGGCGCTCGAGGCAGAGCTCGAAGCCGCTCATGGCCTGAGCCTGAGCGGGCTCGAGCTGATGGGTCGGTTGGCGGCAGCGCCGCAACGCCGACTGCGCCTGTCGGCGCTCGCGAGCGAATCCGGGCTCAGCCTCAGCCGGGTGTCGCGGATCGTCGATCTGCTCGAGGCACGCGAGCTGGTGCAGCGCCGCCCCTGCGGCGACGACGCGCGCGCGGTCGAGGCGCACCTGACGGCGGCCGGGCTGTCGCTCACGCGCGCGGCGCAGGCGTCGCACTTCGCCTCGGTGAGCAAGCGGTTCTTCGACGAGCTCGGGCCGGACGAGCTGCGGGTGCTGGCCGAGGTGTTCGGACGGTTCGCGCCCCGCGCCGCGAAGGCCTGCACGACCGACGCGTGACGGCCGGCGGAGCACGAATCCGCCGGCCGTGGAAAACCCTGCGACTACGACGCCTTGACGGCGGAGATGTCGAGCGACAGCGTGACCTTGTCGGCGACCAGCATGTTGCCGCTGCCCAGCGCCTGGTTGAACTTCATTCCATAGTCGCCGCGCGACAGCTGGCCGGTGATCTCGAGGCCGACGCGCTCGTTGCCCCAGGGGTCAACGTCGGTGCCCAGAACCTCGCCCTGGAGCTCGAGCTCGCGGGTGATGCCGTGCAGCGTCAGGTTGCCGCTGATGCGGAAGCTGTCGTCATCGACGGGCTCGATGCTGGTCGACTCGAAGCTGATCTCCGGGTGCTGCTCGGCGTCGAAGAAGTCGGCTGAGCGCAGATGCGCGTCGCGCTGCGGCTCGTTGGTGTCGACGGTGTGCGCCTTGACGGTTCCGCGGGCCTTGGGACTCGAGTTGTCGTCGCCGAACTCGAGCGAGCCCTCGAAACCGGTGAACTCGCCGCGGACGGTCGCGATCCCCATGTGCTTGACGGCGAAGGAGACCTTCGAGTGGGCGGGGTCTACGTTCCAGGTGCCGGCGGGGACGATCGTGCGGTAAGCAGTGGTGCTCATGAGGTTGCTCCGGTTTCGTTGGTGTAGAGGCGTTTGAATCTCGCCTCTAATTGCTTGCTAGCGCAAGTATAGCACGAAGTTGACCACACAACCAAATCTTTATGTCGCCCGCCAGGTGGTCGAGAAACGGACGCATATTGGCCGTTTCTCGACCAGCAACGGGGTGAGCGGGGAGCTACGAGGCCAGCCGACCGGCGCTAGCGCTCGGCCTGGTACAGCTGCCAGACCTCCGCGGGCGTGAGCGCGCGGTCGAACGTGCGGAGGTCGTCGATCGCGCCGACGAATGCGTCGGCGCCAGGGTAGTTAAGGAGCCCGGCGCCGACTGTCAGCGGGCCGGTCGAGGGCAGCAGCGGATCGGTCTGCTCGACGTCATTGGGGACGCCGTCGACGTACACCGACAACGTCCGCGTGTCGGCATCGCGGACACCGGTGACGTAGTGCCAGCTGCCCGTGGCCGGGTTCAGGCGTCCGTCGTCGAAGTGGCTGCTGGCCGGCACCCCGCACCGCAGCGAGGGGCACGTGCCGGAGTTGGGCAGCTCGAACGTCCACCACGTCCGCTGCGCGGGCGGCGGCGTCCCGGAGGCAACCTGGCCGGGCTGCTCATGCGGCCCCGGCGGCAGGGTCTGGATCCCGAGCGAGAAGCTCGAGCCGTCGGGCCCGGGCTGACTGACGGCGGTGCCGGTCTGCCCCGGCAGGCGCGAGCTGAGCCAGGCCGAGACCGTGTACGAGCCGGTCGTGTCGAGAACCGCGCCGGCGGCCTTGGCGACCTGACCCGGTTCGGCCAGCGAGAGCGCGCCGCCGTGGACGCCGGCGGTCCAGCCCGCGCCGCCGGACAGCGTCAGCGCGTGCCCGAGCCCGCTGGCGTCCGTGGCCGTGGTGCCGCTGCCCTCGTCGAAGCTCCACAGCCCGTTCTCGCCCGCCGGGACGGCGGGAGCCTGAGGCTGCAGCGCACTGAGCGGCTGCGAGTCGGAGATCAGCGAACCGTTCAGCCGGCGCAGCAGGCGGGGATCGACCGCGTACGCCCTGCGGTCATAGGAGATGATCCCGAGTTCATCCTCGTAGGCGGCAAGCTCGGTGAACACCGCGGCCGAGGCTCCCGGCGTGCGGATCTCCTGGGCGACGGTTGCGAATTGGCGCCGCAGGAACGCTTGCGCGTCGGCAACCGACCACGGGAACGCGCGATTCCCGAACGTCAGCTGCACGCCGGGCCAGCGGTGTGCCGGCGGCTGAAACGGCAGCAGCCCGCCGTACTCGCCGACGACCGAGGCGCGCCGGTCCGGCGGCACCGCAAACGGCCCGAGGTACATGTGCGCGTCGCGAATGTCGCTGGCCGGGGACTCGATCGCGTCGCAGCAGTTGGCGCTGCCGCTCTGTGTGTCGACGAGCCGGCTGGGGTCCAGCCGCTTGACCTCCTCCGTGATGCCGGTGGGGTCGAACTGTCCCCAGCCCTCGTTGAACGGAACCCACGTGACGATCGACGGGTGCGAGCGCAGCTGGGTCACGATCGCCGCCAGCTCGCGGCGGAACTCGGCTCTGCCCGCCGGCGTCGACGGGTGCGTGGCGAACATCGGCGTGTTCGGCATGTCCTGCCACACCAGGATCCCTAGCCGGTCCGCCCAGTAGTACCAGCGGTCGGGCTCGATCTTGACGTGCTTGCGCAGCAGGTTGAAGCCGAGGCGCTTGGCCGCTGCGATGTCAAACGCGAGCGCCGCGTCGGTCGGGGCGGTGTAGACGCCGTCGGGCCAGAACCCCTGGTCGAGCGCCCCGCTCTGGAACACAAACCGGCCGTTGAGCAGGATCCGGGTGACGCCGCCGACGAGCCCGAGCGAGATCGAGCGCATCCCGAAGTAACTGCGCACATCGTCCACGGTCCGCGAGCCGTCGACGATCCGCACCCGCAGCCCGTACAGATACGGGTCAGACGGCGACCACAGCCGCGGGTGCGCGATCGGCACCGAGAACGCCGCGCCGGGACGCCCATGCCCGCTTGCCACCACCCGGCCGCCGGCCATCGCGTCGACGACGAGGCGCGCGCGCCGCGACGCGCGGGCCGTCGTGGCCGCGACGATCAGCCGATCGCGCCCCAAATCGGGTGTCAGGTCAAGGCCCGTCAGGTGCTCGGCGGCGACCGGCTCCAGCCACACCGTCTGCCAGATCCCGCTCGACGCTGTGTGCCGGATCCCGAGCGGCGGACCGGCGATTTGCTTGCCGATCGGCTCGCCGGCGGCTCCGATCGGGTCCTCGTACCCGACCATCAGCTCGTTGGTCCCGCGACGCAGCAGCCTCGTGACGTCGAACGAGAACGCGTCGTAGTCGCCGCGATGGGTCCCGGCCAGACGCCCGTTCACGTATACGCGCGCGGCCCAGCTGACCGCGCCGAAGTTCAGGATCACGCGCTGTCCGCGCCATCGCGCGGGGACGCGGAACGTGCGCCGGTACCAGCCGTCGGTGTCGCCGCGCTCGATTCCCGACAGCGGCGATTGGACCGGGAACGGCACCAGGATCGTCTGCGCGAGATTGCGCCCGAACGGCGGCCGTTGCCCGGCGCGGCCGTGCTGGTACTGCCAGCGGCCGTTCAGGTTCAACCACGCGGCGCGCTGGAGTTGCGGCCGCGGATATTGCGGCCACGGCGCGACGGTCGAGACCGCCGTTGTCCACGGCGTAAGCAGCGGCGGCAACTTGCGCACGTACGGCGCCGTCGCGCGTGCGCTCGGGGCGGCCGCTGCAGCGACCGCGAGCGACGCGAGCGCAAACGCGGCGACGAACGTGGGGACCCTGAAGTACAGGTTGATCGCGGCGACCATGCCGAGACCGTAAACCAAGACCCGGGTGCCGCCGGGCTTAGTCTCGGTGCCGGGTGCGACTCAGGCCTCGGCGAGCCGCCGCAGCAACGGCACCGCGTCGGCGAGGATCGCCTGCTCGCGGTCAGACAGTTCGAGCGCGATCGCCTGCGCCAGCCAGCCCTCGCGGTGCCGCCGATCGGCTTGCAGCGTCGCGCGGCCCTTGGCCGTCAGCTCGACCAGCGCGCGGCGACGATCGCTCGGGTCTGGGCGGCGGCTGACGAAGCCGTCGGCCTCGAGCTCGCTGACTGTCTGAGCCATCGACTGCGGCCGGACGCGTCCGGCCGCGGCAAGGTCGCTCACGCTCTGCACGCCCTCGCGGTCGAGCCGGCCGAGCACCATCCCTTGCGACAGCGGGAAGCTGTGCTCGGCTCGCAGCCGGCGGACGAGCTGGCCGATCACGACTCGCAGGTCGCTGGCAACCAGCGACTGGTCGACAGGCGCCTTCATCGCACGCGACTATATCGGGATCTCACAGGCAAACTGAACAGGTTGCCTGTATATTATTCCGCAGCGATGGAGGACCGCTACAAGTGGATCGCACTCTCGAACTGCACGCTCGGGGTGCTGCTCGCGACGCTCGACGCCTCGATCACGCTGATCGCGATGCCGGACATCTTTCGCGGCATCCACCTCGATCCGCTGGTCCCCGCGAACAGCTTCTACCTGCTGTGGATGATCCTCGGCTACATGGTCGTGGCGAGTGTCCTGATCGTCAGCCTCGGCCGCTTCGGCGACATGTTCGGCCGGGTCAAGATCTACAACCTCGGCTTCGTCATCTACACGGTCGCCTCGCTGCTGCTGACCGTCGACTGGCTGACGGGCCGGGCGGGCGCCTCCTACCTGATCGTGTTCCGGATCGTGCAGGGCATCGGCGGCGCGTGCCTGCTCGCGAACTCGGCGGCGATCATCACCGACGCATTTCCGGCAAACCAGCGGGGGATGGCGCTCGGGATCAACAACATCGTCGGCGTCAGCGGGCTGTTCATCGGGCTGGTGCTCGGCGGGCTGCTGGCGCCGATCAGCTGGCGCCTGGTGTTCCTGATCTCCGTCCCGATCGGCCTGTTCGCAACGGTCTGGGCGTATCTCAAGCTCGAGGAGCGTTCGAAGCCGAGGCGGCGACCGGTCGACTGGTGGGGCAACATCACGTTCGCGCTCGGTCTCATCTGCCTGATGGTCGCGATCACCTACGGGATCCGTCCATACGGGTCGCACGGCACCGGCTGGACCAGCCCGCGCGTGATCGTGCTGCTCGGGACCGCGGTGGTGAGCCTGACGGCATTCGCGGTGATCGAGCGCCGGGTCTCGGACCCGATGTTCCGGCTGCCGTTGTTCCGGATCCGAGCGTTCACGTTCGGGACGATGTCGACGTTCCTGTCAGCCGTCGCCCGCGGCGGGCTGATGTTCATCCTGATCATCTGGCTACAGGGGATCTGGCTGCCCCAGCACGGCTACAGCTACACCGAGACGCCGCTGTGGGCGGGGATCTACATGCTGCCGCTGACGCTGGGGATGCTCGTGGCCGGGCCGACGTCGGGCTATCTGTCTGACCGTTTCGGGGCGCGGGGGTTCGCGACCGGCGGCATGATCGGCGCCGCGATCAGCTTCGGGCTGTTGCTGTTGCTGCCGACCGACTTCTCCTATCCGGTGTTCGCGGTCGTGCTCGCCCTCAACGGGATCTCGATGGGGCTGTTCGCCTCCCCCAACCGCGCCGCGGTGATGAACAGCCTGCCCCCCGGCGACCGCGGCGCCGGCGGCGGAATGAACCAGACGTTTCAGAACTCGGCACAGGTGATCTCGATCGGGATCTTCTTCAGCCTGATGATCGCCGGCCTGTCAACGACGCTCCCGCATACGATGAGCAGCGGCCTCGAGGCCCACGGCGTGCCGGCGGTGACCGCCCAGCACGTCGCCAACCTGCCGCCGGTGTCGATCCTGTTCGCCGCGTTCCTCGGCTACAACCCGATCCAGCACCTCGTCGGGCCGCACACCCTTGGCCTGCTCGACGCGCACGCCCGCGCCGCGATCACCGGCCAGTCGTTCTTTCCCCACCTGATCTCGGGCCCGTTCCGAACCGGCCTGCACGAGGCGTTCGCGTTCGCGATCGTCGCGTGCCTGGTCGCGGCGGCCGCGTCGCTGATGCGGGGCGGCCGCTATCACCACGTCGACGAGCCCGCCGCGCGCGCGATCGCGACCGCACCGATCCGGCCGCGTCCCGCGCCGGCAACCAGACCAGAGGAGCAACATGCAAGTTGAGTGGTACGGACAGTCCGCGTTTCGCCTGGCCGCCGGCCCGACGACGGTGTTCATCGACCCGTTCGGCGACGTCTCGGCGCTGGCCTCGCGAGGCATCGAGTTCCGATACCCCCCGATCGCGGGCGTGCAAGCCAACGTCCTGCTGATCACGCACGAGCACATCGATCACAACGCCGCCGACGTGATCGGCGGCTCGCCCGCCGTGCTGCGCTCGACCGCGGGCCGCCTGCAGTCGCCGATCGGCGAAGTGCTCGCGGTCGCGTCCGAGCACGATCCGGCGGCGGGAACCGAGCGCGGCCCGAACACGATCTTCGTGTTCGATCTCGACGGCACCCGCGTCTGCCATTTCGGCGACTTCGGCCAGGGCTCGCTGCGCGACGAGCAGTCGATCGCGATCGGCAAGGTCGACCTGCTGTTCATCCCGATCGGCGCCGGGCCGACGATCGGCGCCGAGGATGCGGTCGCGATCGCAAACCAGCTCGAGGCGCGCTGGGTCGTGCCGATGCACTACCGCACCGAGCGCGTGAACTTCCTCGAGGGGCCCGACGAGTTCCTCGAGGGCATCGGCTCGGCCCACCGCCTCGACGTCCCGCGGTTCGACACCTCGCAGCTGCCCGCGGCCGAGCCGCCACTCGCGGTCGTACCGGCCGCCCCGTAGCGTTCAGCGTGGGTTAGCGCCCAGCTGAGCGCAATCCCGGGTCAGCCCCCGATCAGCAGAGCGCCGCGTGCGAGGCCGTCGACGTCGAGGACGTAGTGCCCCGGCGCCAGTCCCGTGATCAGCATCGAGGCGTGCCCGTGCGCCGGCACGGTGAGCGACTGCGGGCGGCTCGTGCGCACCAGGATCCGCCGCGCCCGACCATCCTGCGAGACGACCCGAAGCTCGATGGGGCCGGCCCCCGATGACACGGATGTCGGGTTCAGAAAGCCGCCCGGCGCAACCGTGAAGCTGGCCGCGCGCGGCGCGTTGCGTCCGCCGCCGCCGGTCGCGCCGGCGCCGGGCGTGGCCGGATTGGGCGCGATCGCGGCGCCGCCGGTCTCAGACGCCCCGGCGCCCCCCGCAGGCTTGGGGGCACCTTCATACCGGGCACCGCCTGACGGCGCCGATCCGCGCTGAGCGCCCGCCGCAGAACTGCGGTGATGAGCTGCCGCACGACGCCGGGCCCTGCTCGACTGCGCGTGCCCGGTCGTGGTCGTGGTCGTGGTCGCGGCATGCGACGAGCCGCCGGCGACCAGGCCCGCGCCGCCGCTGGCGGCCGACGCGGCTGTCGAGCTGTGACCACTCGACCCCCCGCACGCGCTCAGACAGACGCACAGGAGCGCCGCAGCGACGATTGCGCCGATGATGCTCGACCGAGCCATCACTTCAGCCTAGCTACCCGGTGCTGAGATCCAGAACCGTCAGCGAGTTTGCCGGGAACGTGTAGCTGAAGCTGGCGCCGAGCGGCCCGAGCGCGGTCGCCTTCGGGCTCACCAGCTTGGGCTGAGCGAGCGAGTTCATCGCCGTCGGATTGCCCTTCAGAACGGTCGCCGTCCCGCCCGTCGCGCCGCCGACGCCGCTCAGCGACACGCCGGTCACGGCCTGCGACGCGCCGTCGTTGACGACGACGAGGTACGTGTGGCCGGGACTGTGGCTGGCGACGTCGAACAGCGTCCCCGTCCCCGCACACCAGCTGGGACCCGACGACATGGTCGCCGTGGCCCGCAGCCAGCATCGTCTGAGCCCAGTACGAGGGCGAGCCGAAGCTGTTGAGCGCGTCATAGCCGATCAGGTTGGTCGGCCAGCTCGGCGCGTTGACGTTGACCAGCAGCGGGGCGTAGGAGGAGCCGATCACGACGTCGGCGTTGCGCTCGACGCCGGTGAGGAACGCGGACTCCCCAAGCGCCGCGGCCAGCGTCCCGGTCGGCGAGCCCTGGGTCGCGGCGTACTCGCCGACGATGATCTTCGGGCCCGTCCGGCTGGCGCTGTCGAACAGGTGCGCGTTGCTCTCGAAGAACGTCGGATCGCTGCTGTAGTAGTGGTTGTCGAGGATGTCGAACGGCCGGCTCGTGACCGGCGTCGTCGCAACGAGCTTCAGTCCCGGGTACGCCGCCTTGATCGCGTCGTAGAACATCGGATAGCGGTAGGCGTTGTAGCTGCCGGAGCGATCGAACTGGTCCTCGTTTCCGATCTCGACCCAGTTGACGTCGAACGGCGCGGGATGGCCGTCGGCCGCCCGCCGGGCGCCCCAGGTCGTCGAGACCGGCCCGGTCGCGTACTGGATCTCGTCGAGGGCGTCCTGGACGTAGGGGGCGAGTTGGCTCTGGGGCACAACGCTGCCGTTCAGCGAGTAGCCGGCGTAGACCGCCAGCAACGGTTGCGCATGCAGCTGCTCGGCCAACTCCAGGTACTCGAGCAGGCCCATGCCGTCCTGCGACCAGTAGCCCCAGGCGCTGTTGAAGTGGCCCGGTCGGCCCTCGATCGGACCGATCGTCGTGTTCCACTCAAACCGGGTGTCGATCGTGTTGCCCTCGAGGTAGTTACCGCCGGGGACGCGGAAGTAGCCGGGCTGCAGCGCCGCGAGCTTCTGCATCAGGTCGACGCGGAATCCGTTCGCGAGCCCGCCGTACGTCGGCGGAAACAGCGACACGATGCTGAACCAGAGCGTGCTCCCCGATTCGGACGGGCTGTGCGTCGAGATCACGAACCGGCTGGCCTCCGTCGTCGGCGCCGACCCGGCGGTCGTGAGCGTCGCCGTGTACTTGGCCCACATATCGGTGACGTTTGGGATCGTCGCCGTCGCGTAGGCCTTTCCGCTCGTGCTCTCCAGCGTCAGCGTCAGCGGGCCCGAGGTCGGCGTGCTGCCCTTTGCGAAGAACGACACCTGGTAGGTGGTCGACGGTCGCACCGGGATCCCCCAGTAGCCGGCGTTGGCGACGCCGGCGCGGCCGCCCTTGAACACCGTCCCGATCGACAGCTTCAGGCTCACCGGGTTCGGCGTCGTTCGGATACGTCGAGCTGTCGAGCGCGATCGTCGCGTCGGAGCCGTTGGAGGTGACCGACGACCATGCGACCGGCGTGGTCGAATCCTCCTTGAGATCGCGGTTGCGGATCAGCTCCGCGTACAGGCCGCCGTCGGCGGAGTGGTTGATCTCCTCCAGGAATGAGCCGAATTGCGTCGAGCTGATCGCCGGGCCGGTGCCGCCGGCATCGACGGTCAGCGTGCCCGGACCCGCGAGCTGCCCGATCTGGGCGGCGCTGAGCACTCCGGAGTAGGCGCGGGCGTCGTCGATCTGGCCCGAGACGAAGTCGACCTGGTTGGCGTTGAACCTGCCGCGGCCGACCGCAAGCGGCCCCGTCGCAGACCAGTTCGGCACGAAGGGTTGCGTTTGCGCAAGCTTGCCGTTGACGTACAGCGAGATCGTCTGCTTGGTGGCGTTGTAGACGCCGGCGAGGTGATACCACACGCCCGTCTGCGGGACGATCGGGCTGGTCGCGATCGTCCCGAGCGCGGCGTCGGAGTCATAGGCCAGGCGCGTGAACGCGAACTGATGACTGTCGCCGCGCAACTGCAGGAAGAAGCCGCTGACCTGGCTCCCGTCCTGGCTGACGAACGTCTGATATCCGTTCGTGTTCGCGAGGTTGACCCACGCCGACACGCTGAAGCTCTGGGTCGTGTCGATCACCGGTCCCGCGGCCGCCGCGAACTGCGATCCGCCCGCGAGCGCCAGCGAGTGCGCGCCGACGAGCCCGGGCCCGAACGATGCGCCGCCTGCCAACGCGAGGTCGTGACCGCCTCCGGAGGAGTCCGCCGCGGTCGAGCCCGACCCCTCGTCGAACGTCCAATGGCCGATCAGAGTCGGCCCGGCTGCGACCGCGGCCGGGGCTGACATGGCCGGCGGCAGCGCGGCCACCGCAACCACAACTAACACGCGCACCCCCGGCCGGAAGGCGCGCAGCGGACGAAAAATGGCACGCGAAAGCGCGAGTGGCGACCTGGACACTGCTCCCCTACCTCTCTACTTTGCAGACGTTGTGAGCGCTAACACCCTACGCCCCAGCCGGTCGATGTCAAGGTCAGCAGGCTGACCAAGCGTGGCCGACCGTCTCGCGACAGTTATGCGGAGTCGCGCTACGTTCGCAGCGCGCTCTCGTCACCGTCGGAGTCGTCGGGCGCTGTTGGCGGGTCGCCGGGCGCCATTGCGCCGGTGGGTGGTGACGGATGGACGGCGAGGAGCTTGGCGCTCATCTTGACCGCTTTCACCGCGCCGGTGGCGCCCGCTTGAAGCGTCGTCGCGAAGCTCACGACGATGATGCCGGGGATGAACAGGCTGGGCGAGCCGAGCATCAGGATCCCGACGCGCCCGAGGATGTACGGCGGGGTGCAGATGACCGCGCCCACGGCCCCACCGACAGCGCCTGCGGCCAGCTTGTCGCGCCTCGAAGAAGTGGACTTGACGCCGATCAGCCGGGCTGGGACCGCGACGTAGCTCACCATCATCACGCCGAGCACAACACTCAGACAGATCCCGAACCACGGACGCCCGGCGCGGGTGACCACCATCGTCGCGAGACCGAGCGCTAGACCGACGACAATCCCGGAGCCCAGAATCACCTTGAGGTGGGAGCGGGCCTGCGCAAATGCCGGTCTGACCTTCGGTGCGCCGGATTGCACGATCGCGAACCCGAACACGGCATTGAGGAAGAAACTGGCGGCTGTGATCGCCGTGATCGCAAGCACGA
The DNA here is from genome assembly GCA_963809685.1 of uncultured Solirubrobacterales bacterium. GTDB lineage: Bacteria > Actinomycetota > Thermoleophilia > Solirubrobacterales > Solirubrobacteraceae > Palsa-465. The sequence continues at coordinate 41,903 of CAWEKN010000003.1, read as the reverse complement.
TCGGGATCAGGACCGGGCCGCGCAGCACGTTCAACGTCTTGCCGTGTAGCACGTGCGCCTTGAGGTCGTACATCGCCAGCCAGATCCACATCGCCGGCAGGATCTGAACGAGCGTGAGCCGCCAGTTCGTGAACAGCAGCTTGAGCCCGTTGAAGAGCATCACGAGGCCGCCGACAACCAACGCGAGTGGAGCGAACACGCGGCGCGACCCGCTCAACCGGACGACGAGCTCCTCGACACTTGCCTCGTCGCCGTCACGCACGGCCGTCACAAACTGCCGCAGGCGGTCCGACATCGTCCCGTCTCGCCGTGGCGCTGACTCTCCGCTATCGCCAGCGGTAGCCCGTGACTCGGGCGGATTGCCTTGGGTGCTCACCGCCCCGCAGACTACGCTCGCCCAGCACAGCGCTCGCGGCCGAGCCCTCCCGCTGTCTTCGACGGCATTCGCAGGAAGGATCGTGCGAAGCTGAGTTGAGTTCCGCGTTCATCCCCTTGGGGTGATGGCAACGTGGACGGCGGCTGATTGGATTTCGTGTCTCGTCGCTGCAGAGGCGGTGGACTTGACCCCGCGGGAGTTTTCACGCGATGAACAACGACCTCGTCGACATCTTCCTGCTGGGTCTGCTGTCGATGTTCAATCCGACGCTGCTTGCCGCGGTGACGGTGATGCTGCTGCTTGAAAGCCCCAAGCGGCTGATGGCCGGCTATCTGCTCGGCGCGTACACGACCAGCATCACGCTCGGCCTCGTGATCGTCTTCACGCTGCAAGGCTCGGGCTCAGAGAGCACCTCTAAGCACACCATCAGTCCCGCCGAGGACATCGTTGTCGGGCTCCTTGCGATCCTGATTGCGTTAGTGCTTGGGACCGGGCGAGACCAGGGTTTTCAGGAGCGCCGCCGCGAGAAGAAGGACGCCAAGCTGAAGGCCAAGCAGGAGGCCGGCAAGCCAACCGAGTCGCTGCCGCTGCGGCTACTCGGCAAGGGCGATCCAAAGGTGACGTTCCTCGTCGGGCTGCTGCTGAGCTTCCCCGGCGTCTCCTACCTGACCGCGCTCGACAAGATCCACCACCTCAACCCGGGCACCGTCCCAACGGTGCTGCTGGTCATCGGCTTCTGCCTGATGCAACAGCTCCTGCTCGAGATACCGCTGCTCGGCTACGTGTTCGCACCCGAGCGCACGCAGGACACGGTTACCCGCTTCCAAGACTGGATGGCCCGCAGAGGCCGGACCGCCGCCGTGATCGGCGCCGGCGTCATCGGCGTGCTGCTGGTCGGTCGCGGAGTGATCACGCTGCTGTGATGCCCAGCGTCGGCTTAGCCGGCGCGCGTCCGCGGGGCCGCGTGTTCGTTTATGTTCCGGTCGCCGTAGACGTCAGAGGCCGGTCTGTGCGGTGATCCTGCCTGACTTGACCGCCGCGTCGAGCTCCTTGTAGTCGCGTTCGTTCTGTTCGGCGTAGGCCTTGGAGAACTCGAGGGTCGCGCGGTCGAAGCTGTCGCTGTTGCCGAGGTATGAGGCGATCGCGATCCGGTCGCCGCTGCGGGCGTGCGCTCGAGCGAGCGTCCAGCCGCAGAGCTGGCCGTACGCGGACATGCCGTCCGGGACCATCTGCTCGATCTCAGCCGAGCCCTTCCAGTCCTTCAGCTGCCGGCCGTAGAAGTCGCGAGCTTGCCCGTCGAGGCCGGAGTCGATGTGCAGCCAGCCGAGGAAGATGTCGCTCGTGGCCTGCATCAACCGCTGTCCGACAACAACCCGCTCGCCGTGGTTTGAGAACTCGCTGGGGCCTAGGAACTCCTCCAGCACTGACGCCTCTGCCTCTTTCATCTGCAAGAACAACGGGTCTTGGCCATCGCGGCCGAACAGCAGCGCGATCCAAGCGCGCGTGCCGACACTCCCGACCCCGACCACCTTTCGCGCGAAGTCGGCCAACTCGAACTCTTCAAGCAGCACCCGCCGGTCGAACTCGAGCGTCTCGCGGTAACTGCGCATCACGCGGCGAAGCTCGTCGAAGATCGCATCGCGCCCCTCGCCCGCCGGTGCGAGCTTTTCGATCGGCACGATCAACGGGGACTGATCAACGATCCGCGCCTTTCCATCGACGACTTCCGTCAGTTTCGAGAACGCCGTCATGCTGTCCTTCGTATGAGCCTTCGCGAGCTGCTTGTCGGCTCGTTTGACCAGCTTCGGCTTGTACTGCGTGCCGAAGTCCTTCAACACCTTCTCAATGTCCAGATGCGAGTACCACACCTCGAGGGCCTTCATCCCGGCGAACTGCGCCATCGCGCTCCGGTAGCGGCCGACGGTGTCAAGCACGATCCGATCCTGCTCCTTCGCGGCGAAGCCGTTGTCGCGCGCCGCGATCAACATGCTCACAGCCAACCGCTTGACATCCCACTCCCACGGACCCGGAAGCGTCTCATCAAAATCGTTGACATCAAACACCAACCGTCGCTCCGGCGATGCGAACACCCCGAAATTCGACAAATGCGCATCGCCGCAACACTGCACCGTCAACCCCGACCGCGGCGTCGCGGCGAGATCACTCGCCATGATCAACGCCGCACCGCGATAGAACGTAAACGGCGAGACCAGCATCCGCCCATAACGGATCGGCACCAACTCGGGCACCCGCGTCTTCGCCTGACGCTCGAGCAGGCCGACCGGATCAGCGCGAGTCGCCAGCGGCTCGAACGTCGCATGACTGGAGCGCGGCACCTCGACCCGGGCCGCTTTACCGCGCGCGACGCGCTCAGCGACCGTCAAATGCGGCACCACCACTCCAGGCTTACGCCGCTGTGCACCCGCAGACCTTCTGTTCCCAGTCGCCCTCGTTGTGGTCGCCATCGCCATCCTCTCTCTCGACATCCCAGCAACAGCGATATTGGCACAGCCACTCGCACGCCTGATCGAGCAGGCGTCTCGGGCACACCGACCACGGCCGCTAGTGCTTCTTGACGATCCCGCTCGGCTTGCGGCGCCTGCCCCGGTCCTGCTTGGGGAACGGCTGCGACGGGACGGTGACCGCGGGCCCAGTGACGCACGGCGGCGGGGTCAGCGGCTTGGCCAGCGACGGACGCCCGACCCGCGGTGCATCCGCGAAGTTCAACGCGCTGGTCAGATCGCCGGTCGTGTCGCGACGCCACTGGCTGAGGTTGGGGACCTCGACGCCGAAGCGGGTCTCGATGAAGCGCAGCGTCGAGGTGTGATCGAACGTGTCAGAGCACACCAAGCCTCCGCGCGAGAACGGCGAGACGACGATCATCGGCACGCGGAAGCCGAGCCCGATCGGCCCGCGGATCCCTTGTGCGGGCGAGGGCAGCTTCGGCACGGTGACGAACTCGCCCTTCGTCCCCTTCGGCGGAATCGGGGGCGGGACGTGGTCGAAGAAGCCGCCGTTCTCGTCCCAGGTGATGAACAAGGCGGTCTTCGCCCAGGTCTTCGGATGTGACAGCAGCGCCTGCACGAGCTGGGCGACGGCTGCCTCGCCCCCCGACGGTGTCGAGAACTGTGGGTGCTCGGTCTCAGGGATGCCGGTCAGCAGCCACGAGACCTTCGGCAGCCGATCGGCGGCCAGATCGGTCATGAAATCGTTCGGGTACGTCGGCTTGAGCGCGAGATTCCCGATCTTCGAGCCGCCCTGGTAGGCCTTGAAGTAGGTGAGCACGTTGTCCAAGATCCCGGCGACCGGCGAGGTGTAGACCTTCCAGCTCACCCCGTGCGCCTGCATCCGCTCGGGCATCGTCGTCCACGTGAACTTGCCGGCCATCTGCTGCCGGCCGGTGACGAGCGTCTCCAGCAGCGGGCCGCCGTGCTTGCCGGCCGGATCGAGCGTCGCCGACATCGACATCAGCCGATTGGGGTCGGTCGGCCCGATCACCGAGCAGTGATACCCGTCGCAGATCGTGAACGCGTTCGCGAGCGAGTGGTAGAACGGGACCTGCGAGCCGCTGAAGTAGCCCATCGTCTCGACGCCGACGCCGGGTGGGTCCGCGCCTGGCCCAACCTCATGGGCGCGCACGAACTGGTTCATCTTGCCGTTGTTCCAGGCCCGATGCTGGGGGCCCCATTCGTGGGTGATGTCGGGCAGGCACTGAGTCTGTAGCCGGAAGGGATGGATCGTCTTGCCCTTGCTGTCCTTCTGGAAGAACGCGCTTGCGCCGCGCTTGTCGCCGAACCCGCGGACGCCCGAGTAGGTCCCGAAGTAGTGATCGAACGAACGGTTCTCCTGCATCAGGATGATCACGTGCTCGATGTCCTTCAGCGAGCCCGTCCGCGGCGCCGCTGACGTTGCTGCCGCGAGCAATGCATCGAGCCCGCCGCCGAGCGCGCCGAGGCCGAGCCCGGCCACCCCGATGTCGCGGAGTGCCCGCCGACGGGTCACCGTACCGCTCACAGCTGTCCTATCGTCCATGTGGTCCCCTCTGATCGCGTGTACCTGCGCACCGGCCCTGCGCACCGACGACCCTACCAGGACAGGACGCGACCCGAACCCCCTGGAGCACGGACTACAGCAACTGGATGTGGTCGGCCTCTGCCGCCCCGCCGAACGGACGGGTCAGGCAGAAGCGCTCGAGCGTCGCCTCGGCCACGCCCTCCACTCCCGGCGTATCGGAGGCCTCGCCTCGCGTGTGTGGGTCGTCGGCGAACCCGCCGACCTCGATCGAATGCTGCGGCGTGCGATACCCGGAGATCCCTTCCAGGTGCAGCTGCAGCGCCCGGCCGAGTGCGTCCAGGCGGGCCGCGATCGTCGGCTCGTCCCCGACCGAGTAGTTGGTGCCCGACGCCTGGAAGAACCCGAACGGTCCGCCGTGGGAGATGAACGGGGCGCTCGCGCAGCCGCCCGGTGCAGCCGCCGCGCCGCCGCTCGACAGCGCGGCCGCAGCCGCCGCCTGGCGATCGAGCGCGGCCGCCTGGCGCGACAGCGTCGCCCGCAGCGACTGCAGCGCAGCGGAGTTCGCCGCGCGCGAGCGCGCGACCGCGAGCTCGCGGTCGACGATCGACAGCCGCAGCCGGGCGACCTGGTCGCGCTCGGCCACGACCGCGGCGGTCGCCCGCGCGCGTCGGGCCTCGATCACGGCCAGCCGGCGCGCCTGCGCCGAGACCGCGCGACGCCGGTCGCGCACCGAGCAGCAACGTCTGCGCGTTGCGCTGCTCGATCGCCCGCAGGTCGGTGAGCCTGTTGAGCAAATCGTCGAAGCCGTGCGCGTCTACGACCACGTCGACGATCGTCGGCGGGGGCGACTCGTACTGCGCTCGCAGCTGAGCCGCGAGCAACTGCTGGTCGCGGCCGAACTGCCCCTCCAGGCTCTGCAGCCGGGTGCGGGCGCTGTCCAGCTGAGTCCGGACCGAGACCAGGAGCTGTTCCTGGATCGCGACGCTCCCCTGAATCACGCGCAGGCGTCCCTCGAGTGCCGCGATCGTCCCCCGGTACCCCCGGATCCGCCCGCCCGCGGCGGCGATCGCCGACTGCAGAGCGCCCGCCCGCTTCTGCCCCGCGGCGTACCGCCCGGCGAGATCGGCGTTGCTCGGGGCCGCGTCGACGATGCCCGCGACCACCGCGCCGATTGCCACCGCGAGCACGCCCGCGAGCGCAACGCGGCGCAGCTGTCGACGATCCGTGACGGCGGGCGTGGGCATGCGAGGATCGGCGGCACCGAAAGGCGGACCACCGGGAGCGCGACGCTAGCAAAGGCGCTCGCGCGCGAGCCTGGTTTCCCTACGCGTGCAGCGGAACTTGCAGCGGCTCGGTGCCCGAGCCGTCGCCGCCGGGATCGACCGGGACGTCGCCCTCGGAGCCCGGGTCGTCTGGCATCGGGTCTTGCGGCATCCGCCCGTGCGCGAAGCGCAGGTACAGCGCCGGCAGCACGAACAGGTTCATCACGGTCGAGGTCGCGAGCCCGCCGAGGATCACGATCGCCATCGGGTTCTCGATCTCCTGTCCCGGACGGCCGCCGAGGATCACGAACGGGGCGAGCGCGAGCGCCGTCGCCAGCGCCGTCATCAGGATCGGCGCAAGCCGCTCGCTCGCCCCCCGCAGGACGAGCTCGTGGCCGAACGGCACGCGTTCGTGTTCCTCCAGGTGCTGGAGGTGGCTGATCATCAGGATCCCGTTTCGAGCCGCGATTCCGAGCACGGCGAAGAACCCGACCAGCGCGCCGAGGTCGATCGTCCCGACGAACAGCCATCCCGCGAGCACACCGCCGACGAGCGCGACCGGCAGCGTCAGGAACATCACCGCCGCGAGCCGGAAACTCTGGAACGCCGCCTGCAGCAGGAGCAGGATCGCGAGCGCGGCACCGAGCCCCAGCAGCAGCAGGCGATGCTGCGCCGCCTGGCGCTCGGCCCCCTGGCCGAGCAGCCGGATGTGGTAGCCGACGGGGAGCTTGATCTGCGCCAGCTTCGCCTGTACCGCCGAGGTCGCCGCGCTGAGGTTGCCGCTGCCGGCGACGTTCGCGTTGACGTCGATCTTGTTCGAGCCGTCGATCCGTGTGATGTCGCTCGGCGTCGAGTTGACGACCAGCTTCGCGACCTTGCCGAGCGGTACATGCCCGCCGCCGGGCGTGTCGATCAGCAGGTTCTGGACGTCGCTGAGGTTGCGCCGCACCTGCGGGAGGCTCCAGCCCGACACGCCGATCGCTGCCCCGCCGAACCACAGCTCGCCGATCTCCTGGCTGCCGAAGATGATCGCCGCCTGGCGGCGAACGGCGCCCGGGCGTCAGTCCGTAGCGCGCCGCGGCGGCGGCATCGACGGTCTCCTGGATCTGGGGAACGTAACCCTGTGACTGTGGGTGCAGGTCGACCAGGTGCGGCGTGCCGTTGAGCTTGCCGGTTACCTGCTGGGAGAGGCGCTGCAGCGTGTGGAAGTCCGGCCCCTCGATTCGGACGACGAGGTCCTCGGTCTGGCTGGTGATCGTCTCGTCGATCCGCTCGTGCAGATACGTGGTGAGGTCGACGAACGTCCCGGGGAACGATGCGGCTACCGCCCTGACCTGGCCGGCGGCGCGATCGACGTTGGCGCGCGGGGACAGCGTGATCCACAGCTCGGAGAACTCGGGCCCGGCGATCTCCTCGCCGAGCAGCGCCTGGCCGATGTGCGCTCCGACCTGAGTGACCGGATGGCCGGGGATCGCGAGCAGCCTCTGCTCGAGCTTGCTGACCACGCGTTTCATCTCGGGCAAAGAGGTGCCCGGCTTGCTGTCGAAGTGCATCAGGAGATCCTGCTCCTTGAACGTCGGGAACAGGTCCTGCCCGAGGTTCGGCAGCACCAGCAGACCGCCGGCGATCGCCGCGATCACCGTGAGGATCGCCGCAGTCGGCCGGCGGATGGCCGGGGCCAGCAACCTGCGGTAGGCGCGCTTGCACCAGCCGATCAGCGGCGGATCCCCGGGCGCCAGGCGCGCGCTGGGCATCAGCACCATCGCCAGCGCCGGCGTGACCGTCAGCGCGACCACCATCGACGCGAGCACGGCGAGCGCGTAGGCGACCGCGAGCGGTTGGAAGAACGACCCCGTCAGCCCGCCGACGAACACGACCGGCAGCACCGCGACGATGTTGATCAGCGTCGCGTAGAGGATCGCGGTGCGGACCTCGAGCGACGCCGCCAGCAAGAGGTGCAGCGGCGTCGTGCGCCTGCCGGCGGCGCGCCAGTTGCGCAGGCGCCGCACGATGTTCTCCATGTCGATGATCGCGTCGTCGACGACGACGCCGACCGCGACCCCGAAGCCGGCAAGAATCATCGTGTTGATGGTCGTGCCCTCGGCGTCCAGCACGATCGCCGCCGCGCCGAGCGACAGCGGGATCGCGAGCAGGCTGACGAACGCCGCGCGCCACTGGAACAGGAACGCGATCAGCACGAACACGACCAGGATGCAGCCGAGCAGGACCGCGAATGACAGGTTGTGGATCGCCGTGTGGATGAAGTTCGCCTGGCGGAAGATGTGCGTGTTGACGTGGATCCCCGGCAAGCCCGGCTGCAGCTCCTTGAACGCCTTCAGGATCCCGTTGGTGACGTCGATCGTGTTGGCGCCCGGGAACTTCTCGATCACGAGCATCAGCCCCGGGCCGCCGTTGACGACCGCCGTCCCGATCAGCGGCGGCGCGCCGTAATGCACGCGCGCGAGGTCGCCGATCGTCAGCGTCTGCGAACCGCGCCGGGCGACCGGCACGTTGGCCAGCTGCTGCGGCGTCTTGATCACCTGGTCGTTGCGGATCCCGAGCCGCTGATTCGGGGTCTCGACGAACCCTCCCGAGCCGATCGAGGCGCCGGTCGTGAACGACAACAGGCCGTTGTCGACGGCGTTGTCGGCGGCGGCTCGTCAACGCGCCGAGCGGCACCTTCTGCCGGTTGAGCCTGGCGGGATCGGCGTGGACCTGGATCTCCTTCTTGGTCTCGCCCCACATCGCGACGTTGGCGACACCCGGAACGTGCAGCAGCCGCGGCCGGATCGTGTAGAACGCGAGCTTCGAAAGGTCGAGGTTGTTGACCGTGTTGGACGTGATCCCGACCTGCATCACGCGGCTGGTCGCCGACACGATCGGATACAGAGCCGGCGGCGCCGCCCACGACGGCAGCGACGGCGCGGCCGCCGCCAGCCGCTCCTGCACGAGCTGTCGCGCCTGGAGCACGTCGGTGCCGTGCTTGAAGTACAGGAAGATCGCCGACAGCTGCGGCACCGACTCGGACTCGACGTCGGTCACCCGAGGCACGCCCTGGAGCGCGTTCTCGAGCGGCACCGTGACGAGCGACTCGACCTCCGACGGCGACAGGCCGAGGGTCTCGGTCTGGATCTCGACCGTGACCGGCGCAAACTCGGGAAACACGTCGACCTTCTGGTGGCCGAGCGTCTGCACCCCGAAGAACATCAGCGCGACGGCGCCGGCGATCACCAGGTATCGGAACCGCAGGCTGAGGAAGACGATCGCGCGCATCGGCTCGTCGCGGGCCTACAGGTGTTGGGTCCCTGTGCGCGTCATGTCTGCGCCAGCACGCCGGTCTGGACCCCGTACAGCTCCTCCGCGCCCACCGAGACGACCTTCGCGCCGGGCTGTGGGCCCGGCCGTCAGGTAAGCGGAGTTGCCCGAGATCTGCCGGACGTTGACCGGGACCTCGACATATGTCAGCGGCCGCACGTTCGTGAACACGTATGCCTTGCCGCTGGGGTCATAGATCACCGCCGAGTAGGGCACGACGACGGCGCTCCGCGGCGCCGCGCGCACGGGCGCGGTCTGGACGCCGATCCGCTGCGCCCCCAACGGGGTAAGGATCACCTGATCGGGCGACGTCGGGCTGGCGTTGACGTGCATCCCGGATGCCGGAATCAATGGCGCAGCGGAGGATCCGCAGCCGGCGACCGCGGCGCCGAGCAGCACGACGACCGCGGCGACTGAACGTTTGATGGGCGAAGTCATGCTGGATCCCCCTTCACGACACGGTTGAAGACGCGGCGGGCACGGTGGGCTGTTCGACGGCATCGCCGGGCTGTTCTGAGGCGAGCGGCGCGGTCGGCCCGAGCGCGAGGCACATCGCCGGGATCAGCACCTGGGTGACGAGCGTCGCGCTCACCAGGCCTCCGAGCAGCACCGCCGCCATCGCATGCGTGATCTCGTTGCCCGCGACGTCGCCGATCGCGACGAACGGGATCAGCGTTGCGGCGCTGACCAGCGCAGCCGTCAGCGACGGGCCGAGGCGATCTTGGCCGGCCGTGGTGACGATCGCGGCGTTCAGCTCGCCGCCTGACTGCGCGTGCAGGCGCCGGATGCGCGCGATTTGAAGCATGCCTTGGCGCGCCGCGAACACGAAGATCGCAAACAGCCCGGCGTCGGCTCCCAGCGATCCCAGCTGGTTAGTGGCGACCGCGACGAGCATGCCGCCGCTGAGCGTCACCGGCAACACCAGGAAGAACATCGCCGCCAGGCGCCAGCTGCCGAACGCCGCCTGCAGCAGCAGCACGATGCCGACCATCGCGGCGAGCGCAAACGACAGGAACTTCAGGTGCGAGGTCGGAGTCTCGGGGCCCGCGCCGAGCACCTCGGCGTGGTAGTCGAGCGGGAAGCTGACCCGCGACAGCTTCTGCTGGATCGCCGACTGCGCCTCGCCCAGGCTCGTCTCGTGGACCGGAGCGGTGACGTCGACGTAGCGCGAAAGTGCCTCGTGCTGGATGTCGACCGGGTCGGGGCCGACGCTGACCGTCGCGATGCTCGACAGCGGCACGTGACCGCCGCCGGCGGTGTCGATCGGGAGGTTTCCAACGGCCTGGAGGTTGGCCCGCACCGACGGGATGCTCCAGACGACCGCGTCGAACACGGCCTGCTGCTCGAAGAAGTTGCCGACGGTCAGGCCCGATACCAGGGTCGAGGCCTGGCGCCGGGCGTCGCCCGGCAGCACCCCGGCGTCGTGAGCCTTGGTGTCGTTGACCGCGACGTTGATGTTCGGCTCCATCGTCGGCGCGGACACCTGCGCCGGGCCGACCCCATCGACGTGCGACATGTTCGTCCGGATCTGCGTCGCCAAAGCGTGCAGTTCGTTGTAGTCCTGGCCGTACACGCGCACCGTGACCGTGTTGTTGCTCGGTGCGAGCACACCGGCCTGGACGTCGCTCTCGTAGGTCGAGACCGATGCGCGGATGCCCGGGAATCCCGCGACGACGCCCCGGATCGCCGCGACCGCGCTGTCGTAGTCCGCCCCCGGCTTGATCTGGACATACAGCTGCCCGGAGTTGGTGTCGACGATCTGATCGCCGCTGACGGCCCGGCCGAGCGTCGCGGCGGCGTCCGAGACCGACGGCAGCGCGCGCAGATCCGCGACGACGCGTGCGGTGACCCGGTCCATCTCGTTCAGCCCGGCTCCCGGAGGCCCGGTCCACTGCACGACGATGTTGCGGTCCTTGAACCGCGGCGCCGAAGGCTGCTCCAGGAACGGGACGCGCGATCACGCCGGCAAGGCCGAACAGGCAGACTGCGGCGAGCGCGCCACGCGGAATCGTCAGCGCGCCGCGGACCAGCAGGTCATAGCCAGCACGAACCCGCGCCCCGAGCGCGGCGCCCCGCCCGCGGGAGCGGCCGTGGTCGAACAGCAACATCCCGAACGCGGGCGTGAACGTGAGCGCAACCAGCATCGACGCGATCACCGCAAGCGCGAACGCCAGCGCCATCGGGTGCAGGTAGGTCGCGGTCAGGCCCTTGGCGAAGAACACGGGAGCGATCGCGAGCAGCACGATCAGCGTTCCGTACCCGAGCGTGCTGCGAAGCTCCGCGACCGCCTCGAGGATCACCGTCTGCAGTGGCACCGTCTCGCCGTCGCGCGCGCGCTCCCGGATCCTTCCGACCAGCGCCGCGGTCCCCCCGACGGCGTCGTCGACGATCACTCCCGAGGCGACCAGCAGGCCGAGCACCAGCAATGCGTTGAGGGTGTAGCCGAGCGCGTCGAGCACGAGCAGCGCCGCGACCAGCGACAGCGCCACCGACATGACCGCCAGCGACAGCGCGCGAAGCGTCGAGCAGCAGGGCCGCCAGCGCGAGGATCCCGAGCGCCGCGGCGATCAACAGCGCGAGCGCCAGATTGTCGCAGCGCGTTGTCGACGTACCCAGCCGGCTTGAAGAACGAGCTGTCGATCGTGACCCCGGTGAGCGCGGGTGCAAGCTCGTTCAGCGCGTGCTCGACGCCCTTGGTCACGCCCGGCACGCTCGCGGACGGCAGCTTCTGCACGAGCAGCACCAGCCCCGATCCCTTGCCGGTCACGGCGTTGCCGATCAGGGCCTGGTGGCTCTGCACCACGTGCGCGACGCTGCCCAGCGTGGGCCTGCCGGGGGCGTCGGAGATCGGCACCGCGGCGAGGTCCTTCGGCGCTCCGAGCGGCAGCACCGGGCGGATCTCGACCCGCTGGTTGGGGCCGTCGAGGAAGCCGCCGGTCCCGGGCGCCGAACCTTCGAGGTACGTCAGCGGCGAGACCAGCTGGGCGTTGCCCGCCGTGTCGATCACCTGCTGCAGCGTGACGTGCGCACGCGGCGAGCTTGGCTGGGTCGACCTGGACCTGGATCTGGCGGTCCTGCTGGCCGAAGATCGCCACGTTGGCGACGCCGGGGATCCCGGCCAGGCGCGGCTTGACCACCCACCGCGCAAGGTACGACAGCTCGAGCGGGCTCGAGCTTCGTCGAGTTCAAGCCGATCAACAGCGCCCGGCTGGATGACGACAGCGGCTGGATCAGCAGCGGCGGCTTGTTGACCGCCGGCAGCGAGAACGAGTTGGTGAGCCGCTCCTCGACGAGCTGTCGCGCGTGCAGCATCGTCGTCCCCGGCTCGAAGTACAGATCGACCGTCGAGAGCCCCGGAGTCGAGTGCGAGCGGACGTCCCAGACGCCCATCACGCCGTCGAGCAGGTTGTTCTCCATCGGGACGGTGATGTACTGCTCCACCTCCTGGCTCGGAGAGCCCGGGCGACTCGGTCTGCACCTCCAACACCGGACCCTGCGAGAGCTCGGGCAGCACGTCCGCTGTGCATCTTCGGCAGCGTGATGATCCCGAGCGCGATCAGGCCGGCCGCGAGGCCGACGAGCAGCATCCGGAACCGGAGCGACAGCTGCGATCAGTGAACGCAGCAGCATCCCGATCCTCGCTAACAGCAACCGTGAACAGCTACAGTCCGACATCGCCCCAGACGTCCATCCGGTCCCGAGAACTCTAAGAGGGCATTTAAGATACATAAAAGTGGCTGGGGCGCAAGCGGACATTCGTCACAACGCGGTAACGAGATCCGACTCACCCGCCGAGTCGGCGGGGCGCGCCCCGTCGAGCGCTCGTCTGCTGCTGGTCGAGGACGACCTGAAGCTGGCGCGGACGCTCCAGCGCGGCCTGCGGCGCGAGGGATACGCGGTCGATCTCGCCGGCGATGGCGACGAGGCGCTCGCGCAGGCGACCGCGCGCGACTACGACGTCGTCGTCCTCGACGTGCTCCTGCCCGGGGCCGACGGCCATCAGGTCTGCCGGATGCTGCGCGACCGCGATCCGTGGGTGCCGGTCCTGATGCTGACCGCGCTCGGCGCGGTCGAGGACCGGATCCGCGGGCTCGACACCGGCGCCGACGACTACCTCGTCAAGCCGTTTGATTTCGGCGAGCTTCTCGCCCGGCTGCGCGCGCTGATCCGCCGTGGCCCGTCCGAGCGGCCGGCCCCGATCGAGGTCGGCGCGCTGCGCGCGGATCCCGCGACCCGCGTGGTCAGCTGGTCCGGGCACGCCGCCGAACTGACGCCGCGCGAGTACCAGCTGCTGGAGTTCATGATGCGGCGGCCGGGCCAGGTGATCACCCGCGCACAGCTGATCAGCGAGGTGTGGTCGGCTGACTACCGCGGATCGCCCAACGTCGTCGACGTGTACATCGGGTACCTGCGGCGCAAGCTCGAGCGCCCATCACTGCCACCGCTGATCCGAACCGTCCGCGGCGCCGGATTCGTACTGGACGTGCGACCTTGAGACTCCCGATCCGTACCAGGCTGACCGCGGCCTACGCGCTGTTCGTGGCAACAGTCCTCGTCGGCCTCGGCGCGTTCCTGGTACTCGAGCTGCGCGCCGATCTGCACTCGACGATCGATCGCGAGGTCAACTCGAGCTCGGCCGCGATCCGCTCGAGCTACGTCTCCGAGGGCGCGGGCGCCTTCCGCGAGACCAGCGCCGCGGCGCTCCGGCGCAGCGGCGCGGCAGCACAGGTGCTCGACTCGAGCGGGCGGGTGCTTGAGTCCTACGGCGGCGACCTCGCACAGGACCCGATGATCGCCGGCGGGATGCTGCGCCGCGCCGTCGCGGGCAAGACCCAGCTGGCCGATCTCAGCGTCGGCGACAACGACCAGCGGTTCCGCGTGAGGGCGATCCCGGTGAACTTCAGGCACCAGCGCGAGATCGTGGTCGTCGGCGAGTCGCTGCAGGGAGTCAACGAGGCGGTGCGAAAGATCCTCGTGCTGCTGCTGATCGCCGCGCCGATCGCGCTCGCCGCCGCCGCGGGCGCGGGCTGGTGGCTCGTCCGCCATGCGCTGTTGCCGGTCGATCGGATGAGCCGCAAGGCCGAGCAGATCGGAATCAATCAGCTGCACGAACGCGTGTCGGCCCCGCACCCCAGCGACGAGATCGGCCAGCTGGCAGCGACCCTGAACGCGATGCTCGATCGGCTCGAGTCAGGCGTCGCCGCGCGCCGCCGTCTGGTCGCCGACGCATCGCACGAGTTGCGCACGCCGCTTGCGGCGATGCGCGCCGAGCTCGACGTGAGCCTGCGCGATCCGGAGCGGACCGCCGCCGAGCGCGCGACGCTGCTGAGCGTCCGCGAGGACGTCGATCGGATGAGCCGCACCGTCGACAACCTGCTGACGCTGGCGCTCGCCGACGACGGCCGGCTCGCGCTGCTGCACCTGCCGGTGCAGCTCGACCGGCTCGCCGTCGAAGCGGTCGGCTCGCTCCAGGCCCTCGCGGCTCAGAGCGGCGTCCGGCTACGCGCCGAAGGGGAGCCGTGCGCGGTCGACGGCGACCCCCAGCGGCTCCATCAGACCCTCACCAACCTGATCGAGAACGCGATCAAGTTCACCCCGCCGGGGGGCGAGGTCGTGGTCTCCAGTTGGCGCGCGGACTCCGAAGTCGGGGTGACGGTCGCCGACACCGGCGGCGGGATCCCGGCCGAAGCTCGCGCCCACGTGTTCGACCGCTTCTACCGAGCCGACCCGTCCCGCTCGCGCGAGTCGGGCGGCAGCGGGCTGGGGCTGGCGATCTGCTACGAGATCATGGCCGCGCACGGGGGCCGGATCTGGGTCCGTAGCGAACAGGGTCACGGGAGCGCGTTCTCGATCGCCCTGCCCCTCCGCCCCGTTGCGCGCGAAGCTCCGCCGCCCGAAGCTCCGCCGCCCGAGGCTCCGCCGCCCGCAGCCCCACCGCCGGAGCGGCAGCCCTCCGCGGTCAGCCGGTCAGCGGCCGGGTAGGTGGTAGATGTCGAGCGTGCCGCTGCTTGCGTGCGCGTTCGCGTCGCCCTCGGGCTCGATCACGCGCCCGCCGACGACGATCGGGCTGTTCCAGTGGCCCGATGCGGCCGGCAGCGAGATCAGCCTGCGCAGCCGGCTGGGGTCATACACGTTGATCGTTGCACCCAGCTCGTCGTACACGTACAGCAGCCCGCCGGCGATCACCGGGCTGGTGCCGGGTGTCCCGTTCTGAGCGGCGATCGTGAGCCGTGGACGCGGACCTCCGTGCAGCAGGTACGCGGCCGTCCCCGCGCCGTCGGCGATGAACACCAACGTCCTCGAGCCGCGGGTCCAAACCGCCGGCGCGGAGAACAGCTGGCTCGAGCCGGGGGTCGGTAACTGCTGCAGCTCGCCTCCGGTGCGCCCGCTGGCGCCTCCGGCACCGTTGAGCCGGTCGAGGTTGAGCAGATCGAGCACTCCCTGCTTGCCGCCCTGAACCGCGAGCCGCAGCCCCGAGGTCGCGGGCAGGACTGCCGGCGCCGTGCTGCCGACGTCGGTGTCGGTCGCGTTCAGCTGCGCCTGGTTTCGCGGCGTCCAATTCTGCAGCAGCCTGCCGGCGTCCGGGCTGAGCTCGAGCACGCTGTCGCCCCAGTTGGTCGAGCCGTTGAACGGGGCGTTGCCGGTCGCGACCAGGATCCGCCCGGTGCCGGGCTCGATCACGGCGCCGGACCGCCCGAAGATCGCAGAGTCGCTCGCAGAACACGAGCCTGGCGGGTCGATCAGCCGGTGGCGGTCCGAGCACAGCGAGTTCCAGACATGGCCGATGCGGCCGCTTGCCCTGTCGATCGTGACGACGTGACCCTGGTACGGAGGCGCATCGCCGATGTAGCCGCCGGTCGTCGCGATCACGGAGTTGCCGCTGATGTTCAGCGCCGCCGCGAGCTTCTCGTGAGTAGGGTCGAACGTCATGCGCGCGGGCCAATTGCCCGAACGGACCTCGCGGCCGGTGGCGACCGCGAGCTTGCGAATCAGGCCGTCGGGGCTGGCGGCGTAGACGAACTGCCGGCTGGGATCGGCGATCGGCGTCGTGGTCGTGATCTGGGCGCTGTTCTCGTAGCCGTGGATGTCCGGCGGCACGAACTCCCACAGCCGGCGGCCGGTGCGCGCGTCGATCGCGATCGTCCGGCCGTACGTCGTCGTCACGATGATCACGTCGCGGCTGCGGCCGCGGACCGCGACGGCGTGGAGCTCGATCGGCGAGGAGTCGACGGTGCCGTCGAGCCGCACCGTGCGTCGGCGCAGGTTGTGCAGGTTCTTGGCGGTGATGCCGGTGTTCGCGGGCCCGACGCCGCTGCGCTGGGCGTCGTAGTTGAAGCGCAACCAGTCGCCGCTCGGAATCGCCGCGGCCGCGACCGGGCCGCTGACCAGCGCAGCGAGCACGACCGCTGCCACGAGCGCGCCGCGGCGCGAAAGCGGTCTCCGAATCACAGCCCTACGAAATCTTGATCAGGATGATCGTGTTGACCGCAAACGCGATCGCGAACCCGACCGTCCAGCGGTTGAGGTTGCGCTCGACGAGCGAGCCGCCGCCGAACGGGCCGGCGCCGGTACCGACCCCGAACGCGCCCGAGAGACCTGCGTCCTTGCCCGAGTGCATCAGGATCAGGAAGATCAGGACGACGCAGATGAAAACCTGAACCACGCCGAGGATTGCGCTCATCTGCGCCGATGGTAGCGCGCGGCGCCGCTCAACCCGCCGGTGGTTGCTCGCGCTCGGAGCCGTCCCGCGAGCCGGGCCGCGGCGCCTGCGCAAGGCGGTCGAGCTGATGCAGGATCTCGACTGCCTCGGCGCGCAGCGTTTCGTCGATCGCCTCGAAGTCGGCGTCTGACAGCTTGCCCGTGCGATGGTCAAGCTCGGCGTCGCGGATCTCCCGGTACTTGGCGTCGCGGGCGGCTTCGAGCTCGCCCAGTTCCGTCTCGGGTGGCCCGGCGAGGTCCGCCTGGGCGCCGGTCCGCGCGCGCGTTGCGTATTCCCTGCGCAGCGGCCCGGTGACGACGAGAACGACGACGAACAGGGTGGCCAACACGATCAGGAACTCCACGGCGAATCGGCGCGGCGCCGGTCAGACCGGCTCGCGCGCGGGCACTCCCCGCGCAACCGCGGGAACGGTCGCGGCGCTGCGCCGGCGCGCGAGCGCCGGCACCGGCCACAGCGAGATCAGGCCGCCGAGCGCGATGATGATCGCCCCGAGCCAGATCCAGGTCACCAGCGGCGAGACGATCAGCAGGAAGTTGACCGGCCACGGGTGCCGGACGAACCGCGAGGTAAGCCCGACGATCGCTGCCGTCCGCTCCTCGCGGATCCCGTTGATGACCCCCGCCTGGCGAGCCTGCGCCGGTGTGAGGCTCGTCATCAGCTTCTCGAACAGCCGATCGCCCTGGTCGATCTGCGGCTGCAGCGGCTGCATGTTGGGGTTGGCGACCGCCCACAGATCACGCGTCAGGCCGGCGCGCAGGCCGACATTGCTGTCCGACTGGCCGTTGAACGCCTCGGAGATCGGCCCGACGGTCGGATCGAGCGGCGCCGGATAGAAGCCCCGCGTCGTGGTCAGGGTCGCGACGTGCTTGCCGTGCTTGGAGACGTCGAGCACCGCGCCGAGCGAGATCTTTGCGGCGCTCGCGTGGGCGAGCGGGCGGACGTAGGTGATCTTGTAGCCGTCGACCACCGCGTGCTGACCCGGCGCCAGGCTCACCGTCTGCGAGTGCTGGAACGACGAGGACGCCGCCACCCCGACCAGCAGCACGGCGAAACCCGCATGCGCGATGTAGCCGCCGTAGCGTCGGCGGTTTCGCCTGATCAGTCCGACGAACGCCAGCGGCACGGGGTCGTGAGTCATCGCCCGCCGCGCGCTGGTCCCGCGCCACAGCTCCTGTGCCACCGCCGCGACCACGAATGCGCCGAGCGCGAACATCGCCAGCGCGAACGGCCGCGAATCGGCGCTGGTCCCGACCAGCAACACGACCAGCGTCACAACCCCGGTGGTCACCGGGAACGCGAAGTTGCGCCGCAGGTTGGCGACGGTCACCCGCCGCCAGGCGATGATCGGCCCGATCCCCGACAACAACACCAGGATCAGCGCGAGCGGCACGATGAACGGCCGGAATGCGGGCGGCCCGACGGACACCTTGGTGCCGGTGATCGCCTCGGAGATCAGCGGGAAGAACGTGACCCAGAAGATCACGAACACCATCGCCACGAGCACCAAGTTCTGAAACAGGAACACGGCCTCGCGCGACAGCAAGGAGTCGAGCTGCGCATCTGAGCGCAACTGATCACGCCGCTTGACGATCAGCACGATCGAGCCGATCACCATCGTCGCGATCAGGACCACGAACGGGACCCCGAGGGTCGAGGCGCCGAACGCGTGGATCGAGTCGAGGATCCCCGATCGGACCAGGAACGTGCCGAGGATCGCAAGCGTGCCGGTCCCGAGAATCAATGACGCGTTCCAGACCTTCAGCATCCCCCGCTTCTCCTGGATCATGATCGAGTGGATGAATGCGGTCGCGGCCAGCCACGGCATCAGCGCCGCGTTCTCGACGGCGTCCCAGGCCCAATACCCGCCCCAGCCCAGCTCGGTGTAGGACCAACGCGCGCCGAGCAGGATCCCGATGCCGAGGAACAGCCACGCGGCCAGGGCGAAGCGGCGCGTCACGCTGATCCACTCCGAGCTCAGCCGCCCGGTGATCAGCGCCCCGATCGCAAACGCAAACGGGATCGTCAGCAGCGTGTACCCCGAGTACAGCATCGGCGGGTGGAACATCATGCTCGGGTGCAGCAGGAGCGGGTCGAGGCCTGCGCCCTCGGTCGGCGGGTTCGCGCTGGTCGCGAACGGGTTGGCCAGAAACACCGTGAGCGAGAGGAAGAAGGTGCCAAAGCCGAGCAGCACCGCCGTCGCGTAGGGCGCGATCTCACGCACCCGCCGGCGGGTCATGAACAGGATCAGGCTCGACCACACCGACAGCAGCCACACCCACAGCAGCAGCGAGCCCTCCTGCGAGGACCACGCGGCGGTCGCCTTGTAGAACGCGGGCGTCGTCGTCGAGGAGTGCCCGGCGACGACGTTGAAGGAGAAGTCCGAGCGCAGGAACGCGAGCTCGAGGATCGCGAACGCGAACGTCATCAGGCCGGCGAGCGCATACACCGCGCGCCGGCCGGAGTCGACGAATTCCGGCCGCCGTGCGATCGCTCCATACAGCGAGGCGCCGATCCCGTACACGGCGACCACCAGCCCGAGGATCAACAACGCGCGACCGAGCAGCGCCATCGCTACGACCTGTCCTTCGCCGGACGCCTGTCCATCAATAGCTGCCGCTGGCGGCTTGGTACTTGGAGGGACACTTCGTCGTCAGTGAGTCTTGTTCGCCGATGAAGGTCGCGCCCTGCTCGTGGACGGTGACGAGCACCCCGCGACCCGCCCTGAACGGATCCGGCACCACCCCGGTATAGCGCACCGGAACCGAGACCCTCAGCTTCGGGTCCCGGACCCGAAACACCAGCGCGTCGCCTACGTGGTTGACCGAGCCGTTCAGCACGGTGCCGGCGAGGATGTACGACTGGCCGGGATGGGCACGTTTGAGCAGCTGCGAGGCGGTCACCTCGTCGCGACCCGCGGTGAAGCTCGTGTAGATCAGCGCCGTCGCCAGCAGCACCGCCGCGGTCAGCGCGACGGTGAGGCGAATGGTGCGCTTACGGCTCGGATCCATTCCCGGCTGATTCTCCCACAGGACGTTCGCCCAGCCTTGCGGCCGGCGCCGGGAAGTCGACGCGCCCAATTAGCGTCGTGTTAGTGGCAAGGATTAATTGGCGTGGTCGCGAAACCTTTCGCCATCGAAGACGTTACGAGTTATGAGCGTGTTAGTTAGATCAAAACGAGGCGGTGCCGGTCTGCGGCAGCGCCGTCAGGGGTTCGCAGGACGGGGCCGGGACAAGGGGACCGCACAGCGCGCGGAAGGCTCGGACAGCAACACGCGCACAGCGATGCCCGAACCGCGCCGTCCAGACCGCCGTCGCGAGCTCGGACCACTGCAGGATCAGGCGCAGTACAACTGCTCCTGCGGGTTCGTGTTCGAGGCGCCGGTGTCGACCTCTGTCGGCTGCCCGCACTGCGGCGCCAACCAAGCCTGGTAGCACGAAGCCCGGTCCCAGCGACGAGATGCTCGGCGACGCCGGCCTCGTAGCGTTCGTGTCGACCACCGACGCGGACCGCGCGACGGCGTTCTACCACGACGTGCTCGGCCTGGAGGTTGTGGAGCGAACGCCGTTCGCCTGCGTGTTCCGCACGCCGAACGCGCAGCTGCGCGTGACGATCGTCTCCGAACTCGTCGCAGCGCCCTACACGGTCCTCGGGTGGCGCGTCGATGACGTGCAGGCAGCGGCGCGTGCGCTGCACGCCGCCGGGGTAGAGCCGTTGCGCTACGACGGGCTCGAGCAGGACGGCCAGGGGATCTGGCTGTCGCCCGCCGGCGCGCGCGTGCTCTGGTTCCGGGACCCGGACGGCAACGTGCTGTCGATCACCCAGAGCTGACCGCGGCGGCGGCGGGCGCCTCCACCCTCAACATCGGGATGAACACGTGCGCAAGTGGCCCGATCGCGAGCGCGTACAGCACCGTGCCGATCCCGACCGTCCCGCCCATCGCGGCGCCGGTCGCCAGCACGGTCAGCTCGATGCCCGTGCGCACGAACCGGATCGAGTGGCCGCGCGCGGCGAGCCCGGTCATCAGCCCGTCGCGGGGCCCGGGTCCGAGCCCGGCACCGATGTAGGCGCCTGTCGCGATCCCGTTCAGGACGACGCCCGAGACCATCAACGCGACCCGCGGCGGGATCGCATGTGGAGCAGGTACGAGCAGCACCAGGTCGATCACCAAGCCGATCACGAGCACGTTGCTGAGCGTTCCGACGCCGGGACGCTGCCTCAGCGGGATCCACAGCAGCATCACGCAGGCACCGACGATCACCGTCCAGGTGCCGACGCCGAGTCCAAACCTGCGCGACAGGCCCTGATGAAAGACGTCCCACGGGTCGACCCCCAGCCCGCCCAGGAGCAACATCGCATCGCTGATCCCGAACAGCACGAGGCCGGCGTACAGCTGGGTTATGCGGCGGGCGCGGGGAGGCGGCACGACGTCCACAATGACAACATTGGCCTGGACTAGACAGAGCCAATTTGCTAACAGTGGCCTGTGTCTCCGACCTCGGCCCCGCGACTGGCCCAGCTGCTTGGCCACTGGCGACACGGCGGCCCGGCGCACGAGCGGCTGGGGGCGACCTTGCGCTCGCTGATCCTCGATGGACGGCTACCGATCGGCAGCCGCATTCCCGCTGAGCGCGACCTCGCAGGCGCCCTCGGTGTCAGCCGTGCAACCGTTACTGCGGCCTACGACCGATTGCGCGCCGAGGGCTACGTAGCCAGCCGCCAGGGATCTGGGAGCTGGGCCACGATCCCCGGTGGCCACCGCGCCGCGCCCGACGCGTTGCTCGGCGCCGACGGGCTGGACATGAGAGTCGGGGCGCTGCCGGCTCCAGCGATCCTCGATGAGCTGTTCCGCGCCGCCGTCCTAGAGCTGCCCCGCTGGCTGGACCATCACGGCTATGACCCGGTCGGGCTGCCGCCGCTGCGCGAGGCGATCGCCGGGTGGTTTCGCGGCCGCGGACTCCCCACGCGGGCGGAGCAGATCCTCGTGACCGCGGGCGCGCTGCAGGCGCTCGACCTCGTCACCAGGGCGACGCTGCGCCGCGGCGGCGCCGCGCTGGTCGAGATCCCCAGCTACCCCGCCGCGCTCGACGCACTACGCGCCGCCGGCGCTCGCCTGCACGCTGTGCCGGTCGGCCCGCACGGCTGGGATCTGGAGACGCTGGAGGCGCTCGCGCGGGTCCGCCGCCCGGCCCTCGCCTACCTGATTCCGGACTTCCAGAACCCCAGCGGCGCGTTGATCGGCGAGAGCGCCCGGCGCCGCGCGCTGCGCTCGCTGGCGCGCGCCGGCACGACCGTCGTGATCGACGAGACGTTCGTCGAGTTGAACCTCGACGCGGCCGTGATGCCCCCGCCGGCGGCTGCGCTCGCCCCCGCGATCACGCTCGGCTCCCTCAGCAAATCCGTGTGGGGCGGCCTGCGGGTCGGCTGGATCCGCGCCGAGCCGGCGCTGATCCACCGGCTGGCGGAAGTGCGGGCGTCGATCGACATGGCCAGCCCGGTGTTCGAGCAGATCGTAGCGGTGCAGGTGCTGCGGCACCTCGATCAGATCGTGGCGGACCGTCGCGCCACGATCGCCCACCGGCGCGACGTGCTCATCGACGCGCTCGCCCAGCGCTTGCCCGAGTGGCACTACGAGCCGCCGGCCGGAGGCCTGTTCCTATGGGCGCGACTGCCGGACCCGATCAGTACCAGCCTCTCGGTCCAGGCCCGCGAGCGCGGACTGCTGGTGACCCCGGGTCCGCGGTTCGGGGCGGCCGGGCTACTCGAGCACTACCTGCGGTTGCCGTTCACGCTGCCGCCCAACCAGCTCGAGCAGGCGGTCGCGATCCTCGCCGAGCTCGGCGAATCCGCCTTCGGCGGATTCGCTTCGGGAATCGGCGGAGCCGATTCCCCCCCGCCGCCGCCGTCGACGGCCGGGACGCGTACGTGGCCTAGCGGCCTAGTGCAACGTTCTGAAAATCCCCTTGCGCTCTGACGGCGTCTGGACGCGCCTGACCGTGCCCCCTGGACCGGCAAGTACGCCCGGTACGAGCTGGTCCAGGGGGCACGCCCAGTCACGCCCAGCCACTCGTCAGAACATCAAGGGTCTTTTGGAACGCTGCACTGCCTCTTCATCGCGACAGGAACCTCGCGATCCGCTCGTTGACGGCCGCCGGCCGCTCGAGGTGCAGGAAGTGCCCGGCGCCGGCGACCATCTCGAACTCGCTGCGGGCGCCGAGGAACTGAGCGGTGCGGCGCGCCAGCGCGGGCAGCACGCAACCGTCGCGCTCGCCGTGGAGGTACAGAAACGGGACCGGCGGCAGGTCGAGCATGTGCGACTGCTCGGCGGCATACTCCGCCGACCGCATCCACGGTAAGAAGACGGCGCGGTAGTAGCGAAGCGCCGCCGTCGCAGCACCCGGTCCGGCTAGGGCGCAGCGCACCCACTCGAGATCCTCGCGCGCGTCGTATCCAGGCGACCAGTCCCGCCACAGACGAGGGATCAGCCGCCCCAGCGAACGTTCGGAAACAACCGGTAGCAGCTGGAAGAACATGTACCAGCTGCGCCGCAACTGCGCAGACACCAGCGGCAGATCAGCGATGAAGCCGCCGACCGACCGGTACGGCGACAGCAGCACCGGGCCCGGCGGCACCGCGATCGTCACCACCCGTCGGAACAGCTCCGGCCTGCTGGCCGCGGCCGCATAAGCGGCCTCGGCGCCCCAATCGTGGCCGATCAACACCGCGTGCTCGTCGCCGCCCAGCGCGCGGTGCAAATCCGCCGCGTCGCGCGCGAGCGCGCCGATCTGGTAGCAGCCGTCGGGGGCAAGCCCGGTCGGCGCGTAGCCGCGCATGTACGGGGCGACGACGCGCCAGCCGCGCTCGGCGAGGAACGGGCCGAGGTGACGCCAGGTCCGCGCCGTGTCCGGATAGCCGTGCAGGCACAGCGCCAGCGGCCCGTCCGTGGGCCCCCACAGGAGCGCGCTGAAACCGATCCCGCCGATCCGGACGGAGACCATGTCGCTCGGGCTCGCGACGCTCATCGCGGGCCCGAACGATACGGATCCCGGTCTCCCGGGGGCGCCGGCCCTGGCACCCCCGGGAGAGCCCAGGTCGTTACAGGCGGACCGCCAGCTTCAGCGGGCGGTAGCCCTTGACGTCGATGCTGAGCACGTAGCGCCCGTGCAGACGCGTCCGGGCGTGGAGAACCATGTGCCGGAGCCGGCCTGAGCCGTATGCGAACACGTGGTGGCCGCGGCTGATGCCGACTGTCGCGAGCGCCCGCAGCACGCGCGCGTCGTGCTTGGCTCCGACCTGCACGCACGTGACGGTGATCTGCGTGTGATGGACGGTCGCGTGGCAGCTGACCCTCGGCGTCGAACCCGCGGGGCCTTTAGGTCCCTGCGGCCCGGTCGCGCCCTGCGGCCCGGTCGCGCCCTGCGGGCCGGTGGCGCCGGTCGGCCCCTGCGGCCCGGTCGCCCCCTGCGAGCCGGTGACGCCCTGCGGTCCCTGCGGCCCCTGCGGGCCGGGAGGCCCTTGCGCCGGGTTGGTCCCGCATACGGTGAAGCTCGGCGGGACGATCATCTGCGACAGCGAGTGCATGTTTCCGATCAGCCCATTTGCCTGATCGACCATCGACTGCGCCTGGCTGTCGTTGATCGAGCCGCCGTTGAAGACCGCGTTGTCGAGCACCGCCTTCATCTGCCCGGCCAGCGCGTCGCGCTGGGTCTGGCACGCCGTCAACTGGTCGTCGAAGCCCTGGGCGACGGCGTCGCCAGGAGACGTGCTCTCGGCTCCGGTCGTGGAGACGATCTCGCTGTCGTGGCCGAACTGGCCGACGGCTCCGTTGAGCTGGTTGTAGGCGCCGGCGAGGTTCTGGTAGCTGGTCAGGTGCGCGAACACGTTGCCGGGGATGGCGGTCGGCGACATCACCTCCGTGATCGCGTGGCCGTCCTGCTCGTAGTCGCTGTGGAGGCCCAGCAGCGACAGCATCGTCGGACGGATGTCGGTGTGGTCGGTCCACACCGTGCCGGTCTGGCCGAGGTTTGAGACCGTCGGGCCGACCATCCCGAGCCATGTCCTCGTCACCTCGGGCTGGTCGCCGCCGTGGTTCCACGCGAACCCGGGGTTGACGATCGGGCAACCCGCCTGTGCGTTGCTCGCCGGGCACGACCCCGTCTGGTAGAAGTAGGTCGGGTTCGCGAAATCGGTGAACGACGGGGTCCGGAGCGGATCGGTCGTCTGCATGTGGAGGATCCGTTGATCCTCGGCATCGGCGATGTGCGACGTCACCGCGTCGGTCGCGCCCGTAACCTGATTGGTCAGCGTCAGTCCGCCGAGGTCCTGCTCGAGCGCGCGCACCGACGAGTCAGACGGCCCTGGAGGCGCCGTCGACCCGGCCGGCCCGCCGACGTAGAAGTTCGGCGCGTCGTCGAAGTGGATCGCGAACGGCTTGGTGTCGCTGAACTCCTTGGCGAGCGCGTCGTTGATCAGCGCGGTCTGCTCGCCGACGCCGTTGGCCGCGTACGTGCACGCCGTGTTGACGCCGTCGCAGCTGTTCGTCGGAGTCGTGCCGGCGAAGTGATCGCCCTCGTCGGCGGTGATCACGAACAGCGTGTTGGTCTTGTTGAGCCCGTCAGCCGCGAGGCGCTCGAAGAACGCGTTGAATGCCTGGTTCTCCTGCTTGAGCTGATCGACGTACGTGGCGTCGCCGGGGCCGAGCGCGTTGAATGGGGCCGTCCACTTGGCGTGGGCGTCCTCGATGTAGGAGAACGTGACCGGAACCCCGGACTCCTGCAGCGACGCGACGTAGCCGAGCGTCTGCGCGGGCGTCGGGCTGAAGCTCGAGACGAAGCCCGAGTTGCCGGAGCCGTCGACGATCGCGTTCGACACGATCGGGTTGCCCTTGTAGTCGAGGTTCGTGCCGTTGGCGCAGAACGCGCACCCGCCCGAGTTGTAGTTGTAGACGTCCTTGACCGGCGCAGCGAGGTCGTTGATGTTGCCGTGGGCAGCGCCGGCGGCGTCCTGCGTCGAGGCGGTGAACGCGCCCGGGCTCGACGTCACCTGGTTGGCGTAGATACGCGCCGAGCAGGGCGTTGAAGCCGCTGTAGCCGCCGGGCTCATCGGGGAGCTTGTCGGTGGCGCCGCCGTTCTGCGGCGAGCAGAGCGACGTGTGGTTGCCGGCGCCGTTGTCGGCGCTGTCGGCCTGCGAGCAGTGGATCGCGATCCCCTCGAAGTCGGCCGCCTTCAGCGCCGAGCTCGGCGGCGCCCGCCCCCGTAGCGCTCGTGAACTGCTGCTGCGGCGAACCGACGCCGTACACCGCGTTGATGTCGCCGCTGGTGTTCTCGATCTCCATGTCGTTGAGCGAGAACGCGCCGACATCGCAGCCGGCGCGGGTGTAGGGAACCCACGGAGCCGGCGTGTTCTTCTGCCCGTCGGTGATCAGATTCGTCGTCGGTGTCGGTGGCGCTGACCGGATCGGTCCAGTACGTGAACGCCGACGGGAACTTGGTCGGCACGGCGCCGCTTCCCGGCTCGTACTGCGCATAGCTGTTGCCGACCCCGATCCCGTTGCGGTCTGGGTAAAGACCGGTCAACGACGTGACGATGTCGCCGCTGGTGTGGGAGATCAGCGGCGTGTGGTGGTTGTCCAGCAGCGTGCCGTTGTTGGCCAGGAAGTTCTTCAGCGCGGGCACCTGCTCGAGGTCCGACGGGACGTTCGGGAGGTCTCGCGACAGGTGCTGATTGTCGAATTGGATGTAGACGACGTGCTGGTAGGCGCCACCGAGCTGGCACGTCGAGGTCGACAGTCCCGTGGCGGTGGCGCCGGCGGGCACGGCCAATGCGATTGCGCCCGATGCGCCGATGGCAGCACAGGCGAGTCCGAGCCAAGATCCGCGCAGTCGGGCGCGGGCACGGGACAGCGACGTCACTCTGGACACATCCACCTCTTCGATTAGCGTTGGTCGGCACCCCCACGCGGACGCCATGCGAGCGGCGCCAACCTACGCTCGCCGACGGGCGCGCTTGTAGCGAGAACGTGACGCTCGCGTGTTCAAGTCGTTAGTGGTACGCGAGTGTCTCGCCGAGAACGCAAACCTGCTTCAATCAGCCGCGGGAAGGCGCTCAAGCCCTCAGGAGGAGAGTTGAAGCGAATAGTCGTTGGTCTGGTGGTGTGCGCTGCCGCCGCCTTGCCTGGATACGCAAGCGCGACCGCCGGTGTCCAGCACCTGCACTTCAAGGCAGGGCCCTACAAGATCTCGCCCGGAGCGAACCTGATCCTGCTCGACACCAACCAGGTGCCGAAGCCGACCGAGGACGGGTACATGGTCCGGATGGCGCCCAACCTCCACTACGCGCTGCCCAACGGGAAATGCTGCGGAGCGATCCCGCGCGTCGACGTGATCCACCTGCACCACGGCGTGTGGCTGAGCAACGGCACCGCCGGCGCCGGCGAGGGCAACGGCTACGGCGGCGGCTTCTATCCGTTCATGGCCGCGGGCGAGGAGAAGACGACCTTCACGTTCCCGAACGGCTACGGCTACCCGATCGGCGCGCACGACTTCTGGGTGCTCAACTACATGATCCACGACCTCACCGACCGCGGGGCGCGGGTCTACATCACCTACGACATCGACTTCGTCCCGAAGTCCTCGCCCGCCGCGGCGACGATCAAGCCGATCCATCCGATCTGGATGGACGTCCAGTCGCGCCACATCTACCCAGTGTTCGACGTCAAGCGCTTCAGCGGCCGCAACGGCAAGTTCACCTACCCCGACATGGCCAACAACCCATACGGGTCAGGTCCGCAGCTGAACGAGTTCACGGTCGACCATCCCGGGACCCTGGTCGCGACCGCCGGGCATCTTCACCCCGGCGGCCTGTACGACGAACTCGACCTGATCCGAAACGGCGCGTCGCCGAGCGGTGGAGCGATTCCCGGGACGGTGCCCAACTCGGTGCGGCTGTTCCGCTCACTCGCCCACTACTTCGACCCGCGCGGCCCGATCTCCTGGGACTTGGCGATGACCGCGACCGCGCCGGACTGGAAGCCGCGCGTGTCCGCCGGCGACACGCTCAGGATCAGCACGACGTACGACACCACGCGCGCGTCGTGGTATGAGGCGATGGGGATCATGGTCGTCTGGGAGGCGTGGGATGACCAGGCCGGCGTCGACCCGTTCGCCCACGCGGTCGACCAGACCGGCCACGTCACCCACGGCCACCTCGCCGAGAACCGCCACCACGGCGGCACCATCAACGTCGCCCCGAACCTGAAGAAGTTCCCTGCCTGCCGCACCCACAAGGTGATCATCGGCGGCTTCCACTTCACGCCCGGGGACTTCACCGCGACCGGCCCGGACCGCTGCACCCCGACGATCCGCAAGGGACAGTCGCTGACGTTCGTCAACGACGACGCGTTCCCGGTGACAAAGCCGCTGGACTTCACGAGCCTGCTGACCCCCGACCCCAACTACCTGAAGTCGATCTTCCACAGCGTCACCGCCTGCCAATACCCGTGCGGCCTGGACACCGGGATCTCATACCCCCTCGCCAACGGCGCGGGCAACTACGACTCCGGTCAGCTCGGCGACGGGACGCCCGCCGTCGGCAGGCTGGACTGGAGCACGCCGTCGAATCTGGCACCCGGGACCTACACGTACTTCTGCAGGATCCACCCGTTCATGCGCGGCGTGTTCCGGATCATCCGCTAACGCTCACGTTGGGGGTGGGCGAATCCGCCTTCGGCGGATTCGCTGGGGAATCGGCTCCGCCGATTCCCTGATGCGCCGGCGGGCGCGCGCCGAAGGCGGATTCGCCCAGTTCCTCGAGCGACTCGCTCAGCCACCCGATCAGGTCCCACACATCGCGCATCTGCTCGCGGTCGGCGACGATCCCGAAGTCGAGGTGGCCGTCGTAGCTCATCACGGTGATGTTGAGCCCCATCCCGTCGGTGATCACCGACACCGGGTAGTTCGCCACCAGCCGCGCGCCGGCCAGTACAACGGGAGCTGCGGGCCCGGGACGTTGGAGATGACCAGGTTCCAGATCGGCGTGCGCGGTCGCGGCCAGCGAGAAGGTGAGCCGCGACGCGCGCGCGAACACGCGCCGGCGGGATGAACTGAGTGGCGTCCTGGAGCAGCTCCGCCGGCAGCGCCTTGTGGCGCTCCTTGACCACGGCCAGCGCCTCGTGCGTTCGCACGCAGCCGCTGCCACCGGGTCGGCGATCGTCGGTGAAGAGCGGCACGCTCAGCATCCCGATCCGGTTGCCGAACGTCCCGGCCTGGCTCGTCGGTGCGGACCGACACCGGCACCTGCGCGACCAGCGGGTCGGCGGGCAGCTCGTCGTGCTCGATGCAGCCATCGCCGCACGCGCGCCCGCGCAGATCGAGACGACGACGTCGTTGACGGTGGCGCCGTAGGCGTTCTTGACCGCCTTGACCTCGGCGAGCGACAGCTGGCCGAACGCGAACCGGCGGTGCGGCGAGACGCGGCCGTTGAACGCGTCCGCGGCGGCGTCAGCTCGCTGCGCTCGAGCATGCGCGCCCTGGCGCGCCGGACCAGACGCGCCATCCGTGACGTCGCCCGGCCCAGCGTCTCGGCCCCGGGTATCTGCGCGAGCACGGCGACGTCCTCGATGTTGGGCAAGCGTCGACGGCAGCGCGCGCACGACGCGCGTCGCGTACCGGGGCGCGCCGAGCAGGCCGCGCGCGAGCATCTCGAGCTCGCCCGGCTCGCGGTCGGCGACGCCCAGCGTCGCCGGCGGCGGCCGCCAGCTCCCGCCCCTCGGGCGCTCAGGTCGAGCAGCGACGCCCATGATCTCCGCGCCCGAGAGGCCGTCGATCACCGCGTGGTGGATCTTGGTCAGCGACCGCAACGTGCCCGTCCGCGAGCCCGTGGATCAGGTACAGCTCCCACAGCGGGCGCGCGCGGTCGAGCGGCCGCGCGACGATCCGCGCGACCTGCTCGCCGAGCTTCTCGTCGGTCGGCGGCGGCGGCAGCGCGAGCTCGCGGACGTGGTACTCGAGATCGAAGTCGGGATCGTCGATCCAGTACGGATAGTCGAGCGCCGAACGGCACCTCCTTCAGCCGCCAGCGAAACGGCGGCAGCAGCGGCAGCCGCTCGTCGATCAGGCTGCTGGATGTCGGCGAGCTCGAGCTCGGCCGTCGGGGCGGTGCTCGGATCGAGCACCGCAACGGTCCCGACGTGACCCGCTCTGGCGCGGCGTCTCCAGCGCCAGGAACTGCGCGTCGAGAGCTGTCAGCTGCCTCAAATCCTCTTCCTCCCTCTCGGCGTCAGAGCCTCACCGCAAGTGATCGTGTCACGGATCTGCCCAGCGGTGTGATGCTTGTAAGGTGCTCGCAATCCTCGGCGGCCTCGGCGCGGCTCTGGCATGGGCGATCTCGACGCTGTGCTCCTCGCGCTCGAGCAGGATGATCGAGCCCGCGTCGGTCGTGGCGTGGGTGATGGTCGTCGGGCTTGCGGTCACCGGACCGCTGGCGGCAATCCATGGAGTGCCGGGGTCGCTGCACGGCGGCGCGGTGTTCTGGCTTGTGTTGTCGGGCGCGGGCAACGTCGGCGGGCTCGTGCTGGCATATCACGCGATGCGGATCGGCCAGGTCGCGCTCGTCGCCCCGCTCGTCTCGACCGAAGGCGCGATCGCCGCGCTGATCGCGGTCGCGGCCGGCGAGACCCTCGCCCCCGGCGTCGGCGGCACGCTCGTGCTGATCGCGATCGGCATCTGCCTCGCGGCTGTCCCCTCCGACCCGCGCATTGCTGCACGCCTTCATGCGAAAGAAAAACCTTCAGCATGGAAGGAACAAAATGCAGCGTCGTCACACCCCGCTTGCAGATGATTTCAATGAGCTGACTTGGATCGCGATGCTCGCCGGGCGCGGCCAGCACCAGGCGAGCCCCGGTAATCAGCGGCCAGAAGAATTCCCAGACAGAAACGTCGAAACTGAACGGCGTCTTCTGCAGCACAACATCTTGTGGAGTGAGCGGATAGGCAAATTGCATCCAGTTCAGACGATTACGCAGACCATGATGGGTGTTGGCAGCACCCTTGGGGGTGCCGGTCGATCCCGAGGTGAAGATCATGTAGGCGAGGTGCTCGGGATGCAGAAGCGGAAGATGGCGACCAATCGGGCTCGTCTCGGGTGTCCGTCCCGATCAAGGCGATGCTGTGTCGACGCCGCGAAGTGGCAAGGTTGCCACCAGCGAGCTGTGGGTCAGCAGCACGCGGATTCCAGCATCCAGCTGCATCATGTATTGCAGACGCTCGGCTGGATACTCGGGATCAAGCGGCAGGTAGGCGCCGCCGGCCTTCAGATCGCCAGCAGTCCGACGACAAGCTCCAGCGAGCGCTCCAGGCTGATCCCAACCAGAACATCAGGCCCAACACCCAATCCCACCAATCGATGCGCGAGCTGGTTTGCGCACATCTCAAGCTCGGCGTAACTGAGCGCCTCATCCTCGAACACCACTGCAACGGCATCGGGGGACTTTGCGACCTGCGCGGCAAACAGCTCCGGCAGAGTGGTCGAGGGCGATGCCCGCGCCGTGTCGTTCCACCCGCGCAGACGGATCGCGCCGCTCCGCGGGAGCAGAGAACGTCGATACTGCCGATGGCCTGATCCGGGTGCGCAACCGCCGCCGAAATCAGACGAACCAGTCGTGCCGCGATCGCCTCCACGCTGGCCGCTCGAACAGGTCAGTCGCGTACTCAATCACCCCGTAGATCCCAGCGGGTGTGCCATCGGCGAGACGCTCTTCCGAAACGCTCACCGACAGGTCAAACTTGGCACTACTGGTGGTGACCGGCTCGAACCGAGAGGTCAACCCCTCTACCGCAAAGACCGCTCCGCATTGTTCTGCAACGCCAGCATCACCTGGAACAGTGGATGGCGCGCAAGCGAACGCGGCGGATTGAGCACCTCGACCAACCGCTCAAACGGCAGTTCCTGCATGGCTGTAGGCCGCCAGATTAGCCGCGCGCACCCGCGCGATCAGCTCCCGCAAACTCGGGTTGCCGGAGACGTCGGTGCGCAGCACCAGCGTGTTGACGAAGAAGCCCGACCAGATCGTCGAGAGCGCTGTCGCCGCGTCCGGCAATCGGACTGCCGATCGGGATGTCGCTGCCCCGCCCCGAGCCGCGTGAGCAAGGCAGCCAGCGCCGCCTGCAGCACCATGAACAAGCTCGCCCCGCTCCCGCGCAGCAGGGTCAAGCCCCCGTGCAACTCGGCCGGAAAGCACAAGCGGAACGCTCCCGCCGCGATGGCTCGATGACCGGCGGACGCGGGCGGTCGGTCGGCAGATCAATCTGATCGGGGAGCCCGGCAAGCGCCTCCCGCCAGAACGCCAACTGGCGCGCAATCGCGCTCTGCGCTGTCGCTCTCCTCGCCCAGACGTCCTGCTGCCAGAGCGCGTAGTCGGCATATTGCACCGGCAGCGGAGGAAGTCGGCAGCGCGCCCCTCCCGCCGCGCCGCATAAGCGCGCGCCAAATCACCGCAGCAGCGGAGCGCAGCGACCAGCCGTCCCCGGCGATGTGATGCAAAGCGAGAAGCAGGACACGTGATCGCTCTGCGCCGAGCTCGAACAGTGTCGCCCGCAACGGGGTCTCGCGCGCGAGGTCGAAGCCTTGCCCGCCGCCGCTGCCAGCGCAGATGCCAAGTCTCGAACCTCGCTGACAGCACTGACCACCAGCGACGGCCGGGCTCCGCTCGGCGCAGGATCTGCTGCCGGGCGACCGCCACCCCGCTCGGGAAAGTACCGTGCGCAAGCTCTCGTGGCGCTGGACCACATCGCCCAGAGCAGCCTCCAGGGCGGCCGTGATCGAGCGCCCCGCTCAAGCGCAGACGCCACCGGGATAGTGATAGGTCGGGCTGGGCCCCTCCAGCCGGTCCAGAAACCAGAGTCGGCGCTGGGCAAAAGACAGCGGGATCTCCTCCGGTCGCTGCCCGCACGGCAGCGGTGCGCGCGCCGCCTGCGGCCGCCGTGCAGCGCCTCGGCCAGCTCGCCGCAACGTGGGAGCCTCGAACAGGCTGCGGATGGCAAGCTCCGCGTCCGAGGCGCGTGCGGATGCGGCTGACCAGCCGCAGTCGCCAACAGCGAGTGGCCGCCCAGCTCAAAGAAGTTGTCGTCAATGCCGACCCGTGAGAGGCCGAGCACCTCGGCAAACAGCGCGCAGAGCATCTCCTCCTGCGGCGTGCGCGCAGAACGCAGCAAGCCTTCGGTCGCAAGCTCCGGCGCCGGCAACGCCTTGCGGTCCAGCTTGCCGTTGGGCGTCAGCGGCAGCGCCTCGAGAACCACGAACGCCGCCGGCACCATGTAGTCCGGCAGCCGCGCGCAAGATGCGCGCGCAGTGCCCGGCGATCGATCGCCGCACCGGCTGCGCTTGGCCACCACAGTAGGCCGACCAGCCGCTTGTCGCCGGCGCGTCCTCGCGGGCGATCACCGCCGCCTGCGCCACCCCAGGCATGGCGCATCAGCACCGCCTCGATCTCGCCGGGCTCAATGCGGAAGCCGCGGATCTTGACCTGCTGGTCGGCCCGGCCCGAGGAACTCCAGCACCCCGTCGGCACGCCAGCGCGCGAGATCGCCGGTGCGGTACATGCCGCTCGCCCGGCCGGCCCGAACGGATCGGCCACAAACCGCTCCGCCGTCAGAGCCGGCCGCTTCAGATAGCCGCGCGCCAGCCCCGCCCCGGCAATGTAGAGCTCGCCCGCAACCCCAACCGGCACAGGCTGCAAGCCCGCGTCCAGCACATACACCGCGTGTTCGCAGATCGGCCGGCCAATCGGCACGCGCGACTGCATTCGTCATCCTGTCAGCGGCAGGAAGGCCGCATCAATCGTGCGTCTCGGTCGGACCGTACAGATTGGTAAGTCCGCGCAACGGCAGTGTGCGCCAAAATCGTGCTTGACTAGACTCAGGCGTGAGTGCTTCGCCGCCACAATCAGCCAGAGCTGCTAGCAAGACAGTGGTCCGGCGCATCCAGCAGGACTGTCCGAGATAGGACGGCACGCAGCTGCAAAGCGTGACTGCGTGCTCGCATCAGTGCCTGCCAGAGATCGGCAGGATGCCTGCCGTTGCACGGCATGCAATCAGGACAGCCGCCCCCCGCCTATGAGCGGCAGAAGAAGTTGCTCGACTGGGCATCGAAGCACGAATGAGAGCTGAATACGGCGGATCGATCGTCGGTCCGAGCTCGAAGTCTGTCTGCCAGTCGCGAGCAGCTATTGGCACGATCGGCGTGCTCGACCACAACCGCCCTTCGGCTTGCCCGTCGAGCCGGAGGTGTAGATGACATAGGCGGGATGCTGCGGAGTGGATGCTCGACCGCCGGCGCGGTCGCGGGCTCGCCAGGCAAGCGCCGAGCCCGCAGATCGAGGCACACGGTCTCGGCATGGAATGATCCAAGCCGCTCGCGTAGCGCGGCGTGGGTGAGCACAATGGGCGCGCCGGCATCCTTGAGCATGAAGGCGCAGGCGCTCGCGCGGGATACTCCGGATCGAGCGGCAGATAAGCACCGCCCGCCTTGAGGATGGCGAGAAGTCCAACGATCATATCGAGTGAGCGTTCGAGGCAAAGCCCCACCACCACTTCCGGGCCAACCCCGCGCGCGCGCAGATGATGCGCCAGCCGGTTGGCGCGCACGTTCAAGCTCGGCATAGCTGAGGCTCGTGGTCTCTCGAACACCACCGCAACGGCATCGGGGGTCTTTGCGACCTGCGCCGAAAACAGCTCCGGCAGAGTGGTCGAGGGCAATGCCGCGCGCAGTGTCGTTCCAGCCGCGCAGAATGGTTGCGCGCTCCGCGGCAGAGAGAATGTCGAGGCTGCCGATCGCCCGCTCCGGATCGGCAACCGCCGCCGCAATGAGCCGCACCAGCCGCGCGCCCAGCGCCTCTACACGTTGCCGCATCAAACAGGTCGCTCGCGTACTCGATAACCCCGGCAATCCCCAGCGGCGTGCCGTCGGCCAACCGCTGCTCGGCAAGGCTCACCGACAAGTCAAACTTCGCACTCCGGCTCGCAACCGCCTCAAACCGCGCGCGCAAGCCCTCGACCGCCAGGCTCGGCTCCGGCATTGTTCTGAAACGCCAGCATCACCTGGAACAGTGGATGGCGCGCAAGCGAACGCGGCGGATTGAGAACCTCCACCAGCCGCTCAAACGGCAAATCCGCATGGCTGTACGCCGCAAGATTGCCAGCCCGTACCCGGGAAATCAGCTCCCGCAGGCTCGGATTGCCCGAGGTGTCGGTGCGCAGCACCAGCGTGTTGACGAAAAACCCGATCAGATCGTCCAGCGCGCTGTCCCCGCGCCCGGCGATCGGGCTGCCAAGCGCAATGTCGCTGCCCGCTCCAAGCCGCGTGAACAGCCCCGCAAGCGCAGCCTGCACCACCATGAACAGGCTTGCTCCCGCCTCGCGCGCAAGCAGGGTAAGCCCGCCGATGCAACTCGCCGGAAAGCACGAGCGGAACGCTCCCCCCGCGATGGCTCATCACCGGCGGGCGAGGACGGTCGCTCGGCAGGTCAATCTGATCGGGGAGCCCGGCAAGCGTCTCCCGCCAGAACGCCAACTGGCGCCCAATCGCGCTTGCGCTGTCGCTCTCCTCGCCCAAGACCTCCTGCTGCCACAGCGCGTAGTCGGCATATTGCACCGGCAGCGGAGGAAGCTCCGCCGCGCGCCCCTCCCGCCGCGCCGCATAAGCGCGCGACAAATCGCGCAGCAGCGGATCCAGCGACCAGCCATCCCCGGCAATGTGATGCAAAGTGAGCAGCAGCACGTGCTCGCTCTCGCCAAGCACAAACAAATGCGCCCGCAGCGGCGGTCTCGCGCGCAAGATCAAAGCCTCTGCCCGGCCGCCTGCTCCAGCGCAGAGCCAAGTTCAGCCTCGCTTACCGCACTGACCACCAGCGACGGCCGCGCCTCGCTCGGCTCAAGGATCAACTGCCGGGCAACCCCACCCCGCTCGGGAAATATCGTGCGCAGGCTCTCGTGCCGCTCCACCACATCGCACAGCGCGCTGTGCAAAGCATTATGATCGAGCGCCCCGCTCAATCGCAGCGCCAGCGGGATCACATAGGTGGCGCCGGGCCCCTCCAGCCGGTCCAGAAACCACAGCCGGCGCTGCGCATAGGACAGGGGTATCTCTTGCGGACGCGCAACCGCGCGCAGCGGAGCGCGCGCCGCCCCGGCACCCGGCAGCGCCTTGGCCAGCCCCGCAACCGTAGGCGCCTCGAACAGGCTGCGGATGCCAAGCTCCGCATCGAGGCTCGCCCGAATGCGGCTGATCAGCCGCATCGCCAATAACGAATGCCCGCCCAGTTCAAAGAAATTATCGTCAATGCCGACCCGTGATAGCCCGAGTACCTCGGCAAACAGCGCACACAGCAATCTCCTCCTGCGGCGTGCGCGCAGGACGCACAACCTTCGGCGCAAGCTCCGGCGCCGGCAAAGCACGCCGGTCAAGCTTGCCGTTGGGCGTGAGAGGCAGCGCATCGAGAACCACAAACGCCGACGGCACCATGTAGTCCGGCAGCACTCCGCGCAACATGCGCGCGCAATTGCGCGGCATCGATCGTCGGCACCAGCACGGCGGCAACCACATAGCCAACGAGCCGCTTGTTGCCGCGCGCGTCCTCGCGCGCAATCACCGCCGCCTGCGCCACCGCGGCATGGCGCATGAGCACCGCCTCGATCTCGCCAGGCTCAATGCGGAAGCCCGCGGAGCTTCACCTGCGGTCGACCCGGCCGAGAAACTCCAGCACCCCGTCGGCACGCCAGCGCGCGAGATCGCCGGTGCGATACATGCGGCTCCCCGGCCGGCCCGAACGGATCGGCCACAAACCGCTCCGCGCGTGAGACCGGCACGCCGCAGATAGCCGCGCGCCAGCCCCGCCCCGGCAATGTAAAGCTCGCCCGCAACCCCGGCCGGCACAGGCTGCAGGCCGCCGTCCAGAACATAGGCCTGCGTGTTCCAGATCGGACGCCCGATCGGCACGTCGCCGAGATCACCGCTCCTACAAGGCCAGCGGGTCACATCCATGGCGGCTTCAGTCGGGCCGTACAGGTTCTCAATTTGCGTAGCCGGCAAGAGCTGCAATGCCTGCGCCTGCAGTTCTGCAGAAAGCGCTTCGCCGCTGCAGATGAGACGTGCGCATCCGCGCATTGCTGCACGCCTTCATGCGAAAGAAAAACCTTCAGCATGGAAGGAACAAAATGCAGCGTCGTCACACCTTGCTTGCAGATGATCTCAATCAGCCGACCTGGATCGCGGTGCGCCCAGGCGGAGCAAAGACCAGCGCCCCGGTAACGAGCGGCCACAAGAATTCCCAAACCGAAACGTCAAAACTAAATGGTGTTTTCTGCAGGACAACATCTTCTCGCGTCAAACAATAAGCGCTCTGCATCCAGCTCAAGCGGTTGTACAAACCATAATGAGTGTTTGCTGCTCCTTTCGGGTGCCCAGTCGATCCCGAGGTGAAGATCATGTAGACCAGATGCTCGGGATGAATATTGAGGGGGAGGGGAGTAGCGGGCTCCCCGCTGGTATCCAGTTCATCGAGGAGGATGCTGTGTGCGGCGGCCGCGAGCGGCAGCCTTCCGACGAGTGAACGTGGGTGAGTATCAATGGGTTGCCGGCATCCTTAATCATATATTCGAGGCGCTCGCAGTGGATATTCAGGATCGAGTGGAAGATACGCGCTGCCCGCCTTGAGAATGGCGAGAAGCCCAATCACCAGGTCGAGCGATCGCTCGAGGCAAATCCCAACCAACAGTTCCGGGCCAATGCCCGCGCGCGCGCAGATGATGCGCCAGCCGGTTGGCGCGCACCTCAAGCTCGCCATAAGTGAGCGCCGCATCCTCGAACACCACCGCAACGGCATCGGGCCGCGCTGTCGCCTGCCTCGCAAACAGCTCCGGCAGAGTGGTCGAGGGCAATGCCCGCGCGGTGTCGTTCCAGCCGCGCAGAATTGTTGCGCGCTCCGCGGCAGAGAGAATGTCGAGGCTGCCGATCGCCCGCTCCGGATGCGCAACCGCCGCTGCAATGAGCCGCACCAGCCGCGCGCCCAGCGCCTCTACGCTCGGGCGTTCAAACACGTCCGGCCGATAATCCAACCGCAACCGCAGCCGCTCGCCCGGAATCGCGGCAATCGCCAAGGCATAATGGGTGGCATCGTGCCCGCTTAAGCCGCGCAGCCGCACTCCGCGCACATCCGCCAACGAGCGCGCTGCTCGACCGGGTAGTTCTCGAACACCAGCAACGTGTCGAACAGGTCGCCAAGTCCGGACTGCTCTTGATCTCCGCCAAGCCCAGATGCTGGTGCGCCAACAGATACGACTGGTCATCCTGCAATTGCTCGACCAGTTCGTTGAACGGCTCGCCGGGAGGCAATCG
Organism: uncultured Solirubrobacterales bacterium; assembly: GCA_963809685.1. Taxonomy (GTDB): domain Bacteria; phylum Actinomycetota; class Thermoleophilia; order Solirubrobacterales; family Solirubrobacteraceae; genus Palsa-465. The sequence goes on along the minus strand of CAWEKN010000003.1, from coordinate 3,830 downwards.
CACGCGCACCGGCAGCGTATTGATGAACAGCCCCACCATGCGCTCAACGCCGGCAAGCTCGGGCGGCCGGCCCGCCACCGTCGTCCCGAACACAACGTCGTCACGGCTGCATCGCCGGCCAAGCAGCAACGCCCAGGCCGCTTGCAGCATGGTGTTCAGCGTCACCCCACGCCGGCGTGCCTGCTCGTTGAGCGACGCAGTCAGCGTCTTCAAGCTCGAGCGCGATCTGCTCGGGGCAACCGGTTTGTGCCGAGCCTTCTGACCGCAAAGATGGGTCGCCTCCTCCAATCCGGCCAACGCTTCACGCCACGCGGCCAGCGCCGCCGTGCGATCCTGGCGCGCAAGCCAGGCCAGATAATCCGTGCAGGGCGTCACCCGTGGCAGCCTGAATGCCTCCCCCTCCTGCTCGTAGAAGGTGAGAAGTTCGTCGATCAGCACCGGCCAGACCAGCCGTCCATCAGCAGGTGATGGTGGCTGACGATCAGTCGATGCTCGGCATCGGAAAGGCGGGCGAGCGTACAGCGCAGAAGCGGGGCGACGCCCACATCGAAGCGCTGGGCGCGATCCTGCCATCAGAATGTCCGCCAGACGCTCCTCGCGTTCCGCTTCATCGAGACCCGACAGATCGAGGCTGCGCCAAGGCAGGCCTCACCCCCGCCATGATCACCTGCACCGGCCGGCTCAACTTCTCATGCTCAAAGCCGGCGCGCAGGCTCCCGTGGCGTTCCATAAGGGCCTGCGCCGCCCGCTGCAAACGCGCCGTCGAGCGGCCCCTCCAACGCGAGCACCAATTGCACCGTGTAGACGTCCAGCGCCTGCGCATCGTAAAGCGCATAAAATAGTAGTCCCTCCTGCAAAGGAGACAGCGGCAGCATGTCCTCCATCTGCGGATACTTGCTCTCCAGACGCTCGATCTCGTCCTGAGAGAGCGCCAGCAACGGCAGATCGCAGGGGCTGCGACCACCGGCACCGGCTTGGCTGGCATGGCGCACCAACGCCTCCAGCGCGCGAAACCAGCCCTGCGCCAGGTCGCGGATCTCTTCTTCCGACAACAGAGCTGCCGCCCATGACCAAGTGGCCGCCAGGGTTGCTTCATCGGCTCCCTCGAGCGGTAGCACATTGACTTCGATGCAATGGGTGAGCGGCATCGCGCGTCACTGCCGCCGCTAAGCACCGTAGCCGCAGCAGCGGCGCCAGTCCGCTCATCCGGGTGCCGAAAACGCCCAAGATAATTGAAACAGATCTCGGGCGTGGAAAGCCCGGAAAGCTGCAATGCCGTCTGCGCATTGAGGTAACGCAGCAGTCCATAGCCAAGTCCATTGTCCGCCACCGCGTGCAGTTGTTCTTTGATAATCTTGAGTGCGCGCCCGAGCGCCGGACCGCCCGCCAAGGCCTCCGCGAGGTCAACCGCGCCCGCATCAAGTCGCACCGGGAACAGGCTCGTGAACCAGCCGAGCGTGCGCGTGAGGTCCACATCCGCAAAAATTTCCTCGCGGCCATGACCCTCAAGATCAATCAGCACCGCAGTGCCGGTGCATCGACCACGCCGCCGGCACCAGTCCGCAACAGCCAGCACCAAGCCGGTCAGAAGAACATCGTTGATGCCACCATGAAACGCCGCCGGCACCCGCGTCAGCAACGCCCCCGTGATCGCAGCCGGCAATGTGAGCGTGAGCTGCCCGGCCCTCCCGCTGACATCGCGCGTCGGATCGAGCGCGCCCTCAACCAGTGAAAGAGCCGGCGCGCTCAACATCCCAGTCCAGAACCCAAGCTCGGCAAGCCGCCCCGCACCCTGCGCCTCGGCCGCAAGCCGTTGTGCCCAACGACGAAACGATGTGCCCCGCGGCGCGAGTGCGGCGACCTCCCCGCGCGCGATCGACGCCCAGGCCGCAGCAAGATCAGGCAACAGGATGCGCCACGAGACTCCGTCTACCGCAAGATGATGGATTGTCAGCAGTAGCCGCCCAGCCTGCTCCGCTCCAGCATCGAACCATACCGCCTGCACCATCACTCCGCTCGCCGGAGCAAGCCGCGCTGCAGCCGCCTGCACCTGTTGCGCAATGCAGCCACGCCGCGCCTCATCGTCGAGGCTACAAACATCGACGCGTCGAACGCAGTTCCTCGCCTCGACCAGCCCGGCAGGCAGAACCTCAAGAGAGAAGTCGGCACCATGCACAGAAGCAATAAGGCGCAGCCGCAACGCATCGTGATGATCGAGCACAGCCTGAAGGGCAGCAATCAAGTGATCCTCGTGCACACCTGCCGGAACCTGCAACAGCATCGCTTGGTTGAAGTGATCGATCGGCCCGCCACGCTCCAGCAGCCAATGCATGATTGGTGTGAGCGGCAATGCACCGGTGGCGATGTCGGGCAGGGTGGATGCCCTCTTCTCGACAAAGGCGGCAATCGCAGCAAGCGCCTCAACTGTCTGATGCTGGAACACCGCGCGCGGGGTGATTACCAGCCCCGCCTTGCGCGCCCGGCTCACCAGCTGGATCGATACGATGCTGTCGCCCCCGAGCTCAAAGAAATTGTCCGCAATCCCAACCCCGCCAACCCCCAGCACTTCCCCAAACAGCGCGCACAGGATCTCCTCCTGCGGCGTGCGCGGCCCCCGCCACGGCGCAAGCCCTCGCACCTCCGGCGCCGGCAGCGCGCGCCGGTCGAGCTTGCCATTGGGCGTGAGCGGAAGCCGCTCCAATACCACATAGGCCGATGGCACCATGTAGTCCGGAACGCTCCGCGCAACGTGCGCCCGCAACGAAGCCGCTTCCGGCGCTCCAGCCCCGGCCGCCACCACATAGCCCACCAGCCGCTTGTCCCCAGCCGCGTCCTCACGCGCAATCACCGCAGCCTGCGCCACCCCAGGATGGCGCAGCAGCACCGCCTCGATCTCGCCAGGCTCAATGCGAAAGCCGCGCAGCTTCACCTGCGCATCCGCGCGCCCGAGAAACTCCAGCACCCCGTCCGAACGCCAGCGCGCAATATCCCCGCTGCGGTACATCCGGCTTCCCGCAGGCCCAAACGGGTCCGCAACAAACCGCTCCGCCGTCAGCCCCGCACGATCCAGATAGCCCCGCGCAAGCCCCGCTCCCGAAATGTACAGCTCCCCCGCTACCCCCGCCGGTACAGGCTGCAAACTGCCGTCCAACACATACACCCGCGTGTTCCAGATCGGCCGGCCAATCGGCACATCACCGAATCACCGCTCCTACAAGGCCAGCGGGTCACATCAATGGCGGCTTCAGTCGGGCCGTACAGGTTCTCAATTTGCGTAGCCGGCAAGAGCTGCAATGCCTGCGCCTGCAGTTCCGCAGAAAGCGCTTCGCCGCTGCAGATGAGACGCCGGATCCCCCGCGCATTGCTGCACGCCTTCATGCGAAAGAAAAACCTTCAGCATGGAAGGAACAAAATGCAGCGTCGTCACACCCCGCTTGCAGATGATTTCAATGAGCTGACTTGGATCGCGGTGCGCCCCAGGCGGAGCAAGGACCAGGCGGGCACCAGTAATCAGCGGCCAGAAGAATTCCCAGACCGAAACGTCAAAACTAAATGGCGTCTTCTGCAGGACAACATCATCTTCCGTCAGGGCATAAGCACTCTGAATCGAGCTGAAGCGGTTATACAAACCGGAATGAGTGTTTGCTGCTCCTTTCGGGGTGCAGAGTCGATCCCGACGTGAAGATCAGGTAGACCAAATGTTCAGGATGAAGATTGAGCGGGGAGGGGTATCGGGCTCGCCGCTGATGTCCAGTTCATCGAGGAGGATGCTGTGTGCGGCGGCCGCGAGCGGCAGCCTTCCGACGAGCGAACTGTTCGTGAGTGTCAAT
>CAWEKN010000002.1:0-298222 GCA_963809685.1 uncultured Solirubrobacterales bacterium | reverse complement strand
AGCCGCGAGCACTGTCATAGCCACTACCGACCGCCAAAAACGGCGCGCCGGTACCTCGGCTACCGGACAATCCGGTCGGATACGACAGCGAGCTTTGCGTGATTCGGGAGCGCGGCTGCTTAGCGCGTGAGCCACTTCCTGCCGCCAGCGCAGCCGTCGGCTCCAAAGCCAACCCAAGCAGCGCTGCCAACACAAAGACCGCCAGTAGCGAACTGAGACCTCGTCGTCTCATGAGTTCGTCCTCTCATTCGTGTGCTGGATGTGCCGGGGGCGCTAAGCCCTCGGCAAGAGCTCTGAGGTCCTGGACTGGCGGTCAGCCAGGGAGCTCTGTGAGCAACACGAACGGGGCCGGCGGGACTCGATCCGCGCCGACCAGCAGACGACAGCAGACAAACACTGACGCCAAGATGAAGAAGAAGAGCAGTGCGCCGGGGCCAACGCCACTGCCACCCGGGCCTGAGCCGGCAGAAGACGAGGAGCTCGGCGCGCCGGTCAACTGCGGTATGCCGGGAGTGACAGCTGCTGCCGGTAACGGATGATGCGTGGAGTCCGCCCGCCGCAAGCCACCGAACGAGCGCGAGAAAGTGGCGTTCAGAGCGGAGGCGTCAGTCCCGCCGAAGGCAGAAACCGACGAGACAACGAACGGCGCGACCAGCAGGGAAGCGGTCACCGTCCTGACCATCGGCGTCAACGGCGCGGTCACGTTCTCGACCACCGGCGCGACTGAAGCAGCCACCGGCGCCACCGTAGCCGTCACCGGCGCCAGCGGAGCGGTCACGGTCGTGACGACCGGAGCCACCGGGGTGCTCGGAACGCGGGTGCTCGGCGCCGGAGCGCTCGGGGTGCTCGAAGCCGGACTGCTGCTGGATACCCCGGTGCTCGGGGTGCTCGAAGCCGGACTGCTGGATACCCGGTGCTCGGGGTGCTCGAAGCCGGACTGCTGGATACCGGAGTGCTCGGAGCGGGACTGCTCGACACCGGAGTCGCTCACCGGAGCCAGCGGATCACCGGGCGCCGAGCGGAGCCGTCACCGGCGCCAGCGGAGCCGTCACCGGCGCCAGCGGAGCGGTCACGGTCTTGACCACCGCCGCCACCGGAGCCAGCGGAGCGGTCACGGTCTTGACCACCGCCGCCCCGCCAGCGGAGCGGTCACGGTCTTGACCACCGCCGCCACCGGAGCCAGCGGAGCGGTCACGGTCTTGACCACCGCCGCCACCGGAGCCGCCCGGCGCCAGCGGAGCGGTCACGGTCTTGACCACCGCCGCCACCGGAGCCAGCGGAGCGGTCACGGTCTTGACCACCGCCGCCACCGGAGCCAGCGGAGCGGTCACGGTCTTGACCACCGCCGCCACCGGAGCCGTCACCGGCGCCAGCGGAGCGGTCACGGTCTTGACCACCGGCGCCACCGGAGCCGTCACCGGCGCCAGCGGAGCGGTCACGGTCTTGACCACCGGCGCCAGCGGAGCGGTCACGGTCTTGACCACCGCCGCCACCGGAGCCGTCACGGTCTTGACCACCGGCGCCAGCGGAGCGGTCACGGTCTTGACCACCGGCGCCACCGGAGCGGTCACGGTCTTGACCACCGGCGCCACCGGAGCCGTCACCGGCGCCAGCGGAGCGGTCACGGTCTTGACCACCGGCGCCACCGGAGCCGTCACCGGCGCCAGCGGAGCGGTCACGGTCTTGACCACCGGCGCCACCGGAGCCGTCACCGGCGCCAGCGGAGCGGTCACGGTCTTGACCACCGGCGCCACCGGAGCCGTCACGGTCTTGACCACCGGCGCCACCGGAGCCGTCACCGGCGCCACCGGAGCGGTCACGGTCTTGACCACCGGAGCCACCGGAGCGGTCACGGTCTTGACCACCGGGGTGCTCGGAGCGGGGGTGCTCGGCGCCGGAGCGCTCGGGGTGCTCGAAGCCGGACTGCTGCTGGATACCGGGGTGCTCGGGGTGCTCGGAGCCGGACTGCTGGATACCGGAGTGCTCGGCAGCACCGGACTGCTCGGCGCCGGGGCGCTTGGGGTGCTCGAAGCGGGGGCGGCGTTCGGCACCGGACTGCTCGGCGCCGGGGCGCTCGGCGTGCTCGGGGCGGGGGTGCTCGGCACCGGACCGCTCGGCGCCGGAACGCTTGGGATGCTCGGAGCGGGGGCCGCGCTCGGCGCCGGAGCGCTCGGCGTGCTCGGAGCGGGGACGCTCTGCACCGGACTGCTCGGAGCTGGGACGCTCGGCATCGGAGTGCTCGGAGCTGGGACGCTCGGCGCCGGAGTGCTCGGAGCGGGCGGAGAGCTCGGAATCGGGGTGCTCGAGGCCGGACTGCTCGACGACGGCTTTAGAAATGGACGGGTTACTGAGCCCGATAGTCCTCCCGCAGAGGCACTGGCGACCAGACACAGCCACGCTAAAGCCGTTACAACTAAGGCCTTAACAAGTACGCACGTCCGGCCACTTGCTTGTTTATTCACCAATATTCGAGATCCTAAACCTCCTCAAACACCATCATTGATCCACGGGATTCCTTATTCGATCGCCACCCCCTGAACTGCTTGGTTTGGGTTCGGGCCGGGGTACATAACCGGTTGCCGTCCCCTTTGTCCCCCATCTCCAAAGGGACAAAGAGGACGTGGAGAACCCGACCATGAGGATCTATACGACTCAGGAGGCGGCTGAGCTCACGGGCTCGTCGGTTCGTGCGCTGCGCAAGCGAATCGAGCGCGGTCAGTTGCGCGCCGTCCAGCACGGCCGCTACTGGCGCATCCCGCACTCCGAGCTCGAGCGTGCGGGGCTGATCGGCCCTGCTGAGGCGAGCGGGGACCGGGAAGGCGAGGGGACAAACCACGACCTAAAATCGATCCTGCTCGCGCTTGAGCGCGAACGCGCCGAGAACGCGCGGCTGACCCGGGAGCTCGCGCGGCTGCGTCCTCTGACCGCTCAGATCGAGGAGGCCAGCGCGGATCTGCACCAAGAACGGGCCCAACGCCAAGCTGCCGAGGCCCGAGAGGCCCAAGCGGCGAGCGTCGCGGCCGAGCTACGCGCACGTCAGCGCGAGCTGGCGGAAGCCGGCTTTATCGACCGCTGGCGCCTCATCAGCGAGTTGCGCCCCCAGCCTCACCGGAACATCGTCGTCGCTGGCATGAGCATGACCCGCTCCCTGTTCGAGCGCTGGCGCAAGCAAGGAAACGGCTAGACAGCCTCCGGCGCCGCTCCCCCACGGGATCCAGCACGCCAGCCCGGTGACCTCCGACAGCCCCGTAGTCGTGTCACCCCCTCACCGGCCCCAGGGAACGGGAAACCAGCCCGAGCTTTCGTCGAGGTCTGACGTCCCCTTTATCCCCTTCTGAGGCCCAGGGGACAAAGGGGACGCCATCCCGCCCTGTCGTCGTTCCCCTGAGCCCTCTCCCGCGTTTGGGTCACGTTGCGCACCGGTGCGTCCCGAGACGCGCAATAGCGTCACGAAATGCGCACAACCGTGACCCAAGGCGCAGAGGGCGGCCCCTGAGGCCTCGCGCGCCCAGCCCCACCGGCTCCTCTGTTTGCCGCAGGCTCTACGAGACGATGCTGGTGTGGGAGACGCATCCGTCGATGCGCGACAGCGAGCTCGACGCCGCGTTCGCCGACGCCTGGTGCGCGATCCCGAAGATCGTCTTCAGCCGCACGCTCGACAGCGTCCAAGGCAATGCGCGGCTCGCCGAGGCGTCGCTGGCCGAGGAGGCCGCTGCGGCGCTCGACGCGACCGACAAGCGACCGACAAGGATGTCGCGATCGGCGGCGCCGGCCTGGCTGCCGTGGCTGTCGAGCTCGGTCTCGTCGACGAGCTGCGCATGTATCCGCAAGCCGGTGATCGTCGGTGGCGGCACACCGTTCCTGCCGCCGGTCACCGAAAACGTCCTGAGCGACCTGATCGAGACCAGGACGTTCGGCTCGCGCGTGATCTACGAGCGCTACGAGCTCGCCGAGGCGACGCTCGAGCTGGCGGCGCGCGTGTGGAGCCGGGAGCACGACTAGCTCGCCGTCGACTGTCCCGGCGGCATCTCGAGGCCCCACCGCTCGGCGTAGGTGCAGGCGGCGCGGTAGCGGCCGTCCGCGTTCCCCGGGTGCTGGCCGGCCCGCAGCCGCTCGTCGCGCTCGACGAGCCGCTCTGCCCGCTTGGCGGCCGCGTAGATCGCTTTGCCGGCGGCCTGGTGGGTCGAGTAGTCGGAGTCGAGCAGCTCGGATGCGAGCCGCAGCCGGCCGCCCGGGCCGGCGGCGACGGTGCGGAACCGCACCCGCAGCTGACTGATGAGCTGCTCGACGAGCTGCCGGACGTGATCGCGGCGCCGAGCGCGCGCCGCGGCCAGCTGCAAGGGAGATTGGTGGTCGTCAGGTTGGTCCCAATCGTGGTCGGAGTCCCGCCGGTGCATGTGATCACCACGTCCGGCGCAGGCTCGCTCAAGCCATCGGAGCGAAACACGGCCTGCGAGGGCGTCGACGTCGCGCACCCGAACTGGGCGGCGGCCGCCGGCGTCGGCGCACCGAGGGCAGCCCCAGCGATCAGTATGACCACCGGCGCGACGCGCCCGATCCAGCCCCCGTGCGAGCTCACGGCGCAAGTATGCCGACCCGGGCCGAAGCGATACAACCCGCCCCACCCGCCTGCTGACAGGGAAAGCGCCGTGACGCCCCGGAAGTAAAGTCGCACCGATAAACGGGGTCACGGCGATTTTCAGACGCCCGCGACCGACTGCCAGGCCAGCCCAACTGGTCGAGAAACCGACGCATATTGTCGGGATCTCGACCACCTCGATGAGTTTCCGCGGTTCGGGGTGTCATATGTCACATCCGGAGCGCCCAATGGGACGTACAACATGTATGGCCCGCCCGGCCTCCCCCTTTCACAACCATGCTCGCGTCCGAACAATCAGTCTCTGAGCTCGCCGCCTCCGAGTTCGCGCTCCCCGCGATCGACGTGCGCGCGACACTACGGCGCGCCGCCGTTCCGGCGCTGATCGCGGCCGTCGCGGTCACCGCGATGCTGCTGCTCGGCGGCCACCTGCGTGCGTTCGCCGACGCGCTGGTGCGCGGCCTCGACGTCAGCCCGGCCTGGGCGCTGGCGGCGGTCGTGTTCGAGTGCGCGTCGCTGGCCGGCTACGTCCTGTTGCTGGCGCTCGTGGCGGGTCGCGCGACCCCGCGGGTCGGCACGCGCGAGAGCGCCCAGATCGCGCTCGCGGGCGCGGCCGCGACTCGCCTGCTGCCGACCGCCGGAGCCGGCGGGATCGCGCTGGCGCTGTGGGCGCTGCGGCGCGCCGGGCTGCGACCCGTACCGGCCACGCGGACGCTGCTTGCGTTCCTCGTGCTGCTCTACTCGGTGTTTCTCGCTTCGATCGTGCTCGCCGGCGGCGGGCTCGCGCTCGGGCTCGTGCATAGCCACGGCCCGGTGGCGCTGAGCGCTGTCCCCGCGCTGGCAGCCGCCGCCGGGATCGCGGCGGCGCTGATGTTCGCGCGCGGCCGGGGCAAACGCGCGGGTCTTGCCACAGAGCCTGGGCGCACGGCGCTCGAGGCGGGCACGGCCGGCGCCGACGCCCAGGCCGACGCGCGGGCCGATGTCACCGCGCCGGCCGCTGCCGGCGCGCGGGCCGATGTCACCGCGCGGGCCGCTGCCGGCGCGCGCCTGCTCGGCGACGCCGTCCACGATGCCGTCGCGCTGGTCCGCACGGCCGATCGACGACTCGCCGGCGCAATCGGCTACTGGGCGTTCGACGCGGCCGTGCTGTGGGCGATGCTCAACGCGTTCGGCTCGCCCCCCGCGCTCGCGATCGTGGTGCTGGCCTACTTCGTCGGCCAGGTCGCCAACACGCTGCCGATCCCCGGCTCGGTGAGTGGCGGGATCGCCGGCGTGCTGGTCGCGTTCGGCGTGCCGGTTGGACTCGCGCTGCCGGCCGTGCTCGCCTATCGCGCGATCGCGGTGTGGCTGCCGGCGCCGATCGCGGCGGCGGCGATCCCACGGCTGCGCGCGACGATCGCCCGCTGGAGCCGCGAGGACGCGGTCGCGCACCAGCGGGTCACCGCCTAGCCGGCGGGCGGTGACGACCCGGGCGGCGGCTCCCCCGCCCCCGGCGCCTCCCCAGGCCCCGGCGCCTCCCCAGCCCCCGGCGCCTCCCCAGCCCCCGGCGGTCCCTCGTCGCGGTGGACGACCTCCTCGACGTCCTCGATCACCTGCTCGGCGCCGTGCACGACGGTCTCGGCGGCATGCACGACCGTGCGCCTTCGTCTCACCGCCTCATGATGTTCGGCGAGGATCTGGCCGGCGGTCGGGGTCTCGTTCGGGTGGTGCTTGCGGCAGACGATGTAGTCGGTGCCCGCGACCTTGTGGCGGCCGATGCGCCAGCACCCCTTCGCGTGGCAGTTGTGTCGCCTGAGGATCGCGTACGCGCCGCCGATCAGCGTGATGTCGGCGAGCGGCCCGCTGATGAAGTTGTACCCGTCGGGGTCGTGCCACGTCCACCTGACCGAGTGGTACAACCAGTCGAACACGGTCGCGGTCTCGATCACGGGGGCGCAAACGTAGCCGCGAAGCCGGACGGAGCGCGCACTAGTCGATACGTCGAATTGCGCGCCCACTATTAAGCCGCGCGCGCGGCTCACCGATGACGTCGTGTCATGAAGAATCGGGGGCACACACGCCGCCTGGGCGCGCCTGTGCTCGTCGTTCTCGTGCTCGCAACTGTCTCGCTCGTTGCGATGGTCGCCGCCGAGGTGGCCGTGTCGCCGACGGTCGGCTGGAACGTCGCCTGGACCGCGGCGGCCGCCGCAGCGCTGGTCGCGATGCTCGAGGCGCGGGCGAACGCGCTGGACGAGAACCGCGAGCGCCTGACGCTCTGGGCTGCGGCGGCTGGATGCTGGCTCGCGGGTCAGGTGGGCTGGGACGTGATGACCGTCGTCGGCAGCACCTCGCCGCCGACCGTCGCGGACTTCGGCTTCTGGGGGTTTGCGGTGCTGGTGATCGTCAGCCTGCTGCGCTCGGCGTCTCGGTCGCGATCGCTGCGGGCGGTCACCGCCGTCGAGACGCTCGCCCTGATCGCCGCCGCGATCGCGCTGATCTTCGCCGAGCTGTGGCCGGTCGCGACCGGCTCACTGCTGCCGCTCGAGGGCCGGATCGCGGTGCTCGTGTACCCGGCGATGTACGTGTCTGCGGCGGTGCTGACGATCCAGGCGATGATCGGCGGGTCGCTGCGCCAAGCTCGCACGGCTGCGCTGCCGCTCGTGCTCGGCGGAATCGTCGCCCAGGCGGTCGCGTTCGTGTTTTGGAGCGACCAGCTGTTGCGCCAGACCTACACGCCGGGTGGGACCATGCTCGATCCGGTGTGGGTGATCGGGCTGCTCGCGATCGCGGCCGGCGGCTTGCTCGAAGCAAGGAGGCCCGAGGAGGTGGTGCGCGCCGCGGAGCCCAGCCAGAAGGGCAGCATCCTGCCGGCGGTGACGTTCGTCGTGCTCCTGGGCGCGCTCGTGCACGCGGCGCTCGGCCACGCCCCGACCGGCTCGACGATCACGCTCGCCGCCGGCCTGCTGTTCTCGGCGACGACGTTGATCATCCGCAGCGGGCTGCTCGAGCGCCGCATGCACCACCTGCTGCGGCGCGAGCGCGCGGCTCTATCGAACCTCGAGCAGCGTGAGTCAGAGCTGGCACGGCTCAACGCGCAGCTGGCCAAGGACTCGAGGCGCGACGCGCTCACCGGGATGCGCAACCGCTGGGCGCTGGCCGAGGACCTTCCCCGCCTCGACGCCGAGCGCGACGAGCGCGGCCGTCCGTTCGCGCTGGCGCTGTGCGACGTCGACTACTTCAAGATCTACAACGACCGTCTCGGTCACCTCGCCGGCGACCAGGCGCTGCGGGCGATCTCGTCGACCGTCCGCGGCGCGCTGCGGACCGGCGACGTCGCCTACCGCTTCGGCGGTGAGGAGTTGCTGCTCGTGCTGCCGGACGCGACCGGGCGCCAGGCGCTGGCCGCCGCCGAACGCGTCCGCGTGGCGGTCGAGGCGGCCGAGCTCCCGCATCAGAGCGGGATCGGCGGAGTGCTGACCGTCTCGATCGGCGTCGCGGCCGGGCCCGGGGATTCAGCGGCGCTGCTGGCGCGGGCTGACGCGGCTCTCTACGAGGCCAAGCGAGCCGGCCGCAACCAGGTCGTGGCCGCCGACGAGCGCGACACCGTGCCTTCGATCGTGCGGCCCAAGGAAGCGGTCGCCGAGCAGCCGATCCCGCGCCAGCTACGCGGCATGCTCACGATTTCGCGAGCCGCCGCGTCTGGCGGCGGCGATCTCCCGGTGCTCGAGGCGCTGGCCGAGACCATCAGGCGAGAGCTGTCGTTCCACGTCGTCGCGGTCAACATGCTCGACGAGGCGCACGAGCAGCTGCGCTGCGTGCTGGTGCTCGGGGACGAGGAGGCGCGCGCGCAGCTGACTGGCACCGCCAGTCCCTGGAGCGAGTGGGAGCCGCTGCTGGACAAGTCCGAGCACCATCGCGGCGGCGCGATCTGGCTCCCGGCGGGCACCGAGGACTACTTCGAGCACACGACGATGTGGACGCCGTCCGGCGCCGCGCTGACAGCGCCCAACGCCTGGCATCCGCTCGACATGTTGCTGGTGCCGCTGCGCGACTCCTCCGGCGCCGTGCTCGGCATCGTCTCGGTCGACCAGCCGCTGACGGGCCACCGCCCCGACGACGCCGAGCTCTCAGTCCTGACCGCGGTTGCCGACCATGCCGGCCTTGCGCTCGAGCAGGCGCGGCGCGACTCGGTGCAGACCGCCGGCATGCGCGAGCAGTCACACGAACTGCTCCTGGCAGCGATGATGCTGCTCGCCGAGACGCTCGACCTGCGCGACGCCGGGACCGCCCAGCACTCCCGGATGGTCGGCGATTACGCACGCCAGATCGCGGTCGCGCTGCACTTCAGCCCCGAGCGGTCGCAGCGCATCCACGCCGCGGGCGTGCTGCACGACCTCGGCAAGCTCGGCCTCGCCGACGCGATCCTGTTCAAGCCCGGCCCGCTCGATGACGACGAGTGGCAGGAGATCAAGCAGCACCCCGAGATCGGTGCGCGGATCCTCGAACGCGCGGGCATGGTCGACATCGCCGCGTGGGTGCGCGCCCACCACGAGCGCGTCGACGGCCGCGGCTACCCCAACGCGCTGCCCGCAGGCGAGATTCCGATCGAGGCGCGGATCCTGTCGGTCGCCGACGCGTACGAGGCGATGATCGCCGAGCGGCCCTATCGCCGGGCGATCCCCGCGGCCAGTGCCTGCCAGGAGTTGTTGCGATGCGCCGGCACGCAATTCGACCCGGTCGTCGTCGATGCGTTCGTCGCGGCGCTGAAGCGCGCCGACGAGCCCGGCCTCGACGAGATCGCGCAGGCCGCCTGAACGGGCACCACCCGGTTGCGTCAACGCAGCCTTGACGACACCGGGCTCGTCAAGTTAGCCTTGACGCGGTGACGGCCATTCCCGAGATCGATCAGCTCAAGCGCGAGGTCGGCGCCGGGACTGCCGTCGAGCAGCTGGCCGGCGCCAGCGACCTGGCCAACCGCCTGCGCGCGCGCGGCGACGAACTGCTCGATCAGTTCGTCGACGCCGCCAGGGCAACCGGGGCGAGCTGGAGCGAGATCGGCAGCGCTCTCGGGACAAGCAAACAAGCAGCCCAACAGCGGTTCGCCGCGCTGACCGATCCAGCGCCGGGCAAGGCGCCGTTCGGGCTGACCGCATCCACGGCCACCGCGCTCAACGAGGCCGCAGCCCAGGCGCGCGAGCTCGGACACCACTTCGTCGCACCCGAACACGTGGTCCTCGGGCTGCTGGCTGCCCCCGAAGAGCTGGCTGCCCAGGTGCTCGCGAAGCTGGGCGTTACACCGGCGGTCGCGCGCGAGCATGTCCAGCGGCGTCTCGGCACCGCGGCGCCGCGCCCCGCCGGCTCGCTCGGGGTCGCGCCCCAGACCAAGCGGCTGCTCGAGCACTCCCGCGCGGTCGCGAGGGCGCTTGGCAGCAGCTGCCCGAGGACCGAGCACATCCTCCTCGCCGCGACCTCGCCACGGCTCCAAAGCCCGGCGGCGACGTTGCTCGCCGATTGCGGGGCGACGTCCGAGCTTGTCCGTGATGAGCTCGCCGAGATCCTGCGACCGGAGGCGCCCGAACTCGTCTCGCGGTTGCAAAAGCGGTCGCGGTTCTCGAGGGTCAGGAACCTGTAGACGTGCGGCGCATCGCAATGCTCGTGTTGGCGCTCGCCGCCGCGGCCTTCGCCACTCCGGCTTCGGCCGCCGCCGCGGCGCCGCGGATCACGTTCTACTTCGGGCTCGCGCGCCCTGAGGCGCAAGCGCGCACCGCGTTCTTCGCCGTGCAGCAGCCAGGCTCCCCCAGCTACCGGCGGTTCCTCACCCCCGGCCAAGTCGCCGCCCGGTACGGCGCGAGCACCCGGACGAAGACGCGGTTCGTGCGCGCGATCAGGCGACTCGGCTTCGGCGCACAGATCGACCGCTCTGGCGTGTTCGCCCGCGTGTCCGGCACGTTGCCGCAGTTCGAGCGCGCCTTCGGTGTCCGCATCGGGAGCGCGTTCAACAACGACGTCCTCGCCAACACCTGGTTCGTCGTCCGCGACCGACCGCTTCGTCTGCCGGCCGCGCTTCGCGGACTGGTCCGCGAGGTCGTCGCCGTCTACGCCCATTCGACGAAGCACTTCCCGCCCGCGGTCGGCCGCGCGGAGCGACCCACCGGTACGGGCCCGGCCGCGGGCCCGGTCAACGCGGGCACCTGGACCTCGGGCTGCGACGCGGCGCGCGCGACCGGCGCCTACAGCTTCGCCCAGGTCCGGCATGCCTACGGGATCGATGCGCTCGGCGCGGCGCGCGGCGGCTCGGTCGCGATCCTCAACGCCGGCGAGGGCGTCGAGCCCCAGGACATCGCGCAGAACCGCCGCTGCTACGGGCTCCCGCCGCTGAGCACGCGGACACTCCTGACCGACGGGCAGGCCCGACCGTTCGGCCGCGGCACGTTCGAGCCGCAGGAGGACCTCGATCTCGTGCTCGGCTCCGCTCCCGGCCTGCGATCGCTGACCTTCACACAAGTCTGGCTCGCTACCCAACTGTGGTTCCTCGGCGCCGCCCAGGTGCTCGCGTCGCCGCACCTTCCCGACACGTTCTCGATCTCCTACGGCGAGTGCGAGCGCGTGATCCGCGGGCCCCACGCCCCGCGCAGCACGCGCGCGGGCGCCGACCTGCTCGACTCCCTGCTCGCCCGGCTCGGGCTCGCCGGTGTCGGCACCTTCGCTGCAGCCGGGGATTTCGGCTCGACCTGCGAGGGCCAGCCATTTGCAGGAGTCACGTGGCCCGCGTCGTCGCCGTTCCTGACCGCCGTCGGCGGCACGCGGCTCGTGCTCGACGCCGCCAACAACCGCGCGCGCGAGGTCGTGTGGAACGACCTGACCTGGATGCCGGCCGACTCGGGCGGCGGCGCCGGCGGTGGCGGCGTGTCGAGCTTCTCCGCAAGGCCTCCGTACCAGCGCGGACTTCCCGTCCCGGGCAGCCGCCGCGCCGTCCCGGACATCGCCGCGCACGCCTCGTTGTTCCCGGCGTGGCCGGTCGTGCTCGCCGGCCACTGGGTCACAGACGGCGGCACGAGCGCCGCCACGCCATGGCTCGCCGGCGCGTTCGCGGTACTGGGCGCCCGCCAACGCGCGGCCGGCCTGCCACCGCTCGGTCCCGTCAACGGGCTCCTGTACGCGCTGCGACCGGCAAATCCGAGCACGTTCTTCGACATCGTCTCGGGCTCGAACGGCTACAGCCGCCGTGTGCGCGCCGACGCGGCTCGGTCGGGCTACGACCTCGCGAGCGGACTCGGCGTCCCGCAATTCGCGTCGATCGCGGCGAGCCTCCCCCCGCCGGAGCGCCCGGACCCTCGCAACGAGACGAGATCCTCGCGGCATACTGCGGGTGATGCCCGAGGCGCGGCCGCCGGATCCTCTTGATCGGCTCGGTCAGGAGCCGCCGCAGGTGGAGATCTCTGTGCTGGTCCACCGTGACCGCAGTCGGCTGCGCCAGCGGGTGCACGGGATCGCTTTCCGACGCCACAAGAGCTTGGTTGCCGTGCTCGTTCTGGTCGCCGGCGCCATCGGCGCTGTCGTGTCAGATGTCCTGGTCACCGGAACCAGGGGCGCGCAGCGCGCGGTGAATGCACGCGCACGCGAGCGCGGAGCACCCGGTGTCGCGGCCGCATACGGGCACCCGTTGCGGTGTCTGAGCATCACAATCGCGCCCCGCGACCCTGCATACGCCCGCGCCGACTTCAATGACGCTGCGCCCTGCGGACGTTTCGGCGGATACCCAACGGCGATCTTCCACCGGGTCAACGGCATCTGGCGGCCCGCGCTCTACACGCTGCACTTTTCGTGTCCGGCCCCCTACCTTCCGCCGGCGATACAGGCGGAACTCGCCGTCTGTCCCTTGAGTTAGGTCTGGCCCCAGAAGCTCGAGGCCCGCTGCCCGCGCACCCGCCTACTACGGGTCTATACAGGATCCCGGCGCTCCGGTGAGGAAAATTGGAGCCGTCCCGACCGTTGTTGGAGAGATGGGGTTTGCCGGACGCGGGATAACCGCCCTGGCGTCGCTATTTGCTCACGCACCGACACCGACGACTCGGAGGCTCGACAAGAATGAAAGTAGGGGTTGTAGGACTCGGATATGTCGGGCTGCCGCTCGCGGTCGCCTTCGCCGAGGCGGGCGACGACATCGTCGCGCTCGATGTCGATCCGCTCAAGGTCTCCAGTATCGCCTGCGGCGATTCGTATATCGAGGACATCCCGTCGGACCGACTGCGCGCGGTGCTGCCCAGAATCCGGGTGACCTATCGCTACGCCGATCTTGCCAAGGCCGACGCGGTTATCGTCTGCGTCCCGACGCCGCTCACCGAGAACCGCGAGCCCGACCTCAGCCCTCTCGACGCGGCGGCGAAGTCACTGGCTCAGGTGGTCCAGCCGGCTCAGCTGATCGTGCTCGAGTCGACCACGTATCCCGGTACCACGCGCGAGCGGTTCATGCCCCTGCTCGAGTCATCAGGGCTGCGCGTCGGGGAGGACATCAACCTCGCGTTCTCGCCCGAGCGGGTCGATCCGGGGCGCTCCGACTACACCCTGCGCAACACCCCGAAGGTCGTCGGCGGCATCACCCCCGCCTGCCTGGATCGCGCCGACGAGCTCTACAGCCGGGTCTGTGACCACATCGTGCGGGTCTCCACGCCCGAGGCAGCCGAGCTGACTAAACTGCTCGAGAACATCTTCCGCTCGGTCAACATCGCCTTGGTCAATGAGATGGCGATGCTCGCCGAGCGGATGGGTATCGATATCTGGGAGGTGGTCGACGCGGCGGCGACCAAGCCGTACGGCTTCATGCGCTTCGAGCCCGGTCCGGGTATGGGCGGGCACTGCCTGCCGGTCGATCCGTTCTATCTGACCTGGCGCGCCCGCGAGTTCCACATGTCGACCGAGTTCATCGAGCTCGCGGGCAAGGTCAACCAGTACATGCCCTACCATTGCGCTGAGCGCGTCGAGCACGCCCTCAACGACGTCGCCAAGCCGGTCAAGGGTTCGCAGATTTTGATTCTCGGCGCGAGCTACAAGGGCGGCGTCGCCGACATCCGCGAGTCGCCGGCGTTGCGGATCATCCAAGTGCTCACCAGCCGCGGCGGGATCGTCAGCTACCACGACGACTACGTCCCCTCCCTGTCCGCCTTCGGGCTCGAGAGCGTGCCACTAGACGACGCCGTCGGGGAAGCAGACGCGGTCGTGCTCGTGACCGCCCACCCGCACGTCGATTACGACGCGGTGGCCGCCCGCAGTGCCCTGTTCGTCGACCTCCGCGGCGTCACCCGCGGACTGCGGGTCGACAACCTGGTTCGCCTGTGACCTGACGCTCAGGCTCGGGGCTATCCGCTCGACTCTCCCGCCACACGGTGCCGATCCCGGCGGCCCCCACTCACCAGAGCCAGTTCCGTCCAATCAAGTAATCCAACAGCGAAGCTGGCTCACACGAGCTTGGCAGAGAGGGGGTTGGCTCCTCCTAACCCGGCGCGACGGCGGGCCCCCAACGACGCGGCAGCTTCGCTTGATCGTGCGGACCGCCAAGTTGCTCCCAGAACGGGGCCTTTGACGCTGGGCTTCGACCCGACCCGTTCCCAGACCGACCGCCAGCCTGCTACCGAGCCTCCTGCCAGCTACTCAGACGGGACTCACACCCGCTGGCGACGACGAGCTCGGTTGGTCTCAGCTACTCACCAGCCCTCCCAGCTCTGGGCGCGCGCACGGTCGGGCCAACGTCCAAGGGGACGCCGAGCTTGCGGGCTACGACGGGCGTGGAAGAAACCGAGTTAGGCCGCCGTTGAGTCGTTGCAGGAGCGTCGCAAGATTGTCTCCCCGGCGATCGCCGTCGCCCTCGTCGGGGCGTAGCTGGTGGAGCCTTGTCCGTAACTGAGTCCCCGCACGATGATTCGATAGCGCCCGAGCGTGCGACCAGTCGGTCGCGCGAAGGATCCTCGCATCGCGGAGGCCCGGCGTTGCCCGGTGCGTTCCGGCCCGAGTTCTGGCGGAGCCCGCTGCGCGGTCCCTGGCTGACGTCGTTCGTGGGCACGCTGCTCGTGCCCGCAATCACCGTGCTCGCGTTGACGGGCTTCATCAGCCACTGGGCCTACTATCCGGAGCTCACCGGCAACGGCGGCGACATCCCGGTGCTGTTCCATTTCCCCGTTTGGTGGCCGTCGTGGAGCTACGCCGTCAACCAGGGGACGCACGTGACGCTTGGGTTGATGACGCTGCCATTTGTCTTGGCCAAGCTGTGGTCGGTTATGCCCAAGCTGTTCCAGCGTCCGGTGCTGCGCAGCCTCGCCGGTGCGCTTGAGCGGATCTCGCTCCTGCTGTTGGTGGGGAGTGTCCTACTCGAGTTCGTGACGGGCATCCTCGACATTGACAACTACTACCGGCTGCCCGTCAGCTTCAACACCATCCACTACTACGGCGCTTGGGTATTCGGGACGATGTTTGTGCTCCACGCTTGCATCAAGCTCCCGACAGTCCGCCGGGCGTATCGCGAACGCGGAGTTCTGAAGCCCCTACTACAGGGACTGCCGCAGACGGCGCCGGAGCCGGCGACCGCGGACGGCCTCGCTCCCGTCAATCCGGCGGCTCCCACAATCAGCCGTCGCGGTCTCTTGGCGATGGTGGGCGGTGCGTCGCTGACGATCTTTGCCGTGCAGGCTGGCTCCTCGATCGGCGGACCGTTCCGGAGACTGGCGTTGCTGGCGCCACGAGGGCGGGTGTTCGGAACGGGCCCCAACGACTTTCCGGTTACGCACACCGCCGCCTCGGCTCAGATCACCTCTTCGATGACCGGGTCGGATTGGCGTCTCACGGTCGTTGGCGGACGGACGATGTCGTTCACGCGCCAGCAACTGCTGGCGATGGAGCAGACGACGCGCACGCTGACGATCACGTGTACAGAAGGGTGGTCAACGACGCAGCACTGGACCGGGGTGCGCCTCGCTGATCTTGCGAGCTTGGTCGATGCACGGGAGGACGCAATCCTCCGTACGGTGTCGCTCGAGGGATGGCCGGGCGTCTGGTCGCGCTTCAGCCAGTCGCAGTGGCGTGACGACCTCGCTCTCCTCGCCTTGCGCGTCAATGAGTCCGACCTGTCGCTCGATCACGGCTATCCCGCGCGGGTGATCGTGGCAAACGTGGCAGGGACGCACAACACCAAATGGGTGGGCGAGCTCAGATTCGAGGCAGTGTGAGACGAGCGTGGCTAATCGGCTTCCGCCGGCGCTACGGCGCAGGTCCGCTGCACCTGGCTGCCCATCTCGTGGGGTTTGCGATCGTCGTGCTCACGTTCGACCGTATCTTCACCCGCGGAGGCCTCCCGAAGCTGCTCGTGTTGTACCTCGGGTTCGCGATCGCTCATGACCTAATCTTCGTGCCCGTCTACACGGGGCTTGACCGCATTACTCGCATGGTGCTCGCGCGGCCGTCGCTTCCCCGTCGCACGGGACTACCGATGATCAATTACGTGCGGGTGCCTGCCCTGATCTCCGCTCTCTTGCTGATCATCTACGGTCCGCTGATCTTGCGCTTGTCCGACGGTACCTACTACGCGATCAGCGGACATCATCTCGAGCACTATCTGCGCAACTGGTTGGGGATCACGGTGGCGCTGTTCCTCGGCTCGGGCGTCATCTACCTGCTTCGGGTTAGGCGCCTGCAGAGCCGGAGGCCGAGGGCATTGTCGGTCGGATCCGATCTGCCGGTGCGCCCCAACGAGAAGGGCCGCGGCGATGCGTGCTCGCCGCGCCCCGGAGACGCAGCACGCTAGCGAATGCAACCTACGCGACAAAACGTGGCGTCCAACATCGTTGAGTCCGTGGCGGCGTAAACGACAGGGGTGCCAGTGCTGCTGCTTCGTCACTGAGGATGATCTGCGGACATCAGCGAGAGAATCGGATCGCCGGCTCGGCCATGGCGGCCCGTCGTTCTCAGCTGCCAGTGCCCTACCGATCAAGACGAGTCTGATCCGCTCGGGAAGTTCGTCGACTTTGTGCAGTCGCTCTGCGGCGACCGCTCGCGATTTGCGGGGCTCTGTGTTCTGCTTGTCCGCACAAGGTCCGTAGTCCTACGCCCCTGTCGAACTCGTTGGCCGGCCGAGCCCATCGTGCCTACTTCGACGAGCGCTCATTTGCTCATTTGGCCTGTTTCCAGCAAAATTGCCTCTGTCAAGGGGTGCTGGCACTTCCGCATGATCGCGCGGTCTAACTCCGTCGACATCGCCGCCACGCGCTCCGGAATAACCTTCGGCACGCGACGACCGCGGGAATCAGATGCGACGAGGTTCTGGGTCGATCGTGTCACGAGCCCGCGGACCGGAGCGGGCTCCCTGGCGCGACGCGCCGGATGCTCGACCCGGCCCTCCGCGAACGGCTGAGCGCGGCATCCCGCAGTGGGTTGGGCCCGTATTCCCCACCGCTCCTCGCCGTCCACCTGCAGCAGTTGCACGCGACGGTCGCCGCCAGGTATCGCCGCTGCTGACGTCGTCTATGACGGGCAGCGGCGTATCCGCGCGGCCGGTCCGCGCGCGGGTTTGTGGTTGGGCATATCGGCTCGGCCGATCCGGGCGAACGACATCCAGGCTTTCGCGCTGAGGGGTGGAGATTCGGACCATCTTTCTCAAAGCGGGAATGTCAGCTCGCCGAGCGCACGTTCATTCGCCGGGCACACTGCATCACCGCAAGAAACCCAAGAACCGATTAGACCCATGCGAACATGATCGCTCCACTCGCGGCCAAGCTACAGATCCACGAGGACGAACTCGATCTCGACGTCGAACCGCGCGGCGAAGTCGTCGTAATGCCGGGGGTGGATCGCGGCTTTCCGCCGCAAGACACCACTCGCGTAGTTCACGAGGCGACGTGGTCGCGGGTGCCGCCGAGCGGGGTGCTTCACCGCCGCCTCCTTGCGGCGGCGAATATGCTCGTCGTCGCGCTCGGCGTGATCCTCACACGTACCGTCTCAGGTCCACGTCGCGTGGCGCTCGCGGCCGTTGCCTTGCCGCTCGTCATATTCCCATTTCAGATCGCGGGCCTGTACGACCGCGACGAACTCCGGCCCGGCCCCTCAACGTTGGATGAGGTCTCGGCGTTGATGCAGCTAACCGCGCTTTTCGCACTGGGCGCAACCATCCTCAAGCTGCCTCGACCATGGCTCGCTCGGAAGCGGTCAGATCGCGGAGCTGTGGCTCGGCGCGTTCGTTGCCACGGTCGTGGGCCGCGCGCTTGGTCGCTGGGTGGCGGGCCGGGTCTCGCCGCTAGAGCGTTGCTTAGTGCTCGGCGAGTTCCAGCGCGCTCGGCGGATCAGCGAGCGGCGGGCTTCGAGCGCGGCTCGCGCCACGGTTGTGGCTTCCCTGCCGCAGCGATGACGATGCTCGGCGTCCGCCAATTCCGTCTTTCTCACTCGTCTCGACTTATCAAGCGCGGTTTCGACCAGAGCGCCGTCTCGCTCGGAATGGCCAATCGGGTTGCCACCCGCTAGCCATCCACGCCAACCAACGTACAGACCATTATGACAACAGACGCTCTATCTCCGGCGTACGCCGACGAGCATTCACCGTCGACGAGTGACTTGCGCGGCCCAGACGCAAGGTACGTAAAGCTCTCGATACTGATGCCCGCGTACAACGAAGAGCGGACGATCGGAAACGCCGTCACGAGCGTTCTGAGCACAAAGTACCCGTGTGACTACGAACTCATCGTCATCGACGATGGAAGCACGGATCGGACCGCCCAGACGCTTGCCGAGTTCAGGCATCCGAACCTCGTCGTCGTGACGCACGTTCACAACCTCGGTAAGGGTGCAGCAATTCAGACTGCGTGTGCGGAGGCTACAGGGACCCATTTGGTCCCCTTCGATGCCGACCTCGAGTACGACCCGAACGATTTGGTGAACATGCTCGCGAGCGTGCTGAATGGTCGGTCGGACGTCGTTTACGGCGTGCGTCTGTTGGGTGTCAACACGCGCTATCAATCGTTTCGCCACGCGATCGGCAATCAAGCGCTCACGATGACTGCGTGCCTGCTGTTCGACGCTTACGTGAGTGACATCCATACCTGTCTGAAGCTGCTTCCGGTCGAGCTCTTCCGGGCCCTCGCGCCGCAGGAGCGCGGGTTCGGGCTAGACACCGAGATCACCGCAAAACTGCTGCGGATGGGCATCCGACCGTTCGAGGTGCCGGTCAGCTACCACAGTAGGTCGGTCGAGAACGGGAAGAAGATCACTTGGCGCGACGGGGTGCACTGTCTTCGGGTGCTCGGGCGCGTCCGGTCTAGGCCCTGTCTGCCTCTACCGCTCAACCCCCCCGCTGCCGGAGAAGATATGCCAGCGACACCAGCAACCGTCGTCGAAGCTGCCCCCGCGCTCTTGCATCGAATCGGAACGTCACCGTCCCAAATCGCCGCAGACGCCGCCTAGCGGTGAGAGACGGTGGCATCCAATACATCACCATTCCCAATGGCGCCTGCCTCACACGCTCGTTGTGAGGACACCGCCGGCTCCGACCGAAGTTGCATTCCGGGCTATGGACCGGAATTCACTCGTGGTGCCGGCGAGCCGGAGCGATCCGGCGGTCCTCGCGTGGTCATTGCACACGACTTCATGGAGACGTACGGCGGCGCGGAACGGGTGACCGCGGAAATGGCTCGCGCTTTTCCGGAGGCTCCGGTCGTGGCCATCCTCGGCCGACGCCGCGTCGCTGACAGGATGGGCGTAGGGGACCGGTTCTCGAGCATACTCCCAGCCCGAACGCGGCTATTAGCCCACTGGCAGCTTGTCACGGCACTGTGTCCCGCCATCGTCGATCGCGTACGACTGCCTGCTGCCGACGTCCTGCTGACATCAAGTTACGCATTTGCGCACGGCTTCCGCACCGTGAACGACGCGCCTCAGGTTTGCTATTGCCACAGCCCGCTGCGCTTCGCGTGGACGATGACGGGCGCCTACCAACAGCAGTGGGCCGCCGGTCGATTGACAGGACCCGCCTTCGGCATGTTCGCCGGAGCCATGCGGAGGGCTGACCGGCGTGTGGCGGGGAGGGCGGCGCACTATCTCACGCAGTCGCCGTTCACCGCGATGCAGATCAGACAGTTCTACCGTCGAGAGGCAGACATCATTGGTGCGCCGGTCGACACTGAGCTGTTTTCCCCAGGTGCCGCGCCACCAGAAGACTATTTCCTGTTGAGCGGACGTATGATCGAACCGTACAAGC
Source organism: uncultured Solirubrobacterales bacterium (assembly GCA_963809685.1). Lineage (GTDB taxonomy): Bacteria > Actinomycetota > Thermoleophilia > Solirubrobacterales > Solirubrobacteraceae > Palsa-465. Next base: position 278,417 of record CAWEKN010000002.1, on the reverse strand, counting down.
GCGTCGGGGTCACGGTGGAGGCATTCCGGCGACTGGGGATGCGTCTGGTGGTAGCCGGCGATGGTCCTGCTCTTGCTGAGCTGAGCGCGAAGGCCCCGCCCAACGTCGAGTTTGTCGGCCACCTGCAGGACGACGAACTCGTCGACTTGATGCGGCGGTGTCGCGCCGCGATCTTCCCCAGTCGAGACGACTTCGGCCTTACTCCCGTGGAGGTCATGGCGTGCGGGCGCCCAGTGCTCGCTTCCTCAGCCGGCGGCGCCCGGTATACGGTGGTACCGGGGCGGACTGGCGAGCTGGTTGACGCGGAAACTGCTGAGGCGCTCGCCGACGCGGTGAAGGCGTTCGTCCCGGAGCGCTATGACACGTCCGAGATACGAGAGCACGCCCTGCAGTGGGACCGGCTTCGCTTCCGGGCACGGTTGAGTGCGGCTGTATCGGCCACGGCACATCAAGGTCGAGTGACGGACATGGGACCTCCTCTAGCGGCGCGCCCGTCAGAACTCGACAGATGAACCGCCCCCGTCGCAGGACCGCATTCGCAATTGAGCGGGACCGCGTCAAGCCGCCAAACGCGAGGCGCCTAGTGTCACTCGCTGCCGCAGTCGCGATTGCGGCGCTGGCGCTGATCGCCGTGGCACAGACCGGGGCTGGGCGAGCGGTCTTCCGGACCATGGGTCTGACCGCGCGCCCGGCCCGTTACACCGAATTGGCCTTCGCTGTACCGTCTAGTCCGGGCGTCTCGGAGGTTTCGACCTCCAGGGCACGGTCCAAGTCCCGGCTGAATCTCGTCGTGCCGTTCGTGTTGCACAACGTCGAAGGCGCACCGCGTTCGTACGATTGGGTGATCGACGCGAGCGCCCGAGGTCAGACGACCGACGTGGCGCGCGGCGAAGTGCACCTGACGGCCGGTCAACGTGTTGAGATGAAGCCTCATGTGCCTTGCAACTACAGAGGCCGTGTACGAATCGTGGTGCGTCTCGCCGGCCCGGCACAGTCGATTGGGTTCTGGACAGAGTGCCCAACGTCCCGTTTGCGACCTCGAACGCCGTCGCAACGACGGACGGAACCCCGTCGAGCGTCGGCTGGGCAGCCCGGCCTGGGATCTCGAGGATGAGAATTCTCTACCTCAGCCCATATCCACCCGCTCGAGACGGGCTGGCCACCTACACGGCCGCCCTCGCTGGCGCCGTGCGCGCGGAGGGTCACACTGTCGGCGTCATAGCCGCGCGGTCGATTGACGGCGTCTCGGATGACGTCATCGGGGTGCTTCCGTTGGCGCCGGCGCGGCTGGAGGCCTTGCGCGCACACATCGAAGCCTGGAATCCCGACGTGGTACACGTGCAGTTCACGGTTGCCGCGTTCACTACGCGTGTCCCCGCGCTTCTGCGTCTGCTGGACGCCCTGCGGCCGCTCCGAGCGCGGGTATTTGTCACGCTGCACGAGGTCACGGGCGATACAGCTTTGCTGCACGCCGTGGGCCGCGCGATCTACCGCCGGGTGACCGAGGTCGCGGACGCCGTCATCGTCCACACCCATACGTCGTACCGCGAGCTGACAAGCCGGGTCGGAGCGGTTCCTGCCAGGGCGTTCGTCCTCCCGCATCCGCGAATGGAGTTGCCAGCGGCGACGACGACCCCCGGCGAGTTGCGTGATCGCTACGGACTCGGTGGCACACGGATACTGTTGTTCTTCGGGTTCATTCACGTCGACAAGGGCCTCGACGATCTGGTGCGCGCCCTGCATCTGCTGCAGAGTTCGCAGGGGGAGGCCGTCGAAGACGTTCGCATCGTTGTCGCTGGGTCGGTACCGGTGAGGCAGGGTCCGGGTAAGCCGTATGAGATCCGGAATCGGCTCTACCTCGCTCGCATTCGGCGCTCGATCCTGCGGTGGGGTCTGACCGAACGGGTTGTGTTCACCGGATACGTGCCTGCTGGTGAGATCGCCGCTTGGTTCCGGCTGGCGGCCGCGGCGGTCCTGCCCTACCGACGGAGCGAGCAGAGCGGCGTGGCCAGTCTCGCTGCCGGCGCCGCGACGCCGCTTCTGATCAGCGATGTTGGCGGCCTCGCTGAGATGGCCGGCGCCACGCGTTGGAGCTTCCCGCCGCGGGCGCCCGAGCAGCTCGCGCGGACTCTGGCCTGCTTCCTGCGGGAAAGCCACCCGCGCGCGCCAAAGGTCCGCGACGACCTGACCGCGCCGGGCGTCGCCGAGGTTGCCAGCAAGACGTTGTCGCTATACCGCGGTTGCCGATCGGACGCCAACCGAACCGCCGAGCGCGCGGTGTCGCTTGCCTGACGTCAGCGTCGTCATCTCGACCCTCAATGGTGCCGAGGGCCTCGACCTCTGCCTGCGCTCGCTGGCGCGCCAAACGGTACGTGACGGGATGGAGATCATCGTCGTCGATGACGGCTCGACCGACAACAGTGCCGAGGTGGCACGAGCGCATGGAGCTCGGGTGATCCAGCATCAGAGGAACCTCAGGGCTGTCCGCGGCTCGGAACACGGGCGTGCTCGCCGCGACCGCACCCATCGTGGCGTTCACGGACGACGACTGCGAAGCAGAGCCGGACTGGGCGGAGCATCTGATCTCGGCTCATTGCGCCGGCGTGGTCGGGGTCGGTGGGCACGTGATCGCGGAGGGCGCCGGGTTCGTCGGTCGCTACCTCAAGCGCCACAACCCCGTGGCCGCTCGTGAGATAGAGGTCGCTCACAGCGACGCGCCGCTCTATCGCCTACGGCTCTACCTCACGCATCTCTGGACGAGCAGAAGCGTGAGGGCCGCCGTCCGGATGCACTCGCTCTGTGGGGCCAACATGTCATTCCCCCGCGACGCGCTTCTGGAGGCTGGTCTCTTTGACCCGGGATTCACCCGGGCCGCGGATGACCTCGAGCTGTGCCGGCGGCTGAATCACGTCTACCCGGACGGCCGATTCCTGCTGGAGCCAAGAGCTCGTGTCGTGCATCACTTCACGCCGTCGCTGCGCGACACGGTCCGGCGCTCGCGCTCGTACGGACGGGCGGACGCTCGCATGCGCCGGAAATGGCCTTCGACTCCTTTCGCCTTCTTTCCCTATCCAGTTGTCTCTGATCGGGCTGCTCCTCGCCGGCCTCCGCCGTCCGGCGCGCTTGCCGCTGGCTCTCGCATCGCCCGTGGCGATGTTCCCGGCGGGGATCCGGGATGCGACGAGGACCCGCACTGTCGAACGTCTCCTCGACCCGTTCATTCAGCTCGCTCAGGAGGCCGCGTGGGACGTCGGCTTCCTCGAGGGCGTATGGCGCGATCGCCACGTCGAGCCAGAGCGGGCTCAGGACAGCGGGACCTCCCCGACCGCATCGAAGCCGGCGGCCCGAGGCTCGTCGTGACGACCATGCAGGAGATCGCACGTCCACACGAGGACACCCTGCCCCGGATCGAGCCCCTCGAATCCCACGGCTCGCTCGCGCCGTTCGTGGGCGACGACGATCGTTCTCCTGGCGTGCCTCGGATCGATCGCGCTCCTCGTGCCGGCCGACCAGGCCTGGGTGGCGCAGACGGCTCTGCTTGTGCTCCTACTAATCGTTCCGGGCGTTCTCGCACTGCGGGCCCTCAGAGTTCCGGGGGCCGCGGTTGTCGATTACCCGGTGTACGTGCCGTGCGCGTCGATCGCAGTGCTCATGTGTGCGGGCCTCGCCGTCGATCTCATCGCCCCTGCGATCGGTGTCGCCAGACCACTACGTCCAGCGCCCCTGCTGGTTGGGACGGAGGTCGTCTGTCTCATCCTACTGGCTGTGGGAATGACCGCGGGCGCGCGCGCGGACGTTCCGTGGGGATCGCTCCGGATCAAGCTCCGCCGGACCTGGCCGCTGGTCTTGCCCGTCATCGCCGCTGCCGGAGCGGCGCGACTGACGGCCGGACATGGTGCGGCGATCGCCATCGTCGGCACCGTCGCGGCCGGCGCCGTGCTCTGCGTTACGACGGTGTGCGCAGGCCGTCTGAGCCGACCGCAGCTGGCGCTGGTTCTCTACGGCGTCGCGCTTGCCCTGATGTGGTCGTTCTCCCTGCGCGGTCCGTTCGTGTACGGCTTCGACATCACCAAGGAGTACCACGTCGTCGCCGGCACTTACTCAGCTGGAGTCTGGCACGCGTCGCGCGCCCACGACCCGTACCGGCGATGCTCAGCCTCACCATCCTGCCGTCGTCGCTGCATGCCCTGACTGGGCTTTCGATACTGGCGATCTTGAAGGGCGTCTATCCGGCGCTGTTCGCGCTCTTCCCCGTCGCCCTCTTCGGGCTTGCCAGTCGCTTTGTCCGCCCGCAATACGCGTTCATCGCAGCGGCGTTCCCCATCGTCCAGCCCTACTTCTTCAGCGAGATCCCCGCGGTCGCACGGCAGGAGATCGGGCTGCTGTTCTTCGTCGTCCTCGTGGGGGCGATCTTCGACACGAGACTACGAGGCCGACCGCAGTGGTCGCTCACTCTTCTCCTCGTTGCCGGGCTTGTGGTCTCGCACTACACGACCACGTACATCACGATCGCGATCTTGGCCGCATGCGTCCTGATCCAGCTCGCGGTCGCTGCGGTCTGGCGCGCTCCCAGGCTGACAGCGCCCATGCTGCTCGCGCTTGTCGCCACCGCAGTCGGAGCGGGAGTGTGGTATGGCGTGGTTACACAGTCCTCGTCGAACCTCGCCAGCTTTGCCGCAAACGTAGAAGGGCATGGCTTGGACCTGCTGCCGACCGCGAGCCAACGGCAGGGTCTTTTTGAAACGTGGCTGTCCAGCAACACCTCGAGCCGGATCAGCGCGAGCCGGTACGAGGCGCAGAGCACCCGTGACGCAAAGCGACGTCCGTACATCCATCCCCTCGTGGCGGCGTCGAACCCTCGGTATGCACTACATGACGCGAAGATCCCGGGCGAGAGCGTCCGCATCGTGAGCGCCAACGACGCCGTCGGGAACGCCGACCTCGTGGTCAACCAACTCTTCACCGTCCTCGCGATCATCGGCGCCTTCGCGCTCGCGTTGAGAAGAAGGGAAGGCTCCGGCCTGCGCATCATGGGCTTTCTAGGGGCGGCGACGCTCCTGGTTCTCGTCTTCATGCGGGTGAGTGGCACGGCGGCGAACGCCTATAACCAAGAGCGCGCCCTCCTCCAGGCGATGGTCATCCTCGCCGTTTGCATGGCGGTGCTCCTGGAGTGGAGCGGGGACCGCTGGCGGTGGGTCCGCCGGGCACTACCGGCGTTGGCTGCGGTGGCGTTGGCTGCCGTGTTTGGTCGGCAGCTCGGGACTCCGAGCGGTGGCCTTCGGCGGGGCGCGCGGGGTGAACCTGTCTAGCCCGCGGCGAGGATTACGAGAGGTTCTACGTGACCTCCCCGGAGCTCGCGTCGGCTCGATGGCTCGCCGCTGAAGCTCCGGTTCAGTCACTGATCTACGCCGACCGCTACGGCGCGTTGCGCGTGCTCGCCGTCTACCGGGCGAACCGTTCTGGACGACTCGGCGCCGACGGCGCTCGACCGGCACGCCTGGCTGTATGCCAGCAGCGCCAACGTGATCGATGGTCGAGCCCGCGGCCAGTTCGACAACAAGTACGCCCTCTATGCCTGGCCCAGGCAATTCCTGAGCGATCAATTCAACACTGTCTACACAACGGCTCCTCGGAGGTTCTGCACCGATGATCTCGATCGTCGTCATCAGTAAGGACGAGCCGGCCCTCGATCAGACGCTCAGCGGTCTCGACGAACAGGTGCGTGCCCTGTCGCAGCCAGCCGAGATCATCGTGGTGGACGCGTCGCAGGGCCGGCTGGACGCTATCCAGCAGCGCCATCCGGAAGTGACGTGGATTGCCTACGAGCAACCCGCCGGCGTTCGTGTCTCAATCCCGCACCAGCGCAACCTCGGTGTGCGGTCAGCCACCGGGGACGTCATCGTTTTCACCGACGCCGGCTGTTACCCGAGCGCGGGGTGGCTCGCTGCGCTGCTCGCGCCGATCGAGGCGCATGGCGAGGACGTGGCCGCCGGTATCGTCGTCTCCACCGACCAGCGGCGGGGCCTATACGATTCGCGTGCGGCGGCGTCGCGGGCCCGCTATCTGAGTGAGTGCCCAACCGGGAACATGGCGTTCCGCCGAACGGTCCTCGATGCCGTCGGCGGCTTTGACCAGCGGTTCGAGTACGGCTCGGACATCGAGTTTTCCTGGCGCGTCGTCGACGCCGGATTTCGTATTCGCTCTGTCCCGAGCGCGATCGTCGCGCACGACTGGGGTACCCAAAGTCGTCAGCTTCGTCGCGCGTACGTCTATGGCCGCGCGCGCGCCCGACTGTATCTGAAGCACCGCGGTCGGTTGCGCACGGAATGGCGCCGGGACCCCATGGTCCTCGTCTATCCCGCCTTCATCCTTGGCCTGCCGCTGACGTGCGTCACATGGCTATATCCGGCTCTGCTCGTCATACCAGCGTGGCGGAACCGACGCGATGGGGTCGTGCGCGTCCTCGCCGATCATCTCGCGTTCGGTGTCGGCGTCCTGTGTGAGGTGGCCTCGCGATGAAGATCCTCGCACTCCCTCGCGACACAGAGAACCCATACCAGGAGCTGCTCTACGAGCAGCTCAGGGCACGCGGCGTCCAGGTGCGGTACGCGGGCGGGTTGACCCCGTCACAGACGGTCAACGTGCTGCTCCTTCCGCTGGAGTTGATCACGTGCCGAGCTCTGGGATGGCGGCTCTTGCACATCCACTGGGTGTACAGCTTCCAGTTTCCGGGCGCGCGGACGTTTCCGTGGCTACGGCGAGCCGCTCAGGCATGGTTTGGTGGGGTGCTCGCCACCGCGCGGCTACTCGGCGTACGCGTCGTCTGGACGGCCCACAACGTGCTGCCTCACGAGCGCGTCTTTCACGACGATTACGAAGCTCGCCGGGCGCTAGTGCGCGCGTGTGATGTGGTGCTGGTTCATTCGCGCGCGGCGTCCGAGGCACTGGCGGAGATCGGCGCGACGCCGCGCCGGTCGGTCGTCGTGCCCCATGGTCCCTACGAGTCGGCCGGCGACCCTGACCGGTTGCGCACGCCCGGGTCCGGAAACCGCGTTCGGCGTCTCCTGTTCTTCGGTTCGATCCGCTCGTACAAGGGAGTCGAGGAACTGCTGGCCGCGATTGCCGGCCTCGACGGTCAGGTTCCGGTGTGCGTGGTGATCGTCGGTGAGTGCCGAGACGAGCAGCTACGCACGCGGCTGGAGCGCCTGGCTGAGCACGCCGGTGAGCGTGTGGAGCTCCGACTCGGGCGCCTTCCCGACGAGCACGTAGCGCCGCTGATGGCGGAGTGTGACGCGGCGATCCTGCCGTTTCGCCAGGCAACGACGAGCGGAAGCGCCCTGCTCGCGATGTCGCACGGCCGTCCGGTGATTCTGCCGCACCTTCCCGCGTTTGCTGAGCTTGCCGACGAGGCGGTCGTCTGGTACGACGGGTCGACGCCGGACCTGGCGCGCGCGATTCGCGACGTCGTCCGCGCGACAGCAGACGAATTGGCGCGGTCGGGCGCCGCGGCGAGCGCCTACGCCGCCCGGCTGTCATGGACCGATGCCGCAGATCGGACGCTTGCAGCTCTCGCCGGCCTCGGAGCCACCTGCGCGACGCCGAGCGTCGCCCGAGCGAGGGTCGTGACGTGCCCGCCACGATCCGCTCGCAGGTCGTCCCTGGTCCCGCGCCGGCGCCCGACGTCACACGCACGGCCGCCCGCGGTGTCGCGTGGTCGCTGACCGAGATCGCCGGCTCACGAGTCGCCAACCTCATCGTTTTCGTCCTCCTCGCGCGCCTGCTGGCGCCGGACGCGTTCGGGCTTGTCGCCCTCGCCGTGGTCGTGATCACACTCGTCAACCTGCTCACCGATCAGGGACTGGGGCAGGCGCTCGTCCAGCGTGCCGAGATTGAGCGAGAGCACATCGACACGGTGTTCTGGATCAGTCTCGGTCTGGGCCTCATCCTTACCGGCGCGCTCCTGGCCGGCGCGGGATCGATCGCCGACGTCTTTCACCGGCCCGATCTGGCACCCGTGCTTCGCTGGTTCACCCTCGCTGTGCCGTTTGCCGCGCTCGAGAGCGTCCCGCTGGCGCTTCTTCAGCGCCGCCTCGACTTCCGCCCACTCGCGGTGCGCCGATTGATAGCCACCGTCCTGAGCGGGGTCGCTGCCGTCATTGCGGCGCTCGCCGGGCTCGGCGTCTGGAGCCTGGTGATTCAAGCGGTCGCCCAGCCGGCGATCGCGACCGCGGTGCTATGGGCCAAGTCCCCGTGGATCCCGGTCCCTGCCATCTCACGCCAACATTTCAGAGAGCTGTTCGGGTTCAGCGCCAACTTCGCCGGCATGAACCTGCTGAACCTCACTAACCGCAACGCTGACAACCTCCTGATCGGGGCGGTTCTCGGACCTGCGGCGCTCGGCCTCTACTCAGTCGCCTACGCAATCCTCCTGCTGATGACGGATGTCCTGATGCGAACCGTCTCAGCCGTCGCCTTCCCGATGTTCTCACGCGCGCAACACGATCCTGCCGCACTCCGCAAGGGCTACTTCACGGCGACCCAGCTCTGTGCGGCGGTCGCCCTCCCCAGCTTCATGCTAGTCGCCGTCACCGCCCCGGACATCGTGGCTGTCGGCGTTCGGACCCAAGTGGCACGCAAGCGCACCGGTCATGGTCACACTGTCATTCATCGGAGCTCTGCAATCCATCCTCTGGTTCAACGACGCGGTCATCAGCGCAATGGGCAAACCGGGTTGGGCGATGCGAGTAACAGCCCTCAACGCGATAACCAATGTCATCGCGTTCGCCATTGCGGCGCGCTGGGGCATCGTCGCGGTGGCCATCGCATACGTGGTCCGCGGCTACCTCCTGGCGCCGGTGGAGGTCCTCGTGTCGAAGCGCTTGCTGCATTTCGAGTGGCGAGCGTACGTGAGGCTCCTGGCTTCTCCGGTTCTCGCAACGGTGGTCATGGCGCTCGCCGTGTTCCTGTTGCGTTCAGAGCTCAAAAACCTCCTGGGCCCCGGCGCGCTTCTCGCCGTGGTGATCCCGTCCGGCGTGCTTACCTACCTGGCCGTCCTATCGCGGTCCGCGCCCCAGCTCGCTCGGGACATGCGCAGGTTCGCGAGCGCTGCCATGCCCGACGTCCGGCACGGTTCCCCCAGCGTTCCGCAAGCGCGAACGGAGGCACATCTATGAGTGCGCGCGCATCCGTCGATCGCGATGCCGCGCCCGGGCGGACATTCTTGGTCGGCTGCCCACGCTCCGGAACCACGCTCCTCCAAAGCCTTCTGTTTGGTCATCCAAATGTGATCTCGTTTCCGGAGACGTTCTTCTTCGTCCACGCTCTTAACGCTGAGGGCAAGCTACACAGCCTCGGGCTCGCGTCGGTCGGGGCCCAGCGCGGCTTCGAGTCACTCGCTCAGCTTGGGCTGATACATCCGGGGCAGCGGCGTCGATGGGCGGCAATCCGCACCGAGCGTGGCTGTGCACGGACCTTCACGAGGGCTCTCGATGGCGCCACGGCCCGCGCTGACAAGGCGCTCTGGCTCGAGAAAACCCCGAGTCACCTGCATCGTGTGACCGCGATCGAACGTTATGTACCTCGGGCCAAATTCGTGCACATCATTAGGCGTGGCACAGCCGTCGTCGCGTCACTTTATGATGTGACCCATAGGCACACGGAAGCATGGGGCGAGCCTCGCGACATTGATGACTGCGCCAAACGCTGGCAGCACGACGTGCGGGCTTCTCTCGTCCACGTCGGGAAGCCGAACCACGCGTTCGTTGCCTACGAGGATCTAGTCGCAGACCCCGATGCCGTCCTGATGCGCTTGTGCGGCTTCCTCGCAGATCTCGCAGAACATCTCCGCACGGCACCGGATGCTAAGCGGATACGCGGATTGCTCCGGCGAACTTGCAAGGCAGGAGCCTTGGAAAGACGGCGTCAGGACCGCATCGTCAACCGCAACGACGCCAAGCTTGAGCTTCTCTTCGCGCCACACGAGCGCGAACGGATCGCGAAGGCGGTGGCACACGATCAAAACAAGGTCGACCGGCTTCCGTTCGTGTGAGCACCATGTCGTACGCAACCACCTTCGTGTCGTGCGTCTGCAGGGACGGCGCGCTGTTTGCGACTTCTCCGCCGGTGGTCTGGACCCGCGGCGTAGAGCCGCAAGTGATCACAACGACCGCGCGGCAGCCTCGGATGGGCAGATGGGCCGCGGAACGGGTCGGCTTGGACCCACTCGAGGAGTACCGGTCGATTGGCTTAGATCGGCACTATGAGATCCGTTGCCGGCGGAGCAGACAGCATGCCGTTCCCGGATGACCATTTCGACATCGTGACGACGTTCAGCTCCCTCGATCAGGTGGACGACGTGGACGCGGCGATACCGGAAATGACGCGTGAGACGAGAGTGGGCGTTATCTGCCTGGTTATGGTTGAAGTCAACCATCCGCCGACGCCAACAGAGCCGCACACGCTTCCGTGGGACGTTTGCCGCCATTTCACAGATTGGGCGGCGGAGACGAGAATCGCACCGGCGGCCCGTCCTGACCATGACTTGTATCGAAGCTTCTGCGAAGCTACGGTCTGGGTGAACAGGCCAGGGGTCCTTGGTGAGCGACTCGGGCGCCTTTGCCGCGGAGAAAGCGCTTGAGAAAGAACGCGACAGCGCCGACTGCTCCCGTCCGAGCAGGATCCATCAACCGGGCCACTACGGTCCAAACGACTGCGTACCCAGGTTCGCGGCGGAATCACGCGAACCGCGACCTGCCTAGAGTGGCGATGCTGAGCGTGTTGATCGCAGTGACGTTACTTGCGTGGCGCTATGTGATCCAGTCCTCAGCACACGGGGCAACGTATGCCGGGCGGGTGGGACTGGTGGTCAGCTATGACCTGTCAAAGCATTCCGAGCGCGAGATCCAGATGCAATTCGCGCAGATTCGCGCGGGCGGCGTCTCGTGGGTTCGCGAGGACTTCTCATGGGACGTGATCGAGCCCCAGCGTGGCGTGTTCGACTGGACGCGGTTTGATCGACTGATGGAGGCGGCGGCCCGTACCGGGGTTCATGTTCTCGGCATTCTTGACTATTCGGCTCCATGGGCGTCTTCGGACCCCAGTGGCGCTGGCGACGTGACATACCCTCCGAAGCACGCCGCCGACTTCGCGGCCTACGCCGCCGCCATCGCGGCTCGGTACGGCAGGCAGGGCTCGTTTTGGTCCCACCGCCGTGGACTACCGCGCGATCCTTTAAGCGCCGTCGAGATCTGGAACGAGCCCTACGGCTCCTGGTCTTGGAAGCCTCGGCCCGATCCTGCCGCCTACGCGGCTCTCGTGCGTGCCACGGCTCCAGCAATCCACACAGTCGACTCTCATATGCAGGTTCTGATGTCGGGAGATCTCAAGAGTCACGATCGCACCCGCCCTGTCGGCGCGCAGGAGGAGCCATGGATCGAACGCCTATTGTCCGTTCATCCTGGGGCCGCAAAGCTCGTGAACGGTCTCGATGTCCACCCGTACCCGGCACGGCCCGACGACGGTCCGTACGGCACCCTTGCGCCCGCTAGTGAGTCGTTTGCACGGGTTCCTCTGATCCGTGACATCGAGCTCAACGCCGGGGTGACGGTCCCGATCTGGATCACCGAGGTTGGCTGGACGACCTCCCCTGACACGGCCGGCTCCGTTTCGGACCAGACTCAGGCCGCGTATCTGCGTGGAGCCGTTCAACGAGCGATCACCGAGTGGGGCGGGTACGTACCGAAGATCTTCCTGTTCGGCTGGTATCGCTCGAACAACCTGCCCGGAGATCCCGCGCACAACGAAGGTCTGCTCGACCCCAGCGGCAGGCCGAAGCCAGCTTGGATCACGCTCACGCGGATGCTCGGCGGTTCCCCGGGTGGACCTGATCCTGGCGCTCCCGCCTCTCCCTAGCCTTCCACAACGATTACCCGCCCCGCCATTCCTCACCCGTTAGTACCGCCGCGGCGTTTATCCGGAGGTAGTACCTAATCGTGCGAGGGGACCCAGGACGCGGCGGTTGTGCGTTGTGAACCACCATTCGGGGGCGTCGGATGTCCCGGTCGGAAACGAAATCCGATCGAGATGCCGTGCGTCGGCTGCGCGGTTTTGAGTATTCACACCAGTGAATATCGCCCTGGCACCGCATCTGACAGGCACCGACCCGTCACCCACCGCATCAGGGTGTGCATAGCCATGGGGCGGCGCAAACGCCGGCACGCGGTTCGGAAACTGCGCTAGTGCTGCCTCGTTGCGCCGGTAGGAATCCTCGTACACGTCCTTCGAGATCGTCCGCACATCCCAGTGGTGGTACAGGTGAGAACCGAACCAGACGTTTCCGTAGGAAGATGCGATCCTGAGATCATCGAGCGTGGCGATGGCACCCTGGTAGGACCGGAAGGCTGCATCGTCCCGATATGCCCCGCCGATCTCTGCCAACGCGCGGGCCCCGGTGTTGAGGTCGATCGAGCCTCCCAGCCGGGCTCCACTCCTTGGTGGAACCACCGCCTCGTAACGGCGTACGACGGCCAGGTCCGGATCCCCGTCAACCGTGCCCATGTTCAGGAAACACAGTGCGCCGATCTCCTGCTCGCGCAACAGCGGCAGGGCCACCCGGAAAACCCCGGCCCACGCGTCGTCAAAGGTGATCATCGCGGCGTTGGCCGGGAACTGTCCGGTTCCACCGAGTCGAGGCAATTGCAACGGGTCCACGAGCGTGAATCGCTCCCGCATCCACGCAACCTGCTCCCTGAACGCCTCCGGACGCGTGAAGGTCTGGCTGGTCAGCTGAAACTCGCTCGGAGTTGCGGTGATGTCGTGGAAGATGAAGACCGTCAGGCCGCGAGTGAGCGCAGCGTGGAGTGCCGGTATCCGGCGATCCGCGGTCGTCCCGAGTGCCGCCACAGCGCTGCGCACCGCCGTACGCAGGCGACGGGTGCGTCGCCCAGCCGTCATCCGCTGAACAGGCGGTGCATCGCTGTCAGGAACCGTCCCGCCTCGACCGTGCCTCGATCTGTGACCCGCAGACGTACCATGGCCCTTCCGCGCCGTGGAGCGCAGGTAGGAGATGATAACCGGCGGCGAACGAGTCCGTAGGCTCGCCGTCGGCGGCGTTCGGCGATCTGGCCGGATGCTCGAGCCCCGCCGCGGCGCGGACTGGCAGTTGGGAGGCGCCGACGCTGTCGCGACAACCACCGAGTGACGAATGTACCGGGGGCCGGGCTGGCGGGACTGTTCGCGAGCAGCGTCGCCGAGTCGTACTTGTAAGGGTACTACTTGGTAGGCGACCGGGTTGTTCCGAACCACGCTGGCAATGCCATCGATGTAACGTGGGTCATCGCCGCCGCCGAGCGTCACCGGACCAGTCGCGTACAGACCCCATTTCCGGAAAACTCATCGGCTTTCTGTGGGCGGCGGCGAACCTGAGCACATCACAGATGCCGTCGGGACGGATGTAGATCGCCCGCGAGCGGTCCAGGCCAGGGCCAATGCTGCCCTCATACGCATCAATCCCGATGAAGTCGCCAACATCGTCTCCCGGATACCACTCAGCCGGCGGAATGGGTCGCCAGCGCGCGTTGATGCACCAGCCGAATTGAAAGTTCGCTCCAGGCACTGAACGCATCGCCATGACGGTGCCCCGCCAGAACCTCCTCCACAGCTGCCGTCTCTGGGCGGTGGTCCCGACCGCCCGCGGCACGGAGGCCATATTCGCCGCCGGTGCGAGCCTGATCACCGCGCCACCGAGTCTCGCCGGGACGCGGTTGGGCGCCAATTCGCGTGCGCCGTGGTCGGAGGCTCCACCTGCACCAGAACGCAACTAGGCGGAGTTTGTCAGTTGTGCAGGAAATAGACTCTGTGAAATGATCAGCTGACGACGCGGTCCGGGGTCGTTGCCCTCCTCCCCCATTGTTTGTCAGGATCATGCTGAGTCAAGTACCACGGCAATTCCACCTCGCCCAGAGTTGTCAGCACGATTCAGCGCGATGGCGGCGAGGATCAGTGAGGCAGCACGCATGGTGAGTTCAGGAGCTGAGCGGCTAGGCCAGCAATCGGCAGGCCGGGGCAGGTCAGCCGCGCGTCCCTTGCGGACGACTTGCTTACGCCGGCGTTCCTCCCGGCCGCGATACGGATCGAAACGGTGCGCTAACGCTGTTCCTCTATTCCCCACTGCGCCCCGATTCAAGCAGAACCTGCGAACGCGCCACCGCCACGAGCTCGCAGGCGAGTTCGCCGTGGGTCAAACAGATCCTCGACTCCATCAGCCGCTACTGCCAACGAATCAACCAGACAGGACAACTAGGTGCAAGTCATCGCCGCTGCGCTCGAACAATCCCGTGGCTTTGGGCCGGCCTCCCACTCGCGACCATCAATTCGCGCCCGTCGAGGTGCTCGCTCACGACATGCTTGCGATTCCCAGTGTCGAGTCGGAACCCCTCCGCTACGAGTGATCCGCGTGGACCGCGGCGCGGTAACGGAACGGCTCCTACTCGGCGACGGCGCTTGGATCGGCTACGTGAATCTGGTCCCAGTCGTGATCGCCTTTGGAGAAGAAGCAGTCATTCCTCAGCCGCGCGAGACGATCACGGAGAGTGCTTTCTCGGCAGATGCAGGTCGGATGATGAGCCCCGGTTCTGAAGAAGCCATACGTCCGTAGCACGGCCTCGAATTCCGCGACCGAGGTGCCACAGTCGACCGCGAAGACATTGTCTCCGAAGAACGCGATGCTGTGCCGGACGAGTTCATCAACGGTCTCCACATCCCGGCGAGAGGCGTAGAGGTCAACAATAGTTCCGAGCGGCAATTCGACCGGCTCGGCACGGCGGAGGACGACGTAACCTACGGCTCGGCCGCCGCGCTCTGCGACAAAACGCCGGTACGTCGGCTCCGGGCAGTCGACGAAACGCCAATTCAGAAATCGCGCGTCGCGCGGGACGATCACAGGGTAATCACCTCGCGTTCGCTCCCAGAGCTCGTCGATCTCGGGGCCGAAGCGATCAACCTCGACGATACAGCGTGGCTCCTGGGCCGCGGACTGGCTGCGCTCACCAAGTCGCGCAGCCGGAGTAACGGGTTGGCGAGACGAGGGAAGAGCACGTGGAACTGAAATACGCTGCAGGAGAGGCGTGCCACTACATGGGCCGAGCGATGGCTGCCGTGCGCACGCAACAGGTAGCGCCGAACGCTTACAGCATCGAATCGAACCCAGCGCGTCAACTGATGAACCTCCGCGAGGGTGACGCAACCATGCCTCTCCGCCATCCGACGGCTTGCCTCGGCCATCGTGAGTGACATAAGTATGTCGACGTCGCTCGCAACGGCCTCGTGCAAGCGATGCCCTATACCTGCCCCGCGGTGACTTCGGAGGACCATGATATCGACCGCCCACCCGGCCTCGAAGGTCTTCCCCTCCACTTGGAGGAGAGCCTTCTGAACAGCGATCTGACCGACGACGCGATCGCCATCCAGCGCAACCCAGACCGGCACCTCGTCGCCTTGCCGACGCCCGAAGGGGTTATCGATGAACTGCCAGGTCCAGCGTGGCGTCCCCTTGTAATGCGCACGCGCCCCATACGCATCTTCGATGAATCTTGCGATCGCCGGCCGGTCGGAGCGAGACGCCCTTCGCACGATGATGGCTATCGGGACCTCCTCCAACGGGTCAATCCGCGCTTGAGCGCGGAGGCATGGATCATCCACCCCTATGCCCCCCGCCTTCAGGTGGAACATGAGCGGCCCATCGTTCGGACGCAATGGCACGCAGCCTCGAACGAAGTCCCGTCCGGCGGGATTCGGCAGGCCAGGGATCAATTCCGAACACCCGTTCATAGCCGGCTTGGCAGCCCGCGCCGACCACGCGATCGTCATATTCCCGGTACGGACATGCCGACAGCGACGCGTGGCTGCCAAGCAACTCCGTAAGCCTATGGCGTGATGTGGCGACCTCCCTGCGGGGGCGCGCAGCGTCGATCCTCGTGAGGTGTGGATAGCTGAGGCTGTCTGATCCTAATTCGTTGAGCTCAGGAAGCGACCGCAACTCGTCGCAGGTCATTACTTGGTCGTTGACCCCGTGTCCCACCTCCCAGCCGGGCTGTTTGCCGAGACAGTCGACTGGTACAAAGATCGTTGCCGGGAATCCTCGGCTGAGAAGCTCGGGCCCAGCATTCGTACGGACGCCCCGGAACGCGCCATCGAACATAATCGCGACGTCGGCGCCCCGGTCGGGGAGCGGCCCAGCCTGCGCGGCGCGCACGACCGTCGTTTCGCGCACAAGTGCTCGCATTTGACGAGTGAAGCGAGTTCGAGCCTCTTCCGGAACTTCGTAATAGTAGAGCACGACGAACCGGGTTGCTGGACTGCGACCAACAAGCCTCATGAGGCCGCGAGAGCTCCGCCCCGGGGTACCAGAGCATGCTTATTGCGACCTTCACGGTCCGATCCGTGATTGCCCGATACCGCGCTTGTCCGTAGCGTTCTCCATGCGTGGGTCGATCAGCCTAGATGCAGCAGTCACCGTTCTGCGGTTCGAAGGGATCCGTGTCCGGCCAGGACGAGTCACAGCCGACCCTAAGCGACCACGTCGAGTGCCGGTCCAGTCCCGCCGACCGAAACTCGCCCGTGTTCCACTGCTGGGGCCGGCGTCGTGCGCAGCGGGAAGACGTTGCTGCCACGTCGAGCATGACTCCGAGTCGCGCCGGTCGCCGCGCCGCGAAGCAGGTTTCGTCTGCATTCATGTGCGCCCCGAGACCAACTCTTCTACCTGAAGTTGCGCCCGCCGAGGATCCCCTCGAGGGCGTTCTGTGCGCCTGGGGGATCACGCTCGAGGGCCGCAAGGTGCTGCTTGGGCTCGCGCTGGGCGCGGGAGAGCTACGAATGCTGGCTCGGTTTCGGCCGTGATCTGGTGCCCCCTCGGGTGCGTGCGCCTGCGCTGATCGTCGCCGATGGCGCCTCGGGGATCTGGAAAGCCGTCCGCGAGCTATGGCCCGCGGCGGACCGTCAGCGCTGCCCCGTTCACTATGCGGCCAGGCCCGCGGAGATAGTCGAGCAGTGGCACCAACCCGCCAGCGATCCGCAAGCTCCTCACCCGAGCAAGGTCCTCCTTCCGGAACCGCTCGAGCTGCGGCTCACGAACCTCGGCCGGATCGGTGCCCTCCCGGTCCAGCCAACGGCTCAGATGCGCAAGCAGCCGCAACTGACCGCCGCCGCGTTCGGCCGATACACCGCCCCCACAAGCTCAGCCACGAACCCCTGGCGCGTACCGCGCAAGCCGCCCGGTCACCCGGACCCCCAACGAATCCTTCATCGAACACCCTCCTCTCGACAGTCGAGAGGCAAGCGTCAATCAGCGGCGTCGGATTGTGCCGACGACACGACCGGAGATCCCGCTATTCCAGCGACTCTCCAACCCAAGTCGGCACAACCGGGGCGTTGGCATAGTGGACTTTACGTTGACGACCACATAACGTCGACGCGCTCCGCGCACGAAAGTGATCGGTCGGTTCCCCCGGCGAGACCGCAGACTCTCGCTGATCTGGGCCGTGCTCGAGCTCTCCAGCCGCGGCTGGCGCGGCGTCGGGATGACACCCAAGACCGTCGCCGAGATCGAACACATTCGCCGGCAAGCCGTCCCCGCCAACGACCTCGCGGACCCAGCCGCCGAGGCGGTGATCGCCGCCTAACATCGACTCCCAGCGGAGCTACGCCCGAGCCTAATTACCCGAAACGTGGGACGCCACCCAGCAAATGACAGGCGGGGCCTCTCCGAAAGATGATCAATCGGCGAAGCGTTAGTAGAGGAGGACGTACGTGACGAAAGTCAGGAGATCATGCTGAACGGTTTGATGATGGACCACTTTCAACTCTCGCTCAGCTCGCTCGTCGAGCGGGCGGAGCAGCTCACCCCATCACGCCAAGTGGTGTCTCGTCAACCCGACGGCTCCGTGCATCGGACGACCATCGGGGAGAGCGCCGCGCGTGCCCGACGGCTCGCCCGCGGCCTCGCGGACCTGGGTATCGGCGATGGCGATCGCGTCGCGACGCTACTGTGGAACCAGGCCGAGCATCTGGAACTGTACTTCGCGGTCCCGTTGATGGGAGCGGTGATTCATACGCTCAACCCGCGCCTGCGCGCCGAGGAGCTGAGCTACATTGCTGCTGACGCCGAGGATCGCGTGCTCGTCGTGGACGAGTCCCTGGTCCATGTCGTTGACTCGCTCGACTGGGACTTTGAGCACATGATCGTCGTGCCCCGCTCCTGCGCGGCGCCGGCGGGAGCGATGGATTACGAGTTGCTGATCGCGGGGTCAGAGCCGATGAGCTGGCCGGTGCTCGACGAACGACGCGCGGCGGCGATGTGTTACACGTCGGGCACAACGGGTCGTCCCAAAGGGGTCGTCTATTCACATCGGGCGCTCGTCCTTCACTCGCTCGTGATAACCATGCCAGACCAGTTCGGGATCAGCTCACACGACGTGATCTTGCCGGTGGTGCCGATGTTCCATGTCAATGCGTGGGGACTGCCGTATGCGGCTACCTTGACAGGCGCAGGTTTGGTGCTGCCTGGTCCTCGCCTGGATCCCGTCAGCGTGTTGGACCTGCTCGTGGCCGAGCGTGTGACGCTGACGGCAATGGTGCCGACGGTGTGGATGGGGATCGTGGAGGCACTCGAGGCAGAGCCTGAGCGGTGGGACCTCGGATGCCTGCAGCGCGTCAATCTAGGTGGCGCGGCGATTCCAACGAGCCTCGTCGAGAGCTCGGATCGTCACGGCCTGACTATCGTCCAGGGATGGGGCATGACGGAGACCTCGCCGCTGGGGACCGTGTGCAAGCTGCCGGCCGACTTGGAAGACGCAACCCGAGCCGAGCAGTTCGAATATCGTGCCCGCGCGGGAACCCCGATTCCGCTGATCGAGATCCGAGCTCGGACAGACGATGGAGAACTGATCCCCTGGGATGACCAGGCGCTCGGCGAGCTCGAGATACGGGGTCCTTGGGTCGCGGCCTCTTATCATCGCGGGACGGGCAGCGACAAGTTCACCGACGACGGCTGGTTCCGCACCGGCGATGTCGTCCGCATCGATGAGCGTGGCTGCATGCGCATCTGCGATCGGGCCAAGGATCTCGTCAAGTCCGGTGGCGAATGGATTTCCTCGGTCGACCTCGAGAACGAACTGATGGCTCATAGCGCCGTCGCGGAGGCCGCGGTGATCGCTATTCCGGACGAGAAATGGGGCGAACGGCCGTTAGCTGCGGTCGTGCTCCGGGACGGTATGCAGGCGAGCCCTGAGGAGCTCCGCGGCCACCTCGCCAGCGCGTTCGCTAAGTGGCAGCTGCCCGACCGGATCGAGTTCATCGAGGCGATTCCGCGCACCGCGACCGGCAAGTTCAAGAAGACCGCATTGCGCAAGCGTTTTCGCCGAGCGGCTTAGCGCTTATCCCGTGATCGCCGGCGGTGAGCCTTCGGACGACCGCCCGATCAGCGCAACGGCGTAGGCTGATCGGCGCAGCAAGGCAGGCGAAGCCGCCTATGGCCGACGCTCAACGGAAGCCTCAGGAGACGGCCTGAAGGCCGTGGCCGTTCGCGCCTGGGTCCGTGTCGCGGTTACGGCCGAGGCGCTCATGGCTGTTGACCCAGTTTCCGGCGAGGACCGCCGAGGTGAGTGAGATCTCGCCAGCAAGCGTCGTGCCGGCGCAGATCTCGGCGAGCTTGTGCGCCTTACCCTTGCCGTAGCAGCCGAGCAGCTCCAGGCACTCGCGCTGTGTCGGCAGGGCGGTGCCGCCGCCGTAGGTGCCGACGATGAGGCTGGTCAGGGTCACCGACCAGTAATAGTCGCCGTTCTCGAGCAGCCGCGAATAGGTGATGGCAGCGTGTGATTCCGCGATGTTGGCCACGTCTTGGCCGGTGGCGATGAAGATCGCGGTGATGCCGTTGGCGGCATGCGCGGTGTTGGAGGCCGAGCCGGCGAGGAACCCACCGACCATGTGGACCTGGCGGTAGTCGTACACCGACCGCGTGTCGACGCCCATCAGTCGCTCGAGCACGTCGTTCTTGATCACGGCCTCGGCGACGACGCGCTTGCCACGGGTCAGGAGCATGTTGATGTGCGAGTGCTTCTTATCTGTGTCCATCGCGCCGGTCAGCCGATACTCGGCCCCGCCCGGATAGTTCTCCTTCATCCACTGGCACGCGGCCTGTGTCGCCTTCGCAGTCATGTTCTGGCCCGCGGCGTCGCCCGTCGTGAAGTTGACTCGTAGATAGAGCAGCGGACCAACCTGGTACTGGCCAATGTACGTGAGCTTGCCGGAGCGCGTAGTCGCCTCGGCGACGGCACGGATTTCCTCCTCGTGCTGATCGATCCAGGCGCCGAACTCTCGCGCCTGCACGGCGTCGTCGAAGATGAACACAGGGGCGCGCTGCATACTGTCCTCGACGACGGTCGTCTGGACGCCCCCGCATTCGCTGAGCACACGCATGCCGCGGTTGTAGCTGGCGACGAGCGTACCCTCGGTGGTGGCCAGCGGCACATAGAATTCTCCCCGGGCGTGCTCGCCGTTGATCCGCAACGGACCGGCCACGCCGATCGGCACCTGCGCCACGCCAGAGAAGTTCTCGACGTTTCCAGGCAGCACGCCGGGGTCGAACGAGTAGCGTCCGACGTGCTCGAGGCTCGCCCCGGTCTGCTCGCGCAGAAACTCCCGGCGGTGCGCCGCCATATCGTGTGTGTAGTCGTCCTCGGTATCGCGCGGGACACGCGGGGCGGGGGAGGGATCGTCGTCCTTATCGCGCGGAACACGCTTGGCCGTGGCTCTGGTGCGCATGTCCTATCAACGCCGTGCGTGTGCCGGTCCTTTTGGCGCCAAGGCCGCGAAAGTGTCCGGGCCGACCAGGCGTTCATCCAGCGAGCAGACATGGCTCTCGTATCCAGCGTTTCAACGGCCCGGGCCTCTTCTAGTGGGGCCGAGGAGGTGGAAGTGGTGAGAACGGAGACGGCGTTTTGGCATCCGTACGCGGACATGGGCTCGGTCCGCCATTCCGAGCACGTGATGGAGCGCGCGGAGGACGTATGGGTCTGGGACACGGACGGGAACCGGTACTTGGACGCGACCGCCGGCCTGTGGTACGCGAACGTCGGTCACGGACGATCCGAGATTCGGACCGCAGTGGCTGCTCAGATGGAGCGCATGGAGGCATGCTCAGCGTTCTTCGATCTCGCCAACCCGCCGGTGCTCGAGCTCGCGGAGGCACTGGCCGAAAGGGCGCCGATGCCCGCGAAGGTCTTCTTCGGTTCCGGAGGAAGTGACGGGATCGACACCGCGGCCAAGCTGGCCCGCCGATACTGGTGGGAGCTGGGCGAGCGGAACCGGACGCTGCTGGTCAGCCGTTCCGCCGCTTATCACGGCACCCACGGATTCGGAACCGCGCTCGGCGGTATCCCCAGCAACCAAATGGGCTTTGGGCCGTTGAACGAGACGATCCAGGTCCGCCACGACTCGCTGCTGGAGATGGAGCAGGCATTCGAGCAGGTCGGGCCGGAGCGAGTGGCGGCGGTGTTCCTGGAGCCGGTGATCGGCGCCGGCGGTGTGTACCCACCCGCCCCTGGATACATTGAAGGCGTCGCCGATCTATGCCGGCGAACGGGCGCGCTCCTCGTCGTGGATGCGGTGATCTGCGCTTTTGGTCGCCTCGGCACGTGGTTCGGGATCGAGCGCTGGGGCGTGCAGCCGGACATGATCGTGTTCGCGAAGGGGGTGACCAGCGGCTATCTCCCGTTGGGCGGCGTCATGATCTCCGAACGGGTCGCCGAGCCGTTCTGGCAGGAGCCCGGAGGGCCAATCTTCCGGCACGGCTCGACGTATGCCGGTCACCCCACGTGCTGCGCCGCGGCCCTCGCCAACATCGCGCTGCTCGAACGTGACGGCCTGCTCGAGCGCGGGCGCGAACAGGAGAAGGCGCTGCTCGATGCCCTTGCGCCGCTTGCCCAGCACGAGCTGGTGTCCGAAGTCAGGGGCGGTGTGGGAACCATGGCCGCCGTTCAGCTGGCCCCCGAGGCTTGTGAGAGCCAACCGCGCATCGCCGCCTCGCTGGCGTTGGGCGCGCGAGCGGCGGGAATCTTCGTACGTCCCGGGGGCACAGCCGTCGCGGTATCGCCGCCGTTGACCGCCGGTCCCGAGCACTTCGCGCTGATTGCCGAGGGGATCGAGTACGGCCTGAGCACGCTGCGCGCGGACGTGATCCTCGCAGCGTAGGGCGCACGCTTCGAGTCCTCGCTCCCGCCCGGCACGTCAGACAGCGGGAATGACCGCCTCGATGAGATGCGGGCCGGGCGCCGCGACGGCCTGGCCAAGGGCGGCTGTGAGCTGCTCCGCGGTGTCCACGCGGCGCGACGACACGCCGAGCCCAGTTCCGAGCGCGACGAAATCGACGTGTGGATTGCCCAACTCGAGCTGAGCTTTGGCTCTGGGACCGGCCTCGTGGACTCCGATGCGCGCGAACTCCGTGTTGAGGATCGCGTAGGAGCGGTTATTGAAGACCACGACAGTCACGTCCAACTGTTCGCGCGCCATCGTCCAGAGCGACTGGATCGTGTACAGAGCCGAGCCATCGGCCTCAAGTGCGATCACCGGGCGATCCGGACAGGCGACCGCGGCCCCAACCGCGACCGGCAGCCCCTGGCCGATCGCGCCGCCGGTCAGGGTGAGCCAGTCATGCCTGGGGGCCCCCGCGGTACTGGTCGGCAAGGCCAGCGCCGATGTGATCGCCTCGTCGGAGAGGATCGCCCCTTCAGGCAGGGTGGCGCCGATCGCCTGGCAGACCTTCTGCGCGGTGAGCGGGCCTTCAGGCCGTGGCGGCACGAACCTCGTTTGCAGCACGGGCTCGGCCCCCGTAGCGTCAAGCGCCTCCACCAAGTGCTCCAGGCTTCTGAGCACATCCGAGGTCGGCGGCGACAGCTCGTGCACCTCACAACCAGCCGGTACCAAGGAGCTGTCCTCACCCCTGTAGGCAAAGGTCGAGTAGGGAACCGTCGCGCCCGCCAGGATCAGGTGCTCCAGGCCGGCGAACTGTTTCGAGACGAGCTCAGGCCAGTACGCCAGCCGCTCCACGGCGGGCAGTCCGGCGCCCCGTTCCAGGCGGGTCATGTTGCGTTCGGCGAACAGCTTCGTCCCCGTGACTGCGGCGATTCGGGCGGCAGCGAGGAGGCCAGGCGTGCGCAGAGCCTTGCCTCCGAGCAGCACCCCGGTCCGGCGGCTGCCTTGGATTGCCTTTGCGACGGCGTCGATGGTCTCGCCGGAGATCGGTGGCGACGCCGCCGGCCCAGTCGGAGCTGTGGGCTGCGCGCCGCTGTGCCAGGACACGTCGGCCGGCACGATCAGCGTCGCCACCTGGCCCGGCGGTCCGACGGCGGTCGCGATGGCCTCGGCGGCGTCGCGAGGCAGCTGTTCGGTCGTCCTTGATGTCCGCACCCAGGTGGACACGTTGCGCGCAACGGTCTCGATGTCTGACTGCAGCGGCGTGTCGTACCGGGTGTGGTACGTCGCGTGATCGCCCACGATATTGACCACCGGGACTCTGGCCTTGCGCGCGTTGTGGAGATTTGCCAGCCCGTTGCCGAGCCCCGGCCCCAGGTGAAGGAGAGTCGCCGCGGGCGCGTCTGCCATCCGCGCGTACCCATCGGCGGCCCCGGTCGCAACGCCCTCGAACACGGTCAGGATCGCCCGCATCTCCGGCACGGAGTCAAGCGCGGCGACGAAGTGGATTTCCGAGGTCCCCGGGTTCGTGAAGCACGTCGTGATGCCTGCGCCGACGAGCGTACGGATCAGTGCCTCCGCACCAGTGGACATCACGTGCGTTGGCAAGGCTTCATCGACTGGCGCGGCGTCGGCGGTTCATGTGCCCCGGTCCAGACGATATCGGTGTGAGCCGATCGCCTCCCCCAAACTTCGACCCTCACGGCCTTCGCGTCGCTCGAATCGGGCGGAAGATCCTGGTCCCGTCCCTCGTTTCCTAGGCAGGAAATGGACAAGATGGGGGTCAAGCCGCCTTGCTACGTATAGCCATAGTCGGACTGGGACCGTGGGGCGTCTGCGCACTGGAGCGTGTGGTCACGACCGCGCGAGACCAATTGCGGCCGGCGGTCGACGTCGCGGTGCATGTGATTGAGCCCGGAACCCCGGGCTCCGGCGTCTACGACGTAACCCAACCCGACTACCTCCTCCTCAACAACCCCTGCGGAGAGCTGTCCCTGTATCCGTTCGCGACCGAGCCTGACCGGCCGTGCTATGGGCTTGGTCTGTATGACTGGGTCGTCGCGCGGGGGTATCGGTGGGTGGGCGAGCGCTGTGCGATCGACCCTGCGGGTGAGCCAATCGAGCGCCACCATTTCCTGCCGCGCCGCCTGATGGGCGAGTACCTCCGGTGGTTCTACGGGGCGCTCGTCGTCGCCGCGCCGTCGGGTGTTCACATCGTCCATCACCCAACCGCCGCCGTCGACATCGTCGCCCGGCGCGATGGCAGCGAGGAGGTGTGGCTGGGCGACGGGGGAACGGTCGTCGTCGACCACGTGATCGTCACTTCCGGCCATACGGCGAACCAAGTTGATGAGGGGGGGTACGTGCTTGATCCGTATCCCGTGGGCGCGTATGTCGACACGATCCCGACGACTGCGACAGTCGCGGTATCCGGAATGGGATTGGTCGCGCTTGACGTGGTAACGGCGCTGACGGTGGGGCGCGGCGGCGAGTTCGTTGAAGATGGCGGCGGGCTGCGCTACCGGCCCAGCGGCCGTGAGCCACGGCTCCAGCTGTTTTGCCGCAGCGGTCTGCCGTTCACTGCCAAGTCGGTCACCGGCAAAGATCGCACCGACGTGTACAAGCCGGTGATCTGCACGGACGAGGCCCTCGATGCGCTGAGCGGTCGCGCAAGAGGCAGCAGGCGGCTAGTCGATGTCCGGAGGGAGCTGCTACCGCTGCTCTTCGCCGAGATGTCCGCGCGCTACTACGCACAGGTCGCTTTCCAGGCCTCAGGGACCGCCGCCACCGGCGCCGCGGTGCGCGAGCAGCTGCGGTCGGCATGGGCTGACCGCAGCTTCGATGAGGAACTGGGCCGCCTCTCTCGTCGCTTCGGCAGCTTCAATGCTGAAGACCTGTTCTTCGGGCGCCAGCCCAACTACTGCTCCAGCGATGACTATGAGCGGTTCGTATATCGGTCGTTGGCGGACGACCTCCGCGAGGCGGAGGTGCCAGACGGCGCCAGTCCCGTCAAGAGCGCGGCCCAGGTCTTCCGGATCTTCCGCGACAGGATGCGCTCGGTGGTGGAGGAAGGGGGGCTTTCGTTCGACTCTTATCTCGACTTCAACGCCGATATTTGCAGCCGGATTCATCGCCTTGTCGCCGGCCCGCCGGCGCTCCGCACGCGGCAGATGCTCGCCCTGATGGACGCCGGGCTGGTGCGGATGCCCTATGGGCCCGCTCCAGCCCAGGGCTTGGCCGTGACCGGTCCGCCTTCGAGCGCGACTCAAGCTCGCATCTCGTCAACGGCTTTCGAACAGGCGTACGTGGAGAATGTCGATGTTGTGATCCGCGGGCATCTCGAAGAACCGCGGATCGCCGGCTCGGCGTCGCAGTTGCTCACTCGACTCTACAACCGCGGTCGGGTCAGCCAGTTCCGCTACGGCGAGGTGGCCGTCGGCAGCGTCGATCTGACCTCGGACTCTCATCCCATCGACATCGAAGGCCAGCCCCAGCCGCGCATCTCGATGTTTGGCGTACTGACCGAGGGCGTCCGTCACTTCACGGCATACATTCCGTCGCCTCGGAGCCGAATCCGCGCATTCGAGGACCTGGGCGCCTGTGTCGCGGAGATCCTGTCGGACGCGTACGCGACGACAGAGCCGATGGCTGCGTAGCCGTCATCGGTCATGCCCATCCCGACGTCATCGATGCGCTGATTGATTGTGAGCAGTCTCGCGACCAAGGAGCTACCACACGCCGTCCCGGCGGTTACTGTGGTCGCTGCGGGACGCTCCGCGCGTCTCAGGATCTCAGGGGCGGTGGCGGGCTGTTCGGAGTTGCCCGTCCGGGCGGTGTCGTCGGTACGTAGGTTGACCGGCGCACAGGCCTTGGCGGGCGTGATCGTCACTTATCACGAAGCGCTCTGCTCTGACGACTGCGAATCATTCAAGTGGCTAAAGACAAGGTTTCCCGCGCTGGTCATCGTCGCGGTCTGCGAGTCCGCCGACGGTCGCGCGGTTCGTCGTGCGCTGGACAGCGGGATCGACGGTCTGGTGCTGGCGGACGAGCTGGAGGCAGTACTCCGGCTGACGATCGAGGCGGCGCTGGTTGGCCAGGTCGTCGTGCCGCGCAACCTACGAAGGTTCCTCACCAAGCCGGCGCTCTCCCCGAGCGAGCGGAAGGTACTGGGTCTGCTCGTGAGTGGTTACACGAACAGCGAGATCGGCACGCGGCTGTTTCTGGCCGAGAGCACGGTGAAGAGCCACCTCTCGTCCGCCTACACCAAGCTGGGCGTTCACTCCCGCAGCGAGGCCGTATCTTTGCTCCTTGAGTCCAAGGAGCCGCTGAGATTCGGCGCCGCGCCGGTCAGCACGGTCCAGTGACGACTTGACCGGTGGGTGCGTCGGCGCCTACGCGGATGCCTCGGCGATCGCTCGAGGCAAAGCTGACCAGGCAAGACGGCAAAGCTGACCAGGCAAGACGATGGCCTCCGTGTCAGCGCTGCACGCCAGTCGCTGGGGCGACCGAGGCGGCGGCCGCGAGCGCCTGGTCGAGATCCTCGATCAGGTCGTCGGGGTGCTCGAGCCCGATTGACAGCCGCACCATGTCCGGGGTGATTCCGGCCAGCTCGAGCTCGTTCGGCTTGAGCTGCCGGTGCGTCGTCGACGCCGGATGGGTGATCAGCGACTTGGCGTCCCCCATGTTGAGCAGCCGCTTGAACAGGTTGACGCGGTCGAACACCGCGATGCCCGGCATCGCGTCCGCCGTGGACGCCGAAGGTCATGATCGAGGGCACGTGGTCCCCGAGGTAGCGGCGAGCCGAGCTCGTGATACGGATTATCAGGCATGCCGAGGAAGCTCACCCACGAGACGCGCGGATCCTGCTCGAGATACGCGGCCACCGCCCGGGTGTTCGCCTCGTGCCGCGGCAGGCGCACGGCGCAGGGTCTCGAGGCCCTGGAGATGCAGGAACGCGTTGAACGGCGACAGGATGGCGCCGGTGTTGCGCAGGCCGACCGTCTTGCACCGGGTGACGTATGGGGCGCTGAGGGAAGTCGTCCGTGTACGAGACGCCGTGAAACGCCGGCTCCGGTTCGAGCAGCGCCCCGAACCGGTCCGGATGCTCGGACCACGGGAACGTGCCGCCGTCGATGACGATCCCGCCCATCGTCGTGCCGTGGCCGCCGATGAACTTGGTCAGCGAATGGACCACGACGTCGGCCCCGTGACGGATCGGCTTGAGCAGGAACGGCGTCGCCACGGTGTTGTCGGCGATCACCGGCACCCCCGCGGCGTGCGCGACGTCGGCGACCGCGGCCAGGTCGATGACGTTGCCGGCCGGGTTGCCGACGGTCTCGCAGAAGACCGCCTTGGTCCGGCCGTCGATCAGTGCCCCGATCGACTCCGGCCGGTCGTCGGCGGCGAAGCGGACGTCGACTCCGAGCGTCGGAAGCACGTGCGCGAAGTACGTGTAGGTGGCTCCGTAGAGCTGCGGGACCGACACGAAGTTGTCGCCGGCGCCGACGCAGGTTGAGGACCGACATGCTGACCGCGGCCGCGCCGGAGCTGACCGCCATCGCGGCCGCACCGCCCTCGAGCGCCGTGATTCGCTGCTCGAGCACGTCGACCGTCGGGTTGTTGAGGCGGTTGTAGTGATAGCCGGGGATCTCGAGGTCCATGATCCCGCCGGCGTGGTCGGCGTCGATGAAATCGTGCGCGACCGTCTGGTAGATCGGGACCGCCACCGCGCGCGTGGAGTCAGGCGTGTAGCCGCCGTGGATCGCGAGGGTCTCGTCGTGCATGTTGGTCCAGACTAGACCGGCGACGCCGCCACGCGCCAAGCTCAGCCAGTTCGCGTACAGCGTTGCCGACGGGGTCGCCCACGTATTCTCCACGCTGGCCGCGACTTCATCGAATGGGAAGCTGGCCCAGAGTGCCCGGGGATCCGCGCCGTCCGCGCGCTGCCCGCTTCGCGAAGCCTTCGAGCGTCGCCACCGCGCTCGGGCACGAGATAGCCCTCGGGCAGTCTCGGGTAGCGGCACCGCGCCGCGGCCGAACAGGGATCTGCGCACGTCTCGGCGGTACTCCCGCAGCAGGCTCAGCGTGCCGTACTCGGGGTGGCCCTGGCACAGCACGAACAGCCCGTCGCCCTGTTGACGTGCTGCCACCGCCCAGCCGGCCCCTGAGGCGCCGGAGCCGACGACGATCCGATAGCCGGCATCGATCAGGGCATCCTCGGGCACGTCGTTGACCCGGGAGTGGGGAAACGGGACGGTCGTCGGGCAGCCCGAACGCCAGCGGGTCGTACGGATCCTCGACCTCACCGTGGAACACGCCACTGCACTTGATCGGGCGTGGCACCCGCTCGATCCCGTCGAACAGCAGGGTGCTCGCGTGCGAGGCGAGACACGACAGCAGCGTGGTGGGAACCGACGCGGCCGCCCATTCCAGCAGGCGCGCCAGATACGGCCAATACGGCTCGTAACGGAGCCTGAACCTGCGTCGGCTCGGTGCCGGTGACGATCAGCGCGTCCGGAGGGTTCGCTCCAGAGCTGGTCGAGCCCCTGGTACCGCGACTCGATCACTTCGGCGATCGCTCTCCGACCGAGGAATATCGGTGATCGTGTACAGCTCGAAGTCGACCTCGGCGCCGTCAGCTCCCGGCGCCGCCCGACGGAACTGGTTCTCCGTGTCGACGAAGGCCGAATCCGGCATGTTGTTCACCAGCGCGACGGTGATCGGTCGAGGTACCCGAGCCGGCGTTTCGGTAACTACCATCGTTGTCATGCAGCAACACGGGCCGCGTCGGCCCTCTCCTTCCATGTCGAACTGGCGGACGAACCCCCGGCGCGGTGCGGACGCCTAACGCGGCTTTGCCGTGCTCCGATGCTGCGTTTGCGACCGACGGTCGATGCGCCCCTCGTGATAACGCCCCATTACCTCGAAAACGGCTGGCCACGGGCGCTTCTTCCGGCGCCCGGGCGCGGATCGGTTCGGTACCCGGCCGATGCTACGGGGCCGGGGTCGCCCCGTTGGCACACGCGATCTCGCGCCGGGTGGGTTGAGCTGAGGCGTCAGCTCAAGGTGATGCTCGAACCTGCCGGGAGGCTCATGTGCAATCCCTTGGGCAGCTCGAAGGCGCGGCGAATGCGTGCCCGCTCACCGATGATGCTGCCGGCGATCCGAGAGCCGGGGTGGCGGATCTCGGCCCCAGCCAGCACCATGGCATTGTCGATCTCGGCGCCGCTGAGAATCGTGTCGGGGCCGACCGCCGTGTAGGGGCCGACGAACGTGTCCTCCAGCACTGCGCGATCAGCGATCGCGACTGGACCGTAAATAACGCAGTTTGAGATCGACGCCTGCGAGCTGACCGAGACGCGGCCGTGGAACTCGTTGTTCTCGCCGAACTCCTCGTTCTCGGACGTTGGGTCCAGCGCGTCCAGGATCAACCGGTTCGCCGCGAGCAGAGCTCGGGTGGATGGGTCGTATCGCCACCCGCTGCTCGTTTCACACTCCGACACTCGATGCTCGCTGCGCTGCAGCGCCTCAACGAGGTCCTCGCTCTCGTCCGCCGACGCGAGCAGGCTCTCGACCAGAGGGCGGGTTTCCGACGCCAGCAGCACGGGCTGATAGCTCACATGCGGTGCGTTCGAGTCGGCGCCGCCGTCGCCCGCGGCCCGCGCCGGCACGACCGCCGCAACATCGCCCCCTGCGAAGCGGTCGACCATCGCCGAGATCTGACCGCGGAACAGCCCGTCACCGGGGTGAAACAGAACCGGGTCGGCGGAAAGAGCCTCCGCCAGTTCGGAGAGCACAGCGACTCGCTCGCTGCCCACAGACACATCACCGTAGGACACCTCGAGCCCGTGCATCGAAGCAGGCAGCAGCCGCTCCAGGTCAAGGTGGTGAGCGATGTTCGTCATGATCCGCGCGTTGCTGGCGCCGGCCGCCGCAACATCGGCGATCACGTGTGCAATCAGCGGGGAGTTTGCGATCGGCATCGCATAGCGAGATGAACGCCGGACGGTGAAAGGTGGCCCGGCATCTCCGATTGTTGCGTCGATGATCGCGAAAGTCACTGCGCGTGCTCAAGGGGATGAAGCGCTGCTCAAGCGGATTACTATCAGTGCCCGCGCCGCTCTGTCGGCGCCGTCAGGAGACCCGCGTCATCCGCCCCAGCGGCACTAGCTCCGCGAAATGCCTGGCCTGACGACAAACTCGGCTCCCGACGAGCCGGAGGTGGTGGCGGGGTCCCGGTGAAGGACGCTCGGCAGATCGGCCCGGGTCGACGGAACGCCAGCTTCCTGTAGACGTGACGTAGGTGGAACTCGACCGTCTTGGGCGTCACGAAGAGCTCGGCGGCGATCTGCCGTGTCGTTTGACCCTCGGCGGCGAGCAGGGCGACGCGGCGTTCGCTCGGCGTCAACGCCTCCGTGCCGGTCTGCCGGGGGGCCGACGAGGGCCAGCGGCTGTGGCCATCTCCTGCTCTGCCCGCTCTGCGACGGCGGTCACCCCGAGCTCTCGAGCGAGCTCGAGCGCCCTGGTCAGAGGCTGGCGGGCGGCGGCTCGGAGATTGGCACGCCGAGTGGCCGCGCCCAGGTCCACGAGCGCGTGCAGGTATTCCAGTCGTACGGGCCCGTCCGACCCGAGCGCCACGGCTTCTTCGAGCACGTCGAGGCGCGCCATGCCAGGGGAGGTAAGGCCGAGGACTCGTAGGGACCGCAGCGTGGCGCGTGTGACGCCGCCGCTCCGTGCCGATTCCGATTCTTCCTCGGCCAGTTCCCGCGCGCGCACCGGCTCATCCAGCGCAAGCTGGGCGAGCGCCGCAGTCGTGCGCCAGGTGACCAATCCCTGGCTGGGAGGCGCCCCGGGCGGTGTGCGGCCGGCCTCCAGCGCGCCCTTGAGCGCATCGCGAGGCCGGTTGCAGGCAAGGGCGAGCTGCGCGCGGACCTCAAGCAGCGGCGGATTGAGCGCTGTCGGCGAGGCTCTCTAGGCCGAGTTCCAGCTCATCGACGATCAGGAGCGCGTCCGCGGAATTGACGGGCTGCGCCAGGTCCGAACGAGAGCTCTAGCGCGCTTTGAACAAATACTAGGGGGGGTCGGCGTAGCGGTCGCACCCAAGTCGAGCGTCGCGCCGGGCCGTCGGGAACCGGCGGAATTGCAGGCAAAACGCTGCCTGCGATGAGCTCGTCCCGTTGCTCGGACGGCCGCTTCCTTCAAATACTAGGGGGCCCCCTCAGTGCAAGAAGCGAAGAAACGCTATACGTTAAGCCACGTTCGTACAGCATTGACGAACGTTTGGGGCTTTGCCACGACTGGCGCTGGGAAGCGTCGAATCTATAAAGGGGGGTGGGCATCGCAGCGCGCCGGACGGCGCGAAGATCTGCGAAGCCAATCAACATGAGGCACGTTTCGACCGATTCCTACGGAATGTCGTCGGACGAACCGGTTGCGGCCGGCTTCCGCGCGAACACGTTGCTCAAGTCCGACGATAGCGACCGTCAGGTCGCCAACGCCGTCGCCCGGGCGCAGGCCGGCGACAATGAGGCGATCCGCTTTCTCTACATCCGGTATAAGGACAACGTCTACGGTTACGTCCTGAGCTTCGTCCGGGATCCACACGAGGCGGAGGATGTCACTCAGCACGTGTTCCTCAAGCTCATGTCGGTCATCCTCAAGTACCAGGCTCGTGAGGTCCCGTTCACCTCATGGCTGCTTCGGGTGGCGCGCAATGCCGCCCTTGACCATCTGCGCCAACGGCGCGCGGTGCCGTCTGAAGAAGCGGACGAACCCACGCGGGCGTACGATGACGTGGGGCAGGACCGGCGCTGGGGGTTTGAGCAGGCACTGGCGGCGCTGCCAGACGAGCAACGCAAGGTCGTCATCCTCCGCCATTTCGTGGGGCTCACGCCAGGTGAGATCGCCGAGCGCATGGGTCGGAGCGAGGCCTCGATTCACGGCCTTCACCATCGCGGGCGCAACGCGTTGAAGCGGGAACTGATCGAGGTGGCGTGCGCACCCACTACGCGTGCGCTCGCCTGACCGGTCCTGGACGTCTGCCACGGAGGGAGCGACTGGCTTTCCAGTCGGGCGCGCTTTTCCTTACTGGAGCGCGACCTCCACGTCGTCGCCGACGTGGAGGCGAATCGCCCGCGGGAGGCTGAAGTCACGGAAGATGCTCGACCGGCAGCCGATCGTGCTTCCCTCGATGCGGCCCCTGATGTGGCTGATCCGTACCCCGTCGGAGATGATGGAGGACACGATCTCGGCCCCCTGGATGTCGGCGCTGGGACCGATCGAGGTGTACGGGCCGATGTAGGAGTCAGCCACTCGCGCGTGCGCCCCGATGATGCATGGACCGAGCATGACGCTGGAGCCCACCACTGCGCTGGGATCGATGATCACGCGCCCTTCGATGCGGTTGTTGTCCCCTCGATGCCGGGTCTCGATCTGCGGGTGCTGCCGGTCGAGGACGAGACGATTGAGTTCCAGCAGGTCAACTGGATCGCCGCGGTAGCGGCGCCAACTCGGTACGACCCCTGCGGCGAGAGTGCAGCCCGCGCCCGCCAGGAGATCCGCTATCTCCAGTAGTCCCGCGTCACGCCCGAGGTCGCCGGACGCAATCGCGACTCGGCGGACCATACCCTGGCCAAGCATGCACACCCCCGTGAGGGCGAGCCGGGACCGGGCATCTCCCAGCTCCCTCACACTCAGGAGGCGCTCCGCTGCCGAGCCCAGTCCGTCCCGTCCATTGCCGTCTCGGTGCAGCAGGAGCGTCATATCAGCTGACTCGGCCTCGAGCAGATCGACGACCTGATCAAAGCTCTGGCCGACCAGTCCGTCGCCGAAATGCACGATCGACGCATCCCCACCCACAAAGTCGACAGATCCCCGCATCGCCCCGACAAGGTCGGCTCGTCCGCCCAGTGGCAGGAAAACCGGCTCGATGTCGCCAGTCAGCTCCTGCTCCAGGCGGTTCCGGAGCTCGGGCAGCGAGGACCGCGGGGCGACGACGGCCAGCTCGTCGACGCCGGCCGCGGCGAGGCTCTCGAGTGCGTGGCACGCGATCGTCCGATTGGCCACGCGCTGCATGGCCGGCGTTTCGCTGCTCGCCGACGAATCCGGACTGAACGCAACCACGATGCCCTTGAATCGCACGGACAATGAACGGCGCCCCTGGCGCGGGGCTTGCGGACCAGTGCTTTCTTCCATCCTTGGGCCCGTAACCTTGCAATCGATTCGTCGTCGACGCCAGGGAGAGAAACGGATCCCGATGTCGCGAACCACAACGGGCTGACGATGTTCGTCGTCCCGATGGACGCGCAGCGGGTGACGGTGCGCGGCCTCAGGCAGATTTCCGGCGAAGCCGAGTTCAACGAGGTGTTCCGCGACGACGTCAAGCTCGATGCCGATACGGTCGTCGGAGGCGTCCGCAACGGCTGGGGGACGGCGCTCACGGTGCTGATGTTCGAACGCGTGACGATCGGCTTTGGCTCGGCAAACTGCGGCTCTCCGAAGCGGCTGACCGAGACGATCGCCGGCGACCCCGGCGCCCGGCGTGACGCCGATGCCCGCCGCCGCCTCGGCGTGGTGATCGCCGAGTTGCTGGCGGTGCGCTTTAGCGCTACCGCGCGCTGACCGTGCTGTCCCATGGCCAGATCCCCGGCCCGGAGGCCGGGTTGGCGGAGGTGACGATGGTGAACGCGGCGATCGCCGCCACCGATCTGGGGACCGACATCGTCGGTCCCGATGCGACGTCGACAGCGAGTGGGGCTATCTGATCTCGTTCCTGCCCGGACTCAAGTCGGCGGGCGGCACCGAGCAGGTGCTGCGCAACACGATCGGCGAGCGCGTGCTGGGTGCTGTCACCGGAACCGAGGCTGGACAAGGGGTCCCCTTCAGCGAGCTGCGGGCGATGGAGACGCAGACGGTGACGTCATGAACTTCGAGAGTGCGGCCGGGTGCTGGCATCGGTCGCGATCCTGGGGTTGCTGCCGGCCACCGCGATCCTCAGCATGCCGGCGCCGGTAGCGCTCAGTGCGGGGGGCGGCCTCGAGCCAGCGCTTGAGCGCGTTGCGCCCGACGACTGTGACGTCGCCGTCGGCCGAGATCCAGTCGCGGACGCGCAGCTCGCGCACCAGACCGAGTGAGTCGTCGGGGGACGGCCCCTCGCCGTGGCCGGCCAGCGCGTGGCTGCCCGGCTCGACCGACCACCGGCCCGAATCGAGCGCCGCGAGCGCTCGGCCCTGTTCCTCGCTCGGGACGTCGAGCGGGTGCGGCCCGGCGTTTGCAAGCGGGTCATCGTCGATCCGAGGTGCTACCGGCTCGGGCTCGTGGACCGGCGGTGACGGCTCGGCGCCGGCGCCGCGTGACCCGATGTCGTCGCCGAGGTGCTCGGCCTGCGAGCGGAGCCATCCTCCGGCGCCCTCGGCCCACTCGCGCGCCCGGTCGGGATCGATTCCGAACGCGCCGGCGATGCCGTCCAGGTCGAACTGGTTCATCGCCCGTTCGAAGGAGCGACCGAGCTCTTCGGCCATCGCCCGCATCTGCTCCTCGAAGTTTTCATTGTTTTCATCTGCACACATGCCTCAATCATGGCAGGTGTCGACGGTAGCCTTGGACAAATGACGGAATCCGAGCGCGATCCGACCGCGCCGCCCGGTCCCGAGCACCTCGCGGCGACGCCGTTCATCGATGCCGACCACCCAGATGTGCAGGCGTTCGCGCACGACGCGGTGCGTCCCGCGAACGACGACCGTGAGCGCGTCCGCCTGTTGTTCGCCGCCGTCCGAGACCAGGTCCGCTACGACCCATACAGCGCGTCCGCCGATCCCGGCGACTACGTCGCCAGCGGCGTGCTGGACCGTGGCGCCGCTTACTGCATCCCCAAGGCGGTGCTGCTGACCGCGGCCGCCCGTGCGCTCGAGATCCCGGCCCGCCTCGGCTTCGCCGACGTGCGCAACCATCTCCAGTCAGAGCGCCTCGCCGAGCGGATGGGCACCGACGTGTTCGTCTACCACGGCTACAGCGAGCTGTACCTCGAAGGCGCATGGCGCAAGGCGACGCCCGCGTTCAACGCCTCCCTGTGCGCGCGCTTCGGAGTCGCGCCGCTCGAGTTCGACGGCTCACACGACGCGTTGCTGCATCCGTTCACCGGCGACGGCAGCCGCCACATGGAATACGTCCGCGCTCGCGGTTCCTACGCGGACCTGCCCCTGCGGGAGATCGTGGATGCGTTGGACGCCCACTACCCCGCGTTCCTGCGCCGCGACGGCGAGGCGCAGGACCCCGCGTTCGCGCCGTAGACGACGTGGTGTCGACTGGGCCAATGCCCCTGTTCGGCTGGCTGATGGTGCTGCTCGCAAGCCTCGGCCATTCCGCGCAGCGCACGGCGATCGTCAGCCGCACGGCCACCAAGCCGCAGTTCCGGTTCGAGGCCTCGCCGCTGACGCCGGCCCAGCGCCGGCAGATCGCCGGAACCTCGTGGCACCCGGGCTGTCCGGTCGGCCTCGACCAGCTCCGATACCTGCAGATCAGCTACTGGGGGTTCGGTTACCGCCCCCACCTCGGCGAGATGGTCGTCAACGCGTCCGCCGTGAAGCCGCTGCGCCGCGCGTTCGCCGCGCTGTTCGCAGCGAAGTTCCCGATCCGCCGGATGCGCCTAGTCGACGACTACGGCGGCAGCGACTACGCCTCGATCCAAGCCGACAACACCTCGGCGTTCAACTGCCGCAACGTGACCGGCGGCTCGGGCTGGTCGATGCACGCCTACGGGCTCGCGATCGACATCAACCCGATCGAGAACCCCTACGTGAACACCGACGGCACCACCGCGCACGCCGCCTCGCGGCCGTACCTCGACCGCGCAAACGTGCGCGAGGGGATGGCGGTCCGGCACGGCACGCTCGTCCGCGCGTTCGACGCGATCGGCTGGGGCTGGGGCGGGCGCTGGCCGCTGCCGACCGACTACCAGCACTTCTCGGCCAACGGCCGCTGACACCGCCCCGGCGCGCCGCGGCAACACCGCACGGCAGCCTGGCTCCAGCAGGCAGGTGGTCGAGAAACGGCCAACATGCGTCCGTTTCTCGACCAGCACTAGGACCGCTTAGGCCCCGCCCAGCGCCCGAACCGCCGCGGCGACGCCCGCCGCCGCCACCAGCACCACGAGCAGGGGCGCGCGCAGCAGCAGCGCCACACACGCCGCGGCAACCCCCGCCGCGCGAGCATCGACGACAACCGCACGGCCGGACGCGAAGGTCTGTCCGACCACCAGGGCCGCGAGCAGGCACGGCGCCAGCAACGGCAGCACCGACCTCACCCAGCCGGGCAGCTCGCGCCCGGCCAGCACCAGGGGCCCGGCGCCCTTGAGCGCGATCGTCGCGGCGCCGATCACGACCACCGCGATCCACGCGTTCACGGCCGCACCGCCGGCACAGTCACGAGCCCACCGCCGGCACAGTCACGAGCCCGACCACCGGCACGGTCACGGGCGCACCGCCAGCGCGATCCCCGCGCCACCGACGGCCGCGACGATCGGCAGACCCGCCGGCAGCACCGGCGTCAGCGCGAGCGCGATCAGCGCCCCGGCCAGGGCGGACACGCGGGCGCGGCGAGAACCGAGCTGCCCGACCAGCAGCGCCAAGAACAGCGCCGGGAACATCGCATCGAGCCCGTAATCCTTGGGATTGCCGAGCGCGCTGCCGCCGAGCACGCCGGCGACCGTGCCGAGAATCCAGGCGGCCCCCAGCACCAGGCCGGCGCCGATCAGGCGCTCGCGGTTCACACGGCCGCCGCGGTTGGATACCGCCCACGATTCGTCCACCGCCAGCTGCGACTCGGCCAGGCGACGGCCGGCTGAGCCGCGCAGGCTCGGAGCCACCGACACGCCGACCGCGAGGTAGCGGAGGTTCAGGAACACCGCCGCGACGATCGCGGCCGCCAGTCCGCCTCCGGCCTGCATCGTGGTGACGGCCGCGAGCTGGGCCGACCCGGCAAACGTCGTCGCCGACATCACGATCGGCGCGGCGATCCCCATCCCGATCTCGCGCGCAACGATGCCGAACGACGCCCCGAAGGCCGCGACCGCAATCGAGATCGACAGCACGGCGCGGGCCCCGTCGGCGTATCGGCCTTGCGCTCTCGCCGGTGCGTCCGCCAAAATGGAACCCGCTTCCATGATGATGGAAGTATTCCGCTGAAATGGCCAAATGTCCAGTGAAATAGACGCTACCGCCCGGCCTGGTGCCGACGACCTCGTCCGTGCCGTCGCCGCCAACGTGCGCTCGCTGCGCCTGGAGGCCGGCCTCACACTCGCCGAGCTGGCGGCCGAGGCAGGGCTCGGCAAGTCGACGCTCGCGCAGCTCGAGTCGGGGAAGGCCAACCCCAGCGTCGAGACGCTGTGGGCGATCGCGGCGGCGCTGAAGGTGTCGTTCGCGCGCGTTGTCGCCGAACCGCGGCCCGCGCTCCAGATCGTGCGCGCCCGCGATGTGCCGGCGATGCGCGCCGACGAGACGCCCGGATGGGCGGGCCGGATGATCGCGGGCTCGCTGCGGCGCGGGACGTTCGAGCTGTACACGGTCGACCTCGACGCGGGGGCGATTCGCCACGCCGACGCCCATCACGCAGGCGTGGTCGAGCACCTGATCGTGGTGCAGGGCCGCATGCGGGTCGGGCCCAGCTCCGGCCCGGTCGAGCTACACGCCGACGAGCTGGTCACGTTCGCCGCCGACGTCCCCCACGTCTACGAGGGGATCGAGACCAGCCACGCGGTCCTGCTGATGAGCTACCCGTGAGCGCGCCTGCTGATGAGCTACCCGTGAGCGCTCCTGCGGATGAGCTACCCGTGAGCGCTCAGCGCGCCTGCAGGTAGATCTTCGGGCTCTCCGGGCGGCCGTTGCCCTCGAGCGTCGCGCGCAACGAGTAGTACCCGGCCCTGTCGACGGGGAACAAGCCGTCGTAGCGGCCGGTCGGCTGGCCGACGATCTTCTGCGAGCCCGCGTCGACGAACGCCTTGCCGTTGCACAGCTTGAGCTTGACCTTCACCTTCCAGCGGCCGCTCGGGGCCGGGCTGACCATGCCCGTGTAGCGGACCTGCGCCGGCGCGGTGTAGTGCTCGAACGGCTCTTGTTTGCCGCACGCGGTCGTGTTCAGGTTCCCCGAGCTGCCGAGAACCGACAGCGTCACGCCCGACGCGCCGGATGCGGACCCAGACGAGGATGCCGACGAGGATGCCGACGAGGACTTCGACGACGAGCCGCACCCGGCCACGACGACACCGAGCAACCCCACCACGCCACAGAGCAACCCCACGACGACGGTCCGGCCGCGCATCGGGCCAATCTATAGGATCGAGAACATGGTTCCGGCGCTGCGCCACGGTGCTCTGTACGCGGCGTTTGACCGGTTCCCCTCGCGCAAGGGCAGCGCCGTCCACATCGACCGCTTCGCGCGCACGTTGTTCGAACAGGCGCACGGCGGGCTGCTGTACGTCCTCGGCGGCAACGGGCTGCCGCCCTACCAGCTCGAGGGCGAGGTCGAGATCGTCCGCTACAGCCGCGAGGCCGGGCACCTGCTCGAGCGCGCGGCCGGCTTCAGCGCGCGGCTCGGCGATCTGCTGGCGCAGCTGTCCGAATCGCTGCGCGTCGCCCACTTCCGCGATCCCTGGAGCGGCGTGCCGATCGTGCAACGCCCGCGCCGGGCCTACACGGCGATCTACGAGGTCAACGGGCTGCCGTCGATCGAGCTGCCGTTTCAGTACCCGTCGATCCCGCGCGCGATCCTTCAGCGGATCGCAGACCTCGAGCAGTGCTGCCTGGACGAGGCCGACGTCGTGATCACCCCGTCGCGCCTCACCGCGAACCTGCTGCGGGCGCGCGGAGTCCACCCCGAACGGTTGCACGTGATCGCCAACGGCGCCCAGCTGCCGGCCGGCGCCGCCGCCGCGCCGCCCGATCCGCCGGCCCGCTACCTGCTGTACTTCGGCGCGCTGCAGCCGTGGCAGGGAGTCGACACGGCGCTGCGGGCGTTCGCGCGGCTGACCGATCTCGACGGCCTCGAGCTTGTGATCTGCGCATCGGTCCACCACCGCCGCGCCAAGCCCTACGCCAAGCTCGCCGAAAAGCTCGGCGTCGCCGAGCGGGTGCGCTGGCAGTTCGCGCTCCCCGAGGACGAACTTGCGAGGTGGCGCGAGCACGCGCTGCTGTCGCTGGCGCCGCTGCGCGACTGCTCGCGCAACTCGCTGCAGGGATGCGCACCGCTGAAGATCCTCGAGTCGATGGCGTCGGCGGTCCCGGTGATCGCCTCGGACCTCCCGCCCGTGCGCGAGCTGATGCGCGACGGCGAGCACGGCCGGCTGGTGGCGCCCGACCGCCCCGGCGAGCTCGCGCGGGCGGTCCGGGTGCTGCTCGACTACCCCGAGCGGCTCGCGCAGATGGGCCGCGACGCGCAGGCCCACGTCGCCGCCAATTTCACGTGGGAGATGAGCACCGCGAAGTTGCGAGCGCTGTACGCGGCGCACGGGCTCGGTGATGATTGGGTTCCCGCGATCAACCACGACGCACAGGAGGCCGTCGCGTGAGCGAGCTCAAGGCCGCGTTCAAGGCGCTGACACCTGAGCAGAAGTCGTTTGTGAAAGACAAGCGGATCGCCGGCGAGCACTCGCCCGATCAATGGCTGGCGTTCCTGAGCCCGGTCGCCGAGTTCGACCGCCGCGCCGACGAGGTCCGCCAGGGCGGCGGCGGCTTCTTCGCGCGCCGGTTCGCACGCAAGCACGATGTCCCCAACGCGCTGCGGTTCTTCGCGATCCCGCTGCTGCCGATCCTGCGCGAGGATCACGACCCCGACGCCCCGCTCCAGCTGCGGCTCGACCTGACCGGCGCCAAGCAGTCGGGCAAGGAGACCGGCAAGGGTCAGCCCTACCAGAAGGGCGCCTACTACCGCGTCGTCGACACGTTCTACGACGACCCCTGGCTCGAGGGTCGCGCCCGGTTCGCCGACGGCGCGGACGTCCAGTTCTCGGTGGTCGATCACGTCCGCGACTCGCACAAGCGCAAGCGCTCCGCCAGCGGCAAGACCAAGTTCAAGACCAGGCAGAAGAAGAAGGTCGAGCTCGCGGTCGAGGTCTCGTTCCCGGCAAACAACTACGCCGCCGGAACCGAGCCTGTCGCAAACAAGGGATTCAAGAAGGAGTCCGTCAAGCCGTCGGATAGCCGCACCGTGGTGCGCCTCAACCGCGTCGTCGCCCCCGATCGCGCCGACGCGCCGCCCCACATCGACACCCTGCTCGAGCTGATCGCCGGCGCGTATGCACGCGTCGACCCGTCGCGGAGGAAGAAGCTTTGAGCCTCGGCGGCCTTGACTCGTGCGCGTGCAAGCGCGGCTTCTTCACGCTGCGCGACTGCGCCAACCCCGCGACGACGACCTGCGGCATCTGCTCGCGGCGGGTGTGCGACGAGCACCTCGCACCGCGCGTCGACGCCAAGGTCTGCGTCGAGTGCGCCGCCCGTCAGGCCGAGGAGGGAGCGGCCGGTGGCGCCGCCGCCAGCGCGACACCGCCCGCAAACTTCCCCGGCGCCGCCGCAGCCCAAGGGACGGGCCCGCCGCTCGAGCGCCTCGACCCGACCAGCGCGGCGGTTCGCTGGCGCACCCGCTACTACCGCTCGTATGACTACTCGCCGATGTGGTGGGGCACGTACGACCCCTACTGGAACGACTACGGCTACCGCTCCTACGGCGACGACGATGACGACGGCGGCGGCTTCGGAGACTCTTGAGGCGCTCTCGGTCCTGTGGCTGACCGAGACCTACCCGCCCAGCCGCGGGGGGATGGCCCAGTCGTGCGACCGGATCGTACGCGGGCTGCGCCGACGCGGCGTCAAGGTCGACGTCGTGCACTTCACCGCCCGCAGCCACGCGCGGCCTTGGACGATCGAGACCCAGGCCGGCGGGCGCTATCTCGCCTGCCCGGTCCACGATGACCCCGCGCACGCGCTCAACCGCGCCTGGAGCCTGCTCGGATCGCTGCAGCGCACGGGCGAGACGACCCACGTGGTCGCGTTCGGAGGCTCGCGCCCGATCGCGGCCGCGCCGGTGTACGCGGCGTGGCTCGGCGTCCCGCTGATCACGCTGATCCGCGGCAACGACTTCGACGCCGCGGTGTTCTCGCCCCGGCGCCGGCCGGCCCTCGACCAGGCGATCGCGCGCTCGGCGCTGGTCTGCGCGGTGAGCCGCGACAAGGCCGAGAAGATCGCCGCCCTGCACCCGGGGACACGGGTGCGATGGATTCCCAACGGGATTGATTTGGGCGACGGGGGCGGGTGGGCCTTCATTCCCTCAGACCGTGACCGAGCCCGGCGCTGGCGGCAGGACGCAGTCGCGAACGGCGCCCAGGTGCTCGGGCTGTTCGGGCAGCTCAAGGCCAAGAAGGGAGGGCTGTTCCTACTCGAGGCGTTGCGGCGTTCGGACCTCGCCGGGGCGTTTCACCTGCTGCTGGCCGGCTGGATCGAGCCCGAGATGGAGGCGTGGCTGGCCGAGCACCGCGACGAGCTGTGCGTCACCGAGCTGCCGTTCCAGGATCGGTATGAGCTGTTGCCGTGGTACGCGGCCTGCGACTGGCTCGCGATCCCGTCGTTCTACGACGGGATGCCGAACGTCCTGGTCGAGGCAGCAGCGCTCGGGATCCCGCTGCTGGCGGCGCGCACCGGCGGGATGGCCGACGTGCTCACCGACGGCCGCACGGCGCTGCTGTTCGAGCCCGGCGACGAGGCCGACTGCATGTGGGCGCTCGCGCGCGCCGCCGCGCTGGACGAGCAGCGGCGGGCGGCGATGGGTGCCGCCTGCCTCGCGCTGGCGCGCGACGAGCTGAGCGCCGAGCACGAGACGTCTCGCTACCTCGACGCGCTGATCGACACCGCCGACCCCGCCGCTCCGGCCGCCCCCGCCGCTCCAGCCGCCCCCGCCGTCCCCGCCGCGCCCGCCGCCCCCACCGCTCCGGCCGCCCCCGCCGCCCCCGCCGCCGGCAACCTGCCGTGATCCTCTACTACGCGCTCGGCGGCGGCCTCGGTCATCTGGTCCGCGCGCGCAGGCTGCTCGACGCGCTGGGTTGCAGCGATCGCGCGGCCCTGCTCACGGCCTCGGAGTTCGCCGAGGACCCACAGGTCGTCGGCGAGCTGCCGGTGATCCGCGTCCCGGGCCGCCTCGGTCATGATCGCTCGGCGTTCAGGGCGTGGCTGGCGGACGCGCTGCGGGCGCTGCGCCCCGATCGCCTGATCGTCGACAGCTTTCCCGGCGGCATCCTCGGCGAGCTGTGCGGGATGACGCTCCCGCCGGCCCACCACGTCGCCCGGTTGCTGCGCTGGCCCGCCTACGCGGGGCGCCTGAGTGACGGTCCGCTGCCGCGGTTCGAGCTCACGCACGTGCTCGAACCGCTGGCGCCGCGGCACTGGCTCGCGCTTCAGATTTGCAGCCGCGAGCTGCGCCCACTGACGCTGCCGGCCCCCAGAACCGACACCGGCGACGAGCTCGCCGCCGGGCCGCACTGGCTCGTCGTCCATTCGGGACCGGACGCCGAAGTCGTGGCACTCGCGGACTACGCCGCCGAGCGCGCGCTCGGGCGGCTGGTCGTCGTCGCCCCGAACCGCCCGACGTCGTTGCCGCGCCGTGCCGATTGGGTCGACGTCCACCCGGTCGCGCCCCACCTCGGCCACGCGCAGAAAGTCGTCACCGCCGCCGGCTTCAACCTCATGCACGAGACCTCCGCGCTGCGCCACAGGCA
Source organism: uncultured Solirubrobacterales bacterium (assembly GCA_963809685.1). Taxonomy (GTDB): domain Bacteria; phylum Actinomycetota; class Thermoleophilia; order Solirubrobacterales; family Solirubrobacteraceae; genus Palsa-465. The sequence continues at coordinate 235,423 of CAWEKN010000002.1, read as the reverse complement.
CCACTTCATCCCGTTCCCCCGGCCGCTCGACGATCAATACGCCCGCGCGCGGCTCGCGAGGCTAGAACACGATCGTGCGGCCGTCGTGCGCGATCACCCTGTCGTCGAGGTGGCTGCGCAACGCCCGCGCCAGCACGACCCGCTCGAGGTCGCGTCCGACTCTGACCAGATCGTCGACCGTGTAGCCGTGGCCGACGCGCGCGACGTCCTGGTCGACGATCGGCCCGGCGTCTAGCTCCTCGGTGACGTAGTGGGCGGTCGCCCCGATCAGCTTGACGCCGCGCTCATACGCCCGGCCGTAGGGGTCCGCGCCGGCGAACGCCGGCAGGAACGAGTGGTGGATGTTGAGCACCGGGCAGCCGACGTCGCCGAGGAACTTGCCCGACAGGATCTGCATGTAGCGCGCCAGCACGACGAGCTCGGCGTGGCCGGCGAGGAGCTCCAGCGCGGCTGCCTCGCCAGCGGCCTTGGTCTCCTTGGTGACCGGGATGTGGTGGTAGGGCACGCCGAGCGCCTCGACCTCCCGGCGCAGCAGCTCGTGGTTTGAGATCACGCAGATGACGTCCATCTCGAGCTCACCGCGCCGGTGGCGCCACAGCACGTCGACCAGGCAGTGGTCCTCGCGCGAGGCCATCAGGGCGACCCGCTTGCGTTCGTGCGCGTACGCGATCCGCCATTGCATCGCGAACCGCGCGGCCAGCTCCCCGAGCTCCGCCTCGAACCGGTCGCGGCCATCGGCGCGCTCGAGCTCGGGCAGCCAGAACGCCGTGCGCATGAAGAACATCCCGTGCTCGGGATGGGTCGAGTACTGGTCTGACGTGACGATGTTGGCGCCGCGCTCGAACAGAAAGCCCGACACGGCGGCGACGATCCCCGGACCGTCGGGGCAGGAGATCAGCAGCCGCGCGGTGTGGTCGGCGCCGCGGACCGACGTTGGGGCGGTGTCGGCCATCAGTGGCTGACGGCGGCCGCCGCAAGCTCGGATACGAGCCGGTCCTCGTAGAAGCGCTCCAGCGCGAACGGAGCGATCAGCTCGGGCGTGCGGTCGCTGTGGACCAGCTCGGCCAGCGTCTTGCCGACGATCGGCGCGGCCTTGAACCCGTACGTCCCCCAGCCGGCTGAGACGTGGAAGTTCTCGACCTCGGTCTTGCCGAGGATCGGGCTGTAGTCGGGCGACAGGTCGCACAGCCCCGCCCACGCGCGCAACAGCCTCGCGTGCTCCAGCTGCGGGAACAGCTCGAGCGTGTGGCGCGTGAGGTCCTGGAGGAAGTTGAGCGTGCCCTGCATCCGGTAGGTCGTCCACGGCTCGATCTCCGAGCCCATCACGAATTCCCCTCGATCCGATTGCGAGATGTAGACGTGCATCTGCGAGGAGACGATCACGACGTCGAGCAGCGGCTTGACCGGCTCGGTCACGCAAGCCTGCAGGATGTGGGTCGTGATCGGCAGCCTGACGCCGGCCATGTCGCTGATCAGCGTGCTCCAGCCGGCGGTGGCGCTGACGACCTGCCCGGCCTTGACCGTGCCGCGGTTGGTCTGCACGGCGGTGATCCGCCCGTTTGCGCGCTCGAAGCCCTGGACCTCTGTGTAGGGGTGGATCTCGACGCCGGCGCGGTCGGCTCCGCGCGCGTAGCCCCAGACGACCGCGTCGTGGCGGATGATCCCACCCGGCGGGTGGTACAGGGCGCCGTAGATCGGATACACGGCATCCGGCGACACGTTCAGCGGCGGGCACAGCCGCTTGACCTCGGCCGCGTCGACCAGCCGCGAGTCGATCCCGCCCAGCCGGTTGACCTCGGCGCGATTGGCCATCACGAACATCGCCCGGTCCGAATGGGCGAGCGTCAGGTGCCCGCACTGGGAGAACAGCAGGTTGAAGTCAAGCTCGGCCGACAGCCGCTCGTACATCTTCAAGCTCTCGTCGTAGAAGCGCGCGCCCTCGGGCGTCTTGTAGTTGGAGCGCAGGATCGTCGTGTTGCGCCCCGCCGCGCCCGAGCCGATGTAGCTCTTCTCGAACACCGCGACGTTGCGCACCCCGAGCTTGCCGAGGTAGTAGGCGGTCGCGAGGCCGTGGGCGCCGCCGCCGACGATCACGACGTCGTAGCTGTCGCGCAGCTGCGCCCGCGGGCGCCACATCCGCCGCGTGCGAAACAGGTCACGCATCGCCGCGCTCCGACAGCGCATCGCAGCCGACGGGGCCGCCCCCGAGGTGCTCGGCGGCGTCGGCGACGACACGCCACAGGTAGTCGCCGAGCGCCCAGCCGACCATCACCAGCAGCCGCTGCTCGCCTTCCACCAGCACGTACCCGGGCGTGCGCGCGACCGATCCGGGGCGAAAGCCCGCGACCGGCGTGACCGCCGGCCGGACGTCGATCGCGCAGAAGCGCGCCAGCAGCTCGCGACAGCCCGGGCCGACGAGGCTCAGCGCAGCAAGCCCGGACGTGACGTCGATCGTCGTCACGCCGTCGGGAAGCTCGATCGCGCCGGAGCCGGGGTGGGCGGGGTGGGTGGGGGTCGGGTGGGTGGGGTGGCTGGGGGTGGGCTGGGCGGGGTGGGCGTGGTGCGTGGGGGTGGGCTGGGCGGGGTGGGTGGGATCCAATACCAGCGCGCGCGACGGCGTCACCGGGCACCACCAGGCGCCGTCGTCGCGCCGCTGCGCGACGCCGAGCTCGAGACCCAGCGACCTCACCGCCGCGCCGTGCAGCTCGAGCTTTCGCAGCCACGAGCGGTCCACGAAGCCGACGGTCCGCTCCAGCCGGTCGCGCTCGGAATCCGCGTCGCCGAAGCCGACCGCGACGTTCCAGCCGTCGCGGCGCTCAAAGCGACCGCCCGCCGCCCGGGCGAGCCGCTCCATCGGCGTCTTGGCGACGATCGACTCCGAGGTGGCGTCCGGCGTGAGGAACGCAAGCGCGCTCACGATCGCAGCAGCGCCCCTTCCGGGTCGTAGAACGGCTGGGTCACGACCGAGGCCTCGAGGTTTGAGCCGTTGTCGGCGATCGTGATGCTGGCGCCGTCTGAGGCGAGCGCGCTCGGGACCCAGGCCATCCCGATCACCTGGCCGAGGCGGAGCGAGCGCCGCGCGCTGGTGACCTGACCGGCCGGCGCGCCGCTTGCATCGAGCACGACCGAGCCCTCGGTCGGGACCTTGCCGTTTTCGAGCGTGAACCCGACCAGCGCGGTCGCGGCCGGTTGCTGCGCGACGTGAGCCAGCGCCCACTTGCCGATGAAGCTCTCCTCCTTGTCGAGCTTGACCGCCCATGGCATCGCGGCGCCGAACGGTGTCGACTCCGAGTCGGTGTCCTGGCCGACGAGGATGTGCTGCTTCTGCAGGCGCAAGATCCGCTGCGGCTCGAGGCCGAACGGGCGGATGCCCTCGGTCTCGCCGGCCTTCAGCAGCGCGTCCCACAGATCCTCGCCGTAGGCCGCCGGGAAGTGGATCTCGTAGCCGAGCTCGCCGACGAACCCGATCCGCAAGAGCAGGCACGGGACTCCGGCGACCGTCGCCTGATGGGCGTCGAGGTACGTGAAACGCCTCCGGCGAGCAGTCGTGATCGGTGAGCCGGGTGAGGATCTCGCGCGCCTTGGGACCGGCCAGGTTGACCGCCGCCAGCGCCTGCGTGACGTCGGTCATCGTCACGTCCATGTTCCAGTCGGCAAGCCACCACGAGAACCACTGCTCGACCGCGCCGGCGCCGCTCGAGGTGGTCGTCACGTAGAACGCCTGCTCGTCGAGCCGGCTGACCGTGCCGTCGTCCATGATCCGGCCGGCGTCGGAGGTCAGCACGCCGTAGCGCACCCGCCCGGGCTTGAGCGTCGACATCCGGTTCGGATACAGCCGGTCCAGGAACGCGCCCGCCTCGCTGCCGCAGACCAGGAGCTTGCCCAGGGTCGAGACGTCGATCAGCCCCGCGGACTCGTGCACCGCCAGCGCCTCGCCCTCGGGATCGCCGTAGTCGTAGGCCCGGCGCCAGTCGCCCGCCCACATGATCCTCGCGCCCAGGTCGCGGTGGCGGCCGTGGATCGAGGAGCGCTTGGCCGGCTCGATCGGCCGTCCCGCAAGCACCGCCATCGGCACCGTCGACCACGGCGGGCGGGCCGTCGTGGTCCCGACCTCGGCGAGACTCAGCCCGGTCTCCTGCGCGATCAGCCGCGCCGACGGAAGCTGGCACATGCGCCCCTGGCACGGTCCCATCGTCACCGTCGTGAAGCGCTTGCACAGCTCGATCGAGTCGTAGCCCTCCTTGATCGCGCGGCGGATGTCCTTGGCGCTGACGTCCTCGCAAAAGCACGCGAACGCGCGCCCCGGCGAGCCCTCCCCGGCGGCCGCGGGCGGCGCGGCGACCTCGGGCCGCTCGGCCCGCACGCGGGCGCCCAACTCGTCGCGGCGGATGCTCGCATCGGCGCTCGTGAGGTGCAGCGCGCGCGCCGCCTCGAGTCCCGCCAGCTCCCCGGACTCGCGCGCGATGTTCCAGTGACCCTCGCCGGCGAGCTGTCCGACGGCCCAGACGCCGGCGGGGAGCCGGTCGAGCCGGAAGTTGCCGCGGGCCTCGTCGTAGACCGTGGTCGCGCCCGCCTGGGTGGGCAGCGCGGTCGCCGGGGCGTCGCCGCCGGAGACCACCAGCAGGTCGCACTCGAGCTCGCGCAACTGTTGCGGGACCGCGCGCGCGCCGATCTCCGCAAGCGGCGCGAGGATCGCGCCGCGGACCTCGTGGTGCCCGCGGGCGGCGACGATCGTCCACCCGTGCAGCGCCTCGATTCCGTTTGCGGCGAGGCGGCCGGCGGCTCGCGAGGGCGCGCGGCGCAGGTCGGCGACCGCCGCGATCTCGACGCCGACGCCGCGTAGCGCCAGCGCCGCGCGGATGCCGCGGTCCGAGGTCGTGACGACCACCGCGCGGGTTCCGGGCGAGACGCCGTACAGCGTCGCCAGCCGGCGCGCCCCGGTCGAGAGCATCACCCCGGGCAGGTCGTTGCCCGAGAACACGAGCGGCTGCTCGATCGCGCCGGTCGCGTAGATGTGGTGGCGGGCGCGAACCTGGTGCAGCGTGTCGCCCTGCCAGACCGCCACCAGGCCGTCGAAGTGGCCGAGCGCCGAGGCGCCGGCGAGGACCTCGACGCCGGCCTTGCGCGCGTCCGCGGCGAGCTTGCGGGCCTGTTCGTGGCCTCCCTCCCACAGCAGCCGTCCGCCGGGCTCGGCGCCGTCGTCGACGAGCACCACGTCCGCGCCGAGCTGCGCCGCCGCGGTCGCCGCGGCCAGCCCGGCGATGCCACCGCCGACGACGAGCAGATCGGCGTGGCGGCGCCGGTACTCGGTCCTCAAGGTCCGCTCCGGCTGAGCCTCTGGCAGCTTGCCGAGCCCGGCGGCGTTGCGCAGGACCTTCTCGTACAGCGGCCACAGCCGCCGCGGGCGGATGAACGTCTTGTAGTAGAAGCCCGGCGGCGTGAACGGGCCGGCCGAGCGCGTCGGTGACCGACATCACGTCGTGCTCGAGGCTGGGACGCGCGTTGAGGTGCTCGACCTTGGCGCCGTCTCGCACCGGCTCGGTGCACGCGCGCACCCCGGGCGCGCCGTCGACCGCCACCAGGCAGTTGGGGCAGTTGCCCGAGCAGCACATCAGCCCGCGGCGGCGGTGGTACTTGAAGCTCCGCGAGAACGTCCGCCGCCCGCCGGCGTACAGCGCCGAGCCGATCGTGTCGCCCTCCAGCTGCTTCGACCTTCTTGCCGTCGAACGTGAACGTGAGCTTGCGGTTGCGGTCGATTCGCTCCGCGGATTGAGGCGGCAGGCGGTTCATTCGAGCTCCCCCGGGAGACCGACCCTCAGCACGTCGTTGGTGCGGGTGTCGCGGTCGGCTACAAACCACGTCCGGCAGCCCGAGCGGTGATACCACCACTCGCGCTGGACCCCGGCGACGTTGCGGCGGAAATAGTTGTACTCGTTCAGCTCGCGGAACGTCGGCGTCTCGCGCGGGCGCGGCGACACCTCCCCCCGAACGCGAAGTCGGCGACCTCGCGGACGCCGCAATGCGGGCACGTGAGCAGGAACGACATCAGCTGCGCATCCTAGACAATGTGTCCCGCACTACGCAATACTGTTGCCGATGGCGCAACAGCGTCGCAGTCGCCTCCGTCGCCCGTGCGCTGGCGCTGCTCGAGCAGCTTCGCGACAGCGAGCGCAGCCTCGGCGTCAACGAGCTCGCGCGGCGGATCGGCGTCAATGCCAGCACCGCCTCGCGGCTGCTGGCGACGCTCGAGTCGGCGGGGATGGTCCAGCGCGATGACGCGATCCCCACCCGCCCCTACCGGCTCGGGCTTGCGTTGGTGACGCTCGCCGACCGCGTGATCTGGCGGCTCGACCTGCAGTCGCTCGCCCGCCCGATCCTGGTCGAGCTCGAGGAGGGCACGGGCGAGACCGCGACGCTGTCGCTCCCCGGCGAGCGCGAGGCGATCACGGTCGATTCGGTCCCGTCGCGCTCGAGCGTCGTCAGCATGGCGCGGCTCGGCCGACCGAGCATCTCGCACGCCACCGCCGTGGGCAAGGTGATGCTCGCGTTCGGCGGCGGCCGGCTGCCGCGCGAGCGCGATCTGGTCGCGCTCACCGACCGCACGATCACCGACCGCGCGCAACTCGCCACCGAGGTCGCCCGGGTGCGCGAGCGCGGCTACGGGACTGTCTTCGGCGAGCGCGAGGTCGACGTCAACGCGATCGCCGCGCCCGTGTTCGACCGTGCCGGCGAGCTCGCCGCGATCCTCGGCCTGCAGGCCCCGGCGAGCCGGCTCGAGGACCCGGTCACCCTGCTCGCGACGCTGCGCGACGGCGCCGCGAGGCTGACGCGCGCGCTCGGCGGCAGCCCGCGGGCGGTCGCGGCGAGCTAGCGCCGGCCGGCGATACACAGCGCGACCGGGTCTCGCACCGCCGGGCAGAGCCCCCCGATTACGGCGCCGTCCCAACCCCCGGGATCCAGTTCGTCCCCGCCAGCGGCACGCGCGCCATCGCCGCCGCCTCGATCGTCAGCGCGACGAGGTCCTCGGGCTCGAGGTTGTGCACGTGGGACTTGCCGCACGCGCGCGCGAGCGTCTGGGTCTCGAGCGTCAGCGTCCGCAGGTAGTTGGCCAGCCGCCGGCCGCCCTCGATCGGATCGAGGCGCGCGGCGAGCTCGTCCTCCTGGGTCGAGATCCCGGCCGGGTCGAGCCCCGCCTGGTAGTCGTCGTAGTAGCCCGCGGCAGAGCCGATCATGCGGTACTCGGCGTCGAACTCGGGGGCGTTGTCGCCGAGCGCGATCAGCGCCGCCGTGCCGATCGACACGGCGTCGGCGCCGAGCGCCAGCGCCTTGGCGACGTCGGCGCCGGTCCGGATCCCGCCGGACACGATCAGCTGCACCTCGCGGTGCATGCCGAGCTCCTGGAGCGACTCGACCGCCTGCGGGATCGCCGCCAGGATCGGGATCCCGACGTGCTCGATGAACACCTCCTGGGTGGCGGCGGTGCCGCCCTGCATGCCGTCGAGCACGATCACGTCGGCGCCGGCCTTGACCGCGAGCGCGACGTCGTAGTAGGTGCGCGACGCGCCGACCTTGACGTAGATCGGGATCCGCCAGTCGGTGATCTCGCGCAGCTCCTCGATCTTGATCTCGAGGTCGTCGGGCCCGGTCCAGTCGGGGTGCCGGCAGGCGCTGCGCTGGTCGATGCCCTTGGGCAGGTCGCGCATCTCGGCGACGCGGTCGGAGATCTTGTGGCCGAGCAGCATGCCGCCGCCGCCGGGCTTGGCGCCCTGGCCGACGACGACCTCGATCGCGTCGGCGCGGCGCAGATCGTCGGGGTTCATCCCGTAGCGCGACGGCAGCAGCTGGTAGACGAGCATCCGCGAGTGCTCGCGCTCCTCCTCGGTCATCCCGCCGTCGCCGGTGGTCGTGCTCGTTCCGACCTCGGTCGCGCCGCGGCCGAGCGCCTCCTTGGCCGGGCCGCGAGCGCGCCGAAGCTCATCCCGGCGATCGTGATCGGGATCTCGAGCTCGATCGGCTCGCGCGCGTAGCGCGTGCCGAGCACGACGTCGGTGGCGCACCGCTCGCGGTAGCCCTCGAGCGGATAGCGAGACACGATGCGCCCAGGAACAGCAGGTCGTCGAAGTGCGGCACCTTGCGCTTGGCGCCGAAGCCGCGGATGTCGTAGATCCCCTCGCGCGCGGCGCGCTGGATCTCGGCGATCGCGTTCGGTCGAACGTCGCCGATTCGCGCAGCGCCGGCGACACGCCGTTGCTGTGGTCGGGCGGGCTCAATACGCGCCGGCGTTGTCGATGTGGAAGTTGTACAGCCGGCGCGCGGAGCCGTAACGGCGGAACTCGGTGGCCTGCACGTCGTCGATGCCGGCGCTGTCGAGCAGCCCGCGCACCTGCGCCACGATGCTCGTCGCGCATCTCCTTCTCGACGCAGTCGGCGCCGAGGCGGCGACCGACCCGCGCACGTACAGCCGCGCCTCGTACAGCGAGTCGCCGAGCGCGTCGCCGGCGTCGCCGCAGACGACCAGGCAGCCCTTCTGTGCCATGAACGCGCTCATGTGCCCGACCGACCCGCGCACCACGATGTCGGCGCCCTTCAGCGAGATGCCGCAGCGCGCGGAGGCGTCGCCGTGGATCACGAGCAGGCCGCCGCGGGCGCTGGCCCCGGCCGACTGCGAGGCGCTGCCCTCGACGATCACCCGGCCCGACATCATGTTCTCGGCCACGCCGACGCCGCAGTTGCCGTGGATCCGGACCGTCGCGTGCTTGTTCATGCCGGCGCAGTAGTAGCCGACGTGCCCGTCGATCTCGACCTCGTAGGGCGCGTCGAGGCCGACCGCGATCGCGTGCTTGCCGCCGGGGTTGACGATCCGGACGCGGCCGCCGGCGGCTGCCGCGGTCGGGTCGTGCAGGCGCTGGTTGAGATCGCGCACGCTGTCGGTCGACAGGTCGAACGACAGGACCGCGTCACGGATGACCTCGGGGGTCGCCATCACAGCACCGCGGCCGTGCCCCAGCTGTAGACGCGCCCGGGCTCGGGCTCCCACACGGTCGCGTCCTGCGGCGCCGGGCAGCACCGCGATCGCGCGGTACTCGGAGGCCATCGCGACCCATTCGTCGGTCTCGGCCATCACCGCCGGCTTGCACGCGATCGGGTCGCGCAGCACCGCGAAGCCGTCTGCCGTCCCGACCGCGAACGTGTAGAACCCGTCGAGGTCGGTCAGGCAACCCTCGAGCGCCTCCTCGAGGCTGGCGCCCTCGCGCAGCCGCCAGGTCAGGTAGCCGGCCGCGACCTCGGTGTCGTTGTCGGTGCGGAACTGGATGCCCTCGCGCTGGAGCGTGCGCCTGAGACGGTTGTGGTTCGAGAGCGAGCCGTTGTGCACCAGGCACAGGTCGAGGCCGGTCGAGAACGGGTGCGAATGGTCGGTGGTGACGCGGCTCTCGGTCGCCATCCGCGTATGGCCGAGCGCGTGCGTGCCGGCGATCTGATCGAGCGCAAAGCGCCTGACGAAGTCGGTCGGCAGCCCGGCCTCCTTGTAGATCTCGATCGAGCGCCCGGCGCTCATCAGCGTCAGCTCGGGATGGTGCTCGGCCAGCCACGCCTGCGCGCGCTCGGCCTCGGTCGCGATCACGAACGTCGCGTGCGTCGCTCGCACCGTCGGGGGTGAGGCGCCTCCGAACGTGCGCTCGAGCTCGGCCCCGATCAGCCCCCAGCCGGGCTCGGGCGCGGCGCAGTGAAGTGACACTTTGCATGACTGCAGCGGCGCGGGATCGCGGTAGACGGCGACGCCGGCGCTGTCGGGTCCGCGGAACGACAGCTGCTGCAGCATTCTTGACAGCAGCGTTCCGAGCTCCTGATGAAGTGCTGGCGTCTTTGTGTAGAGCCCGGCTATCCCGCACACGCAGATCAGCGTAGAGACTGCAAACGATCGCTCCAATGGCGACCACGAGCACACTTTTGCGGGCAAATGTGGTGGCTCGCGCTACTTCCCGGTCGGGGTCCAGGGGCCCACTTGCTTTTGCGCGCGGCGCACGACGTGCAGCGCCTCGCGCAGCTCGGTGCGGGCGATCGGTGACAGTTCGTCAGGATTGACGAAGTTGTCGGCGGGTTGGCCGGCGGCGATCAGCGCGGCGTGGTGCTCGAACCGCAGCCGCGTGATCAGCTCGAAGGACTCGCGCAGCGCGTCGGCCTGCGCCTGGTCGATTGCGCCGATCGTCGCGACCGCCTCGATCCGGTCGACCGTCGGCGAGATCGTGACGTTGTGTGCGAGCGCGTGGAAGCGAACGAGGTTGACGAGCGGGATGATCGCGCCGTGCTTGAGGTCGAGCTTGCCGTGCGGTTCGCCGTAGCGCCCGGTCGCGAGCTGTCCGCGGAAACCGAGCGCGACCGGGAACCCCGTCGCGCTGCGGGCCATCAGCCGCATGAAGTCGTTGTGTTGGCGGGCCTGGCGGATCTTGTCGGTCAGCTGCGCCGTGATTGCCAGACCGCCGGCGGTCGGGCGGAAGTCGAAGGACACGGTCGCGCGGATCAGGTGCGATTCGTCGGGCGTCGCCAGGCACTCGTCGAACGTCTTCAGCCACGCGGTCCTGGACATCCGCCACAGCTTCTTGCCCGCGAGCACGCCGTTGTTGTCGACGCCGATCCCGCAGCGTGCGAGGCCGTCGTTGACTTCCTGGCCCAGGCGCTCGAAGTAGGCGTCCGTCTCTGCTTCGCGGCCCGGGTCGGGGTCGGCGTAGGCGAACGCGTTGTCCTGGTCAGAAGACAGCGTGAACTCCCGGCGGGCGGCGCTGCCGAGGTCCAGCCACGCCCACTGCAGCGGCGCCGGGCCGTGGCGGTCCAGTGAGAAATCGATCAGCCGCGCGGTGACGGCGTCGTGCTGGAGGCTCAGCACCCGGCCCAGGTCGCGCGGCGGGACGCCTGCGCGCTGGAGCAGCAGGAACAGCTTCGGCAGCTGCCCGACCGTTCTGATCAGCTCGTCCTCGTCGGAGGCGCCGAGGATCATGTGGCGCAGAGCGATCGGGCTGCGGGCGTCGAGGCCGAGCAGGTCAGCGGCCGAGAGGACCCCGCAGACGCTGTGATTGTCTGTGACCGCGACGTGCTCGCTGCCGGCGGCGAGCATGTCGATCGTCGCCTCGACCGCGAGCTGGGCGACGGGGACGGTGGGGACGGGGGTGCGCGCGATTGTGCTCACGGGCGCGTCGAGCTGCGCGCCCGCTTGCGCGGCGACGGCGGCCCTGATCTCGGCGTCGGTGACCATCCCGAGCTCGTCGGGTAGCTCGGTCAGAAGCACCATCGTGTTGTCTTGCCCGAGTCGCCGCGCGGCGTCGCGCACGGTCTCGCCCGGCTCGATGAACGCGGGCGGGCGCATGATCGCCCGCACCGGGGTGGTGCCGACGTCATGCAACCCGTGGACGGTGTGGCCGGCACGGGTCAGGCGCTTGCGCATGCTGGCCGCGACATACGCGGCGCCGGCGCGGGTGCCGAGGATCCGCATGCCCGCCTCGTCGTCGAACACCAGGCAGTCCGAGGGCTCGCGTGCCCTGACCGTGAACGCCGGGGCCATTCCGGTCAGCAGCGACGGATGCCCGAAGCACTCCCCCGGCTCGAGCACCTGGATCGCCTCGCCCTCGTGGACGATGTCCATCGAGCCGGTCAGGATCACCGTGAGTCCGCCGGCGGGCGGGCCGTCCTCGACGAGGACTATTTGGCCCTTTGTATAGGTGTGTTTGCGGGCTTTCGAGACGAGCTCTCGGAGCTCGTCGGGGTCGATCCCGTCGAAAGGAGGCTGCCTGGCGAGGAATGTGTCCAAGTGCTCCATGTCGGGCCCCGCAATTGTGTTCGCTTCACGTCTGGACACGTTCCGGGGACATGTCAGCCTAACCCCCGCGAACACCCCTTCGGACCTGGAGGCCAAATGGCGGACGCTGGAGCGCCGGAACACGACGAGCTCGTCTACGAAGCCGGCGGACTTCCACGCACTACGAACTGGTGGGGCGCGTTTGTAATCGGGCTGGCGGGAACGATCCTGGTCACCGGGATCGCGCCGGTGATGGTCACCGAGCTGGGGGCAGCGAGCGTTCCGGTGATCGTCGTGATCACGATCACCGGGTACATCGTGTGCCTGCTGCTCGCCGAGCTGTCGGCGATGATGCCCGACCGCTCGGGCGGCCTTCCAGCCTACGCCTACCCGGCCTACAAGGACCGCTATCCACGGTTCGCCGAGCACGTCAACGGCTTCACCGCCTGGGCGTACTGGCTCGGCTGGTTCCCGGTCGCGCCGCTGAACATGATCCTGGCGTCGTTCTACATCGTCGACCGCTTCAAGCTGTCGACCGCCGGCTTCACGCCGATCAACACACCGATCGCGTACTGGACGCTCGGGATCTCGATCGTCGGCCTGCTGATCCTGGCGATCCCCGCGGTTCGGGGCCTGCGGTTCGGGACCGTGTTCGCGACCTCGCTCGCGCTGCTGTCGATGATCCCGTTGACGTTCCTTGCGATCTCGTGGATCTTCAACCCGTCGGCAGTCGACTTCGGGCAGCTGTGGCATTTCCGCCACACCGACGGCACCGGCTTCTTCACGCCGCTGTTCGGCCACGGCTGGCTGACGCTGTACATCGCCTTCTCGTTCCTGCTGACCTGGAACGTGATCGCGATGGAGGCGGCTGCCTGCTACATCGGCGAGACCAAGGACCCCGACCGCGACGCGAAGATCGCGATGAACCTCGAGGGCGCGTACGGCCTGTTCATCTACACGATGATCCCGGTCGCGTTCATCATCGTGCTCGGCCTCTCCGCGCTCGGCAACGCGGCGCTCGTCGACCCCAAGACGATCTTCGTCCACTACGCGGCGGCCGTGTTCGGAACGGGGTCCGGCAGCAACCTCCTCGAATGGCTGATCGCGTTCATGCTGATCCTGGCGCTGATCCTGTCGGCGCTGAACGCGATCACCGGCACCGCCAGATCGCTGCACCAGATGTCGACCGACGGCCAGTTCCCGCGGTTCTTCCAGCACACCAACCAGCACGGCGTCCCGAACCGCTCGATGTGGTTCAACGTCGCGTGCTCGATCGCCGTCGTGTTCATGGGCGGCGCGGTCGAGATCTACACGTTCTCGAACGTCGGCTACCTCGCGTCGTTCATCCCGGTGCTGATCGGCTACTACCTGCTGCGAAAGCACCGCCCGAACGTGCGACGGCCGTTCAAGTTGCCCGAGTGGATGAAGTACGTCGCCCTCGCAATCGCGGGCCTGTACGCGGTCATCTACTTCTACGGCGGTCCGGTGTACGCGAGCTGCTCGTGCAATGCGGCGGGACGCAAGACGCTCCCGTACTACTTCATCGGGATCGCGACGCTGCTGTCCTACCTCATTTTCTACTGGTATCGCAAGAACGTGGAGGACAAGCGATATGCCGCGGCCGCTCCGGCCACCGGGTCGCCGTCCACGACCGTGCCGGCAGCGCCTGACGGGAGCGGCCCGTGAGCCGTGCCGGTCTGAAAGTGCGCGATCATCCGGTCACGGACAGCGACGAACGGCAACTGGATGAGGGCGGGCGGTCTTCCGGCGACGCCGGGGGCGGCGAGGCCGACGGCGGGCGGCGGTTCGAGCGGATCCTGCTCGCGTCCGAGGGCCGGCCGATCCCGCCCGCCGCGATCGACCGGGTGATCGAGCTCGCGCACGAGACGGGTGCCAGCGTGCGCGTGTTCTCGGTCGCGCGCGTGCACGGCGTCGCGTTCGCGCTGCCCAACCCCGGGCTGCTACCGACACGGAAAGAGTGGGCCGAGCAGCGCGAGATCGTCGCCAAGGCCGTTGCGCGCCTGAAGCGCAAGGGGATCGACGCCGACGGCCACGTGCTCGGCACCCGCAAGGCGACGAAGGGCATCATCGCCGAGGCCGCCAAGCACCGCAGCCAGGCGATCGTGATGGCGGCCGATCCTGACAAGAACCGCTTCAGCGGGGATTTCCTCTGGACGCAGGAGCCCCAGCGGGTGCGCCGGCACGCGAAGGTCCCGGTGTTCCTGGTCGTCGAGGAGGATTCCTAGTGCACCGTTCCAAAAGACCCTTGATGTTCTGACGAGTGGCTGGGCGTGACTGGGCGTGCCCCCTGGACCAGCTCGTACCGGGCGTACTTGCCGGTCCAGGGGGCACGGTCAGGCGCGTCCAGACGCCGTCAGAGCGCAAGAGGATTTTCAGAACGTTGCACTCGGCTTACCAAACGGTCCGGGGGCGTCGTGGGTGGCGCAACCCTTGGGAGATAGCTGGGGCTCTGGCCCCGGCTATCTCCCACGACCCGCCGTTCAGGGCCCGCCGGGGCGCCCGTGCAACCTGGCCAGCTTGATCGCCAGCTCGAGCGACAGCAGGTCGTCCTGGTCGAGCGCCAGCCCGGTCAGCTCCTCGATCCGGGCCAGCCGCTGACGCAGCGTGTTGGGGTGAATGAACAGCGCCCGCGCGCTCTCGATCACACTGCGCCGCTCCGCCAGGTAGCGCTCCAGCGTGTCGAGCAGCGCCGTGCGCCGGCGGTTGTCATAGGCGATCAGCCCATCGACGGCTGCGCGCATGCGGTCGTGAGGGGCGTCCTGCGGCCGGATGTGGACGAGGTACCGGTACGCGCCCAGCTGCGCATAGGAGATCGCGCCGCCCTCGCCGAGCAGCGCGCGGCCGATCGTCGCCGCGTCGAGCGCCTCGCGATACGCGCGGGTCGCGCCGCCCGGCGCGTCGGCGAGCTCGCTGACCCCGACCGCGGCGCCGCCGCGCTGGCCGAGCTCACGGCAGGCGCGCAGCACCTCCTCGATCCGGTCTGGGCGTCGGGTCCCGAGCGGGAGCACCGCGCGGACGGGCCCGGGGCCCGCCTCGATCGCGGCACGGTTGCACAGCTCCGCGAGCGCTCGGCCCAACGCCTCGGCCTCCGCGCGCCACTCGCCCGAGGATTGCTCGCGCCCGGCGGCCGGCTCGGCGCACACGATCAGATACGGCGCGTTCAGATCACATCGGACCTCGGCGGCCTTGGCGGCCGCGAACGCGCCGGCGCCCGCGGCGAGCGCCTCGAACAGGTCCTTGACGATGTTTGCGTTGGTCAGCCCCTCGATCAGCTCGGCGCGCTTGATCGCCACGGCGCTGAGGTGCGCGATCGCGCGGGCGATCTCCTTGTCCTCGTCGCCGAACGAGCGGCCGCGCGGCGAGCCGGCGCACAGCAGCCCGACGCGTTCACCTCCCGCCGACATGGGCGTCACCAGCAGGTCGCCGGTGTCCAGGGCCGGCCATAGCTTGCGCGCGGCGGGCCGCGCGCCGCGCCCTTCGAGCGCCGTCAGCAGCAGCCCCGCCTCCGACAG
Organism: uncultured Solirubrobacterales bacterium; assembly: GCA_963809685.1. Lineage (GTDB taxonomy): Bacteria > Actinomycetota > Thermoleophilia > Solirubrobacterales > Solirubrobacteraceae > Palsa-465. The sequence continues at coordinate 220,102 of CAWEKN010000002.1, read as the reverse complement.
GCTCGCCGGCGGCGCGGCGGTGTCCGGAGAAGAGGCGAGCAACTGCAGACCGGTCCCGTCGCGATCGAGCCGGTACAGCTGGCAGACCTCGGCGCCGAGCAAGCGCCGCATCCCGCGCGTCACCGCCGGCCCGAGCTCGGCGGCGTCGCTCGCCGCGGCGACCTCCTGAGCCAGACCCGAGAGCTCGGTCAGCGAATCGACTCGGCGGCGCTCGCGGTCGTACAGCTGGGCGTTCTCGATCGCGCCGCTGACGAGCGAGGCGATGTGGACCAGCAGCTTGACCGCGTCCTCGGTGAACTCGTGGGGAGCCTGCGTGTGGAGCACGATCACGCCGATCGTGTCGCCAGAGCGCGCGAGGATCGGGACGGCGACCATCGACTGGAACCGCTCCTCCTCGAGCACCGGCACGTACTTCATGCGCGGATCGTCCATCGCGTGATCGCGAATGAATTCCGGAGTCCGGTGGCGCGCAACCCAGCCGGTCAGACCCTCCTCGACCGAGAACTGGACCCTGCCGACCGCCTCGGTGTACACCGGCGAAGCGGCGCGGATCGTCAACCGGCCGTCCTCGAGCAGGTAGATGAAGCACGCGTGGCAGCCGGTCGCATCGGTCGCCAGATCGACCACGCCCTGGAGCATCGGCAGCACCTCGAGCGACGAGGAGACGAGCTTGATCACGCCGTAGAGCGTGCGGTTCTCCTCGCGGAGCACCCGCAGCTCGGCGCTCGCGGGAACGATCGGTCGCGCGCTGACCGACACTAAGCGGCCTTCTTGGCCGCGACGACAACATCCATCGATGCACCTCCTATGTGCAAGGCGAACATGCTAGCCGCCGCTTACGGGTGCTCGGAGCCATTGCCCGAGGACCGTCTCGCTGGATATATCTGCGGCCATGACAAACGCCCCGCAGAACGCCGACGATGTCCGGCGGATCGTGAAGGACAACGGCATCGAGTTCCTGTTCGCGCAGTTCGTAGATATGCACGGGAAGCCGAGCGCGAAGCTCGTTCCCGCCCACCACCTCGACGATCTCCTCACCGACGGCGCCGGGTTCGCCGGGTTCGCGGCCGGCGACATCGGCCAGGGGCCCCACGACCCCGACATGATCGCGATGCCCGACCCGAAGTCGCTGACGATCCTGCCGTGGCAGCCGAACGTCGCCCGATTCGCCTGCGATGTCACGGTTGAGGGCGAGGAGTGGCCGTTCTGCCCGCGCACGATCCTGCGCCACGCGCTGGAGCGCGCCGCCTCGGATGGCTATGAGATGCGCGTCGGGGCCGAGCTCGAGTACTTCCTGATCCGCCGTCGCGACGACGGCGGGATCGAGGTTGCAGATCCGCTCGACACGCTCGACCTGCCTTGCTACGACATGCGGGCGCTGACCCGCAACCTCGACTTCGTCTCGCAGGTCTCGAAATACGTGACGAAGCTCGGCTGGGACAACTACGCGACCGACCACGAGGACGCCAACGGCCAGTTCGAGCAGAACTTCCAGTTCAGCGACGCACTGACCACCTGTGATCGGGCTGTGTTCTACCGCTACATGGTCGAGTCCCTGGCGCAGCAGCGCGGCCTGATCGCCACCTTCATGCCCAAGCCGTTCGCGAATCTGACCGGCAACGGCTGCCACTTCCACGTCAGCCTCTGGCGCGACGGGGAGAACCTGTTCGATCGCGATGCTGCCGACGATCCCCGCCGGCTCGGCCTGTCCGAGCTCGCCTACCAGTTCATCGGCGGCCTGATGGCCAACGCCAAGGCCTACATCGCGCTGACCGCGCCGACCGTCAACTCCTACAAGCGACTCGTGATCGGCGCGCCCACCAGCGGCGCGACCTGGGCGCCCGCCTACATCAGCTACGGCTACAACAACCGCACCCAGATGCTGCGCGTGCCAGACGCCGGACGGGTCGAGGACCGCACCGTCGACGGCTCATGCAACCCCTATCTGGGAGCGACCGCGATGCTCGCCGCGGGACTCGACGGCGTGCAGCGGGGACTGGACCCGGGCGATCCGAACTCGGCGAACCTGTACACGATGAGCCCCGAGAAGCGCGCCGAGGCTGGGATCGAGCTGCTCCCCGCAAACCTGCTCGACGCCACCCGCGAGCTCGAGCGCAACGACGTGCTCCGGGCCGCGCTGGGCAAGACCCGCGACGGCGACTACATCGACTACTACATCGAGGTGAAGCGCGGCGAGTGGCAGTCGGCGCACGAGCAGATCACGCAGTGGGAGCTCGATCGCTACCTGCAGCTGTTCTGAGCCCCGCGAGCCGCTGGCGGTCTAGCGGTCAGCGCCGTGAAGCACCGGCTTGACGTCGATGATCGGCGTGCCGTCGACGGCCTCGAGGTCGTTCACGCGCAGTCGCGTACCGTCGACCGCCAGGATCTGGACGCGGTGCATCCCGACCGGGTTGGGCCGGTCCGGCGAACGGGTGCTGAACACACCGCGCATCGCGTTCGCGGGGTTGTCGCGCGGCCGTACCCGCAGGATGTTGCGGCGCGCCAGGTGCAGCCAGGTCAGGACGATGATCTCGGAGCCGGGCTGCAGGTCGCGCAGCGCGTCCTCGAGACCGGGCTCGAACAAGAGCCATGCGTCGGGTGCGCCCTCGTCGCCCTGCTTGGGTGCGTCGTCGCGGTCGGTCAGCTCGCTGCTGACGACCCCGATCGGGCGCAGCTCGAACGCGCTCACGACGAGGCCTACATCCGGGCTTCGGCAACCGTCGGCTCGAACAGCTCGACCGGATTCCCGGACGGGTCCTCCAGCAGGATCTGCTTGCCACCGCGCCCCGTGACGATTTCGTTGCGGAACCGCGCGCCCTGACTCCGCAGGGAGTCGACGAGGCCTTCGAGATCCTCGACCTCAAGTGCGAAACGGTTCCACCCACCGGGCTCCGGGAGGGTGCCGTCCGGCATTGCCGCCCCGCCGCCCGGCCCGCCGCCTGGCTCGCTCAGGTTCAGGCGCAGGTCCCCCCTAGCGAGCATCGCGAACGCGGGCGCCGGGTGCATGACCTCCTCGAACCCAAGCTGTTTGCAGTAGAACTCGATCGCGGCGTCGACGTCGGTGACGAAGTAGCGGACGCTGACGGTGGGCATTGCGTCTCCTCTCTGCGTTCGTTAGCACTCTAGCCGCCGGCCGCGATCGCGCCCGCGATCTCGCGCGCGGCGACGAGCGCGCGATCGCCGTCGTCGAACGCGGGGTCGTAGGCGGTCATCGACGCCGCGGCGACGGCGAACCGCTCGCAGACCGAGCGCACGCAGCGGCACACCCGCTCCACGTCCGGCCCGCCGGGCGCCGCATACGTGTTGACCCGCGCCACCTCGGAGTCGAGGGCGTCGAGGTCGACGTGCAGGTACACGCGCGACACGCGCGAGGACAGCTCGGCCAAGGCCGCGTCGAACTGCGACTCGTCGATCTCGTCGCCGACGACCAGCAATTGGGACCGCTGCATCGTCGCCCGCTGGTAGGGCTCGAGGTCGCGGGCCGCCGCCAGCAGCACGTTGCGCTCCGGAACGGGCTGGAGGCCAGGGATCGTGGCGCGAAGCGCGCTCCAGCCTCGCCCGGTCAGCATCGCCAAGCCCATCACGTCGAAGTAACCCGAGATGTTCTCGTCGGGGTCGTCGAAATCGGCGTGGGCGTCGAGCCAGATGACGCCCAGGCCGGCGGCCCCGACACCCGCGACTGTCCCGAGGCTGCTGTTGCAGTCGCCGGCGAGTACGAGCGGGACGGCGCCTTCGTCAGTTGCGCGCTTGACGGCCACGGCCAGGCGACGGATCACCTCGACCGACCGCCAGACCTCGGTCCTGGACTCGTCGACGGCCTCGATCTCGACGGCGGCCGGGATGCTCCAGCCGCCGTTGCGCAGCGCGGCTCGCACTCCCTCGTCGGCCGCCAGGCGGGCCGCGCCGTTTCCCATTCCGACCGCGCGCCGGCCGCCTTCAAAAGGCATGCTGATCAGACGGAGTTCGCGCATCCCGTCTGATCGTAGAGACGCTGACGGCCGCGCGACCTTTGGCGGTCACGCGGCCGTCAGTTCACTCGCCCCCTCGTGTTCGCGCGCCTACTTCGTGATGCGGATGGTGCGCTCCATGCCGAGTTGCGTGTGCTCGCGGCCGTCCTGGGTGTCCATGAAGCACACGAGCACGTAGACGCCCGGCTTGGCGTTCAGCTTGAGCTGCTGCATCCCGCCAGGCGACAGCGGGCCGGCGCCGGCGAAGAAACCGGTCGCCAGCTTCTGCGCCGCGTTGTCCTTGCCGGCGAGCAGCAGCGCCGTCACCTTCTTTGCGTCGCTCGCGTTCTTTACGCCGATCCCGTCGATCATGTGCACGAGGTAGCCGTCGTTCTCGAAGCGCACGATCGAGCCGTTGCGGAGCGTCGTTTGGGCTTTTGAAGCCGAACTCGATCGAGGCAACCGTCGCATTGGGCTTCGGCAGCGACGCCGGCGACGCTGCCTGCGTCACCGTGAACTGCGCCTTCGGCCACTTCGTCGGGTTGGGACCGTTGGTGTCGAGCGCGACGTAGTTGCCGGGCTGCAGCGTCGTCTGCGCAGTGCTGACGCCCTTTTCGGCGTCGGCGTCGAACACGAGCGAAGCCAGTCCGGCGAGAGCGTTCGGATCGCCGCGATGGCTCTGAACAGCGCCGAACGCCTGCGGGAATGTCACGCCGGGATTCAGGCGCACGAGCGTCGGCTCCGTGTCCTTGGCGCCCGTCACCGTCGACTGGATCGTGACGGCGCCCGATTGCAAGGCGCCGCTGACCGCGATCGACTTGCCGTTCAACGCGATGTTGATCTGGGGCAGGGCAGAGGCGGCTGATGCCGTCCGCGCACCTGCCGTGCCTGCCGCAAGCGCGATGGCCGATCCAGCCACGACAGCCAGCGCGGCGGCAGAAGTTGCAATTCGCTTCATGTGCGGTACTTCCTCCTACTTGGATTGATGGTCGATGGGCGGCTGCACCGAAAGATCGCGGTGGCCTCCGTGCCCCGCATCGGGGCTGACACCACAATCGTTTGCGGTCGCGACCGACAGAAGGTCGTGAGAGCAGTCGCGCTCCCAGCGGCGCTTGGCGCCGTGAGGGCTTAACTGCACGCATGCCGCGCCAGCTTGTTGTTGACGGCGAGCTTCGGTCCGGCCATGCCCCTGTTCGCCTTACCGCTGACAAGCCAGCGGCAGGAGAACCTGATCGCTCATTCGACCTGGTGCCCCGCCGCCAGTTTAGACGAGTGCTGGCGATCCGTGAGGCACTACCAGATCCACGGCTTCGTCGGATCGGGAAGGATCGCCTCCCGCCTGGTGTCTTAGCTTGCATGAAGCTTCATCAGACGTCTGATGTCTTCAGGTCGTCGTCACAGTCCGGTCGCGCATGACCGAGGCCGAGCTTCGGGACGTCAGCCCGCGACGACTTGTCCCCGGACGGGTCGGACTGATCGGAGCCCTGCTCGCGCTCGCGTTCGCGGTTGCGTTTGCGGTGGGCACGACGACCAAGACGCACGATTCCACCGCCCCGACGGGTCAGCCCGCGGCCGCCGCCGCGCCGCTGCCGTCAGGCCACGCCAAGATCGGGGCGCTAGCCCCACCTCCTGCCGCCCCGGTCCTCGAACGCCCCCCGAGGCCCGCAACAACCACCACCACCGTCGCCGCTCCCTCGCCGGCGCCCGTCGCTGCGACCCCGGCCCCGACCCCGGCCCCGGTCCAGCCGATCGCCCCCGGCCCGGCGAGTATCGGAGGCGGTGGTGGTGGTGGCGGCATCGGCGGTGGCAGCATCGGCGGTGGCAGCATCGGCGGTGGTGGCGGCGGCATCGGCTGACGGCCGCCGCGTGGGGCCCGCGCAGCGACTTCCTGAAGGATCCGCGGCGCTCCGGGCGGCCGCGCAGCCGCACGGCGCCAAGTAGCTCAACCGACGCCGTAGCCAAGCCTGGAGAACTCGCGCAGCGCACCGGCTACCGCATTGCCGCCGGACGCGATCGCTGTCCGCGCCGTGTCATACGCCTTGCGGTCGCCGCCCCGGGCGGCGTGCGCCAGAGCCGCGTAACTGCCGCCCAGCTTCGCGAGGGCGGCTGCCAGCGCCGCGGTCGCACGTGCGGCCGTCGGAACGAGCTCGAGGTGATTGACGTCCGACGCCGCCCGTCGGTACGCAATCGCCAGTTCGTCGGCGGCCTGTGCCTGCGCCTTGGCCTTTCGCGCGGCGCGAAGCTGCCCGCCGGCTTGGCCGACCGCGGCGTCGAGCCGCGTGATCGCGCTCGTCAGTCCTGCGGCGAGCGCCGGCGTCGGGCCCAGCCCAAGCAGACGAGCAGAGTTCAGCCGAAGACTGCCGATCACGTGCTCGCAATCGCTCAGAAACCCTGCGCCCGCGCCCTGCAGCGAGCAAATGCCGATCACGGTCCCGGCGGTCGTCGGCGTCGCGTAGACGGTCTCCGGTGCCTTCGCGCCGGCCGGAGTCACGTCGAGGTAGCGAAGGAACCGAGCGCCGCCCAACACGACCTGCTGCCCATTGGGTGCGGCGGGGAGTCCCGAGCGCATCGCGTCTGGGAGCAAGCTTGGATCGGTCGTGCTCGCGGTCCCGAGCACCAACGCCCCCCCGGCCGGGCGCACTCTCGCCAGGGCGATCTCGTGGCCAAGTTTCAGATGCGGCGTCGCCGCGGCCCCGCGTGTCCAACCCGATGGGAACGAGACCGAGATCGGACCCGACGACGCGCTCGAGATCGGACGCGGGCCGTGCGACCCCGAAGTGCCCGACGAGGGCGCCAGCAGGAAGCCCAGTCCCGCCGCGATCAGGAGGCCGGCGACCGTCAGCGCCGCAGCTCGGACGCTTCCTGCCGCGCTGGCGCGTCGCCGGTTGCTGGTTCGCTCGCGTGCGGTTGGCGCGGTGCGGCGAGCCGGCAGCGGGATGCTCGCACCGGCGGCGACAGGCTCGGACACTGCAGCCGCCACCGGGTGCGCGACGTCGTCTTCCAGCGCGGGCGGCGCCGACGCAACCGGCTGCGCTTGCTCCGGGAACGGGTGATATTGGGCCGGCTCGATCGTGAGCGGATCCGGTTGGACCTCTGGCGTGACGGGGCCGGCGACCTCGACCGGAGGTTGGCTGACGATCGGCGGGTCGCTCTCGACTGGGGGCGGGTGCTCGATCGGCGAGTCGCTCTCGACCGAGGGCGGGCGGTCGATCGGACGCCCGAACGTGATGTACCCGTCGTCATCGCCGCCGGGAGGCTCATCGTCTGCGGCGTCCTTGGGGAAATGGACCACCGGATCGTCCGAGGCGCCGGCGGTCGACTCCTCCCCAGCGGCGGGGAGGGCCTCACCGGGCGCAGACTGCGCTGCGGGTGCAGACTGCGCTGCGGGCACAGCCCGCCCAGGCGGCTGATCGACGGCCTCGTCCGGTTCAGCCTCGGGGGCGCGCTCCGTCTCGCTCGCCACCCGCCGGATACGAGCGTGCGTGCTCTCGAATGGCGCGGGCGTCAGGGGCCTGGGCGTGTCGCGGATCGCGCTCTGACTCGGCAGCCGCGCGTCGCGGCGCCACCGCGCCCCGAGCTTGGCGATCAGGATCTCCTCGAGGTCATCCCACGCGTCGGCCGGGCTGCGCGCCCGCTGCATCGGGTCCTTGACCAGCAGCCGGTCGACCCACGCCGAGACGTCGGGATCGGCGTCGGGATTGATCTCGACGGCCGACGGGATCTCCTCAGAGACGTGGCGCGAGAGCGTGAGCATCGCCGGGTCGCTGTCCGGGAACGGCGCACGACCAACGAGGTGCTCCCAAGCCATCACGCCAACCGAGTACAGGTCGGTCCAGAGGCCGATCTCGTGGCCCATCGCCTGCTCCGGCGCCATGTACATCGGCGTGCCCACGATCGTGCCAGTGACGGTCACGAACGAGCCGGCCCCGGCGGTCTGAGTGGCCTTGGCGATGCCGAAGTCCGCGATCTTGATCCGTCCGTCGCCGGTCACCATCAGGTTCTCGGGCTTCAGGTCACGGTGGACGATGCCGTATCCCTCGGCGTGCGCAAGGCCGGCAAGCAATCCCTCCATCACGCCCGCAAGCTGCGCGAGCTCGAGCCGCCCGACGTACGGCCGCAACGAGCCGCGCGCGACGTACTCCATGGCGATGTAAGGGATGGCGTCCTGTTCGAAGTACTCGTGGACGGTGACGATGTTCGGGTGGTTGAGCGAGCCGGCAAGCTGCGACTCGCGTACGAACCGCTCCGCGATCTCAGGCGAGCTGACGTGAAAGCTGCTCAACTCCTTCAACGCCACGTCGCGGTCCAGCGTGTCCTGGCGCGCCAGGTACACGATCGCCATCCCTCCTCGTCCGATCTGCCTGACGATCTCGTAGCGACCAACCTGGCGTCGCGCTTCGGGCGTCGCGGCGTCGTCGGCGCCGCCTCCGTGAGGCGAGTCCATCTGAGGCCTCTCAGCCAGGCGATTGTCGCGTGAGCTGTTCATGCAATCGGTCCGTGGTACTCATCTGACGTCGGATGACCTCACAACCTTCCCTGCGGCCGGCGCAGCGCTACGCCTGTGCCGTCGTCTGGCCGGGATTGACGACGACCAGGCCGGCGGGCGGGACGCCATCGGTCATACCGTTCAGCGTCGACAGGTAGACGCCCCTATTGCCCACCTTGACCTTGACCGACGCCGAGCCGGGCACAGTCGAGACGATGCTGGTGCACGGCTTGGAGCCCGGACTGCTCGGCTGCGGACAGCCGACGATCGGCGCCCCAACGAGATCGTCTTCGCACAGCACGGGACCACCCTGGATCAGGACCTTTTGCTGCGTGGCGGTGAGCGTCACCGTCCCACCATGCATGCACGTGATCGCGGCGTTCTGGGTGACGATCAAGGGCACCCGGTCACGCCCTCGCGCTCGACGCTCATGCCCGGCTCACTTGAATGCCGCTCAGCTCGTCGTAGGTGGCCCGAAGGTTCGCGCCACCCGAGTAGCCGCTGCTCGCCCAGCCGCTGTTGGCGATCGCGCTGATCTGCGCCTGTGGGTCCTGTCCGACGCTGTTCATGATCGCGCGTATCCCGGTACTTGCGCCGCCCCATTTGCCCTTCAGGAAGTTGGCGGTCTGCTCGGCGGCCGCGACAGGGTCGCGGAACGCCTGGTCGAACGCGATCGCGCCGGCGCCGCTGTCGAAGTAGCCGATGTTGAGCCAGTTGAAGTTGCCGGCCGCCTGTCTTCCGGCGGCGGCGCCTCCTGACTCTTCGGCGAGCTCCCACGCCGAGATCACCCGTGGATCGAGTCCGGTCAGCTCCGCCAGCCGTCCCGCGAACTTCTGCTGCCCGCTGGTCAGCAACGATGACGTCACCGAGATCGCTCCCCCTGCCGGTCCGGCGACGAGGCCCTGGCCCACGGCCAGCGCCTGTTGGTCTGCTGCAGCCCCGGCGCCCGGCCCCGCGACCGGTCCCGCGCCGAGTGGTGCGGGCTGGGCGCCGAGTGGGACGGGCTGGGCGCCGACCGGCGCCGGCTGAGCGCCGAGAGCGCCGGCGGCCGAGCCTCCGGGGACCGCACCGCCTGCCACGGGCGCGGCGCCGGGTTGCACGGCCGCGAGGAACTGCATCGTGTGACGGTGAAAGGCGCGCTCCTGGCGCTCGAGCGCGCGGAATACGCCGGTTCCGGGCTGCGGCGGGCCCGCAGCAGCGGATTGCAGCGGACCCGCAGCAGCGGATTGCGCCGAACCCACAGCCGCGGATTGCGCCGAGCCTGGGGTCGCGGCTCCGGGCTGCGCCGCGCCCGGGTCGGGGACGCCGGACGCCGCCGGCTGCGCTGCCGCCGTCCCCAGAGCGGCGGCCGCGGACCCAGCCGGGGTGGCCACTGCGCCCGGCGTCGACCCGACCACAGGACTTGCTGCAGGACCGGCCGCGACGGCTGCCGGCGCTGCAAGGGGCACGATTCGCCGGCCACCCGCGAACTGCTGCGCCCAATATGGCTCGCGCAGGTCCGCGTACTTGACGACGTCGCCGGTGTGGGGCGCTTCGAGGAACCGATGATTGCCGACGTACATGCCGACGTGGTGGATGTAGCCGGTGCTGTCCTGGAAGAAGACGAGGTCGCCCTCGCGCAGATGCTGGAGATCGACGGGCGTGCCGGCATGGAACTGGTCGGCGGCGACCCGGGGAATGCTGATCCCGACCTTGCCGTATGCCCACTGCATCAGGCCCGAGCAGTCAAAGCCGGTCTGTGGGCTCGTTCCCCCCCACTGGTATCGCACGCCAAGCTGGCTTTTCGCGGTCTCGAACGCGGAGTGCGCCTTCGGCGACGCGAAGAACGGGTCGCCGGGCGCGCCGGCTGGGGCCTGGGCCACCAACTCGGCAACCGGTGCGCCGGCGGGCGCCGGTGCCTGCCCGACCAGCTCAGGCGGCATGGCGGCTGCAGGTGCGCTCTCGGCGGCCAGTGCGGCGTTGGCGGCCTGCGCGACCCCGGCCGCACCGGGGACACCTGCCACCGGGCCGGGACCGGCGCCGGCACCCCAGGCACCAGCGCTCGAGCCACCGCCGCCGGCGCTTCCCCAACCACCACCGGGCGGCGCGTAGTCAGCAGCGGACACAAACCCCAGGTGCAGCCGATTCTGGTGCACCAAGTCGGTGAAGAACCCCGGCGACCGAATTGCCCACGGCGAGCCGATCTCGCTCGGACGGAGCGACGGGTCCAGCGCAGCGATCTCGGTGATCAGGTCCCGCGCGCCGACGTTGCTGGGCCCCACCGGCTGCCCGTCGACGGCGACGATATCCACACCCTGGCTGTGCACCGGATCCGCCACCGACTCAAACCCGCCGAGCGCAAGCGAATGATTGGCGGCGGCGCTCGCCAACACCGACACGATTCGCGGATCGACGGCTCCTTGCGCAAGCAGCGTGCGGACACCTGCCGGCATCGCCACCCGCGGGCTCGCGAGCAACTCCGCCGCCACTCCCGGCGTCGAGCCGCCGTACACGGGCTGCGCCGCGCCGGGCCACGCGCCCGCGCCCGGCGCCGATGAGATCGGAGCGCCGGCGCCCCCGGCCGGCGCCGATGAGATCGGAGCGCCGGCGCCACCGCCCGCGCCGGACGCGGCGACGACCGCGGCGCCCGACGGCGGCGACTTGCCGAGGTACGTTGCGTCGATCGACGCGTCGGTCGGAAAGCTCTGTTGGCTGTAACCGAGCTGTGGCAGCGCGCTGTAGGTGAAGTCGACCTTGCGCCCGGTCCACGGAGCGGGACCGATGTCGGTCTGCTGCAACACCGCCTGCCGGCCGTTGGGCATCTTGACCAGCCAGTAACCGCCGAGCGTCTGTTGGTTGTAGACCGCGATCCCCGGCCGTGAGATCGGCGCGCCCGACGCCGTCATCGAGCCCGCCGTGGGGTCGTTGGGACCGCCGAACCAGGAGATCTTGCCCGAGAGACTTGGCCCCGGCGCCCGGCCGCCAGGCAGTTGCGCGAGATCCGGCACACCGTTGCCCGCGGGCTGTGGTTGGATGCCGCCGGCCCCGCCGCCAGCGGTCGCCACAGCGCCGGGGGCGCCCGCGGGGTTGACCGGAGCCGCGCCCGCAGGGTCGGCCGGGGTCGCGCCGACAGGATCGACCGGGGTCGCGCCAGCGGGGGGCGCGCCGCCGGCGGCCGGCGCACCGGCGCCGCCGGGGGCTCGGCACCGACGCCGACGGGTTGGGCGCCGACGCCGGCGACGGGTTGCGCAGCGGCGCCGCCGGAGGCCTGTGCCGCAGCCCCGCCTGGGGGTTGACCCGCTGGGAGCGGCGGCCCACTCCCGGCGGCGGCACGACCAGCGCCGGCGAGGCCACCGTGGCCCCCGCCCGCGATCCGATGCGAGCCCTGCGCGATCGCTGCGAGCCCGGCCGACCGGCCGCGCGGCGGCGCGATGCCCTCCGCCCTCAGCGCCTTGAACGCGGCAGCGCGCGCGGGCCCACGCAATCCATGATTCCCGAGAAGGCCGCGCAGCTCGACGAAGCCGACGCCCTCCGCCGCGATAGCCAGAACGACCCCGGCCAGGCTCGAGCGCGATTCGCGCAGCTCGAGGGTTTGCAGCGCACTGCCGCCGGCGCTCAGCTCGGCGGCGAGGCTGTCGAGACCGTGGGCACGGCAGGCGGCGAGCGGGTCCGCTCGGAACTCGGCGCGGAACGCCGCGTCGACCAGCAGGCGCTCGATCAGCTCGCTGGCGCGATCGATGTCCTGCTCAGCGAAGGACACGATTCACCTCTGCTGCTCCGAACCGCGCGCGCCTGAACAACGGCGACCCGAGCTGGGCCAGCACCGGGATCAGCAACACAACGTAGAAGACGACGAACACCGTGAGGATCAAGCCGTGCGGCGCGAGCGCGTCCAGCCGTCCGTAGTAACGCGTCGAGAAGATGATCGCCAGCGTCGCCCCGAGCGCAGACCAGATCACGCCGGCCAGCGCGTAGCGGCCCAGCACCGACGAGGTCTGCTCGCCTCTGGGGGCGCCCGACATCTTCTGTGCGAACTGCCGACGGGCGCGCTGGCGCAAGCGCGGCTCGCGCAGGAAGTCGACGAGGATGTTGTAGCCGTCGCGGTCGATGAACGGGTTGAGGTTGAAGAACGCGCCGATGTAAGCCCCGAACGCGAGCTGGAAGAACACGTCGCGAAGCGAGCCGCGAGGGGCGGCCGCACACGCAAACGCGAACAGCGAGCCCAGCGTCAGGTCACACGCCGGGCCGGCCGCGCTGATCACGATCCGGTGAGACCGCGGTTCGAAGTAAGCCTCGCCCGTTTCGACGAACGCGTAGGGAAACAGCAGCACCAGACGCAACCCGCCGCGGCCGGCTCGGCGCCCGTAATGGGCGAGTGCGAGGCCGTGCGCGACCTCGTGGATCGCAACGAGCGCGAAGCGCCCGAGGATGAACACGGCGCCGCCGATCACGAGCCGGTGGGCGACGACGAACGGCGTCCCGTAGCGCGCGCCCACCAGGTACGTGAACGCCCCGAACCCGGCGAGTGCGAACAGGACCAGGAACGTCGCCGCAAGCGGTGAGAAGAACAACCGCCCCCACCGGTGGTACGCGCGCTCGAAGTAGTCCCCGACGCCCTTCCAGGATCGCTCGCGCGGCTTGAGCACCTGCTGTAGCCGGCTCGGCGCAGCCGGCGCCGCCACGGCTGCCTTGGCGCCGTGTAGCAGCCCGCGATCGGCGAGCTCGGCAAGGAGTCGAGCGAGCCGTCCGGGCCCTGCAGGCCCGAGCAGCCGCTCGGCCTCGACGAGCAACTCGGTCACGCCGCGCTCGCCGTCGACCAACTCGAACAGCGCGGCATCGTCTGCGTCCAGCCGCAGATACGAGCCGCTGCGCAGGTCGCGCAACACAAACCGCTTCTCACCCTCCCCTTCGTCCAAGCGCTTGAGCGCCCACCCGGACCGAACTCGCGGGCGAACCCCGCCGCCGATGTCCGGCTTGGCCGCGGCCACCGGCCGGAGCCCGACGAACGTCGCGTCGACGGGCACGACGATCGTCTCGCCGGGGCCCGACGGCCCGGGATCGCGAGGAACAGCCGCAAGCTTTGGCGCGGCGGCGTGGCGCGGGGCCTGGCCCTCGACGGTGACCGCCACATTGCCAAGCCGAATCTGCGCCCCGGGCAGCAACGGCGCGGGTCCGGTGAGCACCTTCCCCGACAGCACCGTCCCGAACCTCGAGCCGGCGTCTTCTATCACCGCCCCGTCGGTGCCGAAGCTGATCCGCGCGTGCACGCGAGAGACGGTCGGGTCGCTGATTCGAACCGTGGCGCCGTCGCCGCGTCCGATCGTCATCTGCGGCTGGACGGGGATCCGCGTTCCGTCCGCGAGCACGAGCGTCAGCCGTCCATCGGGGGCCGATCGCGGGCTTGACCGGAGCTCAGCCATTGCCGGGCACCGGTTGCCACGCCGGATCGGCCGCCTGCGTGGCGATCCGGTTCTCGATGTTCAGCTGCTTGGGATTGACCGTCAGCACCGCCCCCGTGCTCTCCTTGCACAGCAGGTCCGCCTGCATCACCGCCAGCAGCTGGCCGTCCGGTCGCCAGCTGACCTGACAGGCAGGAGATGCGGTCGCCTTCGCCGGAGGCGCAAGCCGGAAGTCGCCGCGCGGCGCGAGGAACAGGTAGAAGCCGTCCGTTCCGATGTTCGAGACAAGCGCGAGCTGCTTGCCGTCGGGTGAGTACGCGCCGGCGAGGATCCCGTGCCCGATCACGGACGTGTCGGTCACCAGCCGCCCGCGACCCCAGGCGCGCGCGTTGCTGGTGAACGGCTCGTTGGTGGTGAACTCGATCAACCCGAACGTGCTGCCGTTCGATCCGTTCTTGACGCCCGCCACGAGGATCGCGGTACCGCCCGGCGCCCACGAGATCTGGTGCGTCAGCGAGAATCCCGGATAGCCGGTGCAGTCCGGATTGAGCAGATTTCGTCCGATCGTCGCGAAGCACAGACGGCCGCCGCCGTTGCCCTCATCGATGAACGCGAGCACGTTCGAGCCCTGCTTCGGCGCAAACGCGGGATCGTGCTCGTCGCTGCCGGGCGCGGTCAACAGGAACGGCTGGGTTCGCGGCGCAGCCGGCGACCACAGCACCAGCTGGCCTCCCTCGCTGTAGACGAGGTCGCGCCCGTCGGGGCTCCATGACGCCTCCTGCTGGGGCAGCGATGACGGCGGAGCGGTAGCGCGCGCAGCGCCGGTCGCTGCGTCGATCACATGCACGCCGGCACGATCGTCGAAGGCCAGCTCGGGGAAGCCCGAGGACACCAACAGCTTGACGTTCGTCCCGACCTTGACCGACGGCACCGGCCGCCGGATCGGTCCCGATCAGGGTTCCGGCCGGCGCCGACGCGACGCGCTTGGCGCTGGTCGGTACCAGTCCCAGCTGCGACAGCTGCTGCGCCGCTGAGGCGATGTCGCCTTTGACCGCCGGGACGACGATCGGCTTGCCCGCCGCGGCGGCGCGCGCGGCAGCGGCCGCAGCCCCGCCCCCCACTGCTGCCGCAGCGGCTGCTGCCGCGGCTCCCTTGCCCTTTCCGCCGGCAGTCGATTTGACAAACACCTGAATCGGCGTCCCGGAAGGGACCGCTGTCTGCTTGCCTGGAAGCTGGCTTACGATCAGCCCGTTCGGGCTCGGCGGTTGCGGCGAGACGGCGCCGAGCTGCGAGACGGCGCCGAGCTGAAGACCCGCGGCGCGCAGCGTCTGATCGGCGGTGACCGGGGTCAGACCGACGACGGCCGGAACCTTGACGGTGCCGGTGCCCCTCGCGACCTGGATGCTCACAAGCGTCCCGCGCTTGACGTGCTTGCCAGCCTTCGGCGACTGATCGACGATCGACCCGGGGCTGACCGACGGACTCGGCACCAGGTTGACTTGCGGAGACAGCCGGACGCCCGCCTTGTCGGCGAGCTTCTGCGCCTCGAATACGGTGTGCGCGCTCTTGAGGTTCGGGGACGACGGTCTGCTTGGGCGCGAGCAAGATCAGCAGCACGATCGCCGCCGCGGCGATCGGCGCGATGACCGCAAGCCACCACGGCAGCCACGGTCGCTGGCGGAACACGGCCGGCAACTGCGCCTCGAGTTCGTCGGCGCCCGGCGATGACGCGCTCACGCGAACGGGCCGGTCGCGCGGACGTCCCAGCCAGATCTGCTTGGGCGGAAACACCGTCAACGGCGCCTCGACGCCCTCCCCGGGCCCGATCGCGACCGTCGGCTGGGCGAAGCGGAACTGACACTCGCCGTCGCCGTCCTCAGCGCCGAGCGCCACCTCGGCGGTCGCGTTCGCGCGATTGCGGACGGTCACTGCGAACCGGGCCTTGAGGCGACCCGATGCCCGATCCGGCGAGAGCTTCGCAGCGACGTCGCGGTAGGGCTCGATCGTCACGGTGGCCGGCGCGGCGGCAGCCTCGGCCTCGTAAGCGCGAGACGAGGCGACGACCTCGATCTCCCACGGTCCGGCCTGAGCGTCCGGGCTACGGGGAGGATGCAGGTGAACCTGGATCTCCTGCTCGTAGTTGCCGCTGGTTCCGAACGGGACGAGGTACGCCGTGGCCGGTGTGATCGTCCACCACCCCTCGGGCAGGCCGGCGACCGAGAGGTCGTAGTTGTCGACGATGCCGCTCTCGTTGCGGATCAGCCCGAGGACGAGCGCCCGCTCGCCGGGTTTGACCGTTACCGCGACGGGGCCACCGGCGGCGCCGTCGTCGTCGGGGAGACGGAGCAGCAGCGTCGCGGCGCCAGCGCGGGGCTGCGACGACGACGGTCCATTGCGTGCCTCCGAGCGACGGCTGCCGTGGCCGTTGACCACTGCCGGAACCGGTCGTGGCGAGGCGACTGGTGTTGCGGCGGGCGCGAGCGTTACGTTTGGATCCAACGACGCCGTCGGCGGCCCACCCGCAGGTTCGGCCGCAGCACCCTCGCGGGTCGCGGACGGCGCTAGCGCCTGGAGGTGCCTGGTCGCCTCCCAGCGCAGATACTCGCCGCACTCGCAGAAGTCGCGGCTATCGGCATTCTCCCGACCACAGCTTGGACACATTTTCATCAGACATCAGACCTCTTGGCGAAGGTATCAGGAGCGCCGCTCGTGTCAAGAACGATCTGCCTGCGCTCGCGCCTCACCCCCCGCCCGCCTGCTCCGGCGCGTCGCCCTCGCGCGCTTGCTCCGGCGCGTCGCCCTCGAGCGCCTGCTCCGGCGCGTCGTCGGCACCCGCCGGTTTCGGCCCCTTGACCCGTAGGCGGTAGCCGACGTGTACCGGCTTGACCGATTCGATCACGCGAGCCACGCCCGCGGCCTCGTCCTGCGAGATCGGAGCGTCGCAATACACCACGAACGTCGGCGGCTCGGGATCCGGAAGCTTGGAGTCAGCCGACCACTTCACGCCGCCCCCGTCCTCGATCCGCAGCGGGAGATCGGGGAAGTTGAGCTTCAGCGCCAACGCCATCCCCCCGTGCGTGCCGCGCAGCTGCCCTAGCTCCGCGGCGCGCTGCACGAGGGCACGCAGCTCGATCGCCGGCTGCGCCTCGTTGTGTTCGAGGCCCAGCCATCCGATCGCGAGCTCGAGCATGTCGATCGGCGCGAGCTCCGGGTCGAAATGCGCGGGCAGCGCATCGAGGACGCCCACGATCGGATCGAGCACGCCCTCGAGCGCGCCGACGAACCGCATCGCGAAATCGGCTTCCTGGTAGATCGCCGGCAGCCCCCCGCGCAGGTAGCGGCGCGACGATGCCGGGGCGGGCGCCGGATGCTCACCCTTGTCGGGTGCCGCCCGCACCAGCGCAAAACCCTCGCCGGAGTAAGTGACAAACCCGGTGATCTCACTGGTGCCGTTGATCGGCGTGCCGTTGTCGCCGTCGCCCGCGGTCACGAGACCTCCGGATGGACGGCCCTGACCACGTGCGTCCCGGACGCAAGCAGCTCGTCTGGCTCAAGGACTACGTGACTTCCAGCCGGCTGGGGCGCTTGCTCGCCCGTACCGAGGTCGGTCTCGTAGACCCGGAGGATCTTCACGAACTGCACGCCGTCGACCGAGTGAACGATCTGGTAGAGCTCGCCCTGGTTGAGCAGCCGCCCGAACGGCCACCCCGCTCCAGGGCCGGTCGGCGACCCGCCCACAAGCGGATTGATGTACGTGTACAGCGCCTGCAGCACTTCCTCCTCGACTCGCTGCAGGCCTGCTTGCGGCTCGGCCTGGAGGTTGACGACCACCGAGATGCCTCGCAGTCGCACCGGCAGCAGATGCACGGTGGTCCCGATCACGCGACGGCGGTCGAGGTACGAGCCAACCTCTGCCAACAGCTCGTCGCCGGGCGTGAGCTCATCGAGGCTCAGCCGGCGATCTGCCGGCGCGACGCGCGGCAGCACGTGCACCTTGATCGCGTCCGTCGGACCGCTTGGCGGCAGACAGATCGTGCGCCCGACGCGCGACGACGCCTCCCCGACGAGGAACTCGAAGTCCTCGGCGGTCACCGCGCGGTCGCGGCTTCGAATCTCCATCGCAGCGCGCTGGCGCGCCGAGTCCAGGGACTCGGGATCGACCCCGCCGTACGCCGGCGCCGGGTTGGAGACCGACGCGACGCCCGGGATCGCCGCGCGCAGCACCGTCAGCGTGTTCGCGGCGACGTTGCCGCGCCGGCCGCCGCCGTGCCGGTAGCCGGTGATTCGCAGCTCCGCCCCCTGCTCGGGAATCGCCCCGTACTGCGTCCACCCGCCATCGGGCTGCCGGACGGCAGGGCCGAGTTCGATCTGCCCGCCGTTGGCGTCGAGCCTGAAGTGGCGATCGGCGGGACCGGACGCCGCAAACGAGTCGACTGCCGTCCACTGTGTCCAACGATCCGAGCCGGGGTCGCGCACCTCGAGCCGCTCTGCATCGCTCAGCGCCAGGACCGGCGAGAACCGAAGTGTGAACGCCTGACCCGGGGTGCCGTCGCTGGTGCCAAGCCGCTCCTCGCGTTCGCGCGCCGCGTGCTGCATCGGCAACAACGCGCCGATCGGGGCGGCCGTGATCGAGTAGATCTCGGGCGGCTGTGAGTACGTGCCGCCCGACGCGGTCGTCGGCTCGACGATCCGGCACCGCAGCCAGCGCAAGCGGTGACCGCCTACCGGAGCGATCCCGGATGCGGGCGGGCACTGCAGTTGCAGTGCGCCCGGACCGTAATTGAAGCCGCCGGTGTCATCTGCGAGCACCTCGGCCTGCGCCCAGCCGTCTCCCCCCTCGCTGATCTCCCAGCGCAACGGTGGGCGCTCCGGGTCAACGCCGGCGCCACGGGCCATCGAGCCGTCGATCTCGACCTGCATGAGCAGGTTGGAGATCGGCGAGTCGAACCCGAGGTACAGGGCGTCGCCGACCGCCGGAGGCTGGCCGAACGGCAGGCGGTCGGGGCCCTGCGGCCGGGCGGTTCCGTCGGCGACCGCGATCTCCTTGTATTGCCCGCCGCGCTGGACCACGTACGCGGACGGGCGGAGCGGCTCGATCGCAAACGTGTCGCAGACCTGGAAGACGACCGACTCGTCGGACGCGGTCCGCAGCGTCCCGACTTCGGTCGCGCCGGCCGCGATCTCGACCGGGGCGGTCGGCGGCGCCGCCAGGCGGAAGCGCACGCTGGTGCGCGCAGCGGTCGGAGCGTGAAGCTGGACGCCAAGCAGTTCGAGCAGCGCGACGTGGAGCTTGTCCGGAATCCGGTTGAGCCGGTAGACGAGCATGTCGGTCATCCAGGCGAACAGCTCGATCAGGGTTATCCCGGGATCCGACACGTTGTGCTCGGTCCACTCCGGACAGGCGCGCGCGATCCGCATACGCGCCTCGGAGACCAGCTCCTGGAAGCGGCGATCGTCGAGCTCGATCTGCGGCAGGTGGTTCACGCGGTCTCCTCCGCCGGGATCACGTAGAACGGATAGACCAGGTTGTGCGCCTGGTTGGTGGCCCGGATCCGGTAGCCGATCGTGATCTCGAGCAACCCCTCGGTGCTGCCCGACAAGTCGAACTCGATCGCCGTGACCTCGATTCTCGGCTCCCATCGGGCGATCGCGGCGTTGACCGCGGTCTCGATCCGGCCGACGGTCGCCGCGTCGATCGTGTCGAATAGGAGGTCGTGAATCTGGCAGCCGAACTCGGGGCGCATGGGGCGCTCTCCGGGCGCGGTGCCGAGGATCAGCGCCAGTGCCTGCTCGATGTCCTCGCGATCGCTGACGAGCGCGAGCGCCCCGCGACGATCGACGGTCAATGGAAACGCCAGGCCCGAGCCGACAATGTCAGACATGCGCGCCCCGTCACCCCATCGTGATCATTGATCCGCTGATCTGCACACCCGAGCTCGACAGCTCAATCTGCGTGTTACCGCAAGTGAGCGTCAGCGTTGCCGACGCGTCGAGGTTGATCTCGGCCTTGCCCTTGATCGTGACGTCGTCTTTGACCTCGATCATCAGCTTGCCCCCGCTGCGAATCGTGTAGTCCTCCCGAGACTCGGCGTAGATCCGTTTGTCGCTGCGAAGCGCGAATGAGCCATCCTGGCCCTGCAGCAGATCGTCGGCCGGCAGGTCCTTGCCGTTGAACAGTGAGCCGAGAATGTACGGTCGCGTTGTGTCGTCGTGCTCGAAGCCGACGAGCACCTCCTCGCCAACCACGGGGAGCATCACCAAGCCCCGCTGGTCCCCGGCGCTGACGCTCGCGATCCGCGCCCAGGTCCCCTCGGCGTCAGCACCGAGCGCCGGATAACGTACGCGGACGCGGCCCATGTTCGCCGGATCCTGATTGTTGGTCACGATCCCGAGTGTCAGCTGCGCGCCGAACGCCGACTGTCCTGCGCCACCGCGGTCGGCGCCGACGGCGCCCATGACCGTGTGCGAGGGCGAATTGGCAAACCGAGTCTCGTACGTGCTGCCGCCGCGGAGAATGTGCGTTGCGCTCGCGATTCGGTAGGTGCCGCTGAACTTATTGCCGACGCCACTGATCGCAACCTTCGCGCCCGCCCTGATGTGAGGGTTGCCGTCGGTCACGCCTTCAGCGGCGATGTAGGCGTTGGCGAGCTTGTCGAGCAACGCCTGTGCGACCGCGGTTCCCTCGGCTTGGCTCTTGACCGGCTCTGTCGCGATGTGCGCCTTAGCTCCGTCGAACGCCCCGGCCACGGACTCGCGGTCGACGCCGATCTGGGCGATCTGCTTCGGGCTCGAGACCGTCACGTCGATTGCCTGCTTCGTCTTGGGATCCTGAGCCAGCAGTGTCACCTCCTTGACCTGCTGGATCGCGGTGACCCGCGGATTGAACGACCGCAGCGTCTTTGGCCACTGCAGCTCCACTGCTCCCTCAGCCGTCGGCCGGCGAAACAGCGCGGTCTGATCCTCGACGAGAAACTCGAAGCCGATCCGTTCCGCGAGCCGCCAGATGAAATCCCAATCGGTCTCGTTGTCCTGCTGGACGAAATCGTGAGGCTCGCCGCTGGGATCGCACTTCGCACTGAAACCTGCCTCCGTGACGATCTTGTCGACGATGTCGCTCGCGGTGTGGTTTTGGAAGGTACGGACTCGGCGCGTGCGCAGCAACACGTGGGAGCGGTCCAATCCCCGGACCACGAGCTCGACTGACCCGGAGCCGAAGTGCGGCTCGAGCGTGACGATCTCCCCCTTGAACAGGGTGGTCGTGGTCAGCGCTTCGCGCGCGCCGAGCCGCACCTCGAGCTTCTTGCCGATGTCAAATGGGTGCTCGTCGATCGGCTCGGCCTGGCCGTCCTGCGCCTTCTGAAAGCCGGCCGTGAACGTGCACACGTCTGGGAGCCTGAGGTAATTGAGCACGCGAACTTCGCGAATCCGGCTACTGATCTCCGGCGAGATCTCCTCGCCACCGACGAGCACCGCGTAGATCGCGACGTGCTGCTGGGGAGCCGCGTCGTTCATCCGTCGAGCCTCGGGATCGTGAGCGCCGTGCCGCGGCGCAGATGCATCGGGTTGTCGATCCCGTTGGCTTGCGCGATCACTCGCCAGCGTGTCGCGTCTCCATACGCCTGGTAAGCGATCGAGGGCAGCGAGTCTCCGTCGTGGACGGTGATCGCGCGCAGACCGGTGATCGCGCGAGTGGTTGGGTTCTGGGCCTTGCCGGCGGGCGAGGAAGGCTCCGCTTGCGCCAGCTCGAGATCGACGAATGCCCGCACGGGTTCACCGTTGGGGCGAAACAGCGCGTAGCGGATCGAGATCGAAACCGGTGCCGCCTTCGGTAGCTTCACCGACCCCCAGCTGAACTCGATGAACTTCGGAGCGGTGCCGTTCCCGTGCATCGCGCCCATCAGCTTGTTCGCCTGGTCCTTGATGCTCTGGTCCGGTCCGTCAAGCGAGGAGTCGAGTAACAGCGACAACTTGTAGGTCATCGGCATTCCGCCGCCGAACTCGGGCTTTGGCAGATCATCGCCCTGGCTGGGCTTATATGTCCACACGTTCGTCTTGGCGATCGTGTAATCACGCGGGTTGAAGGCGCACTCGACCGTCTCGTCGCCGAGATCGAGCTTGGCCTTCTGAAATCCCTGTGGGTAAGCCATCGCGTCAGATCCCCTGCAACCCACCGTGGGCGATCTCGAGCGTCTCCAGCGCGACCGTCGCGGTGCCGGCCTCCGACGCCGGCCCCGTCCACCGCACTGGGAACGCGTTCGCGAACGTGAACGTTCGGATCGGTTGCTGCTTGTGGGTTTGGAATGTGATCGTCATCTCTTTGAGCTCGGCGTTGGTGCGGGTCGCGCCGAACCATTTGAACACCGCGTCCTCATTCGTCAGCCCGCGGGTCAGAACGACGTTCGGATAACTGAGCTGGCCTGGAAGCTGGTGGACAAATTCGTTGTTGCCTCCCTCGGCGTACTCGAGTACGTCGACCCTCAGCTCCAGCCCCGAGCACTGGGTGAACATCCCGATCGTGTCGATGTCGGGCACGTTGACCACGAACAGGCTGATCGGGGTTATCTGACCGTTGGGCATCGTTCATCGGCTCCGGTCAAAACGGCTCGTCGACGATCTGGCCCAGCTGCTCTTGCTCTTCGCGCAGGCGGCGCAGCAGCTCGCGGTAGATGTGGTCGGAATCGGCGCCGCCCGCGCTCGAACCGTTCCCGCCGGTCGAGATGCCCTGGTGCGCGACACCAGAAGTCGTCAGGCCTGCGCCGAACAAAGCATGCGCGGCCGGCGCCGGCGCCGTGTGGCTCGCGGCGGGTTGACTCGCGTGCTGGGTCACCGACCGCGTGTCGGGTGCGGCGGCGGGCACGTGCATCTGTTCACTCGCGCTCGAGACGGCCGCATGCGCCTCGGTCTTCACGGCGGCCCCGAAGTCGAGTTGTTGGGACGGGGTGTGGCCAAGGCTGGTCGGGCCGAAGCGGTCCAGCCGCCGCCGGCTGAGGTGCACGACGGGCGTCGCCGGCGCAGCGGTCGCGCGCACAACGGTCGTGGGCGGAGCGGTCGTGGGCGGAGCGGTCGCGGACGCGGCGGTCGCGGGCGCAGCGGTCGCCGGCGGAGCGGTCGCGGCGCAGCGGGCGCGGCGGTCGTGAGCGCAGCGATGGCCGGCGGTTGCTCGGCCGGACGCCGCTGCTCCGCGGCCCGATCGACGCCCACCGGCCTGCGCAACACGCCCGACACGACACGGCGAAGCAGCCCAGCGGGTGCAGCGACCTCGGGGTGGGGCGCCGGCGCGGGCGGCGCGGCGTCGCGGGGCCCCGCGGGCAGACTGGCCGGGACTGCGTGAAGCGGGATCGCCCCGCCGTGGTCGGCGGCCCGCTCGACCCGGTCGCTTCGAGCGCGCCGGCTGACGCGCAGCGGGACCACCGCCGGGCTCGGGATCGGGGGCGGCTCTGCGGCCCGCGCCGGGCTTGGCTCGGTGAAGGCAGGCTCTCGCGACACGGCCTGTCGCTTGACTGACATCGGCGAGACTGCGCGCAGCGAGACGGGGAGCGGTGACGCCGGCCGCAGCACCGGCTGCGGCGGCTCGATCGGCGGCATTTCGTGCTGCGTGGGCTCCGCCGGCGCCGTCGCCGATCTCGCCAGCTCCGGTGCTGGCGCTGGTGCGGCCGGCACGGGCCCGGCCGCCTGAGCCTCCCGCGCCACCACTGGCGTCACGGGCCGGGGCTCCCGCGCCACGACTGGCGTCACGGGCTGGGACTCCCGCGCCAAGAGCGGCTTCGGCGGCTGGGGCTCCCGCGCAAGGGTTGGCGTTGCCCGCTGTGGCTCGGGGCCGACGACCGGACGGGCCGGCTCAGCTGCAGGCATTGGCGCTGCCCCGTGCGCAGGCCCGGCGGTGTCGGCAACCGGCGCTGACACTGGTTGGCTCGGCTCGGCGGCCGACCGGCGGGCCGCGGTCCTCGAGATTCGCAGCCGCCCGGACTGCGGCGACGGCTGCGCCTCGACGTTCAGATCGCCGCCGCTCTGATCCGCCGCCGCCTCCGGCGCGGCCGTAGCGGGAGGGGCAGGCGCCGGGCTGTCCTGCGGCACAGACTCACGAGCAGGCGATCGTGCGACATCCCGGTCAAGCCGGGCCCCCTCGAGGATCCGCGCGCCACGGCTGCGCTCGAGCACGCCCCGGCCGCTGCGCTTCTCGCGTTGCCAGACGTCCCAGAGAAAGTGCATGTCCTCTGACAGCCCCGGGGGAGGCGGCTCGGGCTCTGACCGCAACAGCCTGACCGGATCGGGTTGAGACGGCCGCGCCTGCTCCCGCGCGACGGTGGGACCCTCGACGGCGTGCGCGACGGGCTCGGCCGCACCGACGCCGGGCGCCGGCGCGACGGGCTCGACCGCCGCCGTCCGCGCGAGTTCGATTCCGGCGTCGGGCTCGACCGCCACCGTCCGCGCGACTTCGATCGCCGGCTCCGAGCGCACCGCCACCGTCCGCGCGACCTCGACCGCCGGCTCCAGAGGCACCGCCACCGTCCGCGCGAGTTCGACCGCCGGCTCCAGAGGCACCGCCTCGACCGCCACCGTCCGCGCGACCTCGACCTCGACCGCCGGCTCGAAAGGAACCGCCTCAATCGCCGCCATTTCACCAAGGCCCCGGAACCCCGGCCCGGTCGCCGCGGGCGGGAACGCATCGCCCGCAGCGACCGGCGCCAGGCGCGTTGCCGCCGGGAGCAGCTTGGGTGCCCGCGCCGCGGCTACCCGGTCACCCAGCCTTGGCACATGAATCCGGGTGCGCGCGGCGACCACATTTCCGGCGAGGCGGTCCAGACGCCGGGCAATCGCCAGCGCGCGGCGCGCAAGCGGACGCGGGCGGCTGATCGACCCTCGTAGCTGTAGCAGTGGCCTGGTCATCCGCCCAGCCGGCCGTCCTCGATCTCCGTCAGGTCGACCTCGAACTCACCAGTGCAGTGCGGGCAGCTGACGACGCCGACGGCCTCGCCGTTGCTGTTGATCCGCTCGTACAGGCGCTGGAGGTGATCGAAGTCACCCGCGTACAGGCGCTGCACCAGGTCGGGCGTGATCTCGGTGATGTCGCCAAGGCGTGTCACCGTCCGCGACAGCAACAGGACGCTGAGGTAGGCCTGGTTGCGGCGGACCTCCGCGTCGCTCAACGGTTCGATCTCGTCGCGTGCGGTCGCCAGCCGCATCGTGCCTTCTCGATGGACGCCTCCTGCGGGGTCCACGTAACCCCGCGGCAGCGTGAACGCAACCTCGGTCTGCATCGCCTAGCGCTCCTGGACCCCGAGACCGGCCGGTTACGACTCGCGCTTGGCCTCCTTGAAGCCAAGCACGATCGATTCGGTCAGGACCGAGGATGCGCCCGCCTGGGCCTGCCCGGGGCTGTAGCTCTTGACATACGCGTCGGTCAGGTTCCAAACCATCACCGAATTGCCCTGGTTGTCGCACGCCTCGAGCGTCACGTCCTTGGTGTTTCCGTCCATTCCCTGCTCAGACAGCGTGACCGCCCAGTCGTAGAGGCTCTTGTTGTCGGTAACGCCGCGTGTCAGCGTGACGTCGCCGTAGGTGAGGATCGAGTTCGTGTGGATCTTCTCGCCCTTGCCCTCGCTCGTGAACACGTCGATGCTCTCGCTCGAGAGATTCAGCGTCGGAAACGCACACGACGTGAACACGCCACCCATGTCCTGGTCGATGCTGATGATCGTGTATGCAACCGGGATTACTTTCTCGTCAGCCATTGTCTGGCGCTCCTTTCGATGTTCAGCTCAGTTCATTCCTCGACTTCGGCCTCGCCGCCGCCGCCGGTGAATTGGCTCAGGCGGAAGATCACGAACTCGGCCGGCTTCACCGGGGCGATGCCGATCTCGCACACGACCTGCCCCGCCTCGATCACGTCGGGTGGGTTGGTCTCCTCGTCGCACTTGACGTAAAACGCCTGTGCGGGGGTCGCGCCGAACAACGCTCCGTCCCGCCACACGCGCATCAGGAAGTTCGACGCCGCGATCTGCAGCCGCATCCACAGCCGCTGGTCGTTTGGCTCGAACACGCTCCACTGCGTCCCGGCGATGATCGACTCCGCGACGTAGTTGAACAGCCTGCGCACGTTGATATACCGCCACTCAGGGTCGCTCGACATCGTTCGCGCCCCCCAGATCCGGATCCCTCTGCCGGGGAACGCGCGGATGCAGTTGATCCCGTTCTGGTTGAGTGCGCCCTGCTCGGCCTGCGTGACCTGGAAGCCGAGCCCGTTGACACCTCTGATGACCTCGTTCGCCGGGGCCTTGTGGACGCCACGGGCGCTGTCGGTCCGCGCCCATACGCCGGCGACGTGACCGGAGGGCGGGACGAGGACCGGACTGCCCGACAGCGGATCCATGACCTCGATCCACGGGTAGTACAGCGCGGCCATCTTCGAGTCGTAGCCCGCGGTGTTCATGCGCCACTCGAGCACGTCCTGCGCTCGGAGTCCCTGCGGCGCATCGACGATCGCCATCCGGTCGCCCATCGTCTCGCAGTGGGCGATCATCTTCGACTGGAGGTCGCGTGCTTGCGCGCTGCCACCGTTATGGGCCAGTGTCATCAGGTCAGGCATGCAGACCATCGTCACCTCGTCGACTGCTGCGAAGCTGCCCATACCGCGGCGCTCGGCGACGTCGCCCTCGAAATCGGAAGCCTCGACCTTTTCGGCTGATGCCGGCGGAGCCGACAGCACGTAGGTACCGGCCGCTGGCATCCGCTGTGCCTCGGGCAGCGACGCTCCGGTTTCCTCGATCTTGATCAGCTTCGAATGCGCGTTGACCTTCGTGGCGAGGTAGGACCGGCCGCGCTTGGTCGTGCTCAGACCGTCGAACTCCTCGCGCTCGTGGCCGGCGGTGACAATCAGTTTGTAGGTCTTGTCTTCGCTTCCCTCCGGCGGCGGCTCCTCGCCGACTTCGACCTGGACCTGTTGGTCGATACCCGGCCGCGCGAGCACGCGATATGCCTCGACGCCGCCGTCCGCTGCGGCCGGAAGCGCGGCGCGCGGGATCTGGCCCGCCCCGTCAGCCCCGACCCGGACAACCCAGCAGAGGCTTCCGCCGTTGAGGAAGTACCCGTAGACGGCGTGCGCGAGGTACGCACCCTCGAGAAACGGTCCGTTGTCCGGGCTCTCGGCGTCACCGAAGACGCGCGCGAACTGCGACCAGTTGGAGATCCGCATCGGCGTGTTGACAGGGCCGCCGGGTGCGAGCCCGACGAATGCCGCCACCGACGTGCCGACGCCTTCGATCGGCTTGGACGACGACGGCATCTCCTCGACGTAGACCCCGGGGGTCAGGTAAGTGGGCATTGCACTCCTTGACTTGTTCGATTCATTTGCGGTTGCGACCGCGCGTCGCGCGGGTGTCGGGTGAGACGATCACCAGGTCGGCGTTTTCTCCCGGGATCGAGATCGTTGCCGCGACCTCCCCCCCGTCGACCGTGCGCGCCAGAACCCGATGCATCCCGGGTCGCACGCGGTCGAACACGAACCGGCCGCGATGGTCGGTCGATGTCCACGCGCCCGACTCGGGCATCGCGACCCACGCGCTCTGAACCGGGCGACTGTCCTCGTCCCGGATCGTTCCGCCGAAGCGGTAAAGCTCGAACATGGTTCCGCGCGGGGCATCCAGCGCCCCGGTCTGCAGCGTCTGTGTCCGGACCTCGGGGCCTCGGACGAACGCGGCGCCGGATCGGATCGACAGACGCAGCGCGAAGTCGATCGAGGGCTTGTAGTGGCCGCCGACGGCGGTCCAGAAGTCGGCCTTCTCCTGCATCGGCCGGCCGACCACGGTCTCGATCGGCCCTGCCTCGGCCAGGCGCTCGTCGAGTGCGTCGGCCGGCAGCCGGCGGTACGAGTGCAGGATCGCGATCAGCTGCGACAGCAGCCGATGCTCGTCCTCGACTGCGTTGGACCATGCCGTGATCGCGTAGGTAGCCTCGAGCCGCAGGTCCGGGGGCGAGATCACCGCAGTGCCGTTTGCGCGACGCTCGCCGCCGGACATATCGGCCTGGTCGAGCGCCTCGCGCAGGTCGTACAGGAACAAGCTGACCGTCGGTCCGGTAAGCCTCCCGGACCACTCCCGCGAGGGCGCGTCGAAGGAGATCTCCACGCCCTCGAATCCGTGGCGATCGAGCTCGCGCTTGAGCAGGCCGCGCAGGCCCTCGTCGAGGTCGGCGAGCGACGTGTTCAGCGGCGTGTCGACGACGAGTCCCATCAGCTGGGACTCCGTGGATATCGCGTGTCTGTCATGAGGCGAGGGCTCAAATTGGGAAGGATCAATAGACGTCTGATGTCTGTTGTCGCTGAAGACACCTTGACGCCAGAGTTCCTTCCCACCCCCACCCCAGCCCCCGCCGCGCACGCAGCCACGCGGGGCGTGGCCGACCGAGCGCCGGACATGGCGGCATTGGATCGACCGCGTGGGGCGACGGAGGCCGTGCTGGGGCTCCAGCGCAGGGTCGGCAACCGCAGCGTCGCCCGGCGCCTCGCCCGCCAGCCGGCGATCGCAGCGCCGCCCGCCCCGGCTCCGGCACCCGCACGCGTGCCCTGGGCTCAGCAGACGACCGCTGAGAACTCGGCGCTCGCGGAGGAGCTCGACAAGCTCGACCGCCTGAGCGGGGAGGACTTCCTCGTGCGTCGCGTCGACCTCGCGACGCGCGCCTCGGTCGACGGTCGCGACCACGCGCAGGATGTCCGCGCGCTCGAGGCGATCGAGTTCCTGGCGGCGCGTCGTGGAATCGCTCCTCTGACCTACGTCGATCCCTACAAGCACAGCGACCAGCACGCTGTCCAGCGACTCAACGTCCGCCTCGCGATCGAGGGAGGCATCCAGCACACCGGATCGCTGAAGAAGGCGATCGAGGACCACAACTGGCCGCGGTACGTCCAGCCCGACATCTGGGCGGTCGAGCACGAGGCCAACGAGTTCGGCGCGGAGTTCAGCAAGCAGGCGCGCCGGATCGCGCTGACGATGCTCGATCAGAGCGCCGCCGAGATCCTGAAGGTCCTCGGCTCCTATGGGTTGATCGCGTCGCACATGCCGGCCGAAGCGCTCGAGATCATCGGCGGCCGCGACGTCGACGCGGTCGTCTCCGAGATCATCAACGCCCCGGCGGTGTGGGAGCCCGACAGCTACGCGGGCGACGACAATCGCCCGCGCCCGGGGAGACGCAAGCGCGAATCGCTCGGCGACACTGTCGCCGCGCTGCGCCGCCAGCAGCACGTCGTCGAGCAGAAGCGCACGGCGGCGGCGCGGTTCGTCAAGTACTCATCGGTCACCGGCCATCACGTCGACGACGAGCGCGGCTACGGGGCGGCGAAGCACGAACTCGACACGGCTCTGGCGCAGCTGCGGAAGATGTGGGCACGGGCGGAGAGCGCGCACCCTGCGCTCGCCGCGTACCGGGGCAACATCCAGGACCTCGACCTGATCGACCTCTCGCCACTGTCCGCCGGCGACGGCGAGACGCAGATGCGCGACGTGCTCGCGCACGTCCTGCCGAAGCTCGCGGACATCTACCGCGTTCGATATCGCATCGAGCACGGCTCGCTCAGTCCGCTGTCGCTGCCACCGGTCGTCGCCGTCACGAAGGCCGCGATGTTCGTACCCGAAGGATCGATCCGGGCGGGCAAGGTCAACGATCTCGTCGAGGACGCCGAAGACGTGTCGGTCTCGAAGTACATCGCCGAGGGGCTGCTCGCGCTGATCGTCCTCGCGATGGTGATCCCGTCGGGAGGCGCGTCGCTCGGGATCGCGATCGGAGTCGTCGGCGTTGCGCTGTCGGCCACGAGCGCGGTCGAGGACTGGAAGGACTACCAGAATAAGAAGCAGCTCTCGAACACCGCGCTCGACCGGGCGAAGGCATTGTCGACAGCCGAGCCGTCGCTGGTCGGATTTGCGTTCGATCTGATCACGCTCGGGCTCGACGGAGTAGCGCTGTTCAAGGCGTTCTCGGAGATCAGCGCGCTGCGCAAGCTCGTTCGGGCGGGCGAAGACGCCAAGAACGGCGAGCGGGTGAAACAAATCGTCGACGAGCTGAACAAGCTCGGCGACGCAAAGGGCGACGGCGACCTCGGCAAGAACGTTCTGCGTGACCTGCGATCGACCGAGCACGACGCGTCGGCGACAGCCCACACGCTGCACCCCCCGCCCGGCTCGGACTATCTGACCGCCGACGAGCTGCGGACCGCGGTCCGGGCGCACATCCGAAACGCGCTCGAGTACACCGCCGACAACGAGAGCTGGACCGAGTTCTGGACGCACCTCGCCAACAACAGGCACGCCATCGACCCCGATATCGCCGCGATGATGATGAGGGTCCACAAGCTGATTCGCGACCCGCAGCTGATCGAGGACGCGATGGTCGAGCTGTGGATGACCGCAGCGCGCGAGCAGATCACGCCACAGCAGGCGCTGATGCGCTTCTTCGGCGGCGAGTCCGGGATGCCGGTCCTGATCGGGCAAACCGATCAAGCATTCGAGGAGGCGATGCTCGCCAACAAGCCTGCAATCGACGACTTCTTCGGCGACACCGTCCACGGCGCCTACACGCACATGTTCCAGGAGTACGTCCTCGCCAGGGCGCTCGGCGGCCGCGAGGCGGCGATGAACGTCCGCCACATGATCGCCCGCCTGAACGGGCCGATGAGTGGGCCCAAGACCCTCGCGGGGCTGGCGTGGGACGCGCTCTTCGACGAATACATGGGGCATCAGATCAACAGCCCGGAAGGGATCGGCTCGATCCTCGCGATCCATCTCAACTTCCCGATCTTCTGATGAGTCCCGGTCACACCGAAGAACCCGAGCGCGAGCGGACAGCTCGGCTCGCGGCGAACGCACTCGGTCAACGAATCCAACGCCGTCGGCCGGGTCGCTGCAGCGCGGCGCGACGGCGATCGGCAACCGCGGCTTCGCGCGGCTGCTCGCGCGCATGCAGGACGGCGAGGGGATCCTCGCCGGCGGGCTCGTGCACCCCGACGTACAAGCCGCGATCGCGGCCTCGCACGGTCGCGGCAACCCGCTCGCAACCGGCGTCGCGCGGCACCTCGAGTCCTCGCTCGGCGAGCCACTGCGCGACGTGCGCGTCCACACCGACGATCATGCCGCCGCGCTCGCCCGCGCGGTCGAGGCCCGCGCGTTCACGGTCGGCAGCGACATCTTCTTCGGCGCCGGCGAGTACGCCCCCGCGACGCGCGGCGGCGCCGAGCTGATCGCGCACGAGGTCACCCATGTCGTCCAGCAGCGCGGCGCGAGCGCGACCGGACCGCTGAGCGTCTCGCAGCCCGGCGACGCCAGCGAGCGCGAGGCCGAGGCGGTGGCACGTGACGTCACTCGATGAGAACTCGGGCGGCTGGTTCGCATTCGTCGACCGCCGGCTCCAGTCCGCGGTCCGGTCGATCGCCGTCGAGGACGGGAACCCCGACGACGCGCTGCGCGGGCTGTACATCTCCGATGAGCAGGCGCTCGCGCTCGCCGACGATCTGGGCGCGCAGGCCGGCGACGGCACGCTGACGGCGGCAGCCGAGCGTCTCGGGCTCGATCCGCTCGACGTCGCGGTGCTGGCGGTGTGCGCAGCGCCCGAGCTTCACCCGCGCTACGGGCGCCTGTACGCGTACCTGCAGGACGACGTGACGCGACGGCTCCCAAGCCCGAGGCTCGTGTCGAAGCTGCTGAGCGCGCCGGGCGTCGATCCCGCGGACGTGCTCGCCTGCTTCGCGCCGGACGCTCGTCTGTCCAGGGTCGGAGCGATCCGGCTGATCGTCGGAGACCCCGCGATCCCGCTCGCGGATCGGCCGATCAAGCTCGCCGACCGCCTCGCGGCGTTCCTGCTCGCGGCCGGCGACGGCCTGCTCGAGTCCTGCGCGCCGGTGCCGATCCGGCGGGTCGCCCGCCCGAACGACATCACCGGCCGGGCGGAGGCGAGCGAAGAGCTGGTGCGGGCGCTGCGAGCGCGGACGAGGCTGCCGCTGCTCGTGTGTGGGCCGGATGCGCCGGCGCTCGTGGCCGCCGCCGCGCAGGCGCCGCTGGTGCTGCTCGACGTGCGCGAGCTCGCGACCTCCGAGGCGCTCGCAGACGCCTCGCTCGCGTCCGCGCTCGAGCACGCGCTGCTGTGCTTCGACGGGCTCGAGAACCTGACCCCGGCGGAGCGGCTGCACCTGTTCGAGCGGATCGCCGCGCGCCCGGAACGCTCGATCCTGATCGGCCGCACCGCTTCCGACGGGCAGGCGCTCGGCGATCACACGGTGGTGGTGGTCGAAGTGCCGCCCCCGTCGTTCGCCGAGCGACGCGACGCCTGGCACGCGCACACCGGCTCGGATGCGGCCGGCGACGTTGCGGCCAAGTTCCGGCTCTCGATCGAGCAGATCCGTGCCGCGGCCGAGGTCAGCCGGATCGCCGCGCACGCCGGCGGCCGGGCCGTGCCCGAGGCGGCCGATCTCGATTTCGGCGCCCGCCACGCCTCATCCTCGCGACTCGGCGACCTTGCGGCGCGCCTGGCGCCCGCCTACAGCTGGGACGACCTGGTGGTGCCCGACCGCCAGCGCGAGCTGCTGCACTCGATCTCGGCCCATCTGCGCCATCGCGACCGCGTGCTGTCGGAGTGGGGCTACGAGCGAACGGTGGCTCGCACACAGGGCTTGAAGGTGCTGTTCGCGGGCGAGTCGGGAACGGGCAAGACGATGGCCGCCCAGGTGCTCGGCGCGCAATTGGGCCTCGAGCTGTTCCGGGTCGACCTAGCCACGGTCGTCTCGAAGTACATCGGGGAGACCGAGAAGAACCTCGAGCGGATCTTCACCGCCGCCGACGGCTCCAACGCGATCCTGTTCTTCGACGAGGCCGACGCGCTGTTCGGCAAGCGCTCGGAGGTGTCGGACTCCCATGACCGGTACGCCAACATCGAGGTTGCCTACCTGCTGCAACGGATGGAGGGCTACCCCGGCGCGGTGATCCTCGCCACGAACTTCAAGCGCAACATCGACGACGCGTTCGTCCGCCGCCTGGACTTCGTCGTCGACTTCCCGTTTCCCGAGGCCGAGGACCGCAAGCGCATCTGGCGGTTGGTGCTGCCGGAGCAGGCGCCGGTCGCCGAGGATGCAGACCTCGATTTCCTCGCCACCCAGTTCAAGCTCTCAGGCGGCGCGATCCGCAACTGCTCGCTGGCGGCGGCGTTCCGCGCAGCGGACGCCGATGAGTCGATCTCGATGCGCCACCTCGTGCAGGCGGTCGCGCAGGAGTACGCCAAGCAGGGACGGCTGACGCTCGAGGCCGACTTCTCCCGCTTCCACGAGTTGATCCGACCACCCGTCAACGGTGCAGCCGAGTGAGGCCGCGAGCCGCGAACAGGGCACGGGCCGTTCGCACGGTGTGCGCGCTCGCAGCGGCCACAGGCCTGGTCGCGGCCACGTCGGCGACCGCATCACCGACGCTCCTCTCGAGGGTCTTGCTTCCCCTCGACTCCGGCCACGCCGCACACGGCGTCCAGGTCGGGATGGACGCGAGAGGCGACGCGCTGACCCTGTTCAACATCACTCAGAGCGCCGCCGCAAACGCGCAGACCGTCGAGACCGACGACCGCTTCGCCGCCAGGGCGTTTGGCAACTTCACGGACATGTCGCAAGGGCCGATTCAGGCGGACGCGATCGGCTCGTTCGACGGACGCCTCGCCGTCGACGCCGCCGGCGACGCTGCCGCGGCCTGGTCGTATCAGCCCGATCCGGTCGGCAATGCCGCAGCGCACGCGGTCCGTCTGCGCACCCGCCCGGGCGGAGGGGACTGGGGCGCGCCGTTCGACGTGTCGGCGCCGGGCGCCCCGGTAGGCGAGGACGCCGAGTTTCC
The DNA here is from genome assembly GCA_963809685.1 of uncultured Solirubrobacterales bacterium. Lineage (GTDB taxonomy): Bacteria > Actinomycetota > Thermoleophilia > Solirubrobacterales > Solirubrobacteraceae > Palsa-465. Next base: position 186,444 of record CAWEKN010000002.1, on the reverse strand, counting down.
GACGGTCGCGGTTGACGGCCGCGGGATTCCGACCGTCGCCTGGCAAGACGGCTCGACCGGTGGCCAGATCCGCGTCGTGACGCGCTTGCCCGGCGCCTCGCAGATGCCGCAGATCCTCAACCCCGCCGGTCCGGCGGGCGATCATCCCGCCGCCGCGTCGGACTCGGGCGGAGACCGCGCCGTCGCCTGGCGCCAGCTCAACGGCCAAACCCCTCAATCGATTGCGATCAGCACCGGCGATGCCGGAAAGTCGACGTTCTTGCAGCAGCAGACGCTCGACAATGTCTCGCAGTCCCCCACCTCCGTCACCGATCCCGCCGTCGGCGTCACCGGAAACGGCGGCGCCACGATCGTCTGGGGCGAGGGCGACACGACCGGATCGATCAGCGCCGCCGACCTCCGCGTCGGGGGCGATCCGTCGCCGACCGTGACGATCTCCGGAATGGACTCGGTTCAGACCGACAGACCTCCCGCATTCGCGATGAACGCGCACGGCGACGCGGTCGCGATCTGGGCCACGGCCGGCGCGATCCGCGCCTCGTTCCGCCCCGCAGGTCACGGCTGGGGCCCGCCACAAACGGTCGCGCTATCGCAGGGCGCGCTCAGCCTCAGCGCTCAGATCAGCGCCGCGATCGATCCCTCAGGCAACGTCCTCGCAGCCTGGAGCGTCGTGGCCCAGGCGACGACGGTGCAGGTCGCAAGCCACCGCGCCGGCAGCAGCGGTTGGAACCTCTCGCCGCTGAAGTCCGACGCCACCAATCCGACGCCGCGGGTCGCGATGGATGCGCTCGGCGACGGGATCGTCGCGTGGTCACCGCCCGCCGGCGCCGCGAATCCCTCGCACTCGATCGAAACCGCCGGCTTCGACGGCGCCGGCCCCCAATTGAACGGGCTGTCGATCGCCACCACTGCGGTCGTCGGGTCGCCCGCCGGCTTCTCGGTCTCGCCGGTCGATGTGTGGTCGCCGATCGCATCGGCGACCTGGGCGTTCGGCGACGGCACCAGCGCCGCCGGGCCCGCCGTCCAACACGTCTACCGCGCGCCCGGGAGCTACACCGTCACGTTGGCGTCGGCCGACGGCCTCGGCAACACGTCCACGGCGTCGGGCGTTGTCAACGTCGCGCCGGCCCCGCCGCCGCTCGCGGTGACGGGCGCCGCGCAACGGGTCGGGCAGACCAGCGCGAGGCTCACCGCGACGGTCAACGCGCACGGCCAGGCGGCACGCTTCCACTTCCAGTGGGGCCGCACCCGCTCGTACGGCGCGATCGCTCCCAGGCGCGACGCCTCGATCGGCGCGGGACTCGGCAATCGCGTGGTCACGACCACGGTCACGCACCTGCGCCCCGGCACCACGTACCACTATCGGATCGTCGCCAGCTACTGCGCCGGCTGTTCGGTGGGCACCAGCAGAGGCCAGGACGGCACCTTCACGACGCGCCCGCTGCCGCAGCTCCCCGGCAGCGTCACCTGGTTCTTCGATCCCGGGGCGGCGACCTTCGGGTCACTGGTCGCGCACCTTCCCCGCGGGGCCGACCGGATCCTGGTCACGTGTTCGACCGGCGGCTGTCCCGCCAAGCGCTGGACCGTCACGACGACAAGCTCACAGCGGCGCTGTCGACACGGCCACTGCCGGCAGATCGTCAGGCGGCTGACCGCCGTCGATCTCGGCAGGCAGCTCCGTGGACACCCGCTCGCCACCGGCGGCCACATCCAAATCAAGGTGCTCAGGGCGCACTACAAGGGGATCCTGTTCCAGTTCACGATCCGGCGCATGCGGCAGCCCGCGTTCAGGAGCGCTTCCTTGTGACCCGGCCCGAGCCGCTAACCGGGCCCGAACCGCCTGACCCCGCCGAGCCGCGTGCCCGCCCCGAGCAGCGTGCCAACCGTCTGCGGCGTCACCGCGTCGAGGTGGCTGGCGAGCGCGATGAACGACTTCGCAGTCGTGAGCGCGTCGCCGAGGGCATGATGCGGCGGCTCGACCGGGAGCCCGAGTAGCTCGGCGACCCCCGACAGCGAGAGCCAGTCGGGGGCCTCCTCGTCGCGCGAGCGCAACCACACCCGGCCCAGCACCTCGGTGTCGGCGGCGTCGGGCATGCGCAGGCGGCGCGCCGAGAACAGCGGCTGCAGGAAGCCGCGCTCGACCGCCGCGGTATGGAACACCGGGATCCGGCCTGACAGCACCTCGAGCAACAGCTCGAGCGCCTCCTGGAGCGGGGGCGCGTCGGCGACGTCGTCGCGGCGAAGCTTGTGCACGAGCACCGCTCCGTGCTCGGAGCGCTTGTCTGAATGAACGAGCGTGTAGACCGACTCGCCGAGCATCACCCGCCCGTCCTCGATCGGCACCGCCCCGATCGCGATGATGTCGTTGCGGTCCGGGTCAAGCCCGGTCAGCTCGAGGTCAAGCGCGCACCAGCGCGCCTCCCGCCACGGCGTGTTGCGAGGCGGTCGCCGCGCGGCCGCGTACTCCACGGCTGCGCCCTCGCGCGGCGCCCGAAGCCTCATCGCCCACACAGCCTCATCGCCCACACAGCCTCATCCCGCGGACCGCAGGTTCCGCTGCACGCCGGCGATCGCCCGAAACACGTCGCGCAGATAGTCGCGCGTCAGCGGGCTGATCCTCGCCGGCGCCAGCTGATCGTCCGGCGTCAATCCGGCCGCCAGCTGCTCCATCTGATGAGCGATCCGGAGCTCGAGCGCGAGCTCGAACGCATCGACCAGCGTCCTGGCGTCGGCGTCGCCGAGCACGCCCGCAGCCGCCGCCGCCAGCAGCCGTTCGGGCGTCGAGCCTTCGACGACCCCGGCGGCCGCACCGGCCCAGCGGCCGAGCTCGACCAGCGGGATCACGGCGGCACGACGGATGTCGAGCAGTTCGCTGCGAGCGCCCCCGGCGCCGAGCACCCCCTCGGCGTCAAACCCGGTCGGCGGGTCATACGCCAGCGCCCGCCGAGCCAGCGCAGCCAGCACGCGGTCGCGGACGCCGTTGGACACAAGCGGCAATGGATCGCGCGGCGTCCCCCACAGCGCGCGTCGCTCCACCAGCACGGTCAGCGCAAGCTCGTCCTCGTCGTCGGCGGCGGCCCATTGCGCAGGCGAGCGGGCGATCACCTCGCCGACCATGCCGCAGTCAGACAGCGCGCGAGACACCGCGTCGCTCCATCCCGCGGGCGGCGGTTCGCTGCAAACGACCGCGCCCCGGGCGATCGACGCCGGCGTCAGCTCCCGTCGCGCCAGGGTCCCAACCGCGAGCCAAACAAGCCCATCCGCAGGCAGCTGCGCGGATGCGCCCGCCGCCGCCAGCTCCAGCGCCCGCACCGTCAGCGAGTCGACCAGCGCCGACAGCACGCGCGCGACCTCGACTGCGCGCAGGTTCGAGGCGTGCAGGCCGACGACGATCTCCGGCAGCCGACGCGCCGCGGCAGCCAGCGACTCGACGTCGGCGGCACGTGCGATCGCGCGCCGCGCGCCGAACCACGAACGCGGTTGCACCGCGAACAGGTCGGCGTCCTCGACGACGCCGACCAGCCCGCCGCGCTCGTTGACGATCGGTGCGTGCCGGATCCCGCGCTCGAGCATCTCGAACAGCACCTCGCCCGCCAACCGGTCGGGCGTCACCGTGAACACCGGCGTCGTCATCACGGTCGACACGGGCGCGCTGAGCGGCAAGCCCGCCGCGACGATCCGCGTCCGGATGTCGCGGTCGGTGACGATCCCGAACCCGCGGCCCTGGAAGTCGACGATCGCGGACGTCGCGGCGGCTGCGGTCATCCGCCTCGCGACCTCCCGGATCGCCTCCATCGGCTCGCACGTGACGGTAGCGGTGCGGATCAGCCTGGCGACGGGCTGGTTGGTCGGCTCGCGCCCGCCGACCGCCAGGTCGCGCGACTTCGCGCGCTCGAGCAGGGGCCGCGCGACCGCGGCCGGGATCCGGTAGCAGAGGGTGTCCTGCGCCGCAGTCGCCTGAAAGCCCGGCGGCAGGCCGGCGAGCATCGGGCCGTGCCCGAGCGTGTCGCCCGGGCCGAGCAGGTCAAGCAGCTTGCCTTCGTGCGAGACGTCGACGGCGCCCGAGTGGATCACGCGCAGGAACGTGACCGGCCCGCCTTCCTCGCTGAGGATCACCGCGCCCGCGAGGTAGAACTCGATCTGCGTCTGCGCCGCGACCTCGCCGAGCTCACCGGCGGCCAGCGCGTCGAACGGCGGCCTCAGCGCGAGGAAGCGAGCGATCTCGCTGAGCCCGGCATCGAGAACCATCTACCGAAGCTACACCAGCAGCCCTAGACGCTGCGCGCGCTGGACCGCCTCGGTGCGGTTGCGCACGCCGAGCTTGCGATAGACGGCGCTTGTGTGCTCCTTGACTGTGTGTTTGGACAAGTGCAGCGCGTCGGCGATCTCGGGATTGGTCGAGCCCGACGCCATCAGCTCCAGCACGGCGCGCTCGCGCTCTGACAACCCGAGCGCCCCCGGGTTCTCGTGATCCTCCTGCCGCGGGAACACCGTCTGGCCCAGCCCGACGGACTTCACGGCGCTGGCGATCCGCCGCGCCGGCCAGTCCTTGTAGGCGAAACCCGATGCGCCGGCGGCGCGCGCCGCCTGCGGGCTGATCTCCCCCGCGCCCGAGAACAGCAGCACCCGGGTCAGCGGCTGCGCGGCGCGCAACTGCTCGCAGACCTCCGCGCCGGACTCCTCGCCGATGAACAGGTCAACCAGGGCCACGTGTGGGCGGTAGCGCGACGCCAGCGTCAGCGCCTCGCGGCCCGAGTGGGCGCTGACGCAGCGCTCGACCCATTGCTGCTGGGACAGCATCAGCCGAAATCCCCAGTGCACGACGTCGTGGTCGTCGACGACGAGCACCCGCAGGCGATTCGGGCTCCGCGGCGCCTCAGCCATCAGTGCCCCGATTCATAAATTGGATGGCAGTCGAGCGACCCATCACCCATCGTGCGGAACCACCAACCGGACCTGCCACGTCCCCGGGTCGCGCTCGCCGAACTCGACCACGCCGCCGGAGTGAAGCGCCTCGAGCGCGGCCAACCTGAGCCCGACGCCGGCGTGGCGCTTGCGTCCGCTGACCCCGTCGTTGGTGACCTCGAGCACGAAGGCCCCGTCGTCGCGGCCGAGGCGGACGCTGACGCGGCTGGGACGGGCGTGCTTGTGTGCGTTGCGAACGGCTTCGGCGAGGACCGACTGCGCGAGCGGCTCGAGGTTCGCCGGGACATCGCCGCCCTGCTCGAGCACGACGCCGAGGTCGGGGTGCAGCCGCGACAGGCGCTCCACCTCGTCCAGGAACGTGGTCTGGGTCGCCCGCGGCGCGCGGCCCAGCGGCCGCTGCAACGCGCTGCGCAGGTCGGCGAGCGCCGCCTGCGTCTCGCTCGCGCAGCGCCGGCGCGCGTCGGCGGGCAGGTCGCCGTCGCCGTCGAGCGCCATCGACACGCCGAACAGCCGCTGGATCACGCCCTCGTGGATCTCCCGCGCAAGGTCGATCCGCTGCTCGAGCTGGTTTGCCTTCTCCGCCGAGGTGGCGACGAATCGCGCGACCGAGGCCAGCGCGGCCGCCTTGCCCAGCGTCCACAGCAAATGCTTCTCGGCCTCGGCGACCGGCGGCGCGCTCATCACCCTGTCGGCGAGGATCACGCCGATCGCGCGGTCAGACGCGGCCATCGGCGCGCATACGAGCCGCACCGGCTCCGGGAACCACACCATGTACTCGTCGGGGATCTGCCCGGCCAGATCCCCGATCACCTCGACGACCGCGTCCTCGCGCAGCGCCTGCGCCGCGAACGGCGCCGACTCGACGGTCACGTGCGCATCGGCCAGCTGCGCGACGTCGAGGCCGTGCGCACCCGCGGCCCGGACCCGGCGCCGTGCGGCGTCGTAGCGGAAGATCACGGCGCGCCGCATGTGCGCCAGGCGGCAGATCGCCTCGCACAACCTGTCGTAGAAGTCGTCCCCGGTGGCGGCGCGCTCCGACACCGAGAGCACGTCGACGAACAGCTCCAGCGCCTCGATGCTGACGCCGCCGAGGGCGCCTGAGGCCGCCGCGTTCATCGTCGAACAGAAGCCGCTGGTGCTAGCGCGGCGCGCGGACCGTCATCAGACCCAGACGCAGCGCCTGGTCGGGCGTGACAAACACGCTCCAGGACTGCTCGCAGCGTCGGCACAGGCATTGTGCGGAGGGATCGTACCCGTCGCCGCCGAGCTCCCACTCGACCTCGTCGCCGTGGAGGCACAGCGGGCACGCAAACGACGCCTGCACCAGCTCATCGGGGTCGTCGACGCGAAAGCGTGCGGTGTCGGTGAGACCGCTCATCGACACCGAGCATGCCCAAGCCGGTGCAGGGACCGCAACGCCCCGGCGGCGACAACCCCCCAGCCGGGGGGGCGGCGGGCGGGGACCCCAGACGATCTACTGCGCCAGCGCCTCGACGCGCGCGATCGGGCTCTTGCCCCAGCGGCTGCGCGTGGCGAAGTCGAGCAACCGCTCGAGGTAATCCCCTAGCGGCGACGCGGCGATCCCGTTGGGCTCCAGGCGCGCCCGCGTGGCGGTGTCGTCGAACACGGTGTCGACCGAGAAGTAGGGGAAGTACATGCTCGAGCCCTCGAGCGCCGAGCGCTGCTTCTGCGCCGACTCGCCCTGCAGCGCAGCGAAATCGCGCGGCGACAGCACCCGCGGCAGCGGCCGGTTGAAGTAGCGGCTGGCGGCGTTTGCGATCTCCTGGATCGTGCTCGCCTGCGCCCCGGCGGTCAGGTGGTAGGTCTCGCCAACCCCGCCCGAGGACTCGCACAGCTCGTGGATCGCGTCGCTGACGTAGTCGACCGAGACGACGTCGACCTGCGCCGTCGGCACCGCCGGCACATCCGTGAACAGGCCGCGCGCGAAAGCCCGCAACGGCCAGTACAGGACGTTGAACGCGGACGTCCAGCCGCTGCGGCGATCGCCGACGATGATGCTCGGGCGCATGACTGTGAATGGCAGATGATCTTGCGAGCGCACCAACTGCTCGGCCTCGAACTTCGACTGCTCATAGGAGTTGCGGAACTCCTGGCCGACCTCGAGGTCGCACTCGGCAAATCGCCCGGCGTGCGTGCCGGCCACGTACGCGGTCGAGATGTGGCCGTAGCGCTCGAGCCCGCCGTGCTGCTGCGCGAGCGACGCAAAGTCGAGCATGTTGCGGGTGCCCTGCACATTGATCTCCCGCGCCTCGCTCAGCGGCATCGCGAACGACACCGACGCGGCGCTGTGGACGATCGTGTCGATCCGCCCCGCCAGCTCACGCAACCGTCCCCGCGAGAGGCCGAGCCGCGGCGCGGTCAGCTCACCCGCGACCGCCTCGACGCGATCGGCGTAGCGATCCGCCCGCGCACCGAACAGGTTGCCGAGCACGCGGTCGATTCGCCCGCGCGCCTCGGCGTCGCCATCCGCGCGTACGAGCGTGACCACCCGGCGCCGTCCGCGCTCGAGGTAGCGGGCGAGCAACTCCATCCCGACGAACCCCGTCGCGCCGGTCAGCAGTATCGATCCGTCGTTGTGCTCTGTCATCCGGACTCCTGTAGCGATCTGAATGCCCATGCGAGCCGCGAGCGGGTCTCCCAGGGTTCGATCAACTCGTCGATGTGGCCCGACGTGGCGGCCACATGTGGGCGAAGCTGCGTGTGCTCGTACTGCTCGGCCAGCCGGTCGCGCACCGCAACCGGATCGTCGGCCGCGGCAAGCTCGCGCCGGTGGATGATCCCCACCGCCGGCCGCGCGCCCATCACCCCGATCTCCGCGCTCGGCCACGCAAACACGTAGTCGGCGCCGAGGTCCTTGGAGTTCATCGTGATGTAGGCGCCGCCGAACGCCTTGCGCAGAATCACGGTCACGCGCGGCACGGTCGCCTCCGCGAACGCGTGCACGAGCGTCGCGCCGAAGTGGATCACACCGGCCGACTCCTCGCGGGTGCCGGGCATGTAACCGGGCGTGTCGACCAGCACCAGCAACGGGATACCGAACGCGTTGCACTTCGAAACGAACCGCGCGCCCTTCTGTGCGCTGGCCGCGTCGAGCACCCCGCCGCGGTACTTCGGCTGATTGGCGATCACGCCGACGGTGCGGCCGTCGATCCGCGCCAGGCCGGTGACGATGCTCCGCGCCCAGGCCGACGAGGCCTCGAGCAGCTCACCGCCGTCGACGATCTCCGCGATCACGTCGCGAACGTCGTACACGCGCCGCGCCTGCGACGGGACGATCGACCCCGGGTCGCGATCGTTCAGAGGCTCGCGTGGCTGGCGCCGCGGCGCCGCCACGTCGCGGTGGCTGGGCAGGTATCCGAGCAGGTCGCGGGCCAAGTACGCGGCATCGAGATCGCTGCTGGTCACGAACTGTGCGACGCCGTTGCGGTCGTGTACCCGCGAACCGCCGAGTTGGCCGGGCGTCACGTCCTCGCCGAGCACGTCGCGCACGACCGCGGGCCCGGTCAGGAACATGCTCGACTCCTCGGTCATGACGATCCAGTCGGTCAGCGCCGGCGAGTACGCGCCACCGCCGGCCGACAGGCCGGTCACGATCGAGATCTGCGGTACCCGCCCGGACAGCTTCACGATCCGGTGAAACACGCGCCCGTAGCCGCCGAGCGCAGCCACGCCTTCCTGCATCCGCGCGCCGCCGGAGCTGACGAAGCCGACGACCGGGGCGCGCGCACGGTCGGCGAGCTCGAGCACCCGCACGATCGTGTTCGCGTGCGCCTCGCCGAGCGAGCCGCCGGCATACGTCGGGTCCTGTGCGTAGCAGAACACCGGCCGGCCGTCGACCAGCCCGGAGCCGCCGATCACGCCGTCCCCGGCCTTGGCCTTCTCGCCCATCGCCGCCGACATCACCTCTGAGCGGATCACGTGCAGCGAGCCGGGATCGCAGAGGATCTCGAGCCGCTCGAGCGCGCTCAGCTGCGAGCGCTCGCGGGTGGGTGACTCGCGGGGTGTGGCGACCGCAAGCGCGCTCATCGGGCACCTCCCAGGCACAGCACCGCGTTGTGGCCGCCGAAACCGAACGAGTTGGAGATCGCGGTCGCCGGGCGGCCGTTGCCGTTGACCAGCGGGCGGGGGCCGTCGGGCACGTAGTCGAGGTCCAGGCCCTCGTCGCGCTCGGAGTAGTTGAGCGTCGGCGGCGCGACGCGCTCGTTCAAGGCAAGCACCGTCGCGACAGCCTCGACCGCCCCGGCAGCGCCGAGCAGATGGCCGATCGCGGACTTGGTCGAGGACACCGGGATCTCGTGCGCGCGGTCGCCGAGCGCGAGCTTCAGCGCCTCGGTCTCGGAGCGGTCGTTGAGCGGCGTCGACGTACCGTGGGCGTTGACGTAGTCGAGCTGCTCGGGGCTCAGTTCCGCGTCGCGCAGCGCGCGGGTGATCGCGAGCGCGGCCGACGCGCCGCTCGGATCTGGCGCGGTCAGGTGGTGGGCGTCGGACGTCGCCGCATAGCCGAGCACCTCGCCGATCACCTCGGCGCCGCGCTCGCGCGCCAATTCCTCGTCCTCGAGCACGAGCACGGCCGCGCCCTCGCCCATCACGAACCCGTCGCGCCGCGCGTCAAACGGCCGCGAGATCCCGCTGGCGGAAGTTGCGTCCATCGCCGCGAACGCCGCCTTCGCAAGCGGCGTCAGCGTCGCCTCGGCGCCGCCGGTGATCACCGCCCGGGCGTGGCCGGACTCGATCATCCTCGCCGCCTCGCCGATCGCGTGCGCGCCCGACGCGCACGCCGACATCACGCCGAACACCGGGCCGCGCGCGCCGTGGCGTATCGCCAGCAGGCCAGCGGCCGCGTTGCCCATCAGCAGCGGGATCGACAGCGGCGAGACGCGCTCAGGTCCCTTGTCGCGCAGCACGTCGTGCGAGCTCTCGAGCGTGCTCATCCCGCCGATCCCCGATCCGATCACGCAGCCGATCTCGGTCGGATCGCACGGTGGGCCGTCGGCCCAGCCCGCCTCGCTGATCGCCTGCTCGCTGGCGGCGATCGCAAGCTGCGCGAACCGGTCGCTGCGGCGCGCCTCCTTGGTCGACATGAAGTCGGTCGGGTGAAATTCGCGGCACGCGCCGACGCCGTCCTCGATCCCCGACCGCCCGGCCGTCCAGCCCTGGTATAGCTCTTGCGCGCCGATGCCAAGCGGGGTGACCGTCCCGACGCCGGTGATCAGCACCCGCCGGCTCATGGTCCACCCCACTGCACGACGGTCGCGCCCCACGTGAAGCCGGCCCCGAACGCGCCGAGCAACACGCGGTCACCGCTGCGCAACCGGCCCTCGCGGGCGCTGTAGTCGAGTGCGAGCGGCAGCGTCGCCGAGCACGTGTTGCCGTACTGCGCGATGCAGTCGACGACGCGGTCGCCGGCCAGCCCGAGCCGCTCGCCGACGGCGGCGAGAATCCGGCCGTTGGCCTGGTGGTAGACGAACAGGTCGATGTCGTCGAGCCCGAGACCGGCGGCCTGCACCGCCTCGAGCGTCGACCGGCTGAGCCACGTGACGGCCTCCTTGAAGGTCTCGTGGCCGCGCATCCGGATCACCTGGTCGCCGCGCTCGACGAAGATGTGGTCGGCGCCGCCGCCGTCGGCGCCCAGCACGATCGGCCCGATCCGTGCGGGGCCCTCGGTGGCGCTCAGCAGCGCCGCGCCGGCGCCGTCGGCGAACACGGCCGCGGTCGCGCGGTCGTCGGGGTCGGTGATCCGCGCCATGAAGTCGGCGCCCACGACGAGCACCTGGCGCGCGCGGCCGGCCTCGATATGCGCGCAGCCGACCGACATCGCCGACAGAAAGCCGGTGCAGGCGGCGCCGATGTCAAACGCCCCCGCGCGCGTCGCGCCGAGCGCGTGCGCAACCAGCGGCGCGGCGTTGGGCATGACCTCGTCGGCGGTAGCCGTCGCCACCAGTACCAGGTCGACGTCGGCGGCCGCGACGCTGGTGGCAAACAACGCGTTGCGCGCGGCGCGGGTGGCGTGCGTGGCCAGGCGCTCCTCGGGCTCGGCGATCCGGCGCTCGCGGATCCCGGTGCGCCGCTCGATCCAGCCGTCGGCGAGGCCGAGCCGCTGCGAGATCGTCGCGTTGTCGACGACGGTGGCGGGAAGGCTGATGCCGACCGACGCGATCGCGGCCCCGACCCCGGCGCCGGCGGGCATGTCCCGGGCCGGCTGCTGCAGTGATGTCGTCGCGGTCATGAACGACACGCTCCAGCAACTCGAGGGCTGCCGCCAGCGCGACCGCGGAGATCACAGACAGCCGGGGGGTGCCCCCGGTGGCAGCGAAACAGGCCGTTATTGCGCCCGTTTCGCTGCCACGCGCCGCACTACGCCCGCGCCTGCGCCTGTCCGGCGGCCGCCGACAGCTGGCCCACGTCCATGATCGGGCGCACCTCGATCGATCCGTAGTGGACGTTGGGCATGCGCGAAGCGTGGTCGAGCACGGTGTCCAGATCCGGCGCGTCGACCACGTAGTAGCCGCCCAGGACCTCCTTGGTCTCGGCGAACGGGCCGTCGGTGATCTGCGTCTCGCCGTCGCGCACGCGCACGGTCGTGGCGACCTCGACCCCTTGCAGCGGGTCGCCGCCGACGAACAGGCCCGCGTCCTTCAGCGATTGCGTGTAGGTCGCCCACCGCGGAAACTCGGCAGCAAGCTCGTCAGGGCTCGGGCCGCCGTCCGCGGGGCCGTAGATCAACATCACGTATTGGGGCACTGCGCCTCCTTGGTTGGGAGTGGTTTGCCTCGTGCTCGGTTGACGAACGGGTCCGGCCGATCTCGACAGGCGCTCGCGAAAATTGTCCTGCAGTAGCGTCCCGGCCCAGCTGATTTTGGGGCTCTGCCCGGCGGGTCGGGGGCTGGTCGCGCTGTGTATCGCCAGGCCGCGGCTGGTGCAGCGTTCTGAAAATCCCCTTGCGCTCTGACGGCGTCTGGACGCGCCTGACCGCGCCCCCTGGACCGGCAAGTACGCCCGGTACGAGCTGGTCCAGGGGGCACGCCCAGTCACGCCCAGCCACTCGTCAGAACATCAAGGGTCTTTTCGAACGCTGCACTAGCACTCGCCCCCGGCGGCCAGCTCGTCGATCAGCCCCGCGAGCCGCACCAGCAGGTCCGGCGCGAGCTCGCGCTCGTCGGGCGGGAGCCCTTCGTAGAAGGCCAGCTGGCGACGCCGCATCCAGGCGTCCTGCGCGTCGAGCAGCTCCCGTCCTGCGCCGGTCAACGTGATCGTGACCGCGCGGCGATCGTCGGCGGCGGGGCGCCGGCGCACGATCCCGCGCCGCTGCAGCGCGTCGAGAATCCGCGTGGCCGTCGAGGGCGCGATCCCAGCCTGTTCGGCGAGCTCGCGCGCCCGCGCGCCGTCGCGCCCGACGAGCCCCTGTAGGAGCCCGTACTGCGAGAGCGTCAGCGCCGGCGCATCGGACTGAGCGGGGGCGCCGCGCGCTCTGCGCACCGCCTGCGCGAACCCGTCGAACGCGTCGAGGAACTCGCCGGCGCCGTTGCTGTCAGACCGACGGTCTGAGGCTGCGGACATACCTTGACTATATCGCACTTGGCATGCTAACATTTGGCATGCTAATCAAATCACCTCTCGACCGAGGGAGATGAGCCATGTTTCGCAACATCCTCGTCGCCGCAGACGGCTCGCGCCACGCGCAGCGAGCGCTCGCCGAGGCAATCGACATCGCCGAGGCGGGCCACGGACGGCTGACGATCCTCACCTCGATCCCGCGGCCGCCCGCCTGGATCAGCACGCCCTCGACCGCCGCGGCCTCCGCGCCCCTGGCGCTCCAGCTCGAGGCCGAGTCCGCTGAGGCGCTCGAGCACGCGGTCGGGCGCATCCCCGCATCGGTGCCGGTCACCAAGATCCTCACCCACGAGCCGATCAGAGACGCATTGCTCGAGCGGATCGCCAGCGGCCACCACGACCTGCTGGTGATGGGCTCACGCGGCCGCGGCGCGATCACCGCATCGCTTCTTGGCAGCGTCAGCCACTACGCGCTGAACCACGCGCCGATCCCAGTCCTGATCGTCCACGCCGACGAAGCCCAGCCCGAGCTGGCGGCTGCCTGAGACCGGCTGGTCGAGAACCGGACGCATGCTCGTCGGTTTCTCGACCAGCATGCGAGACAGCTGTGGCCTATTGTCACAGCCCGGGCCCGATGATCGTCTAAACCCCGCGGATGACCGAGCACGCGACAGCTATGGCCGAGGAGGAGCTGCGGCCGCTCTTGTTCTCGATCGCCTACCGGATGCTCGGAACGGTCAGCGACGCCGAGGACATCGTGCAGGAGGCGTTCCTGCGGCTGCAGCGCGCACGCGCCGAAGGCACGCACGTCGAGCACGTCAGGGCGTTCCTGACGACGGTCACGACCCGGCTGGCGATCGACCAGCTGCGCTCGGCGCGGATGCGCCGCGAGACGTACTTCGGACCGTGGCTGCCCGAGCCGGTGATCACGGCCCCCGACCAGGATCCAGCAGAGGTTGCCGACATGGCCGATTCGCTGTCGTTGTCGTTCCTCGTCCTGCTCGAGACGCTGTCTCCGGTCGAGCGAGCGGTGTTCCTGCTGCGCGAGGTATTCGACTACGGGTACGACGAGATCGCCCAGATCGTCGAGAAGTCCGAGCCCAACTGCCGCCAGATCTTCGCCCGCGCGCGCAAGCGGATCGACGAGGGCCGGCCGCGGTTCGAGGCCGACAAACACCGCCAGCAGGAGCTCGTCAGCCGGCTCCTGGGGGCGCTGCAGCGAGGCGAGGTCGACGAGTTCGTGAAGCTGCTGGCTGCCGACGTGGTGTTCTACGGCGACGGCGGTGCCAAGGGCCGCGGGCTCCCGCGCCCGATCTACGGCCAGGCGCGAGTCGGACGGCTGCTGACGGCGTTCCTGCGGGGTTACGGGGAGCTCGTCGCCAACATGAAGCCCACGCAGCTAAACGGCCAGCCCGGGACGCTGAACTTCGACGGCGAGGGCAAGCTGGTCAACGTGTTCGTGTTCGACGTCGCCGACGGCCAGATCCAGACGATCCGCTCGATCATCAATCCCGACAAGCTCGCGCACCTCGGCTTCCCGCTGTCTGACTTGACCTTGGCACGGCCGGCCGACAACCCCTGAGGGCCTGTCACAGCGGCGCTTCTACGCTCGTCTTAACGCTGGCAAGACAAGCGAAGGAGACGATCATGAAAGTGTTTGTTGCAGGTGCAAGTGGGGCGATCGGGCTGCGGCTGGTGCCGCGGTTGGTCGCGTCGGGCCACAGCGTCGTGGCGATGACCCGATCGGCGCACAAGGCCGACCGGTTGCGCGCGCTGGGCGCCGAGCCGGTGGTCGCCGACGGGCTTGACGGCGCCGCGGTCATGCAGGCGGTGACCCACAGCGAGCCCGATGTCGTGATCCATCAGCTGACGGGCCTGACGGGCGTGACCAACTACAAGAACTTCGATCGGGAGTTCGAGGTCACCAACCGACTGCGCACCGAGGGCACCGACCATCTGCTGCAGGCCGCCCGGGCCGCGGGCGCACGCCGCTTCATCGCCCAGAGCTACGGCAACTGGATCTACGAGCGCACAGGGAGCGCGCTGAAGACCGAGGACGACGCACTCGATCCCACCCCGCCCGCCAAGATGGTCAAGTCGCTGGCGGCGATCCGCTACCTGGAGTCCCACGTCGTCGGCGCCGACGGCATCGACGGGTTGGCGCTTCGCTACGGCGGTTTCTACGGGCCGGGCACCGGGCTCGAGGTAGGCGGCAACCTCGCGCAGATGGTGCAAAAGCGCCGCTTCCCGATCGTCGGCGACGGCGCCGGCGTGTGGACGTTCGTGCACATCGACGACGCCGCCGCGGCGACGGTCGCCGCGGTGCAGCGCGGCGCGCCCGGCGTCTACAACATCATCGACGACGAGCCCGCGCCGGTGTCGGCGTGGTTGCCCGAGCTCGCCCGCGTGCTCGGCGCCAAGCCCCCGCGGCACATCCCGGTCTGGCTGGGGAGAATCGCGGCGGGCGACGTCGGCGTCTCGATGATGACCCAGATCCGCGGCGCCTCGAATGCGAAGGCCAAGCGCGAGCTGGCGTGGACGCCCCAATACCCGAGCTATCGCGAAGGCTTCGCGACCGGGCTGAGCGACTCCGAGCTCGGCAACAGTTCATGGGCCGAAGCTGCGTTGGACTCGGCCTCGTAGGCGTGCAGGCAGCGCTCCGAGCAGAAGTAGTGCGTCTGCCCCGCTACCTGCGCCTTGATCGCCTTGGCGCGGTCGACCTTCATCCCGCAGCTGGGATCGGTGGCGCCGCGCCTCAACGTGATCGCGAACAGCGCGACGAAGATCACGACCCCGAGCACGTTCAGGAACAGCTTGTAGTTGAGCTGGACCGAGCCGAAGATGTCCGCGCGGGTCGGGCGCTCGGTCGGGACCGCGCCGGCGAGGTGGAACAGGCCGCTGACGATCAGCGCTGAGATCACCATCGTCACGAACATCAGCGCGGTGATTCGCATCGCGAACGAGACGCCGTAGTACTTGCGGTAGATGAGCACGATCGGCAGCACGATCAGGTCCGCGAACAGGAACGCGATCACGCCCGCGAAGCTGATCCCGCCCGCCCACAGCACCGCCGCCAGCGGCACGTTGCCGACCGAGCAGACGAAGCTCAGCACCGCGATCAGCGGGCCGACGATCACGTTCTCGATCTCCTGCAGCGGCTGCGGCGCGTGCTTGAGGAACAGCGCCTCGAAGAAGCCGTTGCCAAGCTGCGCGACGAACCCCGCGAGCAGGAACCCGAGCGTGATCTCCTTCCACAGCATCTGCCAGTCACCGCGGAAGTTGTGGGCGACGTCGGACCAGGCATCCATCGACACGATCCGCCGGCGCCAGGGCAGCTGGGTGCCGACCGCGTGGTGCTGATGGCCGGCGTCGGCCTGCACCGCGTGCTCGCGCGCCCGGCGCTCGAGCCGCGGGCTGACGAACAGGCGCAGCATCACCGTCATCAGCACGATCATCACGATCCCGCCCACGTACTCGGCGACCGTGAACTGCCAGCCGATCAGCACCCACAGCACCAGCCCCAGCTCCCAAACCAGGTTCGTCGACGCGAACTGGAACGCCAGCGCGCTGGCGGCGCTCGCGCCCTTCTGAAACAGCGACTTGGCGATCGCGACGGCCGCGTAGGAGCACGACGAGGAGGCCGCGCCGAGGCCGGTCGCCCAGCCGATCGGCTTGACGCCCGAGCCGCTGAGCGCGCGCTCGACGCGGGCGCGTGGCACCCACGCCTGGACGATCGCCGAGATCGCAAACCCGAGCACCAGCGCCCACCACACCGCCCACGCCATCAGCAGCGCGTCCCTGATGCCGTGCCAGATCACATCGAGCATGGCGGCCGTCCTGCGAGCTTGAAGTTCGCCATCGACATGAACCTAGCATACCCCTAGGGGGTAGTGGTATATTCGTCTCATGCCAAACACAGAGTCACCGCCAACGCGCGGCTACAGCGCCAGCAAGCCGGAGCTGCTCGCCCGCCTGCGCCGGATCGAGGGACAGATCCGCGGGATCGAGGGCATGGTCGGAGACGACCGCTACTGCATCGACGTCCTCACCCAGATCAGCGCCGCGCAGGCCGCGCTCGACAAGGTCGCGCTCGGGCTGCTCGACGATCACGCCCACCACTGTGTGATCGGCGCCCCGACCGCCGACGAGCGCGACGACAAGACCGCCGAGCTGATGGCGGCCGTCGGCCGGCTGATGCGCCGCGGCTAGACCCGCCGATCTTGTACGACGACGACCTTGCCGTCGGGTAGCTTGTCCACATGACACCGCCAGAACCAGCGGCCGGCGACCCCGATCCAAGCGCCCCCGCCAAGATCCGGATCGTGCTCGCCGACGATCACCAGGTCGTGCGCCGTGGATTGCAGATGCTGCTCGACGGCGAGGACGACTTCGAGGTCGTGGCCGAGGCCGGCGACGTCGAGTCCGCGCGCCGCTCCGTGCGCGGCTATCACCCGAGAGTCCTGGTGGCCGACCTCAACATGCCCGGCGGCCCGATCCTCAACGCGATCCCGGACCTTCGCCGGGAGGCGCCCGACACCGAGATCGTCGTGCTGACGATGCAGGAGGATCCGGCGTTCGCGCGCGAGGCGCTGCGCGCCGGCGCGCTCGCCTACGTGCTCAAGGAGGCCGCCGAGGGCGAGCTGGTCGAGGCGGTGCGCCGCGCCGCGGCCGGCGAGATCTACCTCAACCCGCAGCTCGGCGCGAGGATCGCCGCGGAGCCGCCGCAGGGGCCGCCCGACGACCTGACCGAGCGCGAGGTCGACGTGCTGCGGCGGATCGCGCTCGGGCTGACCAACCGCGAGATCGCCGACGAGCTGTATCTGTCGGTGCGGACGATCGAGACCCACCGCCAGCACATCCAGCAGAAACTGCGACTCGGGTCGCGCGCGGAACTCGTACGCTACGCGCGAGAGCACGGGCTGTTCGACGCGGACTGACATCCCTGCGATCGCCTTCCGCGCGGCGCGGCCGCCGGATCGATAGCGTTTCGGCGCAAGGAGGCCTGTTGGATCAGACAGTTCGCGGAGTCCTGAGCGTCGCTCGCGGCGTGCTGGGCGACCTCGACCTGGAGGTCGTGCTCGAGCGTGTGCTGAGCGAGGCGCGCGACCTGACCGGAGCGCGCTACGCCGCGATCGGCGTGCTCGACGAGTCGCGGCACGAGCTCGCCGAGTTCATCACGGTCGGGATCGACGACGCGCGCAAGCGACAGATCGGCTCGCTGCCGGAGGGCCGCGGGGTGCTCGGAGAGCTGATCCGAGACCCCGTGCCGCTGCGGCTCGACGACGTCGCCGCCCACCCGCGGTCCCACGGATTTCCGCCCGGCCATCCCCCGATGCGCTCGTTCCTCGGTGTTCCGATCATGGTCGCGGGCGAGCCGTATGGAAACGTTTACCTGACCGACAAGCAGGGCGCTCAGCGGTTCAGCGAGGACGACGAGCAGGCGGTCGTAGTGCTGGCGGAGTTCGCCGGCTTCGCGATCGATCACGCGCGGCGCTACACACGCGCTGAGGAGGCCCGTGCGCAGCTGCAGCGGTCCGTCGCCGGGTTCGAGGCGACGATCGAGATCGCCCGCGCGCTCGGCGGCCAGACCGAGCTGGGAGCGATCCTCGAGCTCGTCGCCAGCCGCGGGCGCACGCTGGTGTCGGCCCGGGTGCTGGCGATCGAGCTGCTGGAGGACGGCGAACTGGTGCTCGCCGCCGGCGCCGGGGAGCTGCCCGAGGGCGTGATCGGCCAGCGGATCGCGCTCAAGGACACGGTCGCCGCGACCGCGATCACCACGCGCCAATCCCAGCGCCTGACCGACGAGGTCAACCGCAGCCGCTTCGAGCAGCACGGGCTCGGGCAGTTCGGCCTCGAGGCCCAGGACGCGCTGATCGTGCCGCTGATCTTCCGCAACGAGGTCTACGGCGTGCTCGTGGCCGTCGACGAGCTCGTCGGCGGGCCCCGCTTCTCAAGCGAGCACCAGCGCCTGCTCGAGGCGTTCGCCTCCAGCGCCGCGACGGGCGTTGCGACCGCGCGCTCGGCCGCCGCCGGCCGCCGGCGCCAGGCGCTCGCCGCGGCGGAAGCCGAGCGCACCCGCTGGGCGCGGGAGCTGCACGACGAGACGCTCCAGGGGCTTGCCAACCTGCGCCTGCTGCTGTCGGCGGCCCAGCGGTCCGGCAAGGCGGAGCTGATGACCGACGCGATCGCCGAGGCGGTGACCCAGCTCACCTCCGACATCGCCGGGCTGCGCGCGCTGATCACCGACCTTCGCCCGGCGGCGCTCGACCAGCTCGGGCCCGCGGCGGCGATCGAGGCGTGGGCCGACCGGCTCAGGCGCAACGGCCTCGAGGTCGACGTCAGCGTCGAGCTTGCCTACGAGCAGGGCCGCACGGCAGAGCGCCTGGCGCCCGAGATCGAGACGGCTCTTTACCGGATCGTCCAAGAGGCGCTGACCAACGCCAGCAAGCACGGCCGCGCCGCTCGCGCGGTGGTCGACGTCACCGAGGACGAGCTCCTGCTGCACGTCATCGTCCGAGACGACGGGTCGGGCTTTGACCCGACCACCAGGACGGAGGGTTTCGGGTTGCTCGGGATGCGCGAGCGCCTCGAGCTGCTCGACGGCGTGCTCGCGATCGAATCCGCACCCGGACAGGGCACGACGATCACCGCCGAGCTGCCGGCGCGGCACCGAAACGCGGGTGCCGCGGGCACGTCACCGCGCCAGGAAGCGCTGCAGCAGTCGGCGCACGGCCGGATCGGCGGCACGTAGCTGCACCGAGTGACCGGCGCCCGGGACCGCCACCAGCTGCCCCTGCGGGGCGCGCGCGGCCTCCTCGCGCGCCCACGCAAGCGGCGTCGACAGGTCGCGTTCGCCGGCGAACAGCAACACCGGCACCCGCGGCAGCGGCCCGGACAGATCCCCGGCCGGCAGCGCCGGCGGGGCGGTCGACGGCCATTGAAGGCAACCGCGGACGATCCCGTTGCCGACCGCGGTGGCGCGGTCGAACGGGTAGAACGCGCTTGCGGGCAGGCGCGCGCTCCTGACAAGCGCCTCGGCCCGCGCGACCGGCGAGCTGCGCGGGTCCCACGCCGGCCCGAGCTCCGGGCACAGAGTGCTCTCGTGCAGGCCCTGGCTGAGCAATGCGGCCGGCGCCGCCTCGCCCGCGGCCACGCCGGCGAAGAAACGCGCAAGCCCGGCGGTGTGCCCCGCGGCGGCCGCGTGCAGTGCCGGCAGGACCCCCGCAAACGACGGGTAGGCGATGCTCTGCGCGACGAGCGCGTTGAGCAGTTGTGGGCCGTCTCGCTGAACGCGCACGATCGTCGCGACGTCGCCGGCCGGATCAAAACCGCACCGTTGCTGGCGGCACGCCGAGCGCAGCACGCGTCCCGTCGCCTGAAGCGTCGCGAGCGACAGCGGGTCTGCGCCCTGCTGCGGCACGACCGAGTCGAGCACAAGCCGCGCCACCCGTCCCGGGTACGCGAGCGCGTAGCGCTCGGCGACGAACGTCCCGTAGGAGACTCCGTCGAGCGTCAGCCGCGGCACGCCGAGCGCCTGGCGCAGCTGCTCGATGTCGGCGACCGTCTCGGAAGTCGTATAGAAGCGCCGCCGCGGCCCGATTAGCCGCGCGCAGTCGGCGACAGTGCCCGGCGGCACGATCGCGAGGTCCGACGCGCCCGCGACGCGTTGGAGCTCAGGGCAGGACAGCGCACCCGCGCCGGTGCCCCGCTGATCGAACATCACCAGCCGGTAGCCCTGCATCCGCGCGCCCAACCGCGACTCGATCCGGGGGATGAACGGCACTCCCGGCTGCCCCGGGCCGCCCGTCAGGAACACCACCGTCCCGCGCGGAGCCGCCCCGTTCTGTATCCCGACGTCGAGCCGCAGCGAGCCGGACGCCTCGCCGGCATGGTCGAGCGGAACCGTCAGCGTCGCGCACGTGAACCCGCGCCGGCCCGGGCACGGGTGCGCGCCGGTCAGCTTCGGGTGCGCGGCGTTGGCGGCGGCCGCCGTGGTGGCGGTGGCAGTGGCGGACCCGTGCCCGTGCCCGCCGCAGCCGGCGACGGCGCAGACACAGCCCAGAGTCGCAACCGCGCCGCGTGCGGAGATCCTCCTCACGCGACGAGTTGTAGCGCTTGGTGTCGGCCGCGCTCGGGCGCGGACGCCGGGGCTGACATAGAGTGGCGCGATGGCGTCGCTTCACCCGACGGCCGCACGGTTTCAGGACCAGCTGCGCGAGCGCGGCCTCGACGCGACCGTCCAGACGCTGCCCGACTCAACGAGGACCGCCGTCGAGGCCGCGGCGGCCGTCGGATGCGAGATCGGGGCGATCGTCAAGTCGCTCGTGTTCGTCCGCGGCGAGCAGCCGGTGATCGTGCTGTGCGCCGGCGACCGGCGGGTGGCGGCCGACCGGCTCGGGCTGCGGCCGGCGAGCGCCGACCAGGCACGGGCGGCGACCGGCTTTGCGATCGGCGGGATCCCGCCGCTTGGCCACAGCGCCGAGCTCGACACGTTGATCGACGAGTCGCTGCGGCGCTTTGAGACGGTGTGGTGCGCCGCCGGGACCCCGAACGCGGTGTTCGGGGTCGCCCCCGAGGCGCTGATCGCAGCGATCCCTCAGGCGACCGTCGCCGACGTCAGCTGATCGGGCGCCGGCCGCCACTCCATCACCAGGTGGGGCCCGATCTGCGGCACGTCGAATTGCTCTGAGACGACGGTGAAGCCGGCGCGCTCGTACAGCGAGCGGGCGGGGACGCGGGCGTTGCACCACACGCGCGTGGCGCCGTTTGCGAGCGCGTGCTGCTGCAGCGCCGACAGAACCGCGCTGCCGGCGCCACGGCCCCGGGCCTCCGGCACCGTCGCCATCCCCCGCACCCGCCACGACCCGGGCTCGCCGTCGGGCGCGACGAACCCGACCGCCACCAGCGCGTCGGCGCGGCCAAACGCGCCGACGGCAAACGCGTCGGGTGGCTCGTGGGCGATCAGCTCCTCGACGCTCTGGTGCGGGCGCAGGATCTCGTGGCGCAGGCTTCGCGTCTGCGCGATCGGGATCGGGCGGACCAGCACCAACGGCCGCGCCTCAGCCGGCGGCGATCGGGTGACCGACGGTCAGCGCCTCGCGGATCTCGGGGTCAAGCTGCGAGTAGCGCTCATCGGCCCGAGCCCCGAGCGCGTCGAGCGTCTTGCTGAAGAAGCAGCGCGCCGCGGCGGCGAGCACGACATCGACGATCTCGGCATCCGAGAGCCCGAGCGACCTGAGCCGGTCGACGTCGGCTTGGGTGACCGAGGTCGCGTCGGCGGCGACCTTCTCGGCCAAGTCCATGATCGCCACGTCGGTCTCGTCCAGGCCGGCGTTGCGGCGATCGGCGATCACCGCCTGCAGCTCGTCTGCGTCCATGAACTGCTTGAGCAGCACCGAACCGTGCGCGAGCGCGCAGTAGCTCGAGCGCAGCTGTGCGGCCGCCGCGACCGTCGCCAGCTCGTAGCGGCGCAGGTCCATCCCCTTTTTGATCGAGCCGTTCAGCGCCGCCCAGGCCCGGTAGACCTCGGGCCGGGCCGCAAACGCCTTGGAGAAGTTCGGCACGTAGCCGAAGCGCTGCTGCTCGTCGCGGTACAGGTCGGCGACCGGCCCGGTCGCCTGATCCTCTGAGACAGTCTCGATGAACGCCATCGCCAGCTCCTTTGTCCGGTCGGCGCCAACGGTACCGGTCAGGATCTACTCGATGGTGGCGGTGCTCATGTCACTGGGATCAGGCGGCCCTTGACGAACAGTTCGCTGCGCGGCGGGATCATCCCGAGGAAGTTCCAGGTCATCCCCAGCTCGCGGTGTGGGGCGGTGGTCGCCGCTTCGATCTCGAGGTCGCCTTCGACTCGCCGGATCACAGCGGTCAGCTCGAGCGGGATCGAGCCGCCGCGGGCAGTAAGTCGTCCGCGCACCTCGAGCGCGTCGTTGCCCAGATCGATCGAGTCGGAGATGAACTGCACCCGCGGGTGGTCCTCGGCGTCGAAGAAATCGCGCGAGCGCAGATGGCGATCGCGCCTGCGGTTGCCGGTCTGCAGACTGTCGGCGTCGATCGTCAGGGCGATCGCCGGCGCGGCGCTCAGGTCCAACTGTCCCTCGTAGTG
The DNA here is from genome assembly GCA_963809685.1 of uncultured Solirubrobacterales bacterium. Classification (GTDB taxonomy): domain Bacteria; phylum Actinomycetota; class Thermoleophilia; order Solirubrobacterales; family Solirubrobacteraceae; genus Palsa-465. The sequence goes on along the minus strand of CAWEKN010000002.1, from coordinate 163,841 downwards.
GTCGAAGCGGCCGGTGACGGTTCCAAGCCGCCATCCGAGTGCGACGCGGAACCCGACGCTCGACCGCTGCGGGTCGAGCAGCCATCTGCCGCTGATCGTCTCGCCGAGATCGGTGGGGAGGGTATTGGCGATGCTCATTGCAGTCTCGTTGGTTGCGATTGTCACGCGGCCTTGCGGGCCGCGTCGACGTGGGGCTGGGCGGGGGTGGCGGGGATTGCGCCGACGCCGATCTGCCTCATCTGCGAGAGGACGTCGACCACGCCCCAGGTCTCGGCGATTCGTCCGCCCGCGAATCGCATGATGAAGATCTCGTTGTAGGCGACGGACTTCCCGGTCGGGGGGTGTCCCATGTACTCGCCCAGCTGGGTGCCGGTGACCGTGTTGCGGCTGACGACCTTGTCCCCGTCTGCGATCAAGTCCTCGATCGCGACGTGGAGGTCGGGGTAGACCTGCAGGAGTCGGGCGAACACCTCCGTCAACGCTTGCGCCCCGGTCGCGTCGATCGGCAACGGCGTGCGAATCATCGCGTCCGGATCGAACAGCTCAGCGATCGTGTTCGAGATCAGCTCCAGATCGCCGGTGTTCGTTGCGTCGTGGAGGCGCCTGATCGCCGCCTTGTTGGTTTCGTGGTCAGTTGACATTGGCTTCTCCTTGGCCCGCGGGACCTCGTGGTGTCGGCTTGTCACATCCCCGCGGTCTAATGGGTCTACCTTCAAGACACGCCCCGCGCGAAGGATGTGACATGAACGATCAAGACTGGCTGGCTGAGCGCTTTGAGCAACACCGAAATCGGCTACGGGCCGTCTCCTACCGGATGCTGGGCTCACTGACCGAGGCAGACGACGCCGTCCAGGAGGCGTGGCTGCGTCTCAGCCGTACAGACGCCGGCCAGGTGGAGGATCTGGGCGCGTGGCTGACGACAGTCGTCGCCAGGATCTGTCTCAACACGCTGCGCTCCCGCGCCGCGCGGCGCGAGGATCTGATCGACTCGCACCTGCCCGACCCGATCGTCTCGGCGGTCGACACCGCGGGCCCCGAGGACGAGGCGCTGACCGCGGACTCGGTGGGCCTCGCGCTGTTGATCGTGCTCGATACGCTCGCACCCGCCGAGCGGCTGGCGTTCGTTCTGCACGACGTGTTCGACGTGCCCTTCGAGCAGATCGCCCCGATCATCGATCGCTCGGAGCCTGCGGCACGACAGCTCGCCAGCCGCGCCCGCCGCCGCCTCGGAACCACGGCCACCCCCGACACGGATGTCGCCGCGCAATGGGAGCTCGTCGAGGCGTTTCTCGCCGCGGCCCGCGACGGCGACTTCGACGCGCTCCTGACCGTGCTCGACCCAGACGTCGTGCGCCGCGTCGACGCCGGAGCGACCGGCATGGACGTGCCGCGCATCCTGCGCGGGGCCCAAGCCGTTGCTTCGGCCGCGGTCAGCTTCCGCAGGCTCGGGTACACGGGCCAGCGCGCGCTGGTCAACGGCGCGCCCGGCGTGGTCACGTTCGCCGACGGGGAGCCCTACACGGTGCTCGGATTCACGATCGCACGCGGCAAGATCGTCGAGCTGAACATCCTCGCGGACCCAGCGCGCATCGGACGGTTGGACCTGACCGTCCTCGCGCACGGACGGACCTGAGGGCGTGCACTCACACTGACCGACTCACCCAGGGCTCGCGGCCGGGGCCACGAGCTCGGCGAACAGCCCATCGAGTGTTACTGCCGGGTCTGCGGAGATGCCCGTGTGCACCTCTGACAGCTGCACGATCGTGCTCGACGGCGCGACCAGCCAGCCGAAGCGCTCGGACGGCGGCAGCGCCGCAATCGGCCCGCCGGCCGCGTCGCCCTCCACCACTCGGACGAGGGCGTCTAGGTGCGATCGCACATCGACAGCCGACAGTTCTGGGGCGAGCGCCGAAAGTCGTCGCTCGTCGAGCGACACGCGAATCCCGAGAAAGTCGCGCTGGCGGCAGAACAGCACGACGCCGACGTTGAAGCGCTCGCCGCGCTCGACCCGCGGCACGACCCGCAGGATCGCGTAGGAAAACGGCTTACGCTCCGGCGCGGGCACGCTCGGCCTCCTCCGCGAAGCCGCCGGCCGTGAGGCGACGGGACAGGTACTCCACGTACGTTTCGGGCGCGTCGTGGAGCAGCCATCCCGCCGGTACCAGCGCCACCACGTCCGCCAGCGCCGCGCGGGTCACGCGCGGCGCCAGGCGCTGATGGGCGTCGGTGATCGACGCGGCGTGCGGCAGCAGCACGTGCTCGGCGATCAGCGGAAACGGCCGCTCGGCGTGTTCGGCGGGGTCCAGCCCGCCGTGTTGCAGGTACAGAGCCGCGCCGTGGTCGATCAGCCACAGCCGGCCGTGCCACAGCAGCAGGTTTGGATTTCGCGGCGTGCGATCGACGTTCGTGGTCAGCGCGTCGAGCCACACGATCTCGGCCGCGAGCGCCGGCTCGGGCTGCCAGGCGCCGCCCGGCACGTACGGGAGCGCGCCCGGCAGGAAGTCAACGCCGAGGTTCGAGCCGCCGCTGGCGGTGATCAGCTCCTGGATCTCGGGGTCGGGCTCGGCTGCGCCGAGGACGGGGTCGACGTCGATCTCGACGAGCTCTGGCACCAGCAGCTCGAGGCCGCGGGCGAGCTCGCCGACGATCACCTCGGCGACCAGCGCGCGCAGCCCCTGTCCGGCGCCGCGGAACTTGGTCACGTACAGGCCGTCGTCGTCGGCCTCCATCAGCCCGGGCAGCGAGCCGCCTTCGCGCAGCGGCGTGACGTAGCGGGTCGCGCCAACGGCGCGAAGCGCGGTGCCGATCGACATGCCGCCGCACGGTAGCGGCCGGGGCGGCCAGGGGAACGGCGGTCCCTACCATCAGCGATCAATGCTTGTGTCGGTGCTCGATCAATCCCCGATCTCCGAGGGCTCGACCGGCGCCGAGGCGCTGGCCAACACGCTTGACCTCGCGCGCCTTGCCGACGAGCTCGGATATCACCGCTACTGGGTCGCCGAGCACCACGGCGGGCCGATGCTCGCCAGCGCAAGCCCCGAGGCGCTGATCGGACCGATCGCGGCGGCGACCGAGCAGATTCGGGTCGGCTCGGGTGGCGTGATGCTGCCGCATTACAGCCCCCTGAAGGTCGCCGAGACGTTCACGATCCTCGCCGCGCTGTACCCCGATCGGATCGACCTCGGGATCGGGCGCGCCGCCGGCACCGATCCGTTGACTACCTACGCGCTGCAGCGCGACCGCCGCGACGCCGCCCCCGACGACTTCCCGCAGCAGCTCGCCGAGCTGCTTGCGTACTTGCAGGACAGCCTGCCCGAGGACCACCCGTTCAAGCGGCTCGCGTCGACGCTGCCGGGCCGTCCGCAGCTGCCCGCGGTGTGGCTGCTGGGGTCCTCGCTGCAGAGCGCGATCTGGGCCGCGGAGCTCGGGCTCCCGTATGCGTTTGCGGACTTCATCAACCGCGACGGCAGCGAGATCGCGGCCGTGTACCGCGAGCGCTTCAACGCAGACGGCGCGCTGCGTGCGCCGCGCACGGCCGTCGCCGCCTGGGTGTTGTGCGCCGACAGCGACGAGGAGGCGCAGCGGCTGGCCGCCAGCAGCCGGATGACGTTCACGCAGCTGCGCCGCGGCCGGCTGATCCCGGTGCCGCCGCCCGAGCGGGCGATGGCGTTCCTCGCAGCCGAGGGCAAGCGCAACGACACCAGCGCCGCAGCGCGGCGCGGGATCGTCGGCTCGCCCCCGACCGTCCGCGCCGGGATCGAAGAGCTCGTCTCCCAGTACGGCGCCGAGGAGCTGATCGTCGTCACGATCACCTATGACCACGCCGCGCGCCGGCGCTCATACGAATTGCTCGCCGACGTGATGGGCCTGCCGCCTCGGCGCGTGAACGCCGCCGCCACGCCTTAGACCGTTTTTTTGTCAATCGCCGTGGGTAACAGGCACGCGTGCCCGATCCCAGTGTCGTGGCAGTCCTCTCCAGCGGCCGGTGCGGGACGCGGTGGCTCGCGGACGGCCTGCACGAGCTGTACCCCGAGGTCGAAACCGAGCACCTGCCGATCGGGGCGCTGTACAGCCCGCGCCGCTACTTTCGCCGCTACGACGATCCGGCCGCGATCCTCAAGGTGCCCGAGGTCCGTCGCCACGTCGCCCACATCGCCTCGGCGCGGGTGCCCTACGTCGAGACGGGCTGGCCGGTGCTGGCAGCGCTGCCGCTACTCGCGGAGTTGCTCGGGGACCGTTTGCGGGTCGTGCACCTGACCCGCCATCCGGTCGCGAGCGCGCTCGCGCATCTGGCGAACGAGGCGTACGCCGGCAGCGCACGCGACGATCGCTTCACGCGACTGGCGACGCTGGGACCGACCGACCGCAACGTGTTTCAGCCCCGCTACGCGGAGGTCTGGCCACGGCTGAGCCCGTATGAGAAGTGCCTGTTCTGGTGGACCGAGATCAACCTGTTCGGGCTCGAGCTGCCGGGCCGGATGGCGGCGATCCCGTTCATCCGCATCAAGGCCGAGGAGCTGTTGTCCGGCGATCGCGGCGAGCTGCGACGGCTGCTGTTGTTCCTTTCGTTGCCGTGGGATGAGCGCTGGCCGGCGCGCGCGAACGAGTCGCTGGGCCGCTGGCAGCGCCGGCCCGGCACGGTCGTCGACCCGCTGCAGGTCCACCGTCACCCCGCGACGGTCCAGGCGGCGTGGGAGCTCGGCTACGACGTGGCGGCGCTGCGCGGCGACGAGCTGTACGCGCGTGGCGTATCTTCGTACGCGTGCCACGGCTGCTCATCACCTGGCTGACCAACTGCCTCGGGTTGCTGCTTGCCGCGTGGATCATCGGGCCGATCGACTACGGCGGCAAGGTCGGCACGCTGCTGCTGGCCGGCCTGGTGCTCGGCGTCGTCAACTTCGCCGTGCGGCCGCTGCTGATCCTGCTGACGCTCCCGTTCGTGATCCTGACGTTCGGGCTGTTCCTGCTGTTGATCAACACGTTCACGCTGTGGCTGACGAGCAAGATCGTCAGTGGCCTCGAGGTCGGCGACTTCTGGTCGACACTCGGAGGCGCGCTGATCCTGTCGGTTATCAACCTGACCCTGAAGCCATGGGCCAAGCAATGGTGGCGGCGCCGCGGTCAGGGCGACGACGTCGACCAGGGCGGGACGCGCTGGCAGGTCTGGATCGGACGGTCGGGCGGCGGCAACTAGCCCGATCTCACGCCGGCCTGTGCGCGTGCGTTTACCTGCCATGAGCACTCTGATCTACACAACGATGGACAGCCCGATCGGCGAGCTGCTGCTGGTCGGCGACGGCAACGCCCTTCACCGCCTGTCGATGCAGGGCGGACGGCGGCCGGTTGCGATCGATCCGGACTGGCAGCGCGATGACGACGCGTTCGCGCAGGCGCGGCGACAGCTGGACGAGTACTTCGACGGGACGCGGCGCGAGTTCGACCTGCCGCTGTCGCTGGCAGGCAACGGGTTCGAGTCGCGCGTCTGGGAGCAACTGCGGCGGATCGGCTACGGCGAAACCGTCAGCTATGGGGAGATCGCCGCGACGATCGGCGAGCCTGGCGCCGCGCGCGCCGTCGGCCTCGCCAACGGCCGCAACCCGATCGCCGTGGTCGTCCCATGCCACCGCGTGATCGGCGCCGACGGCTCGCTGACCGGCTACGGCGGCGGGCTCGAGCGCAAGCGGCTGCTGCTCGACCTCGAGGCCGGGGTCCTGCCGCTCCAGACCGCCTAGCGCGATCGCCTGCCCGGCAGGTGGTCGAGAAACGGACCACATGCGTCCGTTTCTCGACCAGCACCCGAGGCCTAGCCGCGGCCCGGCGATACACAGCGCGACCAGGTCCCGGACCGCCGGGCAGAGCCCACCTTGTGCTTCGATTTTCGAATCGCTATCGTGGGCGCTTCGAAACTCGAAGCAGGAGGTGTGGCCGTGTCTCGCCTGGAGCCGCTCGATCCGCCGTACGACCCCGACGTCGAGCAAACGCTCGCGCGGATGATGCCGCCGGGGGTGCCGGCGCTGAAGCTGTTTCGCACGATCGCGCACAACCCGCGGCTGCTGGACAAGCTCCGCAGCACCGGCAGCTACCTGCTCAACTTCGGCACGCTGCCCGCGGCCGACCGCGAGCTCGTGATCGACCGCGTGTGCGCGCGCTGCGGCTGCGAGTACGAGTGGGGCGTGCACGTGGCGTTCTTTGCGCGGGAAGTCGGGCTTTCCGACGCGCAGGTTGCGGCGACCCTCGACGCCGGCGCCGATGACCCGGTGTGGTCTGAGCGCCAGGCACTGTTGATCGAGCTCGTCGACCAACTGCACGACACGGCGACCGTCACCGACGATCTGTCCTGCGCGCTCGCGCGCTGCTACAGCGAGGCGCAGCTCGTCGAGCTGGTGACGCTCGTCGGCCAGTATCACGCGGTCTCGTTCGTCGCCAACGCGTTCGCGGTCGAGCTCGAGGAGGGGGCCGAGCGCTTTCAGCGGGTCGCGTAGGATGGCCGGGTGGACACCGAGACGCTGCTGCTCGTCGACGAGCCCGCCGCGCACATCCGGCGGGTCACGCTCCACCGCCCAGAACATCTGAACGCGATGACCTCGGCGCTGTGCGAGGCGCTTCACCAGCAATTGCGCTCGATCGCCGACGACCGGTCGTGCCGCGCCGTGATCCTGACCGGTGCCGGCCGCGGCTTCTGCGCCGGGCTCGATCTGAGCGGGTACGGCGCTGCGCCCGGCAACGACGGGAGCGATGAGGCCCGTGACCGGCTCGGCAACCAGCAGCACATGTCGAGGCTGGTCCTCCAGCTACGGGCGCTCCCCCAGCCGGTGATCGCCGCCGTCAACGGGCCCGCTGCCGGGTTCGGGCTTGCGCTCGCGCTCGCGTCCGACATCCGCTTCGCTGCGCGCGAGGCTGTGTTCCGCGTCGCGTTTGTGAACATCGGCGTGTCGAACTGCGACATGGGCACGAGCTGGCTGCTGCCGCGGCTGATCGGCGCGTCGCGCTCGCACGAGCTGATGCTGACCGGCCGGCGCGTCGGCGCCGAGGAGGCGCTCGCGATCGGGCTCGTGGCCGACGTCGTCGACGCCGACCAGCTCGCCGAGCGCGCGCTGCAGGCCGCCTCCCAGATCGCGACGCTGGCGCCGTGGGGCGTGCGGCTGACCAAACAGGGCATGTGGGCAGCGCTCGAGCTTCCGTCCGAGCAGGCGGCGATCGAGTACGAGGACCGCCAGCAGATCATGGCGACGTTCGGGACCGCGACGCCGGAGGCGGTGGCGGCGTTTCTGGAGAAGCGCGAGGCGCAGTTCGCCGATTAGGTGGGTCGCTTCAGCGCGTCGGCCGCGGCGTCGACGAAGCCGGCGGCCATCGCGTCGCCGACCCCGCCCAGCGGCAGCATCCGTGGCACCGGCAGCTGCGCGGCGATGTCGAGCTGGACCCGCGTCGCCGCGTCCTGCTCGGGGTGGAGCCGCCACCGCACCTCGAACCGCTCGCGGTCTGCGGGCTCGTTGGGTACCCGTGTGAGGGTGACCGCGTCCGGTTGCTGCGCCGCCACCGTCATCAGCAGGTTGAAGTCGCGAGTGAGCCGGCCGCGCTCGAAGTGCAGGAGCGTGCGGACTTGCGACGGCTGGCCGCCGGCGTCGCGCTGCACGACCTCGACGCTGCGCACGACGTCGGGGTGCCAGGTCGGGTAGCGGTCGACGGCCTGCAGCAGCGCGAAGCAATCATCGATCGGCGCGGCCAGCACTCGGTTCGCGGTTCCCCTCAGCTCCTTCACCTGGTCAATGATCGCAGCGGCTGGAAGGTTCCGGGGGTCCGTGTTGTCTTGTTCCGTATGACGTCCGATCATTGGCATCGACTGCGGAGCGGACCGTGCGAGCGGTGATCGAGCTCGCTGGGCTTGCTTGCGGCGTGGTCTCGATCGTCGCGCTGCGCGGCATCGGGCCGGCGCGCCTGCGCCGGATGCGGCGTCATCCCGCGCCGACGTTCGTGTTCGCCGACCTCGCCGGGTACACGGCGCTGACCGAGGAGCGCGGTGATGAGGCGGCCGCGCTCGTGGCGCGGGCGTTTCTGTCGGCGATGAGCGCCGCGAGCCGCCGCTACGGGGCCCGGCACGTGAAGTCGATGGGCGACGGCGTGATGATCTGGTCTCCCGACGCGGCCGGCGCGATCGCACTTGCGGCCCACGCCGTGACCGAGGTCGGCAACCGGCCCGATCTGCTACCGGTGCGCGCCGGGGTGCACACCGGGCCCGCGGTGATGCACGGGTTTGATTTCTACGGCAGCGCCGTCAACGTCGCCGCGCGGCTCGCGAGCGAGGCCCGGCCGGGCGAGGCGCTGATCAGCTCCGAGGCGCTGCTGGCCGCGACCGGCCGCCTCGGGCGTCCGTTGCGGACCCGGCGCGAGCTGGCGCTGCGCGGAGTCGGGCGACCCGTCGTCGCCTGGCAGTTGGCTGAGACGGCTCGCTGCTGACGTCGAGATGACGCGCACGCGGGTCTGCCTAAGCTCCGCCGGTCCGTCTGCGTGGGCCGGCGTCGCCGGGCATCTCGGCAAATCCAACAGTGGAGGATTTCGCATGCGAAAGCGGCTCCCGCGCCTGAGCCCGTCGATGGTGGTCGGTCTCATGGCGCTGTTCGTTGCGCTCGGCGGTACCGGATACGCAGCCACCGTGGTGGCCACCTCGAACAACGCCAAGCACCTCGGTGGAAAGCCACCGGATTACTACCTGCAGTCACGCCACTTCGCCTATTCACACGGCGAGCACTTCCTCAACGCCGGCGACACGTTGGTACTGGGCAAGAACGGCCACTTCACGTTCAGCTCGACGTGCTCGAAGGACAAGAACGGCCAGAATCAGGTGACGTTCGATGTCACTGCGGACACGACGGCCGATTTGGACGGCACGGGCCCCAGCCCGGCCGGCACCAAGGTCAATATCCATACCAACAGCGACGCGCTCGACACCACGACGGACACCCCGCTCAAGCCGGGTGACTTCGACCAGGTCGGCAGCGCGAGCAGCTCGACCGAGATCTCGAAGGACGGCGAAGAAGCCGACATCTTCTACAACGACGGTGTCAACTGGCCTGCTGGGCACGGCTCACGGGCGCACGATTGCTTCGCCGGCTACACCGGGTTCATCGGCGGATTCAACGGAAGCTCACAGCAGTAGCGGTTGTTGACCCGTTGCGCGGGGCCGGGGGTCGTGTCTGAACCCCCGGCCCGGCAACTGACGTGTTTCGGTCGGTGAGAGCGAGCTCAGAACCAGCGCTGCAGGCCGATCAGGCTCGACGCGGCCGTGCCATTGGCGCGCGGGCGCCGCGGCAGTTCGCCGACGCGGCCGAGCAACTCGGTCTCGCCGGCGGCGACTCGCCGGACCTGCGGCTGAGACACAGCGTCGCGCCGGCGTGTGATCACCCGCCGCAGACGAGAGCTCGTCCTCTGAGGCATGACAGCCATCAGCGGTCCTCCAGTTGGGTTTGTCGGTTGTGTTTCGTGTGCGTACGGTTGTTGTTGGTTTCAAGCGCAGACGCGCGTAGACGCGCGCAGGCGCGCGACGGCGTCGCAAGCGTCTGTTGTCGACCGCTGCACCCAGCGAGAGGGCGCGCGGACGCAAGTTGTGGTCAGTGCACGGGCGATCGTCGCCGTGCGCGCTGCATCGGCGTCACCTGTGTCACGACACCAGAGGGGCCCGGTCTCTCGGGCCGGCCTCGATTGTTACTTTGACTTGTTCGCGGTGAGCGTCATCTGAAAAGTCTTTCTGTCGGGCTCCGGGCAACAAAAAAGGCGACCATCTGGTCGCCTCGCCGAGATTGGATATCTGCGCCTGCAAGTACCTAGCGCGTATTCCTCCCAGCGAGGGAACCATTACCGTCGGCAGTGAGCTGCCACGTCCGCGCGCCGATGCGCGTCTCGTCGATGGCGAGCTTGGTGCCGAGGAAGGTCGAGTGTTGAGCGAGGATGCTGGACATACGTGCGTCTCCTGTCGCGTGCAGGGTAACTCACCGCGTCCGTGGTTTCAACCCTGTGAGACAGTTAATTTCGCGCACTGGCCTGCCAGGCTAAAGGCCTAGGACCAATTGCCCCTGGTGCGCCAGTCCGCCGCCCCCTAAGCTCAACGCACGATGCCCGAGCAACTGCTGGTCGTGACCGGCGAGGACGTGATCCGTCTGACGCTGACCGATACCGCCGTCGACGACGTCGAGGTCGTGCTGGGGTCGGTGGGCGCGCTCTGCGTCGCAGTCGACCCGCAGGATCCCGATCGCGCCTACGTCGGTACGTTCGACCGCGGCTTGTTTGCAACAGACGACGGCGGCGGGCACTGGCGGCCGGCCTGGGCCGGCGTAGAGGATCAGCGGGTGATGTCGGTTGCGGTCTCGCCGTCAGATCGGCCGTCCGGCGTGTCTGTCGCCTACGCCGGCACGGAGCCGAGCAACCTCTATCGGTCGCCCGACGGCGGCGACTCGTGGGAGCTGCTGCCGGCGCTGCGGACCGTGCCCAGTGAACCGACCTGGTCGTTCCCTCCGCGGCCGTGGACGCACCACGTCAGCACGATCGCTCTGCACCCGTTTGATCCCGACCAGCTGCTCGTTGGGATCGAGCTGGGAGGCGTGATCCGCTCGCACGACCGCGGGCAGTCGTGGATCGACCACAACCCGCAGGCCCTCAGCGACACACACCAGTTGCTCACCCATCCGCTCGCCCCGCAGCGGGTCTATGAGGCCGCCGGCCAGGGGATCGCGCTGTCGGACGATCTCGGCGACAACTGGCGCCGGTTCACCGACGGGCTCGACCGCCGCTACGCGTGGGCGGTGGCGGCCGATCCGATCGACCCCGACCTCTGGTACGTGTCGGTCAGCAGCGGCCCGTTCGCCGCACATGGCAACGGCGACGGCGACTCGGTGCTGGTGCGCTTCACCGGCAACGGCGGTGGCAACGGCGGTGCGTCCGGGCCCACGCGGATCGACACCTGGGGGGCAGAGGCCGACCTGCGCCGGATGCCCTATGCGCTGGCGACGGTGCCTGGTCGGCCCGGCCGACTGGTGGTCGGGCTGCGCGGCGGCACACTGCTGCTGAGCGATGACGCCGGCGACAGCTGGTCAGCGCTGCCGGTCGAGCTGCCCGACGTGATCGACCTGGCACTCGCCCCGCGCTGACAAACGAAGATCCGCATTTGAGTACGGACAGTCCGAACTCAAACGCGAAACTTCGCGGGCAGCTCAGTCTTCGTCCTTGATCGACGCCTGCGCCGCCGCGATCCGCGCGATCGGAACGCGGAACGGTGAGCAGGACACGTAGTCGAGCCCGGCCTTGTGGAAGAAGTGGATCGATTGGGGATCGCCGCCGTGCTCGCCGCAGACGCCGAGCTTCAGGCCCGGGTGTGCCTCACGCCCGATCCATGACGACAGCCGAACCAGCCAGCCGACGCCGCGCTCGTCGATCGTCTCGAACGGGCTGTGGTCGATGATCTTGCGGTCGAGGTAGACCGGGACGAACTTCGACTCGGCGTCGTCGCGGGAGAAGCCCAGCGCCGTTTGTGTCAGGTCGTTGGTGCCGAACGAGAAGAAGTCGGCATGGTGGGCGATCTGATCGGACACAAAGCACGCCCTCGGCAGCTCGATCATCGTGCCGACCGTGTAGTCAACGCGCTCCCTCAGTCCCTCCTTCTCGCCGACCCGGACGACCAGCTCGCGCATCAGCTCGAGCTCGTGCTCGTAGTTGACGAGCGGGATCATGATCTCGGGGTGAGGCGGCTCGGTCGCGCTCTTCGCCGCGCGCATGATCGCCTGAACCTGCATCTCGTAGATCTCGGGGTACAGGATCCCGAGGCGGCATCCGCGAGTCCCGAGCATCGGGTTCTCCTCGTGGATCTCCTGCACGCGCCTGAGCAGGAGCTCGAGATCGGCCAGATCGCCATTGGCCTCGTGGTCGAGCGCGGCCTCCACGCGCGCGGCAATCCGCGCGTGCTCGACCTGCGCGGAAAGGTCGGCGAGGTTGGGCAGGAACTCGTGCAGCGGCGGATCGAGCAAGCGAATCGTGACCGGCAACCCGGCCATCGCCTCGAACAGGCCCTCGAAGTCCTGCTGCTGCAGCGGCAGCAGCTGCCCGAGCGCGGCGCGGCGCTCCTCGAGGCTGTTCGCCATGATCATCGCGCGCATCTTCGGCTGGCGGTCCTCGGCCATGAACATGTGCTCGGTCCGGCACAGCCCGATCCCCTCGGCGCCGAGCTCGCGCGCGCGGATCGCGTCGTGCGGCGTGTCCGCGTTGGCGCGGATGCCAAGCCGGCGCAACTCGTCGGCCCACTTCAGGACCGTGTCGAAGTTCTCGTCCACGCTCGCCTCCTGGAGCGGGACGTCCTCGATCGTGACGAACCCGCGGGTGCCGTCGATCGCGATCCGGTCGCCTTCGTGGATGACGGTGCCGTTGACGCTGATCGTCTTCTCCTTGAGGTCGATCTTCAGCGCATCGACGCCGACCACGGCGGGGCGACCCATCCCGCGGGCGACCAGCGCCGCGTGCGACGCCTTGCCGCCCTCGGAGGTGAGGATGCCCCTAGCCGCGTGGAAGCCGGAAACGTCCTCGGCGTCCGTGAACGGCCGGACCAGAATCACGTCCCGACCCTCGTTGCCGGCGTCCACCGCATCTGCCGCCGTGAACACAACCTCGCCCTTGGCCGCGCCCGGAGACGCGTTCACGCCGCGGGCGAGGACGTCGAACTTCGCATTGGGATCAAACGAGGGGTGCAGGAGCGCCGCGAGTCCGCCGGCGTCGATCGTCATCAGCGCTTGCGCCCGAGTCAGCAGGCCCTCGTTGACGGCGTCGACGGCGAACCGCACGGCCGCCTGCGCGGGGCGCTTGGCGTTGCGCGTCTGGAGCATGTACAGCCGGCCCTCTTCGACGGTGAACTCCGTGTCCTGCATGTTCTTGTAGTGCTGCTCGAGCGTTTGGAGGATCTCCATCAGCTTTTGGTGCAGCTCCGGCATCCAGTCCTTCATCTCGGAGATGTCGCGCGGCGTCCGCGCGCCCGAGACGACGTCCTCTCCCTGGGCGTTGGGCAGGAAGTCGCCGCTCGGCTCCGGGCCGCCCGTGACCTCGTCGCGCGAGAACGCAACACCCGATCCTGATGTCTCCCCCTTGTTGCCGAACACCATTTGCTGGACGTTGACCGCGGTGCCCCAGTCGTCGGGGATCCGGTTGAAGCGGCGGTAGGCGATCGCGCGATCGCCCATCCACGAGTCGAACACGGCGCGGATCGAGAGGCGAAGCTGCTCGTGGGGCTCTTGCGGGAAGGTCTCGCCGGTGTGCTCCAGGTAGATCTCCTTGAACGTCGCGGTCAGCTCCTGCAGCGCCCCGACGTCGAGCTCGGTGTCGAGCTTTACCCCGCGTGCGTCCTTCGCTGCCTTGATCGCGTCCTCGTACAGGTCGCCGCTGATCCCGCGCACGACGTTGCCGAACATCTGCGTGAACCGTCGGTATGAGTCCCAGGCGAACCGGTCGTTGCCGGTCGTGCGGGCCAGCCCGATCACCGACTCGTCGTTGAGGCCGAGGTTGAGGACCGTGTCCATCATCCCGGGCATCGATTCGCGCGCGCCCGAGCGAACGGACACGAGCAGCGGATCCTCCTGATCGCCGAGCCGCTTTTCCGATTGGGTTTCCAGCCGCGCCAGCGCCTCTGCGACCTGCTCGGCCATCCCTGCAGGCTCCTGCCGGCCCGCGCGCATGAACTCGACACAGGCCTCGGTCGTGATCGTGAATCCGACCGGGACCAACTCGGCGCCGAGCACGCGCGTCATCTCGGCGATGCCTGAACCTTTGCCCCCCAGCAGGTCGCGCATCTCCCTCGAGCCGTCGGCGAAGTCCCAGACCCATCTCGTGCCAACCATGGTCGCCATTGTTACCTCGCCTCTTCTTGATTTCCAGTTTGTTTATTTGGGGGGGTTGCCTGCGGCGTGTCCGGCGCCGGCTCGGGTTGTTGCGCCTGCCGTTGCGCCCGCTGCTTGATGCCATAGAGCATCTTGCGTTCCATCACGAGCGACGCGACCTCCATTGCCGCCATTCCGACCCGCTGTGTTGCGCCGCTGACCCGCGCGCGATTGCGGCTGATCAGGCGGGTTGATCCGTTGTCGGGCACGAGCGCAAATGACCACACCCAGGTCCCGTCCTGCGAGCGCGAAGACATCGCCCGGTTGGGATCGAGGATCTCGATCCGCATGCCGGGGTCGTTCGGGCGCATCGGCAGCACGTCGCCCTCGCGCAGGTCCTGCAGCTCGGGGATGATCCGGTCGGCGCTGCGCATGTCGAGCCCGAACAACCGCTCGATCCAGTCGTAGGTGTAGGCACCACCGCGCCCGACGCCCATCTGCACCAGCCACGGCCAGACCGCCTCCGGCGGCGCATCGACCGTGATCGCGCGCGTGGCGACCACCTCGGCGTCCTCGAGCAACTCATCGCCGGGGATCCGGGCCGCCACCTCGTCCGGGGTTGCCCCCCAGTTCACTACGCGCGCGCGAACCAGCCGCTGATAGGCGGCGGCCAGGAGCGCGAGGGCGGCAGCGGCGATCACGGTTCTGCCGACTGCGAGAGCCGGTGTGGTCGCGGCCTTGGCGGACGCTCGAGTCTGACTGGTCGAGCTCATACCTACGGTCATTGTTAGCCGGGATCGGCGCGGCGGGCATCCGATTGCGCCCGCTGTGTGGATGTGGGTTTGCCGCAACCGGCCGGGCCGCCGCGCCCGCATGTTCGCGAATGCCGGCCGGCCGTGCGGGCGTGTCCGCGCATGCCGGCCCGGCGCCCGCGGCTCACACGGCGGTCCGTCCGCGAGCAGCCCTACCGTGTGCGAACGCATGTTCGGCACCCTCCCTGCAAGCGCTGCGTCCGGCGAGCTGACGTGGCTGAGCGAGCTCAACCCCGAGCAGCTCGCAGCCGCGACCCACCCCGGTGGGCCGTTGCTGATCCTGGCGGGGGCGGGCACGGGCAAGACGACCACGCTCTGCGCCAGGGTCGCGTGGCTGGTGAGCGAGGGCGTCGCGCCGGAGCGGATCATGTTGCTGACGTTCACCCGCCGGGCGGCGCGCGAGATGCTCCAGCGCGCGCGAGCGCTCGTGCCGATGCCGGGCGGCTCGGGCGGCGTCCTCGGCGGCACGTTTCACTCCGTCGCCCATCGCTACGTGCGGACACACGCCGCGTCGCTCGGCCTGACACCCGGCTTCGCCGTGCTCGACCCCGGCGATGCCGCCGACCTCATCGACCTGATCCGCGAGGAGCACGGGCACGCCCAGAGCAGGCGCCGCTTCCCGCGCAAGAGCACGCTGCTCGACGTCTACTCCCGCACCGTCAATTTCCAGCGGACGCTGTCGGAGGTCGTGGCCGAGGCGTTCCCGTGGTGCGAGGAGCACGTCGAGGCGATGGCGATGCTGTTCAAGGCCTACATCGCCCGCAAGCGATCGCTCGGGGTCCTCGACCTCGACGACCTGTTGCTGTACTGGCGCGCGCTGTGCAGCGACGACGTGATCGGGCCGGCGATCGCGCACCCGGTGCAGCACCTGCTGATCGACGAGTACCAGGACGTCAACGGGCTGCAGGTCGAGATCGTCCATGGCCTGCGACGCGACTCGGGCGAGGTCACCGCGGTCGGCGACGACATGCAGTCGATCTACGGCTGGCGCTCGGCGTCGGCGGAGCACATCCTCGAGTTCCCGAGTCAATTCCCCGGCGCGACCGTCGTCACGCTCGAGCGTAATTACCGCTCGTCACAGCCGATCTTGGATACCGCGAACGCTGTGGCGCAGCAGGCGTCCCGCTCGTATCGCAGGCGTCTGCATACAGACGTGCGCGAGGGTCGCCGGCCGGAGCTGCTGTTCATCCGCGACGAGGGCGCGCAGGCCGCCGAGGTGTGTGACCGTGTCCTCGCCGCGCGCGAGCAGGGTATGGAGCTGCGGCGCCAGGCGGTGCTGATGCGGACGTCGCATGACAGCGATCTCCTGGAGCTGGAGCTCGCTCGTCGTCAGATCCCATTCGTCAAATACGGGGGCCTGCGCTACATGGAGGCGGCGCACGTCAAAGACCTGATCGCGCTGTTTCGCCTCGTCGGCAATCCCGGCAACGAGCTGGCCTGGTTCCGCGTGCTGCAACTGCTGGAAGGCGTCGGCCCCGTGACCGCCCGCCGGGTGCTGGACGCCTTCGTGACCGGCGTCTGCGCGAATACGCCGGCGCCCGTCGCATGGGAGCGGGCGCGTGAGCATCTGCCCGGCGGCGCGCGCGCGTCGGCGGACGCAGTCGTCGCTGCGCTGTGTGACGCATGGATTGCTGACGCGACCCGTCCCGGCGTACAGGCCGAGCGTCTCCGAGACGCGATCGCGCCGTTGATCAAGGCGCGCTACCCCGACGGGGCGGTGCGCCTCCAGGACCTCGATCAGCTCGTGGCGGCGGCGCGGGAATCGTCGAACCTCGGCCACTTCGCTGCCGAGCTCGCGCTCGACCCGCCGCAATCGAGCGCCGACCTGGCGGGCCCGCCGCATCTCGACGAGGACTACCTCGTGCTCTCGACGATCCACTCGGCGAAGGGGCTCGAGTGGGACGGCGTCCACGTGCTCGCGCTCTATGACGGCAACTTCCCCGCGTGCATGTCGGCCGGGACGAGCGAGAGCATCGACGAGGAACGCAGACTGCTCTACGTCGCGCTGACGCGGGCGCGCCGGCAGTTGCACCTGTACGTACCGGTTCGCTACTACCACCGGCCGCACGGAATCGACGACGCGCACGGGTACGGCAAGCCCTCGCGGTTCTTGACCGACGACGTCCAGCGAACCTGCGACGTCGTCCGAGCTGCCGACGATCAATTCGGCGGCGTTGCCGCGAGCGCGATCCGAGCGCCACCGCGCAAGATCACCGTCTCTGTCGACGCCCTGTTGCAGTAGTAGTGCAGCGATCGTCCCCCTCATAGGGGGAAAATTGCTGCAATCCGCCGGACGACCGCCGGCCGGCTGTGCTGCACGGTCGCGAGGGAGCCGACGGCTGTGCTCCGCGGTCGCGGGGATCCGCCGGCTTGCTGCTCTTCCCGTGCTTACGTGCGGAGCCTGGTCCTGGCTGCGACGTACCGGATCGGGTGCTTGGCCCCGACGGTCACGGTGAGCGCCAGCGGTGTCTGCGCCAGCGACTTCAGGTATGTCTTCGACACGTGCGCAATCCGGATCTTCACGCGCCGGTGGGCACCCGGCTTGAGGTTGAAGCGCGCCTTTGCGACCGTCACGACGGAGCCAGGACGCGAGCCCGCTGAGCTGGCGGTGGCGATGTCGATCGCGAGCGCGACGGTGCCGGCGCATCCGGGCTTCTCGCCCTTCGGACAGCTCACCGGCACGCCGATCGAGCCGTCGGACGACACGTGCTCGCTCGACACATCGCCGAGCACGACCGTCGGCGTCACGAACAGCGGCATGAAGCGCAGCGAGATGTGCTCGTTCGCGGTGGCGTCGAGATCGGCGTCGTGCTGCTCGGCGCTCGCCTGACCGTGCAGCTCGACGGGCAGCCCGTGGCCCACCGCGCTCCCGATCGGCGGGCCCGGCCCCCACCCGTTCATCGGCAGCAGGACGTCGGCGGGCAACCACGTCGGGAGCATCCCGGGCCCGAGGTATGGGCAGTCGCTGAACGGGTCGCCCGGTACCGAGCCGTCCGGCTGCTCGAAATGGAGCACGTGCGATTCCTGGTCGAACCACAGCTTCAGGGTCAGCGGCTTGACGCCGCAGTCGGGCGTCGGCGGGGTGCCGCCGCCGTCCCCGGACGGGCACAGCGACGGATCCGGCGCGGGGCCCTGCTGGACTGTCCCCTGCCGCGACACCGATGCGCTGGCGGTGAGCAGGGTCTGCGGCACCGACTGCGGATCGCCGGGCACGGGGATGTCGGCTTCCGCGGCGACTATCAGGCTCGTCAGCGTCGGGCCGACGCCGGTCGCGAACACCGGCGCGGTGCCGCGCGGGGAGACCACGACGTCCTCGTTGCCGGATCCGGTCTCGCCTCCGTCGCAGCCTCCGAGACCGGCCCGATGCTCGGTC
This sequence comes from uncultured Solirubrobacterales bacterium, assembly GCA_963809685.1. Classification (GTDB taxonomy): domain Bacteria; phylum Actinomycetota; class Thermoleophilia; order Solirubrobacterales; family Solirubrobacteraceae; genus Palsa-465. The sequence goes on along the minus strand of CAWEKN010000002.1, from coordinate 145,812 downwards.
CACGACCCGTTCTGCGAACCGCTCACGTCCACGGTGTACTGCGCCACCCAGGGCACCGCCGCGGCCGGCAACTGGGCGCGCGCGTGCGCCACGGGCGCGCCGAGCCAAGCCGTCAGAGCGGTCACGATCACGACCCGGACACCCCACGTTCGAGCTCTCTCCATGAGCAGACGCGGGAGACTACCGCGATGGACAGCTATGACGCCGTGATCGTCGGCGGCGGTCACAACGGGCTCGTTGCTGCGACGATGCTGGCGCGGGCCGGCCGAACCGTGCTCGTGCTCGAGCGGCGCTCCGAGCTCGGCGGCGCGGCGGTCTCCGGATCGCCGTTTGATGGGGTCGGGGTGCGCCTCTCGCGCTACTCCTACCTCGTCAGCCTGTTCCCGCGGGAGCTGCTCGCGTCGCTCGGCATCGATCTCGAGCTGCGCGCGCGCAGTCATCTCCTCCTACACGCCCGAGGGCGACGGCGGCCTGCTCATCGGCGATGGGCACGAGCCGCCGGGGCGCTGGCGGGACTTCTACGCGATGCTCGGCCGCGTCGCGCAGCGGGTGTTCCCGACGATGACCGAGCCGCTGCGCTCGCGCGCGGAGTTCGCGCGCGTCGTCGGCGACGAGGCGGCGTGGGACGCGCTGTTCGAGCGCCCGCTCGCGGAGACGCTCGAGCGGGAGTTCGACTCCGACCTCCTCCGGGGTGTCGTCCTCACCGACGCGACGATCGGGACGTTCGCACCCGCCACCGACCCACAGCTGCGCCAGAACCGCTGCTTCCTGTACCACGTGATCGGCAACGGGACCGGCCGCTGGGACGTCCCGGTCGGTGGGATGGGCGCGCTGAGCGCCGCGCTCGAGCGGGCCGCGCGCCGGGCCGGCGCCGAGGTCCGGACGGGCGCCGAAGTCACCGCGGTCGCCACCGACGGCGCGGCCGCCGAGCTCGCATGTGCCGACGGAACGCGCGTCGCGGCCCGCCACGTGCTCGCGAACGTCGCGCCGAGCGTGCTCGCCGGACTGCTAGGCGCCGAGCAGCCGGCCGGCGAGACCCCAGAGGGATCGCAGCTCAAGCTAAACATGCTGCTCGCGCGCCTGCCTCGCCTCCGCGATCCGGCCGTCGCACCCGAGCGGGCGTTTGCCGGCACCTTCCACGTCAACGAGTCCTACGGCCAGCTCGACCGCGCCTACGAACAGGCGGCGCGCGGTGAGATCCCATCGTCACCGCCATGCGAGCTGTACTGCCATTCGCTCGTGGACCCGAGCATCCTGTCCGAGGATCTACGCGCGGCCGGCGCCCACACGCTGACGCTGTTCGGCCTGCACATGCCGGCGCGGCTGTTCGCCGCGCGCGACCGGGCGACGGCCGCCGAGGCGAAGGCACAGGCCGTCAGCGCGACCCTGCGCTCGCTCAACTCCGTCCTCGCCGAGCCGATCGAGGACTGCCTGTACATCGCGCAGGACGGGACGCCGTGCATCGAGGCTCTGACGCCGATCGAGCTCGAGGCCGAGCTCGCAATGCCCGGCGGGCACATCTTCCATCGCGACCTCGCGTGGCCGTTCGCCGAGTCAGACGAGGACGTCGGACGCTGGGGCGTCGAGACGGGCATCGAGAACGTGTGGCTGTGTGGCGCCGGCGCCCGCCGGGGCGGTGGGGTCAGCGGCATCGCGGGTCACAACGCGGCGCGCGCGGTGTTGGCCGCGACGAAGTAGGCGTCGCCGAGCGGCGACTGGCGCTCAGTCTTACATCGAGCTGCCTGCGGGTATGGTCCCCGGCGATGCTCGCCGTCTACGCCTCAGAGATCGATCGCGACGACCCGCTGCGCGGGCTGACGATCGGCGAGCGCCCAGAGCCCGAGCCGCCCGACGGGTGGAGCACGGTGTCCGTCAAGGCGGCGTCGCTCAACCACCACGACCTGTGGTCCCTGCGCGGCGTCGGTTTGAGCGCCGACCGGCTGCCGATGATCCTCGGCTGCGACGCGGCCGGGCTCGACGAGCAAGGCAACGAAGTGATCGTCCACTCGGTCATCAGCCAGGACTCCTGGCGCGGCGACGAGACGTTCGATCCGAAGCGGTCGCTGCTCTCAGAGCAGTACCCGGGGACGCTCGCTGAGAGGGTCGCCGTGCCGCGCCGCAACCTCGTCCCCAAGCCGAAGGAGCTGTCGTTCGAGCAGGCCGCCTGCCTGCCGACCGCGTGGCTGACCGCCTACCGGATGCTGTTCACGCGCGCGCGTGTGGTTCCGGGGATGACGATCCTCGTGCAGGGCGCCGGCGGCGGCGTCGCCACCGCACTCACGGTTCTCGCCACGGCCGCCGGCCTGCGCGTTTGGGTCACCGGCCGGTCGCAGGACAAACGCGACCAAGCCGTGAAGCTCGGAGCCGCGCAAGCATTCGAGGCCGGCGCCCGCCTTCCCGAGCGCGTCGACGCGGTGATGGAGACGGTCGGCGACGCGACGTGGGGCCACTCGATCCGCTCGCTCAAGCCGGGCGGCACGCTTGTGGTCTCGGGCGCCACGACCGGCGATGCGCCGCCGGCCGAGCTGACGCGGGTGTTCTTCCTGCAGTTGTCGGTGGTGGGATCGACGATGGGCACGCGCGACGAGCTGCAACGGCTCGCGAGGTTCTGCGTCGAGAAGGACATCCGGCCGCAGATCGATCGGACGATGCCGCTCGCAAAGGCACGCGACGGGTTCGAGGCGCTGCTCAACGGCGAAGTAGTCGGCAAGCTGGTCTTCACCGTCTGACCGCCGCGCGACCGCCGCGCGCAACCTCCGTGGCGCCGCCGCTGATCAAGTTTGCGCGGGTTTACGTAAAGAGTCTCCATAAACCTGCCGATAACGGGGTTGTCGATAAAGGCAAACTCGTCGTGAGGCGGGGACGCAAAGCCAGGGGTCTTGTTTTGAGATCGCCCAGCTGCCGATGCAACGGACACGCATCGTATTGCAAACACGGAGGTTTGAATGCCCTATCTAATCCGACGACCGCGGATCGCGCGAATCGTCACTGCCTTCTTCGGCACGGCGCTCGCGACCGTGGCCATCCCAGCCATCGCCAGCGCGTGCACGGTCGGCACATCGGGGTCCCCGGTGTTCGGCTCGCTCGGCGATACCGCCAACTACAGCTTGGCCCAGAGCGGATCATTCGAAGCCGGCACGTCCGGCTGGTCGCTGACCAACTCATCGGTGATCTCAGGTAACGAGTCGTTCTTCGTCAACAGCCCGAGCGACTCGCACGCGCTGTTGATCACGCCGAACGGTTCCGCGGTTTCTGCCCCCATCTGCGTCGGTATCGCGACGCCGACGTTTCGGTTCGTCGCCCGTAAGGGCAACGGCAGCTGGGCGCAGATGAACGTCAACCTGCTGTGGACCGATGCCTCAGGCACCAGCCACAGCACGACCGCGGGCTCGGTATCCGGCGGTAGCAGTTGGGCGCTGTCGCCCGTCATGAACCTCGGCAACTCGCTGCCGCTCTGGCAGGCCGATCAGACGCTGACCGTTCGCCTCCAGTTCCTGCCGGCCCAGTATGGCGGCGCCTGGAACATCGACGACGTCTACGTCGATCCTTACGGCCGAGGGTAGGGATGGAAGCTGACGACTGCGTGGGAGCGGCGAGCACCCGCCCGCCCGCTCCCACGCATCGGAGGCGAAACTGGTGATGGAACGAGCACTCGAGGATGTTCGGGCCAGCGATCCCGTCGAGCGGCTTCTGGAGGAGTCTTGGGAGTCGCGCTCGGATCGCGCGAGCCGACGCGAGTTACTCGCTGAGGGCGCCGCGTCGCTGATCTTCCTGGCGGTCGCCGTGCCGCTCGCGGCTCCGGCCTTCGCCGGCGGTCAGGTGCCGCTGGACGTCGCGCTGCCGCTGGTCGTCCTGTACGCAGTCATGTCGCGCCTGGTCAGGTTTCCTCTCGGCGCCGGCTACTTCGTGCCGTCCTATCTCGTGCTCGTGCCGATGCTGCTGCTGTTGCCGCCGGCATCGGTGCCGATCCTGGCCGCAGCCGGGCTGGTGCTCGGCACGCTGGCGCGATTGATCGCGCGCCGCACCACCGCACAGCACCTTCTGCTTTCGGTCCCAGATGCATGGCATGCGCTCGGTCCGGCGGCCGTGCTGGTGCTGTTCGGAAGCGTCGACGGGACCGGCCGGGCCGCAGTCTACGTGGCGGCATTCATCGCCGCCTGCGTAGTCGATCTCGCGAGCTCGACGCTGCGCGAGGCAGCGGCCTCCGGCATCGCGCCCCGCGTGCAATTGCGAGTCATCGCGTCTGTGTGGATCGTGGACGCATCCCTCGCGCCGGTTGGGCTGATGTTCGCGTTCGCCGCGCAGCAGAACCCGCTGGTGCTGCTGCTGATGGTGCCGCTGATCGGCCTGCTGGTCGTGATCGATCACGACCGCAACAGCCGTATCGACGAAGCCCAGCGCCGACTCGACGTCGTGGCGCGGCAACGGACGCGCCTGCAGGACGCCGTCTCGCGGTTGGGAGATGCGTTCGCCGCAAAGCTCGACATGGACGCGCTGACTGACGTTGTGCTCCACGGCTCAATTGATGCGCTCGACGCGGCCGCCGGGCGGTTGATCGTGCACGTGCCGGACGCTGCACCGATCATGAAGTCGGCAGGACCGAGCGAATTCGAGCCGCTGCTCGAGCTCGTGGGCGGCGCCGTGCGCTCGAGGCGAGAGCCGCATCAGCTCGAGCTTGACGACAAATGGGCGCTCGCGATCCCGTTCAGAGTCGGCGCCGACGACCGCGGGACACTCGCCGTCGCCCGACCGGGTCGTGGCTTCACCGAGGATGAGCAGTCATTGATCCTCGGCCTCGTCGAGCGGGCGCAGACAGCTGCAGAAGAGATCGTCGGGCATGAGCTGCTGCGCGAACAGGCACAGACGGATCCGCTGACACGTCTTGGGAACCGGCGCAAGCTCGAGACGGATCTCGGCGAGCGACTGACCGACGCGTCGCGCGAGAACCCCCTGTTGCTGATGCTGTTCGACCTCGACGGATTCAAGTCCTACAACGACACGTTCGGACACGTCGCCGGCGACGCTTTGCTCGCGAGGCTCAGCCACAAGCTCCAGTCGGCGGTGTCGCCCCACGGCTCGGCCTACCGTCTTGGTGGCGACGAATTCTGCGTCCTGTTGCCGGCGCTCGGGGATCTCGAGGAGTCGGTCACCGCGGCCGCGCGTGCGCTGCAAGAGGGCGGCGAGAACTTCGCGATCTCGGCATCGTGCGGGAGCATCCTCGTCCCCCACGAGGCGACGACGACGGACTACGCGCTGCAGCTCGCCGACAAGCGGATGTATGCCCATAAACACGGCCGGCCCGCCGGGGCGCGAGAGCAGGCGCACGAGGTGCTGATGCACATCCTGAAGGCCAAGCGCAACGGCTTGCCGGATCACTCAACCGTGGTTTCGCGGCTCGCGATGGCCGTCGGCCTGCACCTCGATATGAACGCCGAGCAGATCGACGAGCTCGCTCGAGCCGCCGAGTTGCACGACATCGGCAAGGTCGGCGTTCCGGACGCGATCCTCGAGAAGCCGGGGCCGCTCGATGCCGACGAGTGGGAGTTCATCCACCAGCACACGATTCTCGGCGAGCGCATCCTCAGCGCCGCGCCGGCCCTCCGTCCGGTCGCGACGATCGTGCGCTCGACGCACGAGCGCTGGGACGGGGCCGGGTATCCCGACGGCTTGGACGGCCCCGCGATCCCGTTGGCCGCGCGGATCATCGCCGTGTGCGACGCGTACGACGCGATCGTCACCAGCCGCTGTTACCGGCCCGCGCGCACCCCGGATGCGGCGCGCGAGGAGCTTGCGCGGGAGAGCGGCCACCAGTTCGACCCCGAGGTCGTGACGGCGTTGCTCGCAGTGCTGCAACGCTCAGATTCGGACGTTTCGGAGAGCGAGGGGCGCAGCGAGCCCACGCGCTCGGAGGATCGCCCCGCGATGCTCGCGACCGAGGTCGTAAGTCACGTCCGCGAGTTCCTCGTCGAGCTGGGCTGACAGACCCGTTCGATACGCCACGGCTCACAGCAAATTGATCACGCCCCTGGCCAGGAGCCAGAGCCCCAGCGCGAAGGCGCCGATCACCGCGGCGGTACGGCCGCTGCGCGCCATCCATGCCCTGAACCGGGTCACCTTTTCCTTCGTGCCTTCCGGCGCGAACACGTAGCCGAGCAGCGGAAGCTCGAGCAACAGCAGTTGCACCAAGCAGAAGTAGACGACCAGCAGCACGGTCGCGACGGTCCCCGGGTCGAGACTGTGGATGTGACCGAGCGCGTCCAGATAGGAGACGCCCGGGAAGGTGAGGATGATCCCGACCAGGAACGTGACCTTCGGGTCGCCGCGCCCCAGCAGCCGTAGCGGCAGCGACTCCGTCGGCTTTCCCGCCTCGCGCTTGGCCTCGAGCTTCGCCTCCTTCTTCGCTCGGCGGCGCTCCGCAAAAGGTTTGTCGCGTCCCGTTCGGAGCACGAACGCGATCGTCCACAGCAGCAGGCCGATAACGATGTCCTCAACCGGGGCGAGCGTCTGCTTGGCGGTGCCCTCGGCGCTCGAGCCCGGGATCGCGAACACGATCACCAGGCCGAGCGTGATGCTCGTCAGGTAGGCGCCGAGCAGGTAGCCGAACATCAGCCGCTTCGGCTCCGGCAGCAGCATCATCACCGTCACCGCCGCCAGCAGCGACGGGTTGAACATCGCCAGAAGCGAGAGCAGGAAGACGGCAAGAAGATCGCTGCTCATATCGGTGGTTCGCCATCATCTCAGACGGTGGCGCACGACCCCTTCCGCCGCCTGAAACTGGCAAGTACGCAGACCGTACCCGTGAGGTACAGTCCGCGGTACTTGTCATCCCTCGTATCGAGCCATCCCGACGTCCAGCCGCTGCTCAGCGAGCGCCCGCAACGCGCGAAGCTGCTCGAGGCGATGGTGCGAGCCGTCGCCGAGAAGGGGTATGAGGCGGCCACCGTCGCCGACGCGGTGAAGATGGCCCGCGTCTCGCGCGGCACGTTCTACGAGTTGTTCGAGTCCAAGGAGGCGTGCCTGACCGAGGCCTACCGGGTCGGTACCGAGGTGCTCGAGCACCGCATCACCCAGGCGACCCGAGACGCACCCGACTGGCGCACCGAGCTGCGCGCGGGGATCCGCGAGTACCTGCACACCCTGGACGAGGAGCCGGTGTTCGCGCGCGTGTACCTGCTCGAGTGGCCGTCGGTCGGGGCGCAACGCGACGCCGCGCTCAAACGCTTCGCCCGTCGCTACGGCAAGAGCTTCGGCCGCTCAGGCGCGCCCGTCCCCCCGGACGACGCGCTGTACGTGCTGGCCGCCGGCGTCCACGACCTCGCGTGCACGAGGGTCCGCGCCGGACTACCAACCAGAGACCTCGAAGACGTGCTGGTGGGCTGCGCCGTGCGGCTCGTCGGCAAGGAGGAGCCATGGACCTGACGTTCGATCCAAGCGAGCTGCAATTCCGCGACGAGTTTCGAACGTGGCTCGCGGACAACCCCGCCGGCGAGCCCCCCGAGGGCGAGGACGAGAGCTACGCCTGGCGCCGAGACTTCCAGCGGCGGCTGGCCAAAGGCGGATGGGCCGCGGTTCATTGGCCGCGCGAGTACGGCGGCCGCGGGGCCACGATCACCGAGTCGGCGATCTTCTTCGAGGAGCTCGGCCGCTCGGGCTCGCCGCTGCCGGCAAACGCGCTGGGCCTGCTGCTCGCGGGTCCGACGATCATGACCTGGGGCACCGACGAGCAGAAGGACCGCTACCTCGCCCCGATCGTCACCGCCGACGAGATCTGGTGCCAGGGCTTCTCCGAGCCCGATGCCGGCTCTGACCTCGCGTCGCTGAAGACAAGGGCGGTCAAACGCGACGGCGAGTGGATCGTCACCGGACAGAAGGTCTGGACCAGCGGTGCCCAGTACTCGAAGTGGTGCATGCTCGTCGCGCGCACCGACCAGGACGCGCCCAAGCACAAGGGCCTGAGCTACTTCCTGCTCGACATGGAGCAGGACGCCGTCCAGGTCCGTCCGCTCAGACAGATCACCGGCGAGTCTGAGTTCAACGAGCTGTTCCTCGAGGAAGCGAGGATCCCCGAGGCGAACCTGCTCGGCGGCGAGGGCAACGGCTGGAGGGTCGCGCTGACGACGCTGATGAACGAGCGCGCCGGGCTTGCGTTCTTCCTGCAGGTCCGCCTGCGGCAGCTGCTCGACTCGCTGCTGGCCGTCGCGAGCGAGCGCGGGCTGCTCGACGACCCGATCATCGCCGACCGCTTCGGCGAGTTGCACGTCAAGGCAGAGGTCCTGCGACTGACCGCCTACCGCGGGCTGACCGCGATCGAGAAGTACGGCCAGCCCGGGCCCGAAGGGTCGCTGACGAAGTGGATGTGGTCTGAGACCAACCAGCAGCTGACCCAGTTCGCGGCCGACGTGCTCGGCCCCGAGGTGATGAACAAGGAGAACCGCTGGTCCTACGAGCTGTTGCGCGCCCGCGGCAACACGATCGAGGGCGGGACCACCGAGGTGCTCAAGAACATCGTGGCCGAGCGCGTGCTCGGACTCCCCAAGGCCCGCTAACCGAGCGGAGGAGACGACCATGGACTTCGACCTGACAGAGGACCAGAAGGAGATCAAGCGCGTCGCGCACGAGCTGCTCGCGACCCGCTCGCCGTTCGCGGCCGTCCGCGCGGCCGCCGAGTCGGGCAGCTATGACGAGAAGCTGATCGCAGAGCTGATCGCGCTCGGATGGCCGGGGATCGCCGTCGCCGAAGACCACGGCGGGCAGGGCCTCGGAACCGTCGAGCTGGCGGTGCTCGCCGAGGAGCTCGGATACGCGTGCGCGTCCACCCCGCTGGTGCCGAGCGCCGCGGCCGCGGCCGCGATTCAAGCCGCGGGTACCGATGATCAGCAGTCGCGCTGGCTGCCCGGCCTCGCGTCCGGCGAGCTGGCGGGCGCGATCGGAGCTCGCGAGCTCGCCGCCGACGCCGCCGACGCGGATGTTGTCGTGTTGCTCGACGGCGACGACGCGTCGCTGCACGCCGCTCCGCAGACCGCGCCGTTTGACGCGATCGACCCGACCCGTCGCTACGCAACCGTCACACACGACGGCGACGGCGAGCCCCTCGCCACCGGCGCCGCCGACCGGATCCGCATCGTGCTCGCCGCCGAGGTCCTCGGGATCTGCCAGCGCGCGCTCGAGATGACCCTCGAGTACGTCAAGGACCGCAAGCAGTTCGGCGTCCCCGTCGGCTCCTTCCAAGCCGTGTCGCACCGCTGCGCGCAGATGCTCCTGCACACCGAGAGCGTGCGCTCGGCGGTGTACTACGCGGCCTGGGCGGCCGATGCCGATCCCGACCGGCTCGCGGAGGCGGCCGCGCTCGCAGCCGCGACAGCCGCCGAGGCCGGTCGCGAGGTCCCGTCCAGCGCGATCCAGGCCCACGGCGGGATCGGCTTCACCTGGGAGGCCGACGTGCACTGGCTATACAAGCGGGCTCAGGTCGACGTCGCGCTGCTCGGCGGCGCGCGCCGCGCGCGGGCGACGCTAGCGCGGCTCGCTGCGGGCCGAGCGGCGGCCGCGGTCGCAGTGCCAAGCTAGTCAGACGCCCCGAAGCCCTGCTCGCGCAGCCACGCGACGGTCCGCTGCAGCCCCTCGGTCACTCCGACTCGAGGCTCCCAGCCCAGCACCCGCCGCGCCTTCGCGATCGAGTACGTGCCGGTGCGCAGCAGGTAGCGCGCCGACGCCGCGTTGATCTCGTTGTCGCCGGGGGCGAACCGGAGCAGTTGCCGGAGCACCGCCGCCGAGCCGACCGCGACCGGGGTCGGGAGCGTGATCAGCTTCCGGCCCACGAGCTCGGCGTAGGGGGCGAAGAACTCCCGGTAGGGCACCCCCACGCCGTCGGACAGCGTGAAGATCTGGCCGACCGCGTCCGATGCAGCGGCAGCGAGCACGACGCCGTCGACGAGGTTGTCGATGTACACCGGCGAGTGGATCCCCCGGCCGCCGCCGGGCAGGGTGAATCGCCGCGAGCGGATCAGCTCGGCCGGGATCACCGCCCACACGCGCGAGCGCGGCCCGTACACGTCGCCCGGCCGGACGATCGTGCACGGTACCCGCTCCTCGACGTGAGCCTGCAGCACCACCTGCTCTGAGGCGATCTTGCTGTCGGGGTATGGGACGAACGTGTTGTGCACCGGGTAGCGCTCATCGACGCCGTCGGGGAACGTGAAGCCGAACGCGGTCACCGACGAGAAGTGCACGAACCGGCGCGCGCCGCCCTCCCGCGCGGCGTCCAGCGCGTTCGACGTCCCGAGCACGTTCGAGCGCCACAGCGCCTCGCGGCGCTCCAGCCGGAACGACACGGTCGCGGCGGTGTGGATCACCAGCTCGCAGCCGTCGGCATGCCGTTGCCACGCGCCCGCCTCGCCGACGTCGCCGGCGACGACCCCGCGCGCCGGATCCGCGCTCAGGTCGCAGCCGAGCACCTCGTGCCCGTCGGCGGCGTAGCGCTCGTACAGCGCGCGCCCGATGAACCCCGAGGCGCCGGTGATGAAGACCTTCATCACCGGCCATCGTACCCGCGAAGCGTGTACCGGTTAGCCGCGCCGGCATGCCTCGGCGTGGGATATCTGTGCCCATTTACGTACACAGATATCCCTCGACCGCCGAGCTAATTCACCTCACGCAACCGGCCGCTCTCGACCTCGTACACGAACCCGCGGACCGAGTCCGTGCGGGGAATGAACGGCGAGGCCTTGATCCGGGCGATCGACTGGCGGACGTCGGTGTCGAGGTCCGAGAACGCCTCCGCCGCCCACTCCGGCTTGATCCCGGTCTCGTCCTGGACCGACTGCTTGAAGCCGTCGTCGGTGAACGTCAGCATCCCGCAATCGGTGTGGTGGATCAGGATGATCTCCTCGGTTCCGAGCAGCCGCTGCGAGATCGCCAGCGACCGGATCTCGTCGTCGGTGATCACGCCGCCGGCGTTGCGGATCACGTGCGCATCGCCCTCCTGCAGCCCGAGCATCCCGTACACGTTCAGGCGGGCATCCATGCACGCCACGACGGCGAGCTTCCGGCCGGGTGGCATCGGCAGATCGCCCTTGTCAAATGACGCGGCGTAGGACTCGTTGTTGGCCAGCAACTCGTCGGTGACGCTCATCGAAACGAAGCTCCTCTACGGTCGGGGGACGTCGAAACCTAGCAAATCCGACTAATTCGGTTGACTTTGCGCCCGTCCCCGGTCCGGTACGGTTGCACCCGGTAGAGGATGCGCCGTTCGATGTCTCTGCACGCTGCGGGCCTGACGGCTGGGCTCCTGATCGGGCTCGCCGCAGCGAGCCCGCCGATCGCGGGCGCGGCCGCGGTGCCCAAACCAAAGCCCAAGCCCAAGGCCCCCCGCGCGACCCCCGGCCCGAGCACCGGCGCCACGGTTCTGACCGCCACCAACACCGGCCCGTCGTACGCGCCGACGTTCACGGGCAACGGGCTGCTCGGCGTCCGCGTCCCGCCCACCGGCCAGGGCTACGCGCCCGGGACCGTCCCGGCGCAATCCGAGCTTGCGGGCTTCTACGCGCAGCCGCCCAACGGCGTCCAGCAGCGAGCCAACCTCCCGACCTGGTCGACGCTGACGTTCAACGACGCCGGCACGCCGTTCTCGCTGACGTCGGGCACGACCACCGGCTGGCGCCAGTCGATCGACCTGCGCAGCGGCGTGATCTCGACCTCGGCGACCTGGACCGCGCCCGACGGCCACACGACCAATCTCGCCTACCTGCTGTTCACCGACCGCGCCCGCCCCAACGTCGGCGTCGTGCAGCTGACGCTGACACCGCAGTGGACCGGCACCGCGACCGTGATCGACACGATCGACGGCACCCCCGCGACACTCACCGCGCAGCAGGCAAAGGGCTGGGCGGCCGACGCGCACGGCGACTGGCTGCAGATCGGGACGCAGGGGAGCAACATCACCGCCGCGTTGTGGAGCCAGTTCAGCGCCTCCGCCAACGTCGCGGCGACCGTGACCCAAGCCGACCAGAACACCGACCAGACCGTCAGCCAGCGCCTGGATTTCCCGGTCACAGCCGGTGCCGCCTACACGATCATCAAGTACGTCGCCGTCGACAGCACGCTGCAGACGCCGGCCCCGCTGTCGGCGGCCCAGGCCCAGGCAACCGCGGCCGCCGCCGCCGGCGAACCCGCACTGCTCAATGAGAACAACGCCGCCTGGGCCTCGCTCTGGAACGGCCGGATCGACGTGTCTGGCAACCGCGGGCTGGCCACCGACGTCAACGCCGGCGAGTTCTACCTGTGGGCGAGCGCCGGCACCAACTTCAGCGTGTCGCCGGCGGGCCTGTCGTCCAACGGCTACAACGGCCACGTCTTCTGGGACGCGGAGACATGGATGTTCCCGGCGCTGCTGGCCCAGCACGCGCCGCTTGCGACCGGGATCGACCAGTACCGGTTCGACCGCCTCGCCGCGGCCCGCCAGCACGCAACCGCAACGGGCCTCCAGGGCGCCCGGTTCCCGTGGGAGAGCGCCCTCGACGGAACCGAGCAGATCCCGCCCCCCACGTCCGTCAACAGCGAAGGCGTGTACGAGCAGCACATCACCGCCGACGTCGCACTCGCCCAGTGGCAGTACTACCTCGCGACCGGCGACAAGCGCACGCTGCTGCAACGCGGCTGGCCGGTCCTGTCGCAGGCGGCGGCGTTCTGGGCGTCGCGCGCGACCCTCGGCAGCGACGGCCGTTACCACATCAACGGCGTCACCGGCCCCGACGAAGAGAACCCCAACGTCAACGACGAGGCGTACACAAACGTCGCCGCCAAGACCACGTTGCAGGAGGCGATCGCCGCCGCCGGGGTCCTGAAACTCGGCGTACCGCCCGCGTGGGGCCGGATCGCCGCGGGGATCGTCGTCCCGACCGATCCCGCCCACAACTTCCATCCCGAGTTCGCCGGCTACCGCGGCCAGCTCGTAAAGCAGGCCGACGTGACGATGCTCCAGTACCCGTGGGCATTCCCGATGTCCAACCGGCTCGCCCAGAACGACGTCAACTACTACGTCCCGCGCACCGATCCCGAACGGTCCGGCGATGAGCGACGCCGTCAACTCAATCGACAGCTCCGCGCTGGGCACGCCCGGCTGCTCGAGCTTCGTGTACACGCGACGAAGCCTCGATCCGTTCATTCATGACGTCTTCGACCAGTTCTCAGAGACGCGAAGCGGCGGAGCGTTTACGTTCATGACGGGCATCGGCGGCTTCCTGCAGGAGTTCCTGTACGGCTACTCGGGGCTGCGCTGGCTACCCACCTCCGTCGGTCTGAACCCGAGCATGGCCGGGCAGCTGTCGGGGATCGTGCTGCGCGGCCTGAGCTGGCGCGGGCGTCAGTTCACGGTCTCGATCGGCAGCTCGACGACAACCGTCACGGTCACCGCCGGACGGGGCCTTGTGCTCTCGACACCGACCGGCCGCCGCGTGCTCAACCGCGGCCATTCGCTGGTGATCCCGACCCGGCGCCCGGATCGGACGGTGACGACCGACGCGGTCCGCTGCGGGCGCGCGTCGGCGACGTCGAGCGTGCCCGGAGCACCGCCGCTGGCCGCCGTCGACGGCAGCACCGCGACGGCCTGGCAGCCGTCCGCGATCCCCGCGACCGTGACGATCGCGCTCCCGATCGCGACGCTGGTGCGCACCGCGACCGTGCGCTGGGGCCCGCGGTCGCGCGCGAGCAGCTACACGCTCCAGGTCTCCCAGGACGGAGTCAGCTGGCGGACAGTCGCGGCGGTCGCCGGCCGCACCAGCGGGTCGGTCGACGCGATCAACTTCGTGGCGTCGGACGCGCGCTTCTTGCGGGTCCAGATCACCGCCGCGACCGGGACTCAGCTGCCGCTGCTGAACGAGCTCACCGTCAGCGGCTGACCGAACCTCATGTGAAGCTGCTTAAAACCGTCGACGCCGGCGCGCCGTAGTCCGGGTGCTCGAGCAGCTCGATCCGCGTCACCCACTTGACCCACTGAAAGCCGCGCGCCGACGGGACCACCAGCCGTGCGGGGGCGCCGTGCTCGTGGCTCAGCGGTTGTTCGCCGACGTGGGTCGCAAGCAGCAGCGATCGCGCGTCGTGCAGCGCGAACCCCCACCTGTACCCGGTGCTCGACACGACCCGGACGTGGCGCGCTCCGGCCAGCGCGCCGGCCTCGTCGATCAGCCGCGCGAGCGCCACCCCGTGCCAGCGCTGCGTCGAGTAGAAGCCGCCGGTGCAGTCGAGCGTCGCGACCAGCTCATCGGTTGCCGGCAACTGCGCCAGCGCGAGCGTCAGCGGCCGGACGACGAGGCCGTCGACCCGCAACCGGTAGTCCGCCGGCTCGATCGGCCGCGGGTTGTCTGCCACCCACGAGGTGGTCGGAAACGCGTTGCCTGAAAACGACGCCACCTCATATGAGCCGGTGAAGCGCCGCCGCGCGCCGCGCAGCCCGATCAGCGCCTGCGCCGGGCGCTGCAGCCGCCACGCCAGCAGCGCGCCGCCGAGCCCGCCGGCGGCGATCAGGAACTGACGGCGATCGGTTGCGTCGCGGCGGCGAAGCGGTTTGGCGCGCGCGACCATGTGCGCGATCACGATCGCCACAAGCACGGCGCCGAGCGCATCGTGCCAGCTCAGCAGGCTGTAGCCCGCCGGCGCGGGCGTCACGCCGGCAGCCCAGAGCACGCCGGCGCCGATCGCCGCGACGACCAACGCCACGGCAAACAAGCTCGTAGCCGTCGACCGGTCCCATCGCCGCGGCACGGACACGCGCGGCCAGACGCGCCGGAGCTTGACCGCCAGCAACAGCACGATCGCGCCCCCGAGCGCATCGTGCGCGGCGAACACCCAGGCGTCGCCCGACCCGCCGGCAAACAGCGTCAGCGCGCCGGTCGCGACCAACGCGACCAGGAGTGCCGCGAGGCCCCAATCGGTGCCGCGGGCTGACACACCACGAGTCTACGCGCGGTCTGCGGCCACATCTCAATCCGTCAGCTCGGGCAGCCGCCCAGCTCGCGCAGCCGCGCGCGGTACACGTCCATGTCCGCGTGGTTGAAGTCGTTGTGCGTCTGGGTGCGAAGCGACGGCACGTTCTCGTGGTGGTAGGGGCTCGAGAGGCTCTCGTTGTGGCCGATCACGTTCTCGACGCTGATGTGAAAACGGCAGGCAAGCCAGTGCACGAGCGCCAGGCTCGCGCCCAGCTCGCGCGGGTCGCCGAGCACCTGCGCATCGCTGTAGCCGACGTGCTCGATCCCGATCGCGGTCCAGTTGAGCCCGACCGTGTGGCGGCACATGATCGACAGCGGCACGAGCTGGTGGATCGTGCCGTCGCGGTCGATCACGAAGTGCGCGCACGTGTTCGGCAGCTCGTGCAGCTCCGAGTCCGGCGTGTCGGGCGCGAACGTGTTGTAGGTCGACTGAAAGTCGGGCGTCTCGGTGAAGTGGATCACGATCACGTGCGGATCGATCAGCCGGAAGGTGTCAAGCCCGTAGTGGCGCTGGGCGTAGGCGGTCATCTCGGCCTCGCGCTGGGGGCCGAACGGGATCGGGTCCTGCACGATCGGCGGCCGCGGCACCGCCGCGGCCGTCCGCGCGGGCCTGGGGCGCGGGCGGTGCGAGGTCGTCGCGGTCGTGCTGGTGGTCGTGGCGGTCGTGGTCGTCGAAGAAGAGACCGTCGCCGAGGTCGGCACGGTCGTCGGGGCCGTCACGCTTGTCGGAGCCGACGCGCTGGAGGACGATGAAGATCGATCAGCCGAGCCGCAGCCGGCCAGCGCCACCACGGGCAGCGCCGCGACGGCGACGAGCGCGATCGATCCGCGCATTAGCAACAGCAAGGCCACGCGGTCGAGCGTAGAGAACGCCCGCACCAGCCCCGACGATCGAGACGATCGTGGCGCCCGCATCGGTAGTTCAACGGCGACGAATCGGGGGTTTCCCGCGCTCGCGCGCTGCCCCGCGCTGTCTTAGGTTCTTGTCATGTCGGCGATTGAGGAGCGCTTGACCTCGCTGGACTCGACGTTCTTGGAGCTCGAGCAGGCCGACGAGGGCGCGATGATGCACATCGGAGGGGCGCTGATCTTCGACTCGCCGATCACCGGCGGCGGGACGCCGACGCTCGAGCAGCTGATCGAGCTGCTACAGGCGCGCGCCGCGATCCTCCCCCACCACCGCTCGCGACTGTCAGAGGTCCGCACCCATGGGTTGCGCCGACCGGCGTGGGTGGATGACCCGGACTTCGACGTGCGCGCCCATGTCCGCCACGCGACGCTCCCCGCTCCCGGCGGTGACGCCGAGCTGCACGAGTGGCTGGCCGACTTCTGGTCACATCGGCTCGACCGCGCCCGCCCACTATGGGAGATCACACTCGTCGACGGGCTCGAGCACGACCGCTGGATGCTGGCCACCAAGACGCACCACGCGATGGTCGACGGCGTCGGCTCGATCGACATCGGGCATCTGCTGCTCGACATCGAGCCCGATCCGGGCCGGCGTCCGGACCCGGCGGACGGCACCGGCAACGGCAGCGATACCGGCAACGGCAACGGCCGCGGCATCGCGCACCGGGGCCCGCACCTGCCGGGTTGGCTCGCGCCCGCGCCCGCGGCGGTGGCCGGCGTCGCCCACGCCGCAATCGACACGGCGCGCGATCCCGGCCGGCTCGTCCGCGCCGGCGAGGCCGCGGCCGCGATGGGCGAGGTGCTGTGGCAGGACGAGATCAACTCGGCGCGCCAGAGCACGCTGAACGTGCCGATCGGGACCAGGCGCCGCTACGCCTCGGTCGCGCTGTCGCTGGCCGACTTCAAGGAGATCAAGCGCTCGCTCGGCGGGACCGTCAACGACGTCGTGCTGGCGGTCTGCACCGGCGCGTTGCGGCGCCTGCTCGAGGATCGCGGCGAGGAACTCGAGCGCCCCCTGCGGGCGATGGTCCCCGTCAACCTCCGCGGCGACGACCACGGCGGCGTCGGCAACAAGGTCACCTCGTTGTTCGTCGAGCTCCCGATCGGCGAGCCGCGGCTGCACCGCCGCTACCGCCGCACGCGCGCCGCGGCGCTGCGGCTCAAGTACGGCACCGCGGCGCGCGGCGGATCGACGCTCGTGCTCGTGACCGGTTTCGCGCCGCCGGTCCTGCACGAGTCGATCGCGCGGATGCTGTTCGCCCCGCGGCTGTTCAACATCACGATCACCAACGTCCCGGGGCCGCCGCTGCCGCTGTACGCGCTCGGATCCCGGCTGCGGCGGATCGCGCCGCTCGTGCCGCTGTTCGCCGGCCACGCGATCGGGATCGCGGTCGTCTCATATGACAGCGAGCTCGTATTCGGGATCAACGCCGACTATGCCTCGACGCCCGACCTGCCCGTGCTCGAGGCGGCCCTGCGCGACGAGTTCGCGCAGCTGCTGTCACTGGCGCGAGAGTGACTCCGGGCCGGACTCGTCATGCTCGCCGACCTGCATCTGCTCGAGCGTCGAGGTCAGTCGCTCGATCGGCTCGAGCAGGTCATCGCGGTCGGCCTTCTGTTCCAGCGCGAGCCTGATCGCCACGATCTCGCGCGCCAGGTATTCGGTGTCGGCGAGCGAGCGTGAGTTCATCTCGCGGTCGCGCTCGACCTCCGAGCGGTCGCGGTCGGCCTGGCGGTTCTGCGCGAGCAGGATCAGCGGCGCGGCGTACGCGGCCTGGGTCGAGAACGCGAGGTTCAGCAGGATGAACGGATACGGATCCCAGCTGTTGGCAACAGCCACACCGTTGAGGAAGATCCAGACGATGACGAACAGCGTCTGGAAGGCGAGGTAGCGCCCGGTGCCGAGGAAGCGCGCGAGCTTCTCCGCGAACCGAGCGAACGCGTCGGGGTCGTAGACCGGGCCGCCTGGGGTCCCGCGCGGGGTCTCGAGATCGTCGCGGCGGGCCATTATTCAGCCAGCTCCATCCGCCAGTTGGCGGGCAGCAGGTGGTCGAGCACGTCGTCGATCGTGACCGCGCCCACGAGCCGCCCGCCCGCATCGGTGAC
Organism: uncultured Solirubrobacterales bacterium; assembly: GCA_963809685.1. Taxonomy (GTDB): domain Bacteria; phylum Actinomycetota; class Thermoleophilia; order Solirubrobacterales; family Solirubrobacteraceae; genus Palsa-465. The sequence goes on along the minus strand of CAWEKN010000002.1, from coordinate 127,819 downwards.
CGCGAGCGCGACCACGTCGTAGGCCGCGAGCCGAGCCGCGACCTCGCGATCGCTGAGGTCGACCTCGATCGGCTCGACGTCCTCGTCGATGCAACGCCCGACCGGCTTGCTCGGGGCCTCACGCAGTAGGCGCTGGATCCCGACCATCCCCAGATAACGCCCGGTCGGCGTCTCGAGCGGCGGTTGTGCGACGAACACCTGGGCGGCCATCGGCACCGGCAGGTCCGGGTTGCGCACGCGCGCGAGCGCCTCGGCGACGGTCGCCTGCGGCCCGAGGATCACCGGCTCAGGCGTCATCAGGCCGCCGGCCGTGTCGGGTCTGTAGGTCAGCAGGCGTCGCACCGGCTCGGCCTCCTCGGGATCCATCTCGTCGAGCAACTCGGCCTGCCGCGCGGCCGAGAACTCGGCCAGCAGGTCGGCGGCGTCGTCGGCCTCCATCTCGTCGAGCACGCGCGCGAGGCGACCGAGATCGAGGTCCTCCACCAGGCGCGCCTGCTCGTCTTCGGACAGCTCCTCGAGCAGGTCGGCCAGCCGTTCGTCCTCGAGCGCCTCGGCCAGCACCCGCCGGCGGCTGAGCGGCAGCCGCCGGATCGCCTTGGCCATCTCGGCCGGGTGCAGGCTGCCGAGGTTCGCCGCCTCGCGGTCGACCATCGTCTCCTGCGCGAACAGCTCTCCGCTCTCGCTCCAGTCGACGATCTCCGGTGAGCGTCGCAGCCCCGGCACGCGGCGCCCGCCGAGCGCGACGGTGGCGACCTCCCACGCGAAGTTCCCGGGCGACGTGGTCAGTCCGATGTCGACCACACGCTGATTGCGCACGCGGCGACCGAAGATCTCGCCGACGGCGAGCCGCTCGCCGGCCCGCAGCTCGAACGGGCGCAGGTTGACCGACGCGCGCCGCAACCGCACGCCGTCGCTCCCGATCTCCCCCACGCGGCCGATGCCGACGAACACGCGCCGGCGCGGGACAGCGACGACGAGCCCGTTGACCCGCGGCGGCCGCCCGCCGAGGTCGATCACGACATCGGCGACGTGGCCGATGTCGGAGCCGTCTTGGCTGACGACCGGCAGGCGGGTCAATCTCGCGACATAGACGATGCGATGCGCCATAGGCACATCGTAGGCGGCAATCCGGGCGGGGCAAACCCCCGGGCGAGCAACTTCACGCGCGGGCCGCCGCGACGTCCGTCTGCTTACAGCGAGCCGTCCGCGAGCCGCGCCCGCAGCACCTTCTTGTCGAACTTCCCGACCGAGGTCTTCGGGACCTCGTCGATGAACTCGACGCGATCGGGGAGCCACCACTTCGCGACCCGCTCGCCGAGGAACTCGCGTAGGCCGTCGCCGTCGAGTTCGCTGCCGTCGCGGCGCACCACGCACGCGCACGGCCGCTCGCCCCAGCGATCGTCCGCCATCGCGATCACCGCGGCTTCGAGCACGTCGGGATGCGCCATGATCGCGTTCTCGAGCTCGACCGAGCTGATCCATTCGCCGCCGGACTTGACCAGGTCCTTGGTCCGATCGACGAGCTTGATGAACGCGCCGTCCTTGATCTCGGCGACGTCGCCCGTGCGCAGCCAGCCGTCGTCGGTGAACTTCGCGGCGCCGGCCTCGTCGTTGTAGTAGTTGCGCGCGATCGTCGGGCCGCGGACCTGGAGCTCGCCGCCCGCCTCCTCGTCGAGCCGGTATTCGACCAGCGGCACGATCCGGCCCTGCAACGCCCGCAGCGCGTACGCCTCCTCGCCCTCGGGGCCGCCCGGCGGCACCCGGCACAGCGACGCCAGCGGGCTGGTCTCGGTCATCCCCCAGGCCTGGATGATCGGCACGCCGAAGCGCTCGTCGAACGTCCGCATCAGGCTCTCGGGCACCGCCGAGCCGCCGCAGATGATCCGCTCCACCGACGACAAGTCGGGCGGCGGGTCGAGCTGGGCGACGCCCTGCCAGATAGTCGGCACCGCCCCGGAGAACGTGACTCGCTCTTCGCCGATCAGCCGCGCGAGCGCGGCGGGTTCCATGCGCGGACCGGGGAGCACGAGCTTGCTGCCCGCGAGCGCCGCCGCGTACGGCAGGCCCCAGGCGTTGGCGTGGAACATCGGCACGATCGGAAGCACCGTGTCGCGCTCGCGCAGCCCGATCGCGTCGGCCTGGTTGGCCAGCAGCGAGTGCAGCACCGTCGAACGGTGTGAGTAGACCACGCCCTTCGGGAGCCCGGTGGTGCCGCTCGTGTAACACATCGCCGCGGCGGCGTTCTCGTCCAGGTCGGGAAACTCGAACGACGGATCGCCGGACGCGATCAGCTCCTCGTAGTTGAGCGCGCCGTCGCGCTGTGCGTCGGCGTCGGGCATCAGCACTTCGTGCTCGACGCCTTCAAACCGCGGCATCCGCGCGGCCAGCGACGCGTCGAGGAAGATCACCCGGTCCTCGGCGTGGCGGACGATGTAATGCAGGTCGTCGTCGAACAGCCGGATGTTCAGCGTGTGCAGCACCGCGCCCATCGACGGGACCGCGAGATACAGCTCGAGGTGCCTGCGCGAGTTCCAGCCGAACGTCGCGACCCGATCCCCTTGCCGGATCCCGAGCCCGTGCAGCGCGCTGGCCAGCCGATGTGCCCGCTCCACGACCTCGCCGTACGTCGAGCGCTCGATTCCGTCCGCCGTCGCGCTCACGATTTCGCGATCCGCGAACAACAGGCCGGCCCGCTGCGCGATCGTCCGCACCAGCAGCGGCGTTCGCATCATCAGGCCCTCCATCGCGGCGGTCGGTGCGTAGGTGGTCATGTCCGATTTCCTCCTTGGCGCGTTCCGCGGCGTAGCCTACGCCCAGGGCCGCCCGGCTGCGACCGCTACCCCGCCTCGCGCCCGGCGAGCACCGCTCGCAGGGCCTCCCGCTTCACGGTGTCGCGCTCGGGGTCTCGGCTTGGCTCACCCAGTCCTCGGTCAGCGTCAGCCAGAACGCCAGGCCGGCGAACGGCCCAAATCGGCGAAACGCCCGCTCGATCCCCTTGTCGGTGATCCGCGCACGCCCGCTCACGCGCCGGTACTTCGGGCGCGTCCAGGAGTCGAGGATCAGCCGCTGGTAGCGGCCCAGCAGCATCATCACGTGCGCCATCGCGTACGGGCCGACCCCGGCGAGCGCGAGCAGCTGCTCGGCCACCTCGGCGTCGGGCAGCTCGGGGTCGTTTAGCCGCTCGAGGTCGATCCGAGCCTCGGCGACGTCGGCGGCGAGCGCCCGCAGATACGCGCCGCGATAGCCCGCGCGGGCGACGTCGGTGTAGAAGCTCTCGTCGGCCTGCGCCATCGCCTCCGGCGCCGGGAACGCGCGCCGGCTCGGATCGCCCTGGGCGGGCATGCCGAGCTCGCGCACGAGCGCGCCGACCATCCGCTCAGTCGCCGACCACGTGCAGTTGGTCGTGCAGATCGTCTTGACGACGTCCTCGAACACGGTCGGGCTACGGAGCATCCGCCCCGCGCCGGCCGCGACCCACTCGAGCGTGGGATCCGCGACGGCGACGAGGTAGAAGCCGCTGAGATCCTCGTCGAGCCGGAGCATGTGGCGCAGCTGGCTCGTCAGCGCCGCGCGCTCGCGCGCCGGTGGCGCGGTGTTGGGCGCGCTCACCCGCGCCGACCGGGCGCCGTCGGCCGAGACCCGCAGGATCCATGCGCGGCCGCCGGCGGGCAGCACCGTCTCCATGTAGCCGCCCTCCGGCTCGATCTCGTTCGGCGGAAGGTCGGCAACGCCGTGCGATCGCAGCGTGCGCACGAAGTCGACCGGCTCCCCGCCTGCGCCGGTGAGCTCGATCGACGCCGACCAGTTCGTCGTCCGCGGCACGCACGCATCGTACGAGAGGAAGGATCCCGCCCCGGTGGGAGTCCTCGTTGGGCGAGAGCCCGTTGCGCGCGAGACTGGGCGCCGAGTGTCGTTTCGGGAAAGCACGACGTACTTGGAGGTACGCATGAAAGTCTCGAGACGAGTCGCCGTTGCAACGCTGTCGGCAGCGGCACTGGCCGGATCGGCCGCGACCGCGGTCACCGCGTCCGGCCAGGACAACGGCCGCCATGACAACGGCCGCCATGAAGGCAGGCACGGCGAAAATCGCGGCGAGCACCGGGACCGGACGCTGCTCGAGCAGACGCTCGCCCCGAGCGTCCCAACCACCGATCCGATGCTCAACGGCAACAATCCGGGCGGCGTGCCTTGGGTGCTCAAACGCGGCGAGGCGAAGCTGCGCGCCGACGGCACGCTGCGGGTCGAGGTCCACGGGCTCGTGATCCCGGTCGCGCCGTTCACCGGCACCCCCGGCCCGGTGACGACCGTCAGCGCCTCGCTCTACTGCAGTGCCAGCACGAAGGCGCAGGGCACGACCCCGACCGTCCCGATCTCGATGACCGGCGACGCGTTCATGCAGGGCACCGTGACCGTGCCCGCCAAGTGCCTGCAGCCGACCGTGTTGGTCCACCCCAACGGCGGCGCGACGACATACATCGCCGCTACCGGCTTCGGTGGCTGAATACCCGCTGCCAGGTTTCCAGATAAGCCTCGGCTGAGCGGAACAGCAGCGACATGGCGCGGGCCCCTTGCGGCCCGCGCTGCATGTCGGCGAGCAGGTCCGCGAACAGCCCGTATTGGGCAACTCCGTCGCGGTTGAGATCGAACGTGCGCGTCCCGGTGCGCTCGCGCGTGAACGTGACGCGCCCGTTGTAGGACTTGAACGGGTAGCGCAGTAACCCCGTCGTCGGCGGGCCGGGCAGCGACGCGTAACCGCCGGTATCGGTCCCGATCCCGACGCCGCGGAAGCCGACTCTCGACATCGCCAGGATCTTGGCCGCGAGCGCCGGCGCCTGGTCGGGGGTCACGGCGGCAAACCCGCCGAGCGCCAACAGCCGTGTCAGCTCGGCCGGGGTCCACTCGCCGCCGGTGCCGTTGTGCGAGGAGATCAGCGGGTAGTGGGCCTGCGCGGCGATCGTCAGGACCTCGTCTCTGGCCCGCTCGCTGAGGTGGTCGACCTCGATCAGCATGTGGTTTGCGATCAGCCGCCCGATCAGGTAGCGGCCGAGCGCGGTGAGGCCCTCGGTATTGCACTGAAGGCCGGGCGGGTAGCTCGGCATCCCCATTTGCGCGATCGCGCTCGCCGCCGGGAAGAAGCCCGCGAGGAACGTCAGGAACGCAGTCGGCAGCGTCGTCACCGTGACGCCCTGACCGGCGCCCGGGCACGGCCCCGTCGTGAAGTAGCTGCCGGTTCCAAGCCGGTTGAGGATGTTGATGAAGATCCCCTTCGCGCCCCCCTCGAGCGCCGCGCCGCCAAACGCGTTGTTGACCCAGTGGGCGATGAACATGCCCCGCACGCCCAGGCGCTTGTACTCGCGCAGTCCTCGGTCGATGTCGGCGCGCGCGCACTGCGGCTTGCCCGCGATCTCGCTGCAGCCGAACAGGTCGGAGGACTCGATCCCGATGATCACGGCGAGCTTGCCGGTTGCGATCACTCGCCGTGCCTGCGCGGGGCTGTACACGAGCCGGAACCAGCCGCGGCCCGGGCCGCCGTTCTGCGCGTCGACATAGTCCTGAAGGCCCTTCAGGTTGCGAATCTCGGCCTTGATCGTGCTCGTCTCGTTGCAGCTCTCATCGCGACGCGGCTCCAGCCGGCACAACGGCGCGTCCTCGGCCGTCTGCGCGACGACCAGACGCTCGCCGGCCTCCCACGCCCGCTGCAGCCAGACGTAATAGGTCTGCTGGTGGGTCTGGGTGTTGTAGGTCGGCCATCCAGCGAACGTCGGCCAGCCGTGGGTGTCGTGCGTCCCGACCGGCGTCGCGCTGCGCAGCAGGTTGCCGGTGTAGTCGAGGCCGCCGTCGGCGCCGTGGACCTTCGCGTCCTCGCCGAGCGCCGTCGGGATCCCGAACTCGTCGAACGGCTGGCCGGAGATCACGAGCCCGCCGGCGCGGAAGTTGGCCGTGATGTGGAGGTGGGCGTCGACGAACCCGAACACCTTGCCCGCGCGGATCGCGCCGGCGAACGGGTTGCCGGTCGCGCCGACCTGCGCCTCGGGGAACGGCTTGCAGTGCGCTGCCGGACGCAGCGTCACGACCGGGTGCCCGGCGTCCAGCAGCTGGTGCGTCGCGGTCGAGCGGATCACGAAGCGCGACCGCAACGAACCGCGCGCCGAGTTGATCGCCCATATAGCGCGCGGGCCTGCGCCGGCGATCCGCGCGGTGTGGCCTCCGCGCGCCGCGCTCACAAGCCTCCCGGCGCGGTCATAGAGCATGAACTTGCCGCCGAGGGCTGTCGCCTTCAGGTAGACCGGCCCATCGGCCAGCGAGCTGACGGTCACGCAGCGATTGGCTAGGGACTCGGGCAGCGACGCGCTCGCGTCCGCCGGCGACGCGATCAGCGGGCACACGGCAGCCGCCGCCGCGACCGCGCCGACCACCCGCAACACGCTCCGGGACATTCCCATGACCCTCCCATACAATCGCGCCCCCGGCAAGCGAAGGAGAGGCGGATGAGCGATCAGCAAGTGAAGTTCGTCCTGCAGGAGAACGACATCCCGACCCACTGGGTCAACCTGATGGCCGATCTTCCCGGCGACGCCCCACCGCCGCTACACCCGGGCACGAAGGAGCCCGCGGGCCCCGACGACCTGACCCCGATCTTCCCGATGGGGCTGATCCTCCAAGAGGTCTCGCCCGAGCCCGAGATCGAGATCCCCGAGGCCGTCCGCGACGTCTACAAGCTCTGGCGACCGACCCCGCTGTATCGCGCGCACCGACTCGAGCGCGAGCTCGATACCCCCGCGCACATCTACTACAAGTACGAGGGCGGCTCGCCGCCGGGGTCACACAAGCCCAACACCGCGGTCGCGCAGGCCTACGAGAACGCCCAGGCCGGGATCAAGAAGCTGACGACCGAGACCGGCGCCGGCCAATGGGGATCGGCGCTCGCGTTCGCATGCAGCCTGTTCGGGCTCGAGTGCGAGGTCTGGATGGTCGGCTCGAGCTACGACCAGAAGCCCTACCGGCGCTCGATGATCGAGACCTGGGGGGCGACCGTCCACCGCTCGCCGTCCGAGATCACCGAGGCCGGACGCTCCCAGGCCGCGCACCCGACCGGGTCGCTCGGGATCGCGATCTCCGAGGCGGTCGAGGTCGCCGCCCAGAGCCCCGACACCAACTACTCGCTCGGCTCGGTGCTCAACCACGTGCTGCTGCACCAGACCGTGATCGGCCAGGAGGCGATGGCGCAGATGGCGATGGCCGGCGAGGAGCCCGACATCGTGATCGCGTGCGTCGGCGGCGGCTCGAACTTCGGCGGGCTCACGTTCCCGTTCCTGCGGCGGGTGATCCGCGACGGCGCCAAGACCCGCTTCATCGCCGCCGAGCCGGCCGCGTGCCCGACGCTGACCCGCGGCGTGTACGCGTATGACTTCGGCGACACCGTCGGGCTGACGCCGCTGATGCCGATGTTCACGCTCGGGCACGACTTCGTGCCGCCGCCCGTGCACGCGGGCGGCCTGCGCTACCACGGCGACTCGCCGCTGGTGTGCGGGCTGGTCAGGGCCGGGCTGGTCGAGCCGCGCGCCTACCGCCAGAACGCAACGTTCGAGGCGGCGATCCGCTTCGCCCGCGCCGAGGGCATCATCCCCGCGCCCGAGCCCGCGCATGCGATCCGCGCCGTGATCGACGAGGCGCAAGCGGCCCGCGAGGCCGGCGAGGCGCGCGTGATCCTGTTCGGCCTTTGCGGCCACGGCCACTTCGACCTCAGCGCGTACGACGCCTACCTCGCGGGCGACCTCGAGGATCCCGAGTTCTCCGAGGACGACATGAACGCCGCGCTGGCCGGGCTACCCGACGCGCCCGCCCTCACGTAACCGCGCGCCGAGCTGCAGCGATCTTCCCCCTATTTGGGGGACGATCACTGCAACTCGAACCCCGCACGGTCGCTCGTGTCGTCAGATGACGTGCCGACGTAGACCGTGTAGCGCCCTGGCGCCACGACCCACCGGGCAAGGCCGGGATCGAAGTACGCGAGGTCATGACGGCTCAGGGGAACGTGACGACGGCGCTCTGCCGCGGTCCCAGCTGGACCTTCTCGTAGCCCTTGAGCTGCCGCGACGGCTCGCCCGCCGCGGGCGGCGAGGCGAGGTACAGCTCGGGCACCGCAGAGCCCGGACGCGACGATACGTTGCGGACGGACGCCGACACGGTGACACCGCCCCGCCGCCCGGATGGCCACACGCGCACGTCGCGGATCCGGAAGTCCGCATACGACGACAGCCGCGCCGACGCGCCCACTACTGTGTGTGCGGTGAAGCAGCCAGCGACGGCCCGGCGCTGATGCGCGCGATCGTGTTCGAGCACAACGGCGGTCCCGAGGTGCTCGAGGCAAAGGACGTTCCCGAGCCGGTGCCATCCGAGGGCCAGGTGCTGGTCGACGTCGAAGCGGTAGGTGTCAACTACCGGGATGTCTACGAGCGCGAGGGCGGCGGCTACGGCGCCCGGCCGCCAGCGATCATCGGCGTCGAGGGCGCCGGCACGATTTCGGGCTCGGGCGACCGGGTCGCGTGGGTCGCCGTGCCCGGGAGCTACGCCGAGCGCGTCGCCGCTCCGAGGGACAGGCTCGTGTCGGTTCCCGACGGGGTCTCGCTGGAGGTGGCGGCGGCCGCGCTGCTGCAGGGCATGACCGCGCACTACCTGGCGTTCGACTCCTACCCGATTCAGGACGGCGACTGGGTTGTCGTGCACGCCGCCGCCGGCGGCGTCGGCCGGCTGCTGACCCAGCTCGCGAAGCTGCGCGGCGGGCGCGTGATCGCGACGACCTCGACCGAGGAGAAGGCCGCGCTCGCGCGCCGAGCGGGCGCCGATCACACGATCGCCTACGACGGCTTCGCCGAGCGCGTGCTCGAGCTGACCGGCGGCGATCGCGCGGCGGCCGTGTACGACGGGGTCGGGCGCGCGACATTCCTCGAAGGCTTCAAGGCGCTGCGCCCGTTCGGGCGGATGATCCTCTACGGCGCCGCCAGCGGCCAGCCCGACCCGCTCCACGTGCAGATGCTCGCCGGAGCAGGGTCGCTGTACGTCCAGCGTCCCACGCTCAACACGTACGCGCGCACGCCCGAGTTACTGCAACAGCGGGCGGAGGCGCTGTTTACGCTGATCGCGGCCGGCAAGCTCGACGTGCTCATCGGCGGCCGCTACCCGCTGGCCGACGCGCGCCGCGCGCAAGAGGACCTGGAGGCCCGGCGCACGACCGGCAAGCTGCTGCTGCTCACCCACTGATGCAGACCGGCCAGGCAAGTCGGACGGCCATGCTCACGGCATCCGCGAGAGGGTCGCATCTGCTCAGGTATGGGCCGCGCGCGGTGCTGCAGGATTGGATGGCATGGCCGCTTGTCGGTGCCGAGGCGCAGACAATTGCCGCGCGCGCGCGCTCCGCGTTTGGCGAACATGAGCTGACACTTGCCACATGGGTCGCGGCCCGCTCACGGATCACGGAGGATTGGCTCGCCGGATCTGGGGCCGAGCAGTACGTGATCGTCGGTGCCGGACTCGACTCGTTCGCGTGGCGCCAGACGAGCGGCTTGGCCGTGTTCGAGGTCGACCATCCCGCGACGCAGGCGTGGAAGCGGGCACGGCTCGAGGCTCTCGGCAGCATTGCGCCGGCCGAGTTGGTGTGGCTGCCGGTTGATTTCGAGGTCGACGCGATCGGTGACGCGCTGCAACGCGGCGACCTCGGTCGGGGAGAGACGTTTGTGAGCTGGCTCGGGGTCACTCCCTACCTCTCGCTCCAGGCGATCGAGGCCACGCTGCGCGGGCTGCCGCGTTGCTGGCTGGCTGTGTCACACGGCACGCCGCAGGACACCTGGCCGCCTGTGATCCGCGATGTCTCGGACACGTTCGGAGCGATTGCGCGAGAGGGCGGCGAACCGCCGGTTTCGCGGTTCACTCCCGAGCAGTTCGCGCACCTGCTCGCCGAGCACGGTTTCGAAGTGATCGAGGAGGTTGGATTCGAGGTCGTGCAACCGCGCTTCGGCCTTCCCGCGTTGAGCGTGGGCAACGAACGGTTGGTGCTGGCCCGGAGGCCCTAGCGTCACTGGCGCACGGGCGATGGGTCGTCCAGGCTCCGGTACAAAACGTGCTCGGCCACCGCGTAGCCGCGTCCCTCATAGAAGCCCTGTGCGCGCGCATTCCCGGCCATGACGGCGATCTTGACCGTGTCGCAGCCGCGGTCCCGAGCGACCCCTTCCGCGGCCATCAGCAGCGCGCGCCCGACGCCGGCCGATCGCTGTTGGTCGGTCACCACGAGCGTCACGACCTCCGCTGTGCCTCGCTCCGTTGCGAATGTGTCGTCCGGGCCGGTCTCGATTGCGACCATCGCATACCCGATCAGTTGGCCGTCAGCGTCGCTGGCCGTCAGATAACACGCGCCGCCGCGCACCAGACGGCGGTACCAATCCAGCCGTCGCTCCCACGACGCAGCCACGTCGAGCAGCAACGGCCGATATCCGGCAACGCTTCGGTGATGGCGATGCAGCTCGATCCACAACGGCGCCAAGTCGTCGAGGCCGTCAACGTCGGTCTTTGGACCGCTGAGTTGGTGTGGCATCTCCCGAGTGTCTACCACGGGACAGTGCCGTGTCTCGTCGACGAACGTCCCCGTCGGACCAGAGCGGTCGATCTTGGCCATCGCAACGATCGCCTCGGCGCCCTGCTGGACGGTCTTGCTGCCGCGGTGCTGGTTGAGGTCCGTGGCGGTGTAGCCGGGATCGACCGCGTTGATCCGCATCTGCGGCAAGCCCTTCGCGTACTGCGTGGTCAGCATGTTCACCGCCGACTTGGAGGCAGGGTAGGCGAGTCCGATCAGGGTCGACTCCAGGCGCGCGGGGTCACTCGTGACGGTGAGCGATCCCATCCCGCTCGAGACGTTCACGATCACCGGGTTGGGCGAACGCTCGAGCAACGGCAGGAAGGCGCGGGTGACGCGGGCGATCCCGAACACGTTGGTCTCGAACACCGCTCGCAGCTCGTCGGCGCCGATCTCGGGCACCGGCAGGTGCGCGCCGGTGATGCCGGCGTTGTTGATCAGCACGTCCAGGACGCCGGACTGATCGGCGACCTCGGCGACCCCGGCTACGACGCTTGCCTCGTCGGTTACGTCGAGCGCGACGAAGCGCGAGCCGAGGTCATGTGCGGCCGCCCGTCCGCGGTCTGGGTCGCGGGCGGCGATCCAGACGTCGTGGCCGTCGGCGAGCAGGCGCCGCGCCACCTCGCGCCCCAGGCCCTTGTTTGATCCGGTGATGAGTGTCGTCGTCATGTCCCGATCCTGCGATGCGGCGGCCGTGAGCACAAGGGGTCGGGCCTGCCTAGGAACGCCAGGGCGACCTTGAGCGCGATCCGGTGCGCGATCATCTGCGTATGTCGGTGGCAGACGAAGAGCTTGCGGGTTGCATTCGTTCCTGGCGCGAGCGCCTGTCACCGGCCGAAGCCGGGCTTCCGGCGAGCGCGCACCGTCGCGTCCAGGGGCTGCGCCGCGAGGAGGTCGCGCAACTGGCGGGCGTTTCCGTCGATTACCTCGCGCGGCTGGAACAGGGCCGGGCGCAGCGACCGTCGCCTTCGGTGCTGGCCGCACTCGCGCGGGCGTTGCGGCTGTCCGCCGCCGAGCGCTCGCACCTGTTTCGCCTGGCGGGTCACGCCGAACCCGGACCGGGCACGATCGACCGGCACATCGGCCCCAGCCTGCAACGGCTGCTTGACCGGCTCACCGACGTGCCTGTGATGGTCGCCGACGCGGCCGGCGAGGTTGTCGCGGCAAACGCGCTCGCCTCAGCGCTGGTCGGAAACCTCGCGGGAGCATCGCGGCGCGAGCGGACGCTCGCGTGGCGGCATTTCACAGGCATGAAATCCGGGATCGTCCGCAGCGCCGCCGAGCGCGCCGAGGCCGAGATCCGTCTCGTCGCCGAACTGCGAGATGCGCTCGGGCGCTATCCGGCCGACGAATATCTGATCTCGCTGATCGCAGACCTGCGCCAGGTCAGCTCCCGGTTCGCCGAGCTGTGGGAGCAGTATCCGGTCGCGCGCGAGCCATCGCGGACCAAGACCTTCAACCACCCCGAGATCGGCGAGATCACGCTCGACTGTGACGTGCTCGCGGTCCAGGGAAGCGACCTCAACATCGTCGTCTACACCGCCCCTTCCGGATCGCGCGACGCCGACTCCCTCGCGCTGCTTGGAGCGATCGGGCTCCAGGCCTTCGCCACCAGCCCAAGCACCTCGTAGTTTCACCGAGGTGGTCGAGAAACGGCCAACATGCGTCCGTTTCTCGACCAGCTGGGCTCTGCCCGGCGGGTCGAAGCCTGGTCGCGCTGTGTATCGCCGGGGTCAGGGTCGCTGCCGGTCAGCGGTCCCCATTCGGGGCGTGCCCGAAGCGCTCCATCACGCGCTCGAACACCTCGTGCGGCTGGGCGCCCGGGACCAGTACCCGCTCGTCGATCACCCACGCCGGGACGCCGCCGGCCCCGAGCGCGACCGCCCCCTGGGTCTGCTGTTGCACGCGCTCCAGGTATCGCCGATCGCGGATCACCGCGGCGGCCTCGTCCTCGTCGAGCCCGGCGGCGCTCGCCTCGGCGACCAGCACGGCCTCGTCTCCGATGTCCAGGCCGCGCGCCCAGAAGGCATCGAACAGCCGCGGGTGCAGCGTCTCGTACGCGCCGCGGTCGCGGGCGAGCTCGGCCACCATCAGCGCGCCGCGCGAGTTGGGGACCTTCTCGAGCGTCGCGGTGTGCGGCAGCCCGGCCTCGTCGAACATGGCATTGCGGCGCACGTGCAGATTGGCGCCGTAGCGTTGCTCGAGCACGGCCCGCGGGATCCCCTCGGGCGGGTACTCGGGGTGCAGATCAAATGGACGCCATTCGATCTGAGCGCCGTACCGGCGCTCGAGCCACGCCGCCCGTTCCAGGCCGACGTAGCAGAACGGTCATATGTAGTCGCTCCAGACGACTACCCGCGGTCGCTCGGCCATCCCCACACACTAATGGAGCAGGTTCCTGATCCGCTCCTGGGTGCCGGTGATCCGCTTGCGAAAGCCGACTGCTCGTGGACGGTCTTCGCCGACGGGCTGGTGAGCGTGCCCGATCTTCTCGGTCGTGCGCATCACCTCCTCGGCGAGCACTTCCAGCGGCGACCGTTCCGACGCGCGCACAGCGGCGGCGCGCTCCGCCGCGGCGGCAGGTCCTTCGTTGTCGGCGTCGGCGCGACCGGCCGCGCGCGCCATTGCCAGCGCCACGATCACGATCGCGATCCAGAAGCCAACGAATATGAGCGCGACTGTCAACAGATCCATCAGACGGGTCCACTGGCCCGGTGATTTCAAGGCTAGGCGTGCGCCAGGCAGTTCCGAGGATTGCGCAGGTTTGTGCACGCTTGGCCGGTGGACTCAGTTCGCATTGTGAACGGTCATGATCCGGACCATTGCGATTTTGGGCCTAATCTTGCTCGGATGCACGTCGACCGGCTCGAGGTTCCGATTGTGCAGGCGCCTCTGGCCGGCGGCGCTTCGACTCCGCAGCTAGCGGCTGCCGTCGCCCGAGCCGGCGGGCTGGGATTCCTCGCCGCCGGCTACAAGACCGCGTCGGCGGTCAGAGCCGACATCGAACAGCTGCGCGCGCTGACGAGCGCCCCGTTCGGCGTCAATATCTTCGCGACATTGTCGCCCGCGCCGAGCGCCGCGGCCGTCGACGCCTACGCCTCCCGCCTGGGCGCCGACGCCGAGCGCTACGGGGTCACCGTCGGCGAGCCGCGCCACGACGATGACGATTTCGAAGCGAAGCTCGCCGTCGTGGTCGAGCATCGGGTCGCGATCGTCTCGTTCACGTTCGGGTGCCCGACTCCGCTCCTTGTGCAGCACCTGCACGACGCCGGCGCCGAGGTCTGGGTGACGGTCACCAGCCCCGAGGAGGCGGTCCAGTCCCGCGACGCCGGCGCCGACGCGCTCGTCGTCCAGGGCAGCGAGGCCGGCGGCCACCGCGGGTATTTCGCCGACAGCGACGACCGCGAGGAGTTCGGCTTGCTCGCGCTGCTGCGGCTGGTCCGCGCGCAGGTGCGGCTGCCGTTGATCGCCGCCGGTGGGATCGTCGACGGCGCGGGCGTCGCGGCCGTCCTGTGCGCCGGCGCCGCCGCCGCACAGCTCGGGAGCGCGCTGATGCTGGCGCCCGAGGCCGGCACCTCACAACCGCACCGCGAAGCGCTGCGCAAGCCCGGCCCTACCGCGCTGACGCGAGCGTTCAGCGGACGCCAGGCGCGCGGCATCGTCAACCGCTTCATGCGCGAGCACGGTGCGCAGGCCCCGATCGCCTACCCCGACGTCCACCACCTCACGGCGCCGATCCGCGCCGCGGCACGCCGGTCGGGCGACGCCGACGCGATCAACCTGTGGGCCGGCCAGGCCCACACGCTGGCGCGGGAAGCCCCGGCGGGTGAAATCGTCGCCGAGATCGCAGCCGCGGCGCGCGAGACGCTCGCGACGCTGGCGGCGGCACATGCGGCGGCGACGCCTGTCCCAGCCGCGCCGCCGGACGGATAACATGGAACGCACGTGTACCAGCCAGCCGAACACGTCGACGTCCTGATTGTCGGAGCCGGCCTGTCGGGCATCGCCGCCGGCTACCACCTGCAGACGGAGTGCCCCGACAAGACCTACGCGATCCTCGAGGCGCGTGAGCGCCTCGGCGGGACCTGGGACCTGTTCCGCTATCCGGGGATCCGTTCGGACTCCGACATGTACACGCTGGGGTATTCGTTCAAGCCGTGGCAGGACAGGCAGGCGATGGCGGGTGGGACGTCGATTCGCGAGTACATCGAGCAGGCGGCGGCCGAGAACGGGGTCGACCGCAAGATCCGTTTCCGCCACCGAGTCATCAGCGCGCAATTCTCGACGGCGGACGCACGCTGGACGGTGCAGGCGCAGCGCGGCGACACCGGCGAGACGGTCACGCTCAGCTGCGGCTTTCTGTTCATGTGCAGCGGCTACTACCGCTACGACGAGGGCTACAGCCCGCGGTTTGAAGGTTCCGAGCAGTTCACCGGCCGGATCGTCCACCCGCAGCAATGGCCCGAGGACATCGAGTACGACGGCAAGCGGGTGGTGGTGATCGGCAGCGGCGCGACGGCGGTCACACTCGTCCCGGAACTCGCGCGGACCGCCGCACACGTGACGATGCTCCAGCGCTCGCCCAGCTACGTGCTGTCGCTGCCCGAGCAGGACCCGATCGCGACGGCGCTTCAGCGCGTGCTCCCGGCCAGGCACGCGTACAGGATCGTGCGCTGGAAGAACGTGCTGCTGACGATGTTGACGTTCCAGCTCAGCCGCCGCCGGCCGCAAACGATGAAGGCGCTCATCCGCAAGGGCGTCGAGCGCCAGCTCCCAGCCGGCTACGACGTCGACACGCACTTCAAGCCGCGCTACAACCCGTGGGACCAGCGCATGTGCCTGGTCCCGAACGGGGACCTGTTCGCCGCGATCAGGGACGGCCGGGCGTCGGTCGTGACCGATCAGATCGAGCGCTTCACGCCCACCGGGATCCGGCTGGCGTCCGGCCAACAGCTCGATGCCGACCTGATCGTCACCGCCACCGGCCTGAACATGCTCGCCCTCGGCGGGCTCGAGCTCGAGGTCGACGGCAGCGAGGTCAAGCTGCCAGAGACGCTGGGCTACAAGGGCATGATGCTGAGCGGCGTCCCGAACTTCGCGTTTGCGCTTGGCTATACGAACGCCTCATGGACGCTCAAGTGCGACCTGACGTGCGCGTACGTGTGCCGCCTGATCAACCACATGAGCGAGCACGCGTACCGGTATTGCGTGCCGCGCAACGACGACCCGTCGCTCCGGACCGAGCCGTTCATCGACTTCTCCTCGGGGTACGTGCAACGGTCGATCGACAAGTTCCCCCGGCAGGGCTCGCGGGCACCCTGGCGGCTGTACCAGAACTACGCGCTCGACGTCATCGCGCTCCGATTCCGCCCGCTGCAGGACGGCGTGCTTCAGTTCGCGCATTAGTGTCGCGGACCGGGTAGGCCCGCAGCGTCGCGATCAGCTCCGGATCCTCGCCGGTGAACGCCATCCACGCCGCCCGCAGCCCCTCTGCCCCGGCCCGTTGCAGCACCGCCGAGCGGTGCTCGAGCTGCCCAGCGAGCACCGCCCCGGAAGGCGGGCGGATCACGCACACGGCCGGGACATGTGTCGGGTCGGCCGACTGTGCCGCGAGCTCCGCGGTCAGCGCGTCGTAGCGCGGAGACCGGGTCTGGCGAAGCTCGACGAGCGACGGGTTGATCTTGTTCAGGTAGTTGTCGGTCAAGCGGGCGATCAACGAGGACAGCGGAGCGTGTGGCACCCCATGCGGCCGGGTCTGCAGCACGAGCATGTCGGTCGCACTCGTCGCGACCGCGTGAATCGGAATCGCCTCGGCCAGGGTCGCGTCGAGCAGTCGCATCCCCCGAAAGCTCACCGGCGGGCCCGCCAGCCACGGCAGCCTCCCCGAAGCACGCAGCGCGCAGCGGATCTCGTCGTCGCTGTCCAGCCCAGTGAGGTCGACGATCGCGGCGCGGTCGGCATCGGTCGCGGTGCAGTGGAGCTCGATCCCGCACGAGCGGATCGCGTCGAACCGCAGCGGCCGCTCCCGCGTCCAGACGTGTTCGATCACGTGGTCCATGTCGAACAGCGGACCGCCCCGAAGGGCGCGCGCGACGCTGACGAACCGCGGATCGCCGAAGCCATGTTGATAGAGCGTGGTCAGGTAGGCCGCTTGACCACCGAGGAAGAATGCCGCGTTGAACGCGCCGGCGGACGAGCCGTGCACCTCATCGAACGCGCTGCGCAGCCCGAGTTGCTCGATCGCGGCGGTCATCCCGGCGGACACGACGCCTCGCAGCCCCCCGCCCTCGATCACCAGCGCCACCCGGCGCCCGTCGCTGCGCGCACCCGGGGTCGAACCGTCCTCGCGACGGCGGATCAGAGTCTGGACGACGGCGTTGCCGCGTTGGTCCTCGGTCATCGGCGCATAGGGCCGGTATGGGTCTGGGGGATGTCGCCTCGAAAGCATTTGGGGCGCCTAATCGTAGTGTCCGGTTCTGTAACCTCGCCCATCGCGTGACCCGCACATTCATCACCGGGGGGACGGGCTTGATCGGCACGGCGCTCGTCACGCGCCTGTTGGAACGCGGCGATGAGGTGGTCGCGCTCGCCCGCTCGGATGCGGCGGCGGCCACGCTCGACGCACGCGGCGCGCAAATCGTCCGTGGCGAGGCATACGACGAGGACGCGCTGACCCGCGGGATGGACGGCTGCTCGCAGGCGTTCAACGTCGCGGGCATCAACACGCTCTGCGTCGAGGACTCGGCCGAGATGGAGCGCGTCAACGTCGGCGGCGCCGTCGCCGCCGTGCGCGCCGCGGCGCGTGCCGGGGTCGCGCGGCTCGTGCACACGTCCTCGGCGGCGACGCTCGGGGAGGAACCGGGGACGATCGGGCGGGAGACCACGCCGCACCGCGGGTGGTACCTGTCGACCTACGAGCGCACGAAGACCGAAGGCGAGCGGGCGGCGATGGCGAACGCCCGCGAGCTCGGCCAGGATCTCGTGTGCGTCAACCCGTCCTCCGTCCAGGGGCCCGGCCGAACCGGCGGAACCGCGCGCTTCCTGCTTGCGTTCCTCGACGGGCGCCTGAAGGTGTTCGTCCCGACGAACATCAGCCTGATCGACATCGACGACTGCGTCTCGGGTCACCTCCTCGCCGCTGAGCGCGGCGTCGCCGGCGAGCGCTACGTGCTGAACGGGTTCGCGCTGCCGATCCGCGACGCGCTCGCGCTCGCGGGCGACGTGGCGGGCGTGCAGCAGAAGCCGCGCCTGCTGCCGCGCCCGGTCGCGACCGTCGCCGCCTCGATCGCCGAGCGCGCGTTCAAGCTCGCGGGCCGCAAGCCGCCGGTCTGCCGCGAGATGGTGCGGACGCTGCTGCACGGCCACCGCTACGACGGCTCGCGCGCGGAACGCGAGCTCGGCCTGCGATACACCGACCCGCGCGAGACGCTGCGCAAGACCGTCGACTGGGCGCGCGCACAAGGGCTGCTGCGCGCGCGTTGATTTCGGCGGCCGGCGCAGATATGGTCGCGCCGACTTATAGGTTTGACGATCACACCATTTGCCGCTAGGAGGGATGGATGACTGCACCGCGACCTGGAGGTCCAGGCGGTAGCAAGGGGATGCTCTCGCTCGATCAGCTGCGCGAGATGGCGCAGAACGGCACCATCGACACGGTCCTCACCGCATTTACCGACATGCAGGGGCGGCTGATCGGCAAGAGGATCGACGTCTCGTTCTTCCTCGACGAGGTCGTCGACCACGGGATCGAGGGTTGCGACTACCTGCTCGCACTCGACATGGAGATGGATCCCGTCCCCGGGTACGAGATGGCGAACTGGGAGAAGGGCTATGGCGACTTCGCGATCTCGCCCGACATCTCGACGCTGCGGTCGATCCCATGGCTCGATCGCACCGCGCTCGTGCTCTGCGACGTCGTCGATCATCACGGCGGCCCGGTCGTCGCCTCGCCTCGTCAGGTGCTGATCGCCCAGTACGAGCGTGCCCACGAGATGGGAGTCACGCCCTTGTTCGCCTCCGAGCTCGAGTTCTACCTCTACAAGGAGAGCTACGCCCAGGCGAACGAGCAGGACTACAGCGACCTCACGCCGACGATCCCCTACATCCTCGATTACCACATCCTCGCGACGACGATGGACGAGAACGTCGTCGGCCAGATCCGCCGCGGGATGCAGGGTGCGGGGATCCCCGTCGAGTTCACCAAGGGCGAGGCGTGGAACGGCCAGCACGAGCTCAACTGGCGCTACGCCGACGCCGTGACCTCCGCCGACCGCCATACGATCTACAAGAACGGCGTCAAGGAGATCGCGTTCCTCAACGGCGTCGCCGCGACGTTCATGGCGAAGCCGTCCGAGAAGGACATCGGCAGCTCGTGCCACATCCACTCGAGCCTGATCGACAACAGCACCGGGAAGGCAGCGTTCGTCGACGGCGAGGAGGAGACCGACGCCTTCCGCCACTATCTGGGCGGGATGCGAGCCCATATTCGCGAGCTCGCTCTGTTCGTGGCGCCGTCGATCAACTCCTATAAGCGCTACGCCGCCGAGAGCTGGGCGCCGACGTCCGTCTCCTGGGGACGCGACAACCGCACGTGCGGCTTCCGTGTCGTCGGACACGGGCAATCGCGCCGCGCCGAGTGCCGCATCCCCGGCGCCGACGTCAACCCTTACCTCGGCTACGCGGCGCTGCTCGCCGCCGGGCTCGACGGCATCGCGAACAGGACCGACCCCGGTCCGGAGCTGAAGGGCAATGCGTACACGGCGGGCCAGGCCGAGGCCTTCCCGTCGAGCTTGCGTGAGGCGGTCGAGCTGTGGGAGGGCAGCGAGTTCGCGAAGGCGACCTTCGGCGAGGCCGTCTGGCGGCACTACCTCAACTACGGCCAGACCGAGCAGCGCCTGTTCGACCAGGTCGTCACCGACTACGAGCGGCGGCGCATGTTCGAACGCGGATAGGCCGCACCCGGCTCGTGCCGGGCTACCGCAGGTGCGGTGGCCACCGGATGCTGTCGAGGCCCGGCGGCTCTCCGGCCCACACGAGCAGCACCTGGCACGGCGCGTGATCGACGACGAACCGGGAGCGCGGACCGAGGCTCTTCGGTTCGAGCCGCTGCTCACCGTCGCGCGCGAGCACGAGCACGTCGGCATCCGCGCAGGCCTCGAGTACCTCGCGCTCGATCCGGCCGCGGCGAGAGATCTGCTCGGCGTTGCGCGCGAGACGTTTTTGTGCCGCTGCCAGCAGTGCCTGTGCCTCCTCCTCCGCGATCGCCCGGATCGGCGGACCGGCCGGCGGAGGTGGGTGACGGCCCATCAGCCGCCGGGCCCCGCCGCCGGCGATCGCCTCGACGTCGCTCGGCGACACGTGCAGAAGCGTCACGTGCGCCGTAGCGGGCAGCAGCTCGCGCGCCCGGTCGACGCATTGCTCCCAGGTGTCCTCCGCTATCCACACCACCGCGCGCATCAGAACAGCTGCAGAGCCAACCACAGTGCGGCCGTAGACGCCACCAGCACGGCCGGCACCGTCAGCAGTCCGAGGCGTGTGAACTCCGCGACGTCCGTCTCGTGATCGTGTGCGTGGACGATCCGCCGCCACAGCAGCGTCGCCAGCGATCCCACGTACGTGAGGTTCGGTCCGACGTTGACGCCGACGAGCATCGCCAGTACCGGCCCCGTGCCGCCGACGGCCGCGACAGGCAGGACGATCAGCGTCGCAGGTAGGTTGTTGACGAGGTTCGCCACGACCGCGCTCACGGCCGCCACCCCGAGCAGCGCCGGCAGCCCGCTGCCGTGGGGCAGGAGCGAGTCGATCGCGCTCGCGAGCCCGTGCTCGCTCGCGGCGGCGACGACGACACCCAGGCCCAGCACGAACAGCAGGAACTTCGGCTCGGCAGCTCGCACTAGCTCCCTCGCCACCGGCCGCTCGCGCACGGCGAGCGCGAGCGCGCCGGCGGCTGCGATCCAGACCGGCGCGATGCCGATCACCGAGCTGGCCGCGAACCCGACAAGCGACGCCCCGACGACCGCAACCGGGAACAGCGGCAACGGCTTGTCGTCACTCGATCGTGCCGACGGCACCGCGGGGCGCGCCAGCTCTGCGGCGAACGACCGGTTCAGGACGACCCACTCGATCAGCAGCGCGACCAGGCACGGGATCACCATCAGCCCGGCGAAGCGCCCGAACGACACCTTGCTCGCGTGGAACGCCAGCAGGTTGGTGAGATTGGACACCGGCAGCAGCAGCGAGGCCGTGTTCGCAAGGTGCGAGCACGCGTACACGTGCGGGCGCGGATTGGTGCGCAGCTTCGCGGTGGTTGCGAACACGACCGGCGTCAGCAGCAGGATCGTCGCGTCGAGGCTCAGCACCGCGGTTGTGACCGACGCGGTGAGGAACACGAGCGCAAACAGCCGCCGGGGATGCCCACGCGCTCGCTGCGCCATCCCGGCCCCGAGCGCGTCGAACAGCCCGGCACGCCGGCAGCCGTCGGCGAGCAACAGCAGCGCGGCGAGGAACCCGACCGTCGGGCCCAGATCGCGCAATGCATGCCGCGCCCCGGTGAGGCTGATGACGCCGACCAGCACGAGCACGACGGCCGCGCCGACGGCGACGGCCCAGTCCGGTGCCCAGCGTGGCTGTGCGACGGCGGCGAGCAGGATCGCAGCAAGCGCGATCAGCGACAGCGCCTCGCTCATCGGGCGTAGCGCGCGGATGACATCCGCGCATGATTGCGTGTGTGCGCGTCAGCTCACGCTGCCGGCGCGAGCCGAGGCGAGGGCCGCGGCAACCTGCTCGGGGATGGACGGCCCGGCCGGCAGGCGCGCCTCGAACACCGCTCCGCCGATCGTGAAGCCCCACGCGCCCGCGTCCTGCAGCGCAGCGATCTGCTGCGGGGTGGTGACCGAGCCGGCGGCGATCACCGGACCGTCGATCGCCTCGGCGACCGCGCTGGTCAGCGCGATCGGATCCTCGGTCTGGTGCCGATAGGCGAGCAGGTCGACGCCGTGAATCCCGTCGGTCGAGGTCAGCCGCGCGGCGTGCTCGGCGATCATCGCGATGTCGCCCTTGAGCACGCTCGGGTGCCCTTCGACGATGCCTGGGAACGGGCAGTAGCGGACCTCGGTGCCGGCGAAGATCGACGCGCCCTCCTCGGGGTGGGTGCCGCCGAGCACCCAGTCGACGCCGATGCCAAGCGCGGCGCGCAGCGAGCGCAACTCGTCCGCCGCACTCGTCGAGACAACCTCGAGCATCACCTCCATGCCGGCATCGTGGGCCGCCTCGGCGACCTCCGTCAGTACCTCGGGCGGTGGCCCGATGTCCTTGAAGCCGACGTAGCGCAGGCCCGAGTCGCGGACCTCGTCGAACACTTCGAGTGCGTTGTCGACGGTGACGTCGTTATGAGTCAGCATGAAGATGAACTCGATCACGACGGCACCTCTGCTCGTCGCGGGGGAACGAGCTCGTGGATGCCGGCGAGCACGTAGTCGGGTGTGACCTCCGAACCTGCCGCGACATCCCCGGTGGTGTCGCCCGTCATCACGAGGATCCCGGTGGCACCCACTCGCTTGGCCATCATCACATCCGTCAACAGCCGGTCACCGACCACCGCCGCGCGCGCGGGGTCGACCCCGAGCCGGGCGAGGAAGGCATTGGCCATGTGCTCGCTCGGCTTGCCGACGATCGCCTCGGCCCGCGCCCCGGTGCAGGCCTCGAGCGCGGCCAGCATCGCCGCACAGTCGGGAATTCCGCCGTCCGGGGTCGGGCAATACGGGTCCGGGTTGGTGGCGACGATCGTGGCTGCATGGTGGCGCACCGCTCGGTAGGCGCTGTTCAGCTTCGCGTAGTCGAACTCGCGGTCGAACGAGACGACGACTACCTCGGCCTGCTCGGGCTGCCGCGTCACGACAAAGCCCTCGTCCTGCAGCCGCTGCGCGACGACGCCCTCGGCGATCAGCAGCAGCGCCGCACCGGGATGATGTTCGCGCAGGTAGTCGATGAGCGCGTCGACCGCCGTGACGACGTCCTGCGGGGTGGCCGGAACGCCGAGCGATGTCAGCTTCGCCGCATACTGCGCCGAGGTCTCCAGCGGCTTGTTCGTGACGAACACGACGCGCGCGCCCGCGTCGCGCAGCTGCTGGATCGTCTCCGCGGCGCCGGGGAGCAGCGCGTCGCCGAGATAGACGGTTCCGTCGAGATCGAGCGCGTAGCCGTCGAACAGCTCGGCCGGTCTCACGCGCCGGCTCCCAGCCGCCCGGCGTCGGCGAGCAGCTCCTCGACGTCGGCGGGCTCCCAGATGCCCATGAAGAACGCGAGGTCCGCGACCGAGAACCGATCGCGGACCAGGTGACCGTTGCTCAGCGCCCAGTTCAGCGTCGCCTGATCGATCCCGAGCTGACCGAGATTCAGCGGGGCGCCGGCTGCCTTGAGTGCGTCGATCAGCCGCTCCGGTGTCGCGAGCAGGCTGTCGAGCTCGAGCTCGAACTCCTGCCAGCGGCTCGGGAGGCTCGCAAGCTGCTCGCGCGATTCGTGCCAGCGCTCGAGCTTCGCGCTGTACCCGCGCCAGCATTCCTCGCCCATCAGCCCGGACGGGTCGAGCTCGGCAAACGCGCTCAACACGCGCGGACGCATCACCGCCGGGTCGGGGAACCGCAGCTCGTGCAGCGCCCCGGCCCGCGCTTGGGCACGGACGCGCTCCCACAGCATCGCGGCGAGCACGGTCAGCGCGCCGACCTTGGCGCCATGCAGTGCCGCGGGCTCGCCGGGACGCTCCGCCATCTCGATCAGATGCGAGACCGTGTGCTCCATGCCCGACGCGGGCGCCGTGCGTCCGGCCACCCCCATCGAGATCCCGCTCAGCGTCAGTGCCGCCGCGAGGTTTTCGATCGCCTCCGGATCGCCGGCCGCGATCGCCCCGGCGAGGTCGAGAACCCTGTCGATGTGCGCCCGCACGAGCGCGACGACGGTCCCCGAGTAGCTGTCGTCCTGACCGACGAAGCGTGCAAGCGTCCAATCCGCGGGAGCGGTGTAGGTGGCAAGCAGGTCGCCGAACCCCGCGAGGTTCAGCTCGGTCGGCGCCCGTGCGATCACGTCGGTATCGATCACCAGCCGGTCCGGCCATCGGGTCGTGGTCGTGCGCTTGACGCCGTCGACGAGCAGGACGGACTGGGGGTCGGCGAAGCCGTTGACGCTCGCAGCGGTCTGGACGATCGCGAGCGGGATGTCATCAAGCCGCGCGCTGAGCGCCTTGCCGACGTCGGCCACGGTCCCGGAGCCGACGCTCACGAGCACGCTCGCGTCGACGCACTGCGGCGGCGGCCGCGTCGATCGTCGGCGCATCGGCGTGGGTATCGGCGTGCTCGTCGCCGACCTCGACGCGGCGGACGGGGATGCCGCTCGCTTCCAGCTGCTGCACGACTGTGGCCTTCACCTCCCCCGCGGGCGCGGACATCGGGCGGCGGTCGGCGATCATCACGACCTCTCCGCCGCTGCCCCGCAACTCGGCGACGACGGCTGCGACACGGTGCAGCGCACCCCTGCCGAGGACGACGCCGCCGAGGCCGAGCGGCTCGAATGCGCTCGCCTCGTCGCTCGCCGCCAGGCGGGCGCGCAGCGCGTCGAGATCGCGCGCCAGATCCGGTGCGGACAGCGGGTCGGCCACGCTCACGCTGATCGCCTCCGCTCGCCCGCGGGACTGCCGCCCGCTCGGCATCCAGCCTCGCCTGAACGGGCGGCGCCCGCGTCGTCCGGCTGGCTCGCCTGAAAGTCGGCGGCGTGAGTCATCCCGCTGCCAGCGCTCCTTCGACGCCGTCGTACAGGCGCCGGTACGCGGCGTACGCCTCGGCGTAGGTCTCGGCCGTGTCGCGCCGCGGGAGGATCCGCTCGTCGGAGAGCCGTACCGACCGGGCCGCGGCCTCGTCGAGATCGCGGAAATGGCCGGCGGCGACGCCTGCCAGCATCGCCGCTCCCATGCAGGTGGCGTGTTCGCCGTACACGCGACGGACCGGACGCCCGGTCACGTCGGCCTTGATCTGCAACCACAGCGGCGAGCGCGCACCGCCGCCCACGACGCGGATCTCCTCGCCGCCGATGCCGAGAGCATCGAAGCGGTCGATGATGTCCTTCAGCGCGTACGCACAGCCCTCGAGCACCGCCCGAGCCATCTGGGCGGGGCCGTGATTGAGCGCGAGCCCGGCGAAACACCCGAGCATCCGGTCGTTCCAGCGCGGGGCGGTCGATCCCGACAGCGTCGGCAGGAACAGCGCGCCGTCGCTGCCCGCCGGCGCCTGCTCGGCCACGTTGAAGAGCTCACCCTGGGCGATGCCCTGTGTCGCCGCCCACCACTGCGTGCTGCCGCCGGAGACAAATCCGGGGTTCTCGACGAACAGCAACCCGTCGGCTGCGTGCGCGTGGGTCTCGACGACGCGCTCGTCGTCGAGGACCGCCACAGCCGACGAGACGCCGACGGGCTCGGCGGTGCCGGTGACGTCGACGACGATCCCCGGTACGACCGCCCCGGCGCCGAGTGCGGCGCCGTGCTCATCGCCCGTGCCGACGATCACCTGACAGCTCGTCGTCAGGCCGAGGGCCTCGGCAGCCTCGGGGCGCAGCGAGCCGATCACCTCGTGTGCGGCGCGGATCTCGGGAAGCCGCTCGCGGTCGAGGCCCGCGTGCGCGAGGAGCTCATCGGACCAGGCGCGCTTGTGCACGTCGTAGACGAGCGTCGAGGACGCCTGCGCGTGGTCCTGGACGACGACGCCCGCGAGCCAGCCGGTGAGGTGTGCGCTCACCGGTGCCAGCCACCTCGCGGCGCGGAAGTGCTCGGGCTCCTCGTCTCGCAGCCACATCGCCTTCGGCGCCGTATGCGAGGCGTCGGGATTGAGGCCTGTGATCGTGACGAGCTTCTCCTCCCCGGCGGCGTCCTGCAGCGCCTGCGATTGCGCGACCGCGCGGCGATCGAGCCAGATGATCGCGGGGCGCAGCGGGCGCATGTTCTGGTCGAGCGCGACGAGCCCGTCAACCTGGGACGCGAGCCCGATCATCGCGACATCCGAGCTCTTCACGCCGCCCTGCGCGCGTGCCGCCCGCACCGCCTCCGCGAGCGCCCGCTCCCAGTCCTCGGGGCGCTGGTCGGCCCAGCCGCTGGCGGGATGGAGCATCTCGCACGGGGAACTTGCGCTCGCGATGCCCCGACCTGATTCGTCGACCAGCAGCGCCTTCACGCTCTGGGACCCGACGTCGACGCCGATCACGTAGCTCATCAACCGCGAACATACTCGACACAGACGCGACGATGACCGGCCACCGCACTCGCAAGACACGACAGACGATCGCGGTTCTCGACGCAGATCCGGATCTCGCGACCGCGGTCGACGAGCACGAGCTCGATGCGGCGCAGCGCGAGGCCGTTGCGGCCGTGTTGAAGCTCGACGTCCCCCACTGGGACCCCAGTTCGATCTGCACCGCCGCCACAGGTGGATGGCTCGGTCTGCTGTGTATCGATGGGCTGATGATCAGGCGCGTGACAGTCGGCAAGCGACAGGCGTGTGAGCTGCTCGGGCCGGGCGATCTGATCCGGCCGTGGGATGCCGACCGGGAATATGACCTGCTGCCGATCGAGGTCGACTGGCGGGTACTGACCGTGACGCGGCTGGCCGTGCTCGACACCGGCTTTGCCCTGCGCGTGTCGCGGTGGCCGGGCATCACCAGTCAGCTCGTCGCGAGGGTCGCCCACCGGGCGCGCCACCTGGCGCTCACGCAGTGGGTGACGCATCTCCCCCGCGCCGATGACCGGCTGCTGATCCTGTTCTGGTTGCTCGCTGAACGCTGGGGCACGGTGAGCCGAGACGGGCTGCGCATACAACTGCCGTTGACGCACGAAATCCTCGCGATGCTCGTCGGGACGCAGCGCCCGACGGTGACAATCGCATTGCACGGACTGGCGCAAGCGAAGCTGCTGATGCGCGAGCACCGTGACCGCTGGCTGTTGACGAACCTCGCGATCGAGCAGCTCGCCGACCCGCGGTCGGGGCGAATGTCACCTGCCTAACAATCGGCGTTGGCAGCGTCCTGCCAGCAGACCTAGACTCGATGCCAGGTCATTCGACGTAAGGAGGACGAATGCCTGACGATTCAGTCGGCGCGACTGTCGAGCGCCCGTTCCAACCCGAGATCCCCCGTTCGCACTTCGCGCAGGGAATGGTTCCGAGTGAGCGTTACCCGATGGATCTCCATCTCGGCCGATTCACCGAGGGAATGGAGACACTCCCGAATCCGCGCAGAAACCGCCGCGGGCGTTTCAGCGAGGGTCAGGAAACGATGCCGGGCGACTCACGCAAGCACATCCGGCGGCGCTTCAGCGAGGGCCTCGAGCGCCATTGACGAGCGATCGGCTCAGTGAGGCTCCCGCAGCGCGGACGAGAAGCGGATGAAGTAGTCGATGCCCGACCACACGGTCACGATCGCGGCGATCGCCAACAGCCACTGATCGAGCAGCGCGCCGGCGATCGTGACATCGGGGCGGATCATCACCACCGCCAGCGCGGCGAACTGAACGGTCGCCTTCCACTTGCCGAGCAGTGACGGCTCGAGATGAAGGCCTTGCGTGGCCACGGCCGCGCGGAGGCCGAGCAGGCTGAGCTCGCGCCCGACGATCACCATCGCGATCCACGGAGACGCTCGGTCAACTGCCACCAACGCAAACAGCACGCCCGTGATCAGCAACTTGTCGGCGGTGGTGTCGAGAAACGAGCCGAGTCGCGAGCTGACATTCCACCGACGCGCGAGCCGGCCGTCGAACCAGTCGGTGCTCGCCACGACGAGGAACACGATCGCGGCAGCGGTCCAGTCGTGTCCGAGAATCAGACCCATCACGACCGGCGTCGCGAAGATCCGCAGGCTGGTGCCGACAAGGATGAAGGCGCTGGCCCGCGCGCTGCCTCTCCTCGCTGTTTTCAGCGCACTCGCTTCCACGGTCAGGCCGATCGTACCAGCGGGTTTACGCCAGAAGTTCGGCTGCCAGCCCGCGTGCGTCGGCCGCGTCGCGCGCGTCGAGTGCACGCCGCGCGGCATCGGCGGCGTCGGCCAGCGTCACGGACCGAAGCGCCGCCTTGACCTCAGCTACGAGCGGCGGTGCCATGCTCAGCTCGCGCGCACCGAGCCCGACCAGCAGCAGCGCCGCCGCGGGGTCGCCCGCGAGCTCACCGCAGACACCGACCCACCGACCGAACGCCTCGGCGCCGGCGACCGTCTCAGCGATCAGCCGCAGGACAGCCGGCTGCGGACCGGTCAGCAGGTCCCCCACGTGCTCGTTGCCGCGCTCGGCCGCCATCGTGTACTGCGTGAGGTCGTTCGTACCGATCGAGAAGAAGTCAGCCCGAGCCGCGAGCTGACGGGCCTCGAGCGCGGCCGAGGGCACCTCGACCATGATCCCGACCTCGAGCGGCGCGTCGACGCCCGTCGCATGCCGCGCCTCGCCGACCGCGTGCAGCGCGGCCTCGAGCTCGCCGAGAGTCGCCACCATCGGGAACATCACCTTCAGCGGGTGCTCTGCGGCGACGCGCAGGACCGCCCGGAGCTGCGTCGCCAGCAGCTCCGGATGTTCGAGCGACAGCCGGATGCCCCGCCGGCCGAGGAACGGGTTCTGCTCGGGCGCCATCGGCACCGCCGGCAACGGCTTGTCAGCGCCGACGTCGAGCGTGCGCACGATCAATGGGCGACCCCCGAGCTCGGAGGCGATCTGCGCGAGCGTACGAACCTGTTCCTCCTCACCGGGGATCTCGGGACGGTCGAGGAACAGGAACTCGGTTCGCAGCAGCCCGACACCGTCGGCCCCGAGCTCCACGGCCGACGCGGCGCCACCCGCTCCACCGAGGTTGGCCGCGACCTCGATCGTCACGCCGTCGCGAGTCACTGCCGGCTCCGAGGCATGCCGCAGGGCCTGGTCACGTCGCCGCCGCTCCTGCTCGCGCGCGAGCCGGGCGGCCTCGACGGCATCCTCGCTCGGAGCGACGAGCACAGTGCCCACGCCGCCGTCGAGGAGGACCTGCGTCCCCTCGGGGACAGCCAGGATCGTGTCACCCAGCCCGACCACGGCCGGGATCCCGAGCGCACGAGAGAGGATGGCCGCGTGTGCGGTCGCGGTCCCGCGCGCCGCCGCGATCCCGCGGACGACCGCCGGGTCGACCGCCGCGGCATCCGCCGGCGTCAGCTCGGACGCGACGAGCACTCCCGGACCCGAAACCGAGGCACGCTCTGAACCGCCACACAACGCGGTGAGCACCCGCCGCCCCACGTCCTCGACGTCGGCGGCCCGCTCTCGCAGCAGCTCGTCGTCGAGCGAGCGCCAGGTCGCTGCGGTCTCGACAAACGCCGCGTGCCACGCGGTCTCCGCGGCGTCGCCGGCCTCGATCCGCGCGCGCGCGGAGCCGACCAGCGCCTCGTCGTCGAGCAGCGCCAGATGCGCGCCGAAGATCGCGGCATCGCCCGCGGTGCTCCGCCGCGCGATCTCGTCGCGATCGTGCTCGATCGCCGATCGGGCGGTTTCGCGCGCGGCGGCCAGCCGGCCGAGCTCGACCTCGGCGCCCTCGGATGCGCGCTCGGGCGGGGCCTCGAAACCGGCGCTCAGATGCCGGACCGGCCCGAACGCGATGCCGGCCGAGGCGGCGATGCCGCGGAGTGTCTGGCCGGGTGCCGGCGCGACGGGCGAGACCGGCGAGACACCGGCCGACCCCGCGGCGGGCTCGGCGGGCGACGCGGGCAAGGCGCTCGCGGCCCCCGATGCGACGCCTTCGCCGAATCCCTCACTCGCTAAGTCCGAGAGCGCGGCGAGCGCATCCTCAGCCTGTGGGCCCGAGGCGGTCGCGATCAGCTGATCGCCCTTGCGCGCGACGAGCGTCATCAGTCCGGTGAGGCTGCGCGCACTCACCGGCCCGGCGCCACCCTCCTTGGACAGCCGCAGATCCGCGTCGTAGCGAGACGCGAGCTCGGCCACGAGTGCCGCCGGCCGCGCGTGCAGGCCGATCTCGTTGAGGATCGGGATCCGCGCTTGCGGTCCCTCCACCGCCCCGTCCCCATCGCTCGCCGGGCGATCGCCGCCTTGCGGCCCGGAGATGCCCAACTGGGCCTCCTTCATCGCGATCGCCCCGCGCGCCTCCGCCTGGACCTCATCGAGCGACGAGCCGGCCCGCGCGGCGACCGCGGCCGCCACGGCGCCCTCGACGATCGGCGCCTCGCTCATCACGACCCGCCCGTCGGACTCCATCAGCTCGATCGCCATCTCGGTGCTCATCAGCGCGCTGCCGAGGTCCATCAGGACGAGCACACCGTCCTCGCCCATCGCCCGTTCGATTGCGGCCCGCACGCGCTCGACGTCGGTCCCGATCGTCCCGTCCTCGAGGCCGCCCGCTGATTCGAGCCGCAGTTCCTCTCCCCCATCTGGCGGGCCAGTTCGACGACGCCGTCCGCGAGCGCCGAACTGTGTGAGACGACGACGATCCCTACCACGGCAAACGCAGAGCTAGAGACGGTAGGCCTGGTGCAGCAGCTCCACCGGGTGCACCGACGGGCGCTTCGTCCCGTGCTCGATCTGCCAGCGACAGGTCTCGCTGTCGCAGGCGACGATTCGAGCCCCCGACGCCTCGACCTGGTTGAACAGGTCGGCCCCGACGTTCATCGCAATCTCGTACTTCTCCTTCTTGAGCCCGTACGTACCCGCGATCCCGCAGCAGCGTGCGTCGAGCTCGCGGACGTCGAGTCCCGGCACGAGCGCCAGCAGCTCGAGCGCCGGCTTGCCGATCCAGTGCCCTTGTTGCTGGCAGGGAGCGTGATAGGCGACGACCTCCTCGACGGGCTGGAAGTCGGTCTTCATTTCGCCGCGATCGTGCAGCTCGAGCAGCAGCTCGCAGATGTCGTAGGTCTGGCGGCTGACGAGCGCCAGGTCGGGGTCGGCCTCGAGACCGAGGATCTCGCGTGCCTCACGCTTGAGCATCAGGGTGCAGCTCGTCGAATTGCCGACGATCAGCGTGCCGTCGCGGGCGTAAGGGGCAAGTGCCTTCGCCAGCCGGAGCACGTACTTGCGCGCGTCGTCGAACAGGCCACTCGACTGCAAGGGCAGCCCGCAGCAGTCCTGCTTAGGGATCTCGACCTGGAAGCCGTTGTGCTCGAGCACCGCGACGACCTTCTCCCCCACGTCCGGCTCGTAGTACTCGGTCCCGCAGCCGTGGAAGTAGACGACCTTCGTGCCGGTTGGAGGGCTCGTGTGGCGACGAGCCCACGTCCGGAACCGGTGCCCGGCGAACTTCGGCACCGGCGCGTCGCGGTGGATGCCGAGGACCCGCTCGGCCAGCAGGCGCGCCGGGCGGAACTTGAGCGACGCGTTCGCGAGCGGCGCGAGCGGCGTTCCGAGTCGCCCGAGCACGGTCGGGCGGGTGATGATGCGATCCCGGATCGGGACGCCCTTGCGCTGCTTGACGCCGTAGCGCGCGTGGGCGTTGAGCTCGGCGATCTTGACCCCTTGGGGGCAGTGCATCGTGCACAGTCCGCAACCCGAGCAGTAGTCGACCGACGACTCCTCCACCGGCTGGCCCGTCGCCCGGTAGCGCTCGGCCTGGGGACCCTCGTACTTCGGCCCGGGGAACAGCGGCGTCACGCTCGCGACCGGGCACACGGTCTCGCAGATCGTGCACTTCACGCAGTGGTCGAGCGAGCTGCGCAGCTCCTCGTGAAACAGGTCTTCGATCATGCCGCTTGCCGCAGCTCCCTTCGCTTCGAGCACGGCCCGCGCCGCGAAGCTTCCGGTGGCCACGGCGATGCCGTCGCCGGAGCCCTCGTGCCACGGAATCGCACCGGGCAGCGCCGCGCCGGCGACGAACACGTTCTCGGTGTCCTGCGCGCGCAGCGACGACGTCGACGGCGATGCCCACGCGAGACATCGGCTGCTCGCCGAAGTAGTCGGCCAGGAAACGTGGCTGCCCCGGGGCCGGCACGCCGCGCAGCGCGAGGCCGAGCGCGTGCTCCCGCGTCTGCCAGTCGGATCCGAGCTCGATCGCCCCCGACGCGAACCCGCCAGTCGCCAGCACGACCCAGCGCGCGCCGAACGTCGTCTCGCGCCCGCTCGTGTGCGCGCGCAGGGTGGTGACGCGCTCGCCGTCTCGGTCGACGCCCACGACCTCGGCCCCGACGATCAGCCGTCCGCCGGCGGCGCGCAACGCGGCCCGCAGTGCGTCATAGACGCGCATCCCGGCGGCCGACGGCGGCAGCGTCGGGATCTCGAACACCGGGCGCCCAAGGCGGTCCTGCAGCTCGGACCAGACCCCGTGGGGGTCCCGCAGGCCGAGGATCGCGGGCAGTGCCACCCGCTCGCCGCTGCGCACGAGCGGGAGCAGGCGAGAGGCGAAGGCCGCGCGAAACGCTGGATCGTCGAGGCGGCGCGCCAATCCGACCGAGTTGTCCTCGACCCGTCCGACGTCGAGGTCGATCTCGACCGCCCGGCTGGGGATCCCCGCCCGGCGGAGATTGCCGGCACACAGCGAGGCGTGGAAGTCACGCAGCGCGCGAATCCCCACGACGCACACCGGGCGCCTGCGATCCAGCATCTCCGGCGGCCATCGTCTCGGGGACGAGCGCCGAGGGCCGGATCGCCCCGACCGCCGTCGGCAGCAGGTGGTTGCGCTCGAGGCTTCCGGTGTAGCTGTAGCCGGACTGGGGACCCCGTTGCATCAGAGCGGCGAACCACTCGAGCGCCGGCTCGATCGCGTCGACACCGATCAGCGCGTACGGGTGGTCGGGATGGGCGGCGACGAAGCCGGGGAGCGCAGATGCCGGCGACTCGACGCGTCCCGAAGGATCGTGCCCGAGCACGTCCACTGTGCCCGGCGCGAGGTGGGTCGAGCCGACACCCTTCGCGAGCACGCACACTCTGGCGCCGCCCTCGGCGAGGCGGGTCGCCGCGGTCAGGCCCGCGACCCCGCAGCCGAGCACGACGACGTCGAAGTTCAGCGACGGTCTCATGGTATGTGCCCCACGTCGAGCACGCCCTGGAAGATCCAGTCATCGAGCCGTGCCTGCCGGAGCTGATCTCCGTACAGGATCGGCCACGAGCCCTTCCACCGTTCCGCGACGTAGTCGAGCAGCGCTCGGTTGGCCTGCTCGGTCTCGATCCCGTCGTGGCTGTGGAGGATGCCCGCCGTGCGGTAGATGCAGAAGCCGCCCTGGCATGGCCCCATGCCGAGCCTGAGCTGGCGACGGACGTCATCGAGGTCCGTCGTCGCGCGATCACGGATCACCTCCTCGAGCCGCCCTCGGGATATCAGCTCGCATTCGCAGATGAGCTGGTCCTCGAGCAGGTGTTTCTCACTGCGGGCCAGACGGTCGCGGATGTGGATCTCCTCGCCGTACTCGGAACCCGGCAGCCGTTCGGTCGCCGTCGTGCACGGACGGTCCTGACCAAGCTGGCGGCAGGCGGCATCGACCGTGTCCTTCGCCATCAGCCGGTAGGTCGTGAGCTTGCCGCCGGTGATCGTCAGAAAGCCGGACACGCCGTCGCGCTCACCGTGGTCGAGCATCGCGTGCGCGCGGGTCACGTCCCGGGTGTCCGTCGAGCCCCCGTTGCGCTTGCGATCCTCGAACAGCGGCCGCACTCCGGTCCAGACGCGCACCGCGCGCGCCTGCTTGAAGCCCGGCACGAGGCGCTCGCCGTCGTCGAGCATCGCGTCGACCTCGTTCTGGAGGACGGTGTGGTCGTCGGGGTCATCCGTTCCCTGGTCGGTGGTCCCGATCACGCTGACCGTCCGGATCGGCACGATGATGTCGCCGTCGGTCGGCATCTGGCAGCGGTTGATGACGGTGTTCACGAGCCGGTGGTTCATCGCGATCATGATCCCCCGGCCCGGCATCACGTGGACGCCCTCGATCCCGGCCATCGTCGCGATCCTCCCGGCCCACGCGCCGGACGCGCTGACCGTGATCGCCGCTTCGATGTCGATTTCGTCACCGGTGCGGTTGTTGCGCACCCGCGCCCCGTTCACCCGGTCGCCTTCCCGATGGATCGCGACCGCTTCGTGATACGGGAGGACTCGCGCGCCGCGGCTCTGCGCGCCGCGCGCGAGACCCCACACGAGCTTCCAGACGTCGATGCTCCCGTCGGGGACCCGGAACGCGCGCGAGATTCCGGGGTTCAGGCGCGGCTCCTCACGGAGCGCCTGCGCCGGTTCGATCTCCTCGCACGGCACGCCGTTCTTCCCGCACCCTTGCAGGAAGCGGTCGGCGTAGGCGGGATCGTCGAACGGGGTCGTGACGAAGAACCCGCCCGTGTCCTCGACGCTGTCGGCCGCCACCTTGCGGACGACCCCGTTCTCCCGCGCGCATTCCTCCGCCGCATTGGGGTCCTTGACCGCGTAGCGCCCCCCGGAATGCAGCAGACCGTGGAAGCGCCCGCTTGTCCCGGTCGCCAGATCGGCTCGCTCGACGAGCACGACGTCGACGCCGCGAAGCGCCGCGTCCCACGCCACTCCGGCTCCGGTGGCTCCGCCTCCGATCACCAACAGGTCGGTGCTGAGCTTGTCCACCACGTCAGCCTACTCCTGGTTGCAGAACCACGCCGGGGGCGCCGGCTTGCGCCGACCGGCGCCCCGCGGACAGTGGCGAGTGTGTTACTCCTCCCAATCGAACGTCCGCGTCACTGCCTTCTTCCAGAAGTGGTACGCCTTATCCCTCGTGGATGCGTCCATCTGCGGGTTCCAGCGCTTGTCCTCGACCCAGTTCTCGCGCAGCTCCTCTTCTGTGCTCCAGAAGCCGGTGGCGAGACCCGCTGCGTACGCCGCGCCGAGCGCGGTGGTCTCGGCGACCTTCGGCCTGATCACCGGCACGCCGAGGATGTCTGCCTGGAACTGCATCAGCGTGTCGTTGCCGACCATTCCGCCGTCGACCTTGAGCGACTCGAGGTCGACGCCCGAGTCGGCGTTCATCGCGTCGGCGACCTCGCGGCTCTGGAACGCCGTGGCCTCCAGCGTCGCCCGCGCGATGTGCCCGGCGTTGACGTAGCGGGTCAGCCCGGCGAACACACCGCGCGCGTCCGACTTCCAGTACGGCGCGAACAGACCGGAGAACGCCGGCACGATGTAGCAGCCGCCGTTGTCCTCGACCGTCTTGGCGAGATCCTCGACCTCCGGAGCCGAGCGGATCATCTTGAGGTTGTCGCGCAACCACTGGACGAGCGCCCCGGTGATCGCGATCGACCCCTCCAGGCAGTACACCGCAGGCTGGTCACCGATCTTGTAGCCGACCGTCGTGATCAAGCCGTTCTTGGACTGCACGGCCTCGTTGCCGGTGTTGAGCAGCAGGAAGTTGCCGGTGCCGTACGTGTTCTTCGCCTCGCCGACGGAGAAGCACGTCTGCCCGAATGTCGCCGCCTGCTGGTCCCCGAGGTCGCCGGCCACTTGTACGCCCGCGAACGCTCCCGCCTTGATCTCGCCGTACGCGGCGCTGGACGGTCGGATCTCGGGCAGCATCGAGCGCGGGACTCCGATCGTGTTGAGCAGCTCGTCATCCCACTCGAGCGTCCCGAGGTTCATGAGCATCGTCCGGCTCGCGTTCGAGACGTCGGTGATGTGCAGGCCGCCGCTGGTGCCGCCGGTGAGGTTCCAGATGCACCAAGTGTCGATGTTGCCAAACGCGAGCTCACCCGCGTCCGCCTTCGCCTGCGCGCCGTCGACGTTGTCGAGAATCCAGCGGACCTTCGGCCCGGAGAAATAGGTCGCGATCGGCAGACCATTCTTCAACCGGAATCGATCCTGGCCGCCGTCCTTCATCAGCTCGTCGCAGATCTTGTCGGTCCGCGTGTCCTGCCAGACGATTGCGTTGAAGACAGGTTTGCCGGTGCTGCGCTCCCAGACGACGGTTGTCTCCCGCTGGTTGGTGATGCCCACCGCCTTGATCGTGCCGCCGGCGTCCTGGGCAGCCTTGTCCATCACCTGCTGAGACCGCTCCCAGATCTCGCCCGGATCGTGCTCGACGTGGCCCGGCTGCGGGTAGATCTGCTCGTGTTCGAGCTGCTCGACGGCTACGACGTTGCCGCCGTGGTCGAACACCATGCAGCGTGTACTCGTGGTTCCCTGATCCAGTGCTGCGACGTAATCAGCCATGCGGGTTCTCTCCGTTCAACTTGCCAGTGCCTCGACGGCTGTTTGGCAGAGGTAGTAGGTGGAAGTCGCGCCTGGATCCTGGTGATCCTGACTGCGCTCTCCCAGGTAGCTCGCCCGCCCCTTGAGGGCGAGCAGCGGGATCGTGTCCTGCATCCCTTGCTCGGCCGCGCTCGCTGCCTCGCGCAACCCTGAATCGAGGTCCGACGCCTGCTCCAGCGCGGCCAGCGCGGGAAGCAGCGCATCGACCATCGTCTTGTCACCCGGCTCGGCCTTGCCGCGGGCCTGGACGCCCTCTACGCCCTTCCGCCACGCGGCGGTGTAGGCCTCGAGGCCGACGTCGTCCTGGCCCGCCATCGCGGTCCCCATTTGCAGGAGCAGGGTGCCGTACAGCGGGCCCGCCGCGCCGCCGACGCTCGAGATGAGCGCCATCGCCACGGTCTTCAGAACCGCGCCGGCGTCCGCCTGCTCGGCAGCGCCGAGCTTCTCCATCGCCTTGCGCATACCGCGGTCCATGTTCGTGCCGTGGTCGCCGTCGCCGATCGCGGTGTCGAGCCGCACGAGTTCCTCGCGATGCTCGGACATCGATGCGGCGAAGCGGGCCATCCAGTCGCTGACGGTTTCTCGGTTGACCGGCAAGCTCAGACGCCCCACCGCAGTCCGGGCGTGTTCACTGGTGCGTCCCAGTAGCGGGTCATCTCGTCGTCGAGCTTGAGCAGCGTGATCGAGCAGCCCTGCATCTCGAGCGACGTGATGTAGTTGCCGATCAGGTTCCGCTCGATCTTGATGCCGAGGCCGCCGAGTAGCTTGTTGACCTCGTTGTACATCACGTACAGCTCGATCAGTGGCGTGCCGCCCATCCCGTTGACAAACGCGAGCACGCTGTCGCCGGAGTTGAACGGCAGATCCTCGACAATCGGCGTCATGAGCCGCTCGGCGATCTGCGAGGCAGGCCCGATCTTCTCGCGGAAGCGGCCGGGCTCGCCGTGGATCCCGATCCCGATCTCGACCTCGTCCTCGGCGAGCTCGAAGCTCGGGGAGCCGGACGACGGCGTAATGCACGGCGTCAGCGCCATGCCCATCGAGCGTCCGTTCGCGTTCACGCGACGAGCCAGATCGGCGACGTCCTTCAGCGAGCGGCGATCCTCCGCCGCGCCGCCGCAGATCTTCTCGAGCACGACCGTGATCCCGACGCCGCGGCGGCCCGCGGTGTACAGCGAGTCCTGGACCGCAACGTCGTCGTTCGTCACCACCGCCTCGACCTCGACGCCGTCAGCGCGGGTGAGCTCGGCTGCCATGTCGAAGTTCATCACGTCGCCGGTGTAGTTCTTGACGATGTGAAGAACGCCGGCCCCGCCATCGACCGCCTTCGTGGCGGCCTGCATCTGATCGGGCGTCGGCGAGGTGAAGACCTCGCCCGGGCATGCTGCGTCCAACATGCCCGGGCCGACGAATCCACCGTGCATCGGCTCGTGGCCTGAGCCGCCGCCGGAGACGAGGCCGACCTTCCCCTGGACCGGCGCGTCTATGCGAACCACCACCGCCGGGTCGTAGATGACCCGCACGCGGTCGCCGTGCGCGGCCTCGACGCCATGCAGCGCGTCCTGAAGGACCGCGTCGGGTGCGTTGATGAGTTTCTTCATCGCTGTCGCCTACAGAGGCGCGCTGCCGAAGACGGCGTCGAAGAAGATCGCGGCGATCGCGCCGCCGATGAGTGGCCCGAGGACTGGCACCCACGCGTACTCCCAATCCGACCCGCCCTTGCCTGGAATCGGCAGGATCGCGTGCATGATCCGCGGTCCCAGGTCACGCGCCGGGTTGATCG
The DNA here is from genome assembly GCA_963809685.1 of uncultured Solirubrobacterales bacterium. Classification (GTDB taxonomy): domain Bacteria; phylum Actinomycetota; class Thermoleophilia; order Solirubrobacterales; family Solirubrobacteraceae; genus Palsa-465. Next base: position 90,243 of record CAWEKN010000002.1, on the reverse strand, counting down.
CGTAACCCGTCGGACCGCCAAGCGACAGGCCGATGGCGAACACCAGCAGGCCGATGATCAGCGGCGTCAAGCCCGACGTGATTGCGTTCCACGGACCGGTGATCGCCAGAACTCCGAAGACCAGCACGAACGTGCCGACGATCTCGGTGACCAGGTTCCACGCGTAGTTGCGAATCGCCGGACCGGTCGAGAACACCGCCAGCTTCAACCCTGGATCCTCCGTGTCCTTCCAGTGCAGGAAGTAGCTGAGGTAGACGAGGAATGCGCCGATCATGGCGCCGATCATCTCCCCGACGAAGTATTTCCACGCCTGCGCGCCGTCGATCCCGCCGTGTATCCAGATACCCAGCGTGACCGCCGGGTTGAGGTGCGCGCCGGTGAAGAACCCGACGGAGTAGACGGCGACCATCACCGCCATCCCCCACCCGAAGGTGATGACGATCCATCCAGAGTTCTCGGCCTTCGACTTGGCCAGCAGCACTGCTGCGACGACACCGTCGCCGAGCAGGATCAGGATCGCTGTCCCGATGATCTCCCCCGGAACGATGCCCAAATGGGGGGGAACTATGTGTACCACCACTGCGGCTAGTGCATCCAACGCCGGTCTCCCTCCTGAAATCTACTTGTGGACCGGCAGATCCTATGCACCTGGTTCGACAGTGTCAAACTAAGTTCAGATACTTTCCAGTCGTTTGAAAATGCCGATCAACGTGCGCACACCCGCCGCCATCCCGCCCATTCGCCGCCTTCGCCGGCCCGCGCTCTCGGCTTGACCGAACGCGATGCCCGGCAAGATTCAGTCGATCGAGCGCGCCGCGACGATCCTCCGGCTGCTGTCGGGCCGCAACCGGGTGCTCGGCGTCGTCGACATCGCCGGCGAGATGGGACTCCCGAAGGGGACCGTCCACGGGCTGTTGCGCACACTCCAGAGCGTCGGGTTCGTCGAGCAGGACGCGGACAGCGGGAAGTACAAGCTCGGCGCGACCCTGCTGCACATGGGTTCCAGCTATCTCGACGGCAACGAGTTGCGCACCCGCGCGCTGAACTGGTCCGATTCGCTGGCGACGCGCACGGGCGAGGCTGTGCGAATCGCAACGCTGCACGAACAGCGCGTCCTCGTCGTGCATCACGTGTTCCGGCCCGACAACAGCCTTCAGACGCTCGACGTCGGCTCGCTGCTGCCCGCACACGCCACGGCCCTCGGCAAGGTGCTGCTCGCGCACCACCCCTACGTCGCGTCGGCGCTCGCAGCTGCCGGACTCGAGGCGTTCACGGACGCGACGATCACAGATCCGGACCGGCTCGAGCGAGAGCTCGCTCGGGTCCGGGCCCAGGGCTGGGCGGCGGAGATCGGGGAACTCGTGCCGGGTCAGGTCTCCTACGCGGCTCCGATCGCCGACCGTCGCGGCTTGACCGTGGGCGCGATGGGAATCTTCGGGCCGCCCGAACGGCTGCTCGCGGCGCGGCAGCCGCGTGGAGATCTGCTGGCATACGTCCGAGAAGGCGCCCGCGCCGTCTCGCGCGAGCTCGGGGCGATCCCGTGGTAGAGAATCGGACAGGGATGAGGAAGCAATTCATTGCGGCCAGTGACAGCCGCCACATACACCCCTACGATGTCGCGAGCAGCCGTGAGCGACTTCGGTGATACGACACGTGAAGGAGGAGCAGATGCCCGAAGACCCCAAGCACACGGCCGACCCTGAGCAGCCCGAGGGCGGCTTCGCGGAGGGCGAAGCCCATCCGGAGGAGCATCCCGAAGAGGAGCAGATCGGTCGGTTCAGCGAGGGCCAGGAGGAGCTCGGCGAGGAGGATCCCGAGAAGCACCACGAGGGTCGGTTCAGCGAGGGCCAGGAGGAGCTCGGCGAGGAGGATCCCGAGAAGCACGTCCAGGGGCGCTTCAGCGAGGGCCAGGACTCCGAGTAGCCGTCCGCGTCACCGCGCGTCCGACAGACGCTTGCGCACCGTCCCCTCGGCGAGTGCCATCTCGCCGAGGGGCGTGATTCGCCACAGAGGATCTCGCGTAACCGAGATCGTGGTGACGAGCCCGGCTAGGTGGAGCAGGTCGAGCGCTCTGCGCACCGGCGCGGACAGATCCAGCGTGTTCATCTGCCCGGCACCGGGATAGTCCGCGAGCAGGTAGCTGCACAGCTGCTGGACCCTCACGCTGGTCCCGTGCGTGGGCCCGTCGGGTCCCAACCCGGTCATCAGCGCTGCGGCGAGATCGGCGACGTTCAGCGCCCGGAGGCGCGCGATCTCCGTCTTGGCTGCCTCTTTCCGTGCGACCTTCTCCGGGCTCTTGCGGAATAGCGGTGACACGTTGAATTGCGGAATGTACGGGATCCGCGCCGCCCAGCAATAGCGGTTCATGTCTGGGCTACGCTTTGTCGGTCACCGTGCACAGACACACCGAACCCAGGAATCCCGTCGGTTCGCTCGACGGCCCGTCTCGGACGATCATCGTCGAACCGATCCAGGTTCCGACGACCCAACCGGCGCCGCCGACGATCGCTCCTGGGCCCGCCCCCGAGCGCGCCGAGCCGGCGCCGGAGCGGGAGCCCGCGCCGGCGCGATGAGCGCCCTCGATCACGTCGGCGACGTCGCGCCGGACCTGATCGTCCCGCTCGTGGGCTTTCGCCAGTGGCGCCTGTTGGACGGCGTGCCAAGGTCGATGTACGGCGACACGCCCTGGCCGGACGCTCGCATCACCGCCTGCTGCGACCGGGGACACAGCCCGGCGGAGGTCCCGGCCAAGGACTGCAGTTGCGGTGTATACGCCTACTACGACCCCTGCCCGAGAACGGCGTCCGCGGCGACGCCGGACCTGATCGGCGGGGCGGTCGTCGTGTGGGGCCAGATCGAGGCCCACATCTACGGCATGCGTGGCAGGCACGCGAGGATCATCGCCCTCGAGCTCCCGCTCTCGCAAGGGCGCAAACGACGCGCCGTGATCGATGCGGCCGACCGCATCGGGGTGCCTGCCATCCCACACCGGTCGCTGAAGGCGATCGCTCTGGAGCACGGGGAGGTACTTGCACCGGCGCTCCGCCCAAAGAAGACGCTCACGCGCGCCGCCAGCGTCTGGGCCCGCAACGGCCCGGCCTGATCTGCCGTCGACCGTGTTCGTTCCGTGCGCCCGCACGATTTCTCGCGGGATCGTTTCGCCAACGTGGTAGAAGTAGCATGGGAGGGCCGGTTCCCCCGCTAGGAATCTGGAGAGAGGCCCAATGAGCGGACGCTACGTCGTCTCGATTGACCAGGGCACCGCGTCATCGCGGTGCCTCGTGTTCGACGGCCGCGCACGGATCGTGTCGGTCGCGCAGAAGGAGCACCGCCACCACTATCCGATGCCCGGATGGGTCGAGCACGACCCTCAGGAGATCTGGCGCAACGTCGTGGCCGTCGTCGAGGAGGCGCTCCAGAAGGCTGACCTCTCGCCTGCCGATCTGAGCGCACTCGGGATCGCCAACCAGCGCGAGACGACCGTCCTGTGGGACCGCCAAACGGGAACCCCGGTCCACAACGCGATCAACTGGGAGGACACCCGCACCGACCGCCTGTGCCGCTCGCTCATCGACGAGTTCGGCCACGAGCCGTTCCGCGACCGGACCGGGCTTCCCGTGTCGACCTACTTCTCGGGTCCGAAGGTCAGGTGGCTGCTCGACCACATCCCGGGATTGCGCGAGCGCGCCGAAGCCGGCGACGTCCTGTTCGGCACGATTGACTCGTGGCTGCTCTGGAACCTGTGCGGCCGCCACGTCACCGACGTGACGAACGCCAGCCGCACGCTGATGATGAACATCGAGACGCTCGACTGGGACGACGAGCTGCTCTCGATGCTCGGCGTTCCCCGCGCGATGCTGCCGGAGATCGGGCCCTCCGCGGAGATCTACGGCGAGGCGGGAATCGCGCTCGAGGGCGTCCCCGTGGCCTCGGTCCTCGGCGACCAGCACGCGGCCCTCGTCGGCCAGACCTGCTTCGCGCCCGGTGAGGCGAAGTGCACGTACGGCACCGGCAGCTTCCTGCTGCTGAACACCGGCGAGCGCCCGATCTCATCGCAGAGCGGACTGCTCACGACGCTCGGCTATCAGCTCGGTTCGAGTCCGCCCACATACGCGCTCGAGGGGTCGATCGCGGTCACGGGCGCGCTCGTGCAGTGGATCCGCGACAACCTCGGTGTGATCGGCAGCGCCGCCGAGATCGAGACGCTCGCCCTGACCGTCGAGAACAACGGAGGCTGCTATTTCGTGCCCGCGTTCTCGGGACTGTTCGCCCCCCATTGGCGCAGCGATGCGCGCGGGGTGATCGCCGGGCTCACGGGGTACATCAACAAGGGCCATCTCGCACGTGCCGTCCTCGAGGCGACCGCGTGGCAGACCCGCGAGGTCCTCGATGCGATGTACCAGGACTCCGGGCACCGGCTAGTCGAGCTGCGCGTCGACGGTGGCATGACCGCGAACAACCTCCTGATGCAGACCCTCGCCGACGTGCTCGACGTCCCCGTCGTGCGGCCGAACGTCGCCGAGACCGTATCGCTCGGCGCCGCGTACGCGGCCGGCCTCGCGGTCGGGTTCTGGCCCGACATCGACAGCCTCAAGCAAAACTGGCACAAGGCCGCCGAGTGGCGGCCGGTCATGGATCCGCTGCTGCGCGACCGCGGCTACCGGAAGTGGAAGAAGGCGGTCGCGCGAACCGTCGACTGGCTCGACGACGACGACGATTACGATCTGGCGGCGCTGCCGACCCGCGAGCCGCCGGAGCGCGTGCGTTAAGGGACCGGCGTCCGGCCGGGCCCTATTGGGCGACCGGCTCTTCGACCTCGTCGAAGAAAAGCTGGACGGTCTCGATCATGGCGCGCACGTCCTCGGTGGGCGTGATCGGATCGCCGAAGGAGATGCTGACCGCGTGGCGCTTGGAGCCCATGCGGTCGCGCAGCCGTGAGGGCCACCACCGGCCTGGGGGCATCACCGCGCGGGTTCCGGTGACGCGGATCGGGATGATCTGCAGCCGGTGGCGCGCAGCGAGCACGGCCGCGCCGCGACGCAGGCGCTTGCTCGCCCCCTGGCGCGAGCGTGTGCCCTCGGGAAAGAGGAGCAGGTTCCAGCCGCGGTCGAGCAGACGGTCGACATGGCCGGCGGACTCCTGCGCCAGCCCGCCGCCCTTACGGTCCATCGGCACCGTGTTGAACACGAGCGAGACGACGACCGCGACGAGCCGGTTCTTGTAGAAGTAATCGGCGGCGGCGGCGACGACCGTGCGTTTGCGGAACCGGCGCGGCAGCGCGGCCAGGATCACCGGCGTATCGAGGTGGCTCACGTGGTTGGCGACGAGGATCACGGGAGCCTTCAGCCGCGCGAGCTTGTCGCGGCCGCTCGTGCGTCTCCGCGTGTAGTAATTGAGGACCGGTCGCAGCAAGAACCGCAGCACGGCTTCGCGCGTGGCGACCGCCGGCTTCGATCGGGCCCACGGGAGGTCGAGCTCGGGCGCCGCTGGGAGCAGCTCCAAGGCTTTGCGCTTCAGCCGCTCCGGTGCCGAGGCCTTGCGGCGGAACGGGACGAGGCTCAGCGCTCTGGACCGCATCCGGCGCGAGCTCCGCCCGACGCGAGCAGGCAGCGAGTTGTCACGCCGAACGGGGAGCACGCTGGATCAAACCCCGCCCTGTAACAAACGTTACAGACGGGGCATAGAAGAGTTGGATCCGGTCCATCGAGGCCTGCCCTCGGCTACGTCCAGGGGAGGTCGGAGCGGGTCTGCCAGTATAAGTCGGGCTGTTCGGTCAGGGCGCCGAGCTCGGACTCGAGCTCGTCGTCCCAGACGACCTCGAGCGCTCGCAGGTTGCTGCGAAGCTGCGCGACCGTGCTCGCGCCGCTGAGGGCGGTGTCGACCCACGGCCGAGCGAGCACGCCGGCGATCGCAAGCGCGTCCGGGCTTACGCCACGCCGCGCGGCGGCGGCGATCAGCGGCTCGATCTCGCCGCGCGCGCTGAGGCGGCCGTTGGCTAGCGCCTCCTTGACCATCACCCCGAGCCCCGCCTCGTGCGCCGCCTCGAGCGCATCGCCGGCCGACCGCTCGAGCAGGTTCCACGTTGCCTGCACGCTGTCGAAGCCGCCGGTTTCGATCAGGCGCTCGATCGTTGCGCGCTGCTCGGTCCCGCTCGTGCTCGCCCCGATCGCGACACCGGTCGCGCGGAGCGCTTCGAGCTCGCCGAGGACTGCGGCGTCGCCGAGCACGCCGCTCGACAGCGTCGCGGAGTGGATCTGGTAGAGCGACAAGAACGGCCCGAGCTGCTCGCGCGTCTCTGCGACCTGCCGGCGGAACGTGTCGGCGGTGAGGTCCTTCATCTCCGGCGGATCGGCGTCGACCCGCCAGCCGGCGGTGTACGTGTACCCCCACTTGGAGCTGACCGTGACTGAGCCGGGCTCGATCGAGCGCGAGCGCAGCCACGATCCGAGGAACTCCTCGGCTCGCCCGTACGAGCGCGCCGCGTCGAAATGCCGGATGCCGGCGGCGTAGGCCGCATCGAGCACCTCGTGCGTCCTGCCCGTGAGCGCCTGGACCGAGTGATCCTCGAAGTCCTGGCCGTGGCCGAGGTTGAGGTAGCCGGGACGCCCCAGCGCGGCGAGCCCGAGCGAGATCGCGGTGCTCTGAATCCCGCTGCGACCGAGCGATCTGCGCCAGGTTGCTGAATCGGCGACGTGCACACTGCGTTTATACCCCGATCGGGATCGGTCGGGGCTGTCGATCGGTCGCTAGAGCGCTGGCGGCGGCGCGGTCGATTCCCTGACCGTGAGCTTGGTCGCGAGCTCGACGTGCAGTGCCTCGATCCGCTCGTTCTGGAGCAGGCGGATCAGGAGGTTGACCGCCATCCGCCCCATCTCGGCGAGGGGCTGGCGGACGGTCGTCAGCGCCGGCGACACGATCGACGCCTCGAGCGTGTCGTCAAAGCCGACGATCGAAAGCTCGTCGGGGACACGGATCCCGCGCATCCGGGCCGCCCGGATCGCCCCGATCGCCATCGGGTCGTTGAACGCGAAGATCGCCGTCGGCGGGTGCGGGAGGTCGAGCAGCGCCAGCGCCGCGCGAAGCCCTCCCTCGATCAAGAAGTCGGCGTGCACCTCGAGCTCGGGGTCGGGCATCAGCCCGCGGTTGGCCAGCGAGCCGCGATAGCCGCGCAGCCGCTCCTCGGTCGCGACCCAGCCCTTGGGCCCGGTGATCGCGGCGATCCGGCGGTGACCGAGCGCGAGCAGATGATCGACCGCCTCGCCCGCGCCGGAGCTGTGCGCGGCCGAAACGGTCGGGACGCGCTCGTCGAGCTTCTTGAGGGGGTCGACGATCACGAACTGGTAGCCGTGCTCGTGCAGCGCGGCGAGCTCCTCGCTGGACTCCTCGGGCAGGATCAGCACGGCGCCGTCGGTCGTCCCGTGCATCAGCCGCTCCAGCAGCGACACCTCGCGGTCGTGCTGGTGCTCGGTCGGGCAGATCACAGTGCGCATGTCGTGCGCATACAGCGACTCTGCGGCGCCGGCGAGGATCTCCGAGAAGTACGAATGATGGACCTGCGGCAGCGTCACGCCGACCAGCCCGGTACGTCCCGCTGACAGTCCGCGGGCGCTGCGGTTGGTGCTGTATCCATGCTCGCGGACGACGGCCATCACGGCCTCCCGCGTGTGCTCGGACACCTCGGCGTGGCCGTTGATCACGCGCGACACAGTCGCGGTGGAAACCCCCGCGAGCTCCGCGATGCTGCGGATCGTCGGGCGGACCGATCGGCCGTTTTCTTCGTTGGTGGCGGGTACGGACATAATCGCTTTCTGAAACGTTACACACACCATACGACAGTTGTCAATGCCATAACTCCCTGTATTTGCTGCCGATTTCCCAAAAGTGAACGGCCGGAACCCCAAACGTTGGGGTTATTTCCGCTTGACTTTGCGTAATCGTTTCCGGTAGCGTTTCAGGCGAAGCAGCAAGTCGATGGCCCCCGCCGTGTGAGGAGAGGACCTATGTCGTTCATCGCTCGCCGCCTGGCGTTTTACGCCGTCGCGGTCTGGGTGGCGATAACCGTGAACTTCGCGATCCCCCGGGTGATGCCCGGGAACGCGGTCAACGCGATGCTCGCGAAGTTCCCGCAGCTGTCTGCGTCCTCGCTGCATGCCCTGCAGGCCGAGTTCGGCGCCCACGAACACGGCAGCATCTTCAGCCAGTACTTCACCTACATCGGCAACGTGCTGCACGGCAACCTCGGGCTGTCGACCAGCTTGTACCCCGCGAAGGTGACGACGATCCTCGGCCAGACGCTGCCGTGGACGATGATCCTGGTCGGCACCGCGACCGTGATCAGCTTCGTGATCGGGACGCTGTTCGGCGCACTCGCCGCGTGGCGGCGAGGCGGCTGGCTCGATCGCTCGCTGCCCGCGTTCACGTTCCTGCAATCGACGCCGTACTTCTTCCTGGCGCTGCTGGTGATCCAGCTGTTCGCAGTGCACTGGCAGCTGTTCCCGATCGGGCAGGGCTACGACATCGGCCAGACACCGAGCTGGAACTGGTCGTTCATCTCGAGCGCGATCGACCACTCGATCCTGCCGGCGCTGACGATCATCCTCACCTCGATGGCCGCGTGGATGCTGCAGATGCGCAACGTGATGATCACGACGATCGGCGAGGACTACGTGATGGTCGCCCAGGCCAAGGGCCTTTCCCCGCGGCGCGTGCTGATGACCTACGGCGCGCGCAACGCGATCCTCCCCAACATCGCCGGCTTCGCGCTGTCGCTGGGCTTCGTCGTCGCGGGCGCGCTGGTGATGGAGATCGTGTTCTCCTACCCCGGGGTCGGTCTGACGCTCTACAACGCCGTCACCTCCGACGACTTCCCGCTGTTGCAGGGGATCTTCCTGACGATCTCGCTGGCAGTGCTGTGTGCATGCCTGATCGCCGACGTCATCTACGTCCTGGCTGACCCGCGGACCCGGACCCGGGCGGCGTACTGATGTCCGCGCTCGGCACCTCGATCGAAGCCACGGCCGACGGCGTCGGCGAGCTCCCGGCGGCCGTACTTGCGGGACGGCGAGCGTTCTGGCGGCGGCTGCCGCCCAAGGCGAAGGTCGGCGCCGTGATGCTCGGCGCGTTCATCCTGATCGCGATCATCGGGCCGTGGATCGCTCCGTATGACCCATCGGCGACGATTCCGTCGCAGGCCGTGCCACACGGCCCAACCGCATCGCACCTTTTGGGCACGACGTCCAGCGGCCAGGACGTCCTCTCGCAGCTGTTGGTCGGGATCCGCTCGACCGTCGTGCTCGGGCTGCTGACCGGAGTGATCGCGACCGCGCTGTCGGTGCTGTTCGGCGTCACCGCCGGGTTCCTCGGCGGCGTCGCCGACGAGGGGCTGCTGTTGGTGGCGAACGTGTTCCTGGTCCTGCCGGCCCTGCCGCTGCTGGTCGTGATCCTCGGCTACCTGCCCCACTCGGGTGAGCTGCCGACGGCGATCGTGCTGGCCGCGCTGGGATGGCCGTGGGGGGCGCGCGTGATCCGCGCACAGACGCTGACGCTGCGCAACCGCGACTACGTCGCCGCGGCCCGTGAGACCGGCGAGCGGACGTGGCGGATCATCTGCTTCGAGGTGCTTCCGAACGAGCTCGGGCTGATCGCCGCGAGCTTCGTCGGGACCGTGCTGTACGCGGTCCTGACGTCGGTCGCGTTGGCGTTCGTCGGCGTCTCTGACCTTTCGCACTGGAGCCTGGGCACGATGCTGTACTGGGCCCAGAACGGCAACGCGATCCAGCTCAACGCCTGGTGGTGGTACGCGCCGCCGGGGGTCTGCGTGGCGCTGTTGGGCATGAGCCTCGTACTGCTGAACTTCGGCCTGGACGAGCTCAGCAACCCACGGCTTCGCAGCATGCTCGCCAAGCGCGTCACGGGCAAGCGCACGTGGCGCCCGTCTGACCCGACTCCGGTGATGATCGAGGCGGCGGGGGGCGGGCAATGACGGCGTTCAGCTTGCGCGGCGCGCGCAACGAAGGCCGGGGGTCGGTGACGACGGTCGCGGGCGTCGGCGGCAACCCCTCCGCGGCCGCGCCCGCACCGTCGGCGCCGGTGCTCGACATCCGCGGCCTGTCGATCTCCTATCTGTCGGCCGGCGCGGAGGTTCGCGCCGTGCGAGACGTCGACCTCGCGCTCGGAGCCGGAGAGGTGGTTGGGCTCGCCGGCGAGAGTGGCTGTGGCAAGTCGACGCTCGCGTACGGTGCCGTGCGCCTGCTGCGACCGCCGGCGGTGATCACCAGCGGGAGCGTCACGTACTCCGGGCGGCGCGTCGGCGCCGACGGCGTCGACGTGCTCAAGGCGTCGCAACGTGAACTGCAGCGGCTGCGCTGGCGCGAGATCTCGATCGTGTTTCAGAGCGCGATGAACGCGCTCAACCCGGTGCTGCGCGTGAGCGACCAGCTGTCGGACGCGCTCGACGCCCATCTGGAGCTGTCACGCGACGAGAAGCTCGAGCGTATCGGGACGCTGATCGAGCTCGTCGGGATTCCCCGCGCGCGGCTGCGCAGCTATCCGCATGAGCTGTCGGGCGGAATGAGACAGCGCGTGATGATCGCGATGGCCCTGGCGGTCGACCCCGAGGTCGTGATCATGGACGAGCCGACGACCGGCCTCGACGTCGTCGTCCAGCGCGAGATTCTCGCCGAGATCTTCCAGCTCAAGGACCAGCTCGGGTTCTCGGTCCTGTTCATCACCCACGACCTGTCGCTGCTGCTGGAGATCGCCGACCGCGTGGTGATCATGTACGCAGGGCAGATCATCGAGGTCGGCAGCCGCGACGAGATCCGACTGCGCCCGGCGCACCCGTACACGCGCGGGCTGCTGACTTCGTTCCCCCGGCTGCACGGGGCTCGCCGGAAGCTGCTCGGGATCCCGGGCTCGCCGCCAGACCTGCGCGGCTCGCTGACCGGCTGCCCGTTCGCGCCGCGCTGCCGGTTCGCGCGCGAGGAATGCACCTCGATCGAGATGCGCCTGACCGAGCTTGAGCAGATGGGACCCGGGCACGTGACCGCCTGCCCGTTTGAAGCACCCAGCGGCATCCTCGGCGAGCACACCGGTGCCGACACCAGTCCGGACGCCCCGCGCCAGCGCGCGGACGGCCAGCTCGTGCTCGAGGCCGCACGGCTCGGCAAGGACTACCGTCTCGGCGCCGGCCGCCGGGCCGCGGTGCTGTCGGCGGTCAGGGACGTGTCGCTGCAACTTCGCCGAGGCTCGATTGTCGCGCTGGTCGGCGAGAGCGGCTCCGGGAAATCAACGGTCGCGAAGCTGCTGTCCGGACAGGAGAAGCCAAGCGACGGCCAGATCCTGCTGGACGGCGAGCCGATCCAGCCGTCGGCGCGGCGGACGTTCCGCGGCTACAAGAGCGAGGTCCAGATGGTCTTCCAGGACCCGTTCGCGTCGCTGAACCCGCTGCACACGGTCCGCTACCACCTCCAGCGGGCGCTTCACGTGCACCGCGAGCGGACCGGGACCGAGGGCGGCAATGTTGCGGTCGACGAGTTGCTGGAGAAGGTGCGACTGACACCCGCCTCGAAGTTCCGCGACGCGTTCCCGCACGAGTTGTCGGGCGGTCAGCGTCAGCGGGTGGCGATCGCCCGGGCGCTCGCCGCCGAGCCGCGCGTTCTGCTCGCCGACGAGCCCGTCTCGATGCTCGACGTCTCGATCAGGCTGGAGATCCTCGACCTGCTCGAGACGCTGCGCCGTGAGCTCGACCTGGCGGTGCTCTACATCACCCACGACATCGCCTCGGCGCGGTACTTCGCCGACGAGATCCTGGTGATGTACGCCGGCGAGATCGTCGAACGCGGCCCGGCCGAAGCCGTGACCCAGCAGCCGGCCCACCCGTACACGCAGCTGCTCGTGGCCTCCGCCCCGGACCCCGACAAGTTCGGCGCCCAACTGCCGCGCGCCGACGACGACGGCGCCGGACGGCGGGCGCACGACCTGCCGGCCGCCACTGGCTGCCGGTTTGCCGCCCGCTGCCCGCTCGCTGAGGACCGCTGCGTCGCGCAGTCGCCGCCGATGCGGCGCGTCGAGAACGACCGCGGCGCGGCGTGCTGGCGGCTCGAGCGCTCCGCTCCATCTCTGACCGTGCAGGCAGGGCCGTTCGACGAGGAGGAGCGGCCTATGGGCTGAGCCTGTGGAGCGTGTTCTGCGCGAATTTGCGCGGGCTCTCTGAGGGGAGCCCGCGCCCCCGGCCTCACCCGGGGGCGCGTGACCTTTACTTCGACTGACTCTTTTAGCAGAGAGGAAGGTGCATCTGCTCATGAAGCAATGGATCCCACATCGGCGAATGGCTGTCGCGTTCGTGGTCCTGGCCGCAAGCGCGGCCCTGGCCGCGTGCGGCGGCAGCAGTAGTAGCAGCAGTACCAGCAGCAGCAGTTCCAACAAGACCGCGTCGGCAACCACGAACCCCAACGCGGTGCTGACGATGGAGTCGAGCCAGCAGAACTCCATCACCCAGGACTTCAACCCATTCGTGCAGTCCTCGGCGGCGACCCTGCTCGGCGCGACCACCCTGATCTACGAGCCGCTGCTTCAGTTCAACGTGATCAAGCCCGGCTCGGTCTACAACTGGCTGGCGACCGGGTACAGCTGGTCAAACGGCGGCAAGTCGATCACGTTCACGATTCGACCCGGAGTGAAGTGGTCAGACGGGACACCGTTGACCCCCGACGACGTCGCCTTCAGCTACAACATGCTGAAGCAGTACCCCGACGTCAACATTTACGGAATCCCGGTCAAGAGCGCCAGCGCAGCCGGCGACAAGGTGACGATCAATTTCCCGTCGCCGCAGTACGCGAACCTCGAGAACATCGCCGGGTTCACGTACATCGTCCCGAAGGCGCAGTGGGCATCGGTCGGAGATCCGGGCAAGCACATCGTCGCTAACCCGATCGGCTCGGGCCCGTACACGCTTGCGTCGTTCAGCCCGCAGGGCTTCGTCCTGAAGGCGAATCCCCAATACTGGGGCGGCAGCGTCCCGATCGGCAAGGTGCAGTTCCCCGCATACGCGTCTGCAAGCTCCGCATTGTCGGCGCTGCAAACCAATCAGCTCGACTGGGCGGGCAACTTCATCTCGGGTGTCCAGGAGGCGTACGTAAACACCAACCCCAACCACAAGGTGTGGTTCCCGCCGATCCAGACCAACAGTCTCGAGCCGAACCTGACCAAGTTCCCGACCAACCAGCTCGCGGTCCGCAAGGCGATCAGTCTCGCGATCGACCGCAGCGCTCTGAGCACGCAGGCGGAGGGTGGCCTCGAGCCGCCCGTCAGCAACGCCAGCGGGCTGGTGCTACCGCTGTTCCAGCAGTACCTGCACCCGTCGGTCGCGAACATGACACTGTCCCCGCACTCCGACATCGCCGGCGCCAAGAAGGTGTTGACGGATGCCGGCTACGTGATGGGCAGCGACGGGATGTTCCGCACGAAGTCCGGCCAGAAGCTGTCAATCGACGTCACCAACCCAGCGTCGTTCAGCGACTACGCAGCGGGTGACGCGATGATCGCGCGGTGGCTGCGCCAAGCCGGAATCGACGCGCGGTTCGTCGGCCAATCGGTCACCGCCTGGTCGTCCGATATCGCGAAGGGCAACTTCCAGTTGACCCAGCACTGGGCGCAGAGCAGCGTCTCCCCGTATCAGTTCTACAACGCATGGCTGAACAGCGCCCTGGCGACGAGCAACGCAGCGGGCAACTTCGAGCGGCTCAACGAACCCAAGGTTGACGCCTCGCTGAACAAGCTCGCCACGGACACCACCGTCGCCGCCCAGCAAAACGACCTCGGTCCGATCGAGCAGTACGTTGCGACCAACCTGCCGGTCATCCCGACCGTGTACGGCGTCGTGTTCGACGAATACAACACCAGCAAGTTCGACGGCTGGCCGTCGGAGAGCAACCCGTATCAATCGGGTAGCCCGAACACGCCCACCAACGAAGTCGTCGTCCTGCACCTCAAGCCGAAGAGCTAGCTCCCCCGGCACACGCGCCCCCTCCCCGGCCGGGCCCGCACTTTGGGCCCGGCCGCCGGAGCGGGTCACGGCCGCGAATCCCTAACCCCGAAGGAGAATCAGATGAACAGGATCGCAGCCGCCGGGACGTCCGCCCTGCGCCGGTTTCCGGCCGGCTTTCTATGGGGCGCGTCGACGTCGGCTTATCAAATCGAGGGTGCCGTCAACGAGGGCGGCCGCGGTCGCTCGATCTGGGACACGTTCAGTCACACACCCGGAAAGGTGCGCGGCGGCGACACCGGCGACACCGCCTGTAATTCGTATCACCGTCTCGGCGACGACCTCGACCTGCTGTCGGAGCTCGGCGTCGGCGCCTACCGCTTCTCGATCGCGTGGCCTAGGGTGCAGCCCACTGGCCGCGGTCCCGCTAACAGCCGCGGGGTGGACTACTACCGCAGGCTGCTGGAGGGATTGCGAGAACGCGAGATCGTGCCGGCGGCGACGCTGTATCACTGGGACCTGCCGCAAACCCTCGAGGACGACGGCGGCTGGGCCAACCGCGACACGGCGCTGCGTTTCGCCGAGTACGCGGGGCTCGTGGCCGAGGCCCTCGGCGAGTACGTCGGCATGTGGCTGACGCTGAACGAGCCACAGGTCGCCGCGCATCAGGGCTACCGGATCGGCACGCATGCTCCCGGTCACGCAGACGACGAACTCGCCGCGGCGGCCACCCACCACCTGCTGTTGGGACATGGGCTCGCGATCGCGGCGGTCCGCGCCGCCCAGCCCGCGCCGGCCCCGATCGGGATCACGCTCGACCTGCACCCGGTGCGCTCGGGCGACGACGCCGCGGCCGCGGCCGCTGCGCTCGATGCCGAATGCAACAGGATCTTCCTGGACCCGGTCCTGCACGGGCGCTATCCGTCCGCCGCCCGCGAAGAGCTGCTGCCCCCGGAGTCTCTGATCGAGGCGGGCGACATGGACGTGATCTCGACGCCGATGGACTTCCTCGGCATCAACTACTACTGCCCCTACTACGTCCGGCTCGGCGACTGGGACGATCTGCGTCGCGACGAGACGCCGGCACCGGGGCACCCCGGTGTCGTGACCTACGTGCCGCCCGAGCTGACTCGGACGATCATGGAGTGGATCGTCGAGCCCGAGGCGCTGTTCGACCTGCTCGTGACGCTGGGCGCGGAGGCGCCCGGACTTCCGCTGTACATCACCGAGAACGGTTGCGCGACCGAGGACTACGTCAACCCCGAGGGGGAGCTCAATGACTTCGAGCGCGTGGCCTACCTCCACGGCCACTTCGACGCGGCCTGGCGCGCAATCGAAGCCGGCGTCAACCTCGCCGGCTACTTCGTCTGGTCACTGATGGACAACTTCGAGCTGGCGTGGGGCTACCAACGCCGGTTCGGGCTGTATTTCGTCGACTTCGCAACTCAGCAGCGCATGCCGAAGCGAAGCGCCTTGTTCTACGGCGAGGTCGCCCGCTCCGGCTCGCTGCCGGACCCCGACACGGTGCTGGGGCCGGGCGACTTCGTGCCGCCGTCGGGCCGCTCCGCGCAGCCCGCCACGCCCGCGTGGTCAGCGGAGGCGCTGTAGCCGTGTAGCTGGGCCGAGAACGTCCGCGCGAACGCGGCATCGCCGCGGCCGCGCGGACAGAACCGCGGCACGGATAAACTGTCGCGCAACTTGCGCTGACCGCAAGAGTTCTGTACTGGCGTGGGCAGAGCCGGGTCGCTTGATGCGCAAGAATCCTCGACTTCGTTCCCGCGGGGGCACGCATCGGTGGCTGCTGCCACAGGATGCGTGCAGCGGGGGCGCGAGTTGCACCAGAGCTGAGAAATGGCCCGCCACTCCAATCGCCCGCCCGCACGTGCTGCCGCGCTCGCGGCCTCAATCGCCGCGCTGCTCGGAGCGATCGCGCTGAGCGGGACGCCGTCGGTCGCCGCCTCGACCGCGACCGGCTCGACCACGGCCCGCCGCACCGGCCGGCGCCCGGCGGCACCGGCGGCGCCACGGCGTCCGCGGCGTCCGCGTCGGTCGCCAGGGCTGTCAAGGCTGCCGAGTCCAACGCGTCGCTCGGCCCCCCGGTCGGCGCGGTCGCCGCGCGTGGCGCAAACGACGTCGAGGTGGTGCAGACGACCGGCGACCTCTCCCAGCGTCTGCAGCGACTGGGCGACCTCCGGTTCACGAACAAGCGCCCCAAGGGCATGCCCGTGATCAATGTCCGCGATGCGATCCGCTATCAGCACGTGCGGGGCGTCGGCGCCGCGATGACCGACACCTCGGCGTGGCTGATCTACAAGCAGCTGTCGCCCGGGAGCCGCTATCAGCTGATGCAGAACCTGTTCGGGCTGGGCGGCATCGATCTGAACTTCGCGCTGGTTCCGATCGGCGCCACCGACTTCACGATGAACGGAGTCCCCTACAGCTACGACGACCAGCCGCGCGGGCAAACCGATCCGGAGCTGGCGGATTTCTCGATCGCGCACGACCTGCCTTACGTGGTCCCCGCCCTGCAGCAGATGCTGAGCATCAACCCGCAGACCGAGATCTTCGCGGTTCCGTGGAGCCCGCCCGCCTGGATGAAGGCCAACCGGGCGCTCAACAACATCGGCCATCGCGGCACCCTGCTGCCCGCCGCGTACGGGCCGCTGGCCGACTATTTCGTCAAGTTCATCCAGGCCTATGCCGCTGCGGGAGTGCCGATCGCGGGAATCGCGCCCGAGAACGAGCCGGCCTCACCGGCTTCCTTCCCCGGGATGGAACTGCCCGAGGCGACCGAGGCGCAGTTCATCGGCCAGTACCTGCAGCCGGCGTTGCGCGCCGCGCATCTGGCCACGCGCATCTACGGCGGCGACACCGCATGGCGCAACCCCGGCTATCCGCGGGCGCTGTTGTCCAGCCCTGCCCGCAGCGCGATCAACGGGATCGCATGGCATTGCTACAACGGGATCCCGTACGTGATCGGCGCGACGCACTGGGTCAATCAGAGCGTCGATCACATCGTCACCGAATGCTCGCCCGGGATCACGCCCTACCCGGTCCCCGAGGTGATGATCGGCTCGATGCGCAACTGGGCGCGCGAGGTGACGCTGTGGAACCTGGCGCTCGACCCCGCCGGCGGCCCGGTGCAGCCGCCGAACTCGGGCTGCAAGCACTGCACCGGCCTGGTCACGATCAACGAGTCGACCCACCAGGTGACATACAACCTGTCCTACTACCAGCTCGGTCAGCTGGGCCGGTTCGTGCAGCCCGGGGCGACCAGGATCGACTCCAACCACTTCGTCAGCTATTACCACACGAGCAGCGGCGCCAACGGCGCGACCGCGGGGCTGGACGATGTCGCCTTCCTGAACCCCGACGGCAGCCGCGTGCTGGTCGCCTACAACACCTCTGCGGCCCCGATCACGTTCGGCGTCTCCTGGCACGGGAGCTATTTCACCTACACGATCCCGGCCGGGGCGACCGTCACCTTTGCTTGGAACCGATCGTCGTCGACCGGTCACGCGAGCGTCGCCGTCAACCCGACCAACGGCAGCCGCTACGTGTTCTGGCAGGGCCCCGACGGCTTCGTCCAGGAGGCCTGGTCAGACGGCGTCAGCTGGACCGGGCCCGTCAAACAGACCGCCTGGGGCAGGGCCGCATCGGCGCCCAGCGCCGCGGTCGGCGAGGACAGCCACCAGTTCGTGTTCTGGCAGGGCAACGGCGGCCACATCTACGAGGCGCGGTATCTGGACGGCCGCTGGCACGGGCCCCGCGACATGACCGACGCGCTTGACTGGGGCAGGACGACCGCCGCGCCGAGCGTGGCCGTCGACCCCCACAACGACCATCAGTACGTGTTCTGGCGCGGGGTCGACGGCCGGATCCACCAGGCGTGGTTCAACGGCCGCTGGCACGGCCCGATCAACCTCCGCTGGAAAGCATCCTCAGGGCCGGGTGTCGCGGTGTCAGACGCCTCGGGCCAATTCGTGTTCTGGGCGGGCGGCAACGGGCACGTCCAGGAGGCCTGGTACACGACCCACTGGAACGGCCCTGTCGACATGACCAACCGCGAGCACTGGCCCACCGCGAGCGACGCCCCGGCGGTGGCGGTAAACCCGAGCACCGACCACCAGTACGTGTTCTGGCGCGACGGCCGGGGCCACATCCAGCAAGCGTTCGAGACCGGCGCCGGCTGGCGCGGCCCCGTTGACATGACCAACCGCCTCGGTTGGGGCCAGACGCTGTCGGCCCCCGGCGTCGCGGTCACCGACGACTACAGCCAGTACGTGTTCTGGCGCACCACGGCCGGAAACATCCGCGAGGCCCACTATCAGGGCGCGTGGCAGACCGTCGACCTCAACTGGCACTAGCTCGTGGATTCCCGGCGCGCGCCGGGCGGGGACGCGACTCAGGACGTCGTCGTCGAGCCGGCTGCGCCGGCTGCGCCGAGCAGCGCGCCGAGGTCGTTGACCTGGCTGTCGGGCGGTAGCACCGGCGCCGGCTGCGGCCCGTACTCGGGGATCCCCAACGTGATCTGCGTGTTGACGTTCTGGCCGCCCGCGTTCTCCGCAAACGCCAGCTGCATCTGGCGCACCAGGTGGTGACCGTCGATCCACACCTCGACCGGAAGCTCGTGCAGGTTTGTCTGCTTCTCGAGCGCCGCGATCGCCTGCTGGGCGCCCTTGCGCTGTGCCGCCGGCAACGCGTCGGGAACCTTGTCGAGGTTGATCGTCGCACGGTAATGGGTCGTTGGCACGCCGCCGATGTCCTGGCTGCCGACCTTGGTGATGCCGCCGGAGACCGCGCGCAGATACTGCAGGAACTGGCTCGGGTCGCTCGAGGCTGGGTTGGAGGTAACCGACGACAGACCGGGGATCCCCGCGGCGGCCCCCAGCTTCGAGACGTCGATCTTCATCCACGGCTTGCCCCCGGGGATCTTCTGAGCGACCGACGCCGGCAGCTTCACGTAGACCAGCGGCGCCTTGATGATCTCCTGGACGTTGAACGTCGACGAGCCCAGCGCCTGTGCGACCTGCGGCTGATTGCTGAAGTCCATGGCGAGGTTGAACGTGCCGGCGCGCTCCGGGACGTTGAAGCTGCCGGTGCCCGAGGCGGTGATCGGTTGCGGGAGCGCCGGAGAGCTGATCTTCATCTTCATCGTCATCTTGTAACCGGGCGCTGCGGTCGAGGCGGCGGCGGCGTAGGCGACGGGATCGCCGGCGTTGGTCGAACTGCTGCTGGCGCTGCTGCCACACCCTGCCGCCAGCAGCGGCAATCCCGCGCACACGATCGCCGCTGTCAGCCGGCGCCTGCGCGGGAAGCCCAATTTCCTGAGCGCGCCCTGCGTCATCACCGAGAGACATTATCGCGTCGGGCCGGGTGCGGCCGGAGCCGGCGCGTGACTATCGTGTGACCGCCTCGTGGTCGCTTCAAGGATGTCTGCACCGCTCGTCGCCTGCGCGCTGGCGCTCGTGCTGTCCGCACCGCCGGCGGCAGCCGCTCGCGCCGGCCCCCGGCACGGCACGAGCGCCCGGGTTGTGCTCACGACCGCAGGGCTTGCGTACGCGCTGACCCCGATGCCACCGATCCGCTTCGGGGCCGCCCCGGCGACGGGCATCCCCGTCATCCACGTCGATGACGGCGTCCGCTACCAGCGCATCACCGGGTTCGGCGCGGCGATGACCGACAGCTCGGCGTGGCTGATCTACACCCAGCTTGCACCGAAGATCCGGCGTCTGGTGATGAACGCGCTGTTCAGCGCCGACGGCATCCACCTTGATTTCGTGCGGGTGCCGATGGGCGCGTCGGACTTCACCGTCGGCGGTCAGCCGTACAGCTACGACGACCAGCCGCCCGGGCAGAGCGATCCACAGCTCGCGCATTTCTCGATCGCCCACGATCTCCCCTACATCGTCCCCGCGCTCGCCCAGATGCTCGCGATCGACCCGCGCGTCGAGATCCTCGCCAACCCGTGGACCGCGCCGCCGTGGATGAAGTCAAACGACGCGTTCGACAACGCGCGCGGCAGTGGGACGCTCGCGCCCGGCGCGTTTGCGCCGCTGGCGGGCTACTTCGTCAAGTTCATCGAGGCCTACGCCGCCGAGGGCATCCCGATCGCGGCGATCACGCCGCAGAACGAGCCCGGGGCGCAGACGCCGTACCCGGGGCTCTCACTGTCCGCGTCCGACGAGGCCACCTTCATCGGGCAGTACCTCGCGCCCGCGCTGAGCGCGGCAGGGCTTCGCACCAGGATCTACGGAGTCGACCGCGGACCACAGCTCGCGTACGCACAGACGCTGCTGTCGAGCTCGGCAGCCCAGGCGTTGAGCGGGATCGCCTGGCACTGCTACGGCGGCCTCGGCGGCCTTGCGGCGTTGGGGCAGGCATTCCCCGCGGTCGACCAGATCGTGTCTGAGTGCTCGCCGGGGATCATTCCCTACGCGCCGGCCGAGGTCGGCATCAGCGCGACCCGCAACGGAGCAAGCGCCGTCGCACTGTGGAATCTCGCACTGGACCCGGCGGGCGGCCCAGTCCAGCAGCCCAACGTCGGCTGCCCGCGCTGCACGGGAGTTATCACCGTCAACGAGCAGACCCATAGCGCCAACCTCGGCGCAAACTTTTACCAGTTCGGCCAGCTCAGCAAGTTCGTCGCGCCCGGAGCGGTCCGGATCGGCTCCGAGAGCTTCGTCAGCGACTTTGTGCTGCCGAGCGGCGGCTACGGCGTCACTCCGGGGCTCGACGACGTGGCGTTTCGCAACCCCGACGGGACCAAGGTGCTGGTGGCACACAACGGCTCACCGGGGCCGATCCGCTTCGCGGTCGCCTGGCACGGGCGCACCTTCGACTACGCGCTGGCGGGGCGCGCGACCGTCACGTTCATCTGGCGGTGAGCCGCGGGCTGCCCGCGCCGGGTTGTCGTTCGCTTCTGGCGATTTGCGAGACCCGCGAAACCCGCGGGACGAGACCCGCCTTCGTCCTCGTTCGGGTGCGGCTCGGCGCGGCCGGTTGCGTGCCTCCAAGAAAGAATGTGAAGCCGCCCGACAAGCCCCACCGGCGGTAGGTGTGAACTGCACACCCATGGGGCTCTAGCGGCGCAGACGCTCGCGACTCACACTCGTCGTGCCGCGGAAAGACAACGCGGCGATACCGACTCGGAGAGGAGTCACAGTGTCACTAGGTTTCGAAGTTCACAGGTGGCGAGCCGTGGCGCCTGCTGCGGTGATGCTGCTCGCCGCGATGCCGGCAGTGTCCGCGGCCGCGCCTCCGGCGCCGTCGAGCATCAAGGTCCTGGGTGGCTTCACCTCGCAGGGCTATCCGGTCGTGGTCCAGATCGCCCGGGGCGCGCACTCGATCTCGGTAGCGGGCATCGGGCTCGAAATGAAGTGCTCGTCGAAGGCTGAGTTCGGCCTGCCCGACCGGTGGCTGCGCGTCCCGGTGCCAGCGAGCGGCAACTTCCGTGACTTCGCGACGATCCCCGTATCGGGCGGCTCGGGCACCGAGATCACGGGCGGCTCGGACCTGTTCACCGGCAGGCTCGATCGCCGGCGCTGGACGGTTACGGGCACGTGGGATCTGAAGTTGGCGTTCCAGACGTCCGCAGGTCAGTCGGACACGTGTGACTCGGGCCGCGTCACGTTCACCGCCCATCAGTAGCGCTGCCGGCCGGCGGCCAGTTGCGGCTCCTCCGGAGCGATAAGGTCGCTCGCACATGGCCGAGACACACGAAACCCGGACGCCGAGTCCGCGCGAGCTTCAGGCGCTGATCGAAGCCGAGCGGACCGGCGTCCCGTTTCTGCACTGCGCGACGAGCGTGGTGAGCAACGCATCCTGATGCTCGCGCCTGACCGCGCGCGCGTGACGACGCAGGAGGACTGGGCTTTTTGACCATCCCGAGCCGCCGCAGCTCGGTCGCGCCGATCACCATCTCGGCGGTCTTGCCGGCCGTACAGGGCCTTACGCTGCGGGCGGGGCGACGCCGGCAGGCTGGGCGAGGTCGACCTCGTCCAGCGGCTTGGACTCCGAGATGAAGTATCCCTGGGCGTAATCGATGCCGTACTCGCGCAGCAGATCCAGCGCGCTGCGGCTGGAGACGAACTCGGCGATCGTGCGCTTGCCGAGGCCGTGCGCGATCTCGGCGAGCGATTTGACCACGAGCTGATCGGTCAGGCTGCCGACGATGCCCTCGCACAAACTCGCCGTCGATCTTGAGGTAGTCGAATGGGAGGTGCTTGAGGTAGTAGAACGTCGCGAAGCCGGCGCCGAAGTCGTCCAGCGCGAACTCGCAGCCGAGCTCTGAGATCTGTGTGGCAAAGCGCCTGGCACGGTCGACGTTGACGATCGCTGCGGTCTCGGTCACCTCGATGCAGAGACCGGATCCGTCGGCGCCCGCGGCTGCGAGGATCTCGGCCATCGCCTCGGGCAGGCTCGGGTCGGCGATCGACTTCGCCGACAGGTTCACGGCGAGCTTGACCTCCGCGCCCGAGCGCTGCTGATCGGCGAGCAGGCCGCACGCCTCGCGCAGAACCCAGCGGTCGATCTCCTGGATCAGGTCCATGCGCTCGGCGATGAACAGAAATGAGTTGGGCGGGATCACGTCGCCGTTGTCGCCGACCATCCGCACCAGCAGCTCGTGGCGCGGAGCGCGGTCCCCGTCCAGTGACAGGATCGGCTGCGCGTGCAGGACGAACCGGTCTTCCTCGAGCGCGCGATGGATGCGGTCGCCCCAGGTCATGCGGGCCTTCAGCCGTCCCTGGCGCCCGTCGGTAGAGCCGTACACCGCCATCCGGTCGCGTCCCGCCTCCTTGGCGTCGTACATCGCGATGTCGGCCTCGACCAGCAGATCCTCGCTGGTCAGCTCCGCGACCTCGGCGAACGGGGCGATCCCGATGCTGGCCGTCAGCTGGCGCAGGGTCCGTGGCAGCTGGAAGCTCTTCTCGGCCCGGATCGCCTCGAGCAGTCCCTTCGCGACGACCTCCGCCTCGTCGCGTTCCACGCCCGGCAGGATCACCCCGAACTCGTCGCCGCCGAGCCGCGCGATCATGTCGGTCTCGCGCAGACGCTTGCGGAACAGCTCGGCGACGATTCCGATCAGGGCATCGCCGGCGCTATGACCAAGTGAGTCGTTGACGTACTTGAAGTGGTCGATGTCGATCGCGAGCACCGTCCCGCCGGTTCCGTAGCGCTGCGCTCTGGCGATCTCGCGCTGTAGTTCCTCGTCGAACCGGCGGCGGTTGAACAAGCCGGTCAGGTAGTCGTGGTCGGCGAGATGCCGCAGCTGGTCTTCGAACCGCTTGCGCTCGGTGATGTCTCGCCCGATCGCGGATGCAGCGACGACCCTGCCTCTCCCGTCCTTGATCGGTGACACAGTCAGCGAGACGTGGACCGGCGTCCCGTCCTTGCGGATACGGACCGTCTCGTACTGCCTGAACGCCTCGCCGTCGTAGACCCGCGCCAGCGTCTTGAGCTCCTGAGCCCTGCGTTCAGGCGGCATCAGCATGTCTGCCGGCTGGCCGATCGCCTCCTCGGCGGTGTATCCGTACAGGCGCTGGGCCCCGCGATTCCACTCGGTGATCTTGCCGTCGATCGTCCCACCGACGACCGCGTCGTCTGTGTGCTCGACCATCGCCGCGAGCCGGTACTTGGCCTCCTCGACCCGGCGCTGCTCGGTGATGTCGGAGTTGTGCTCGATCACGGCGACCGGCTCGCCGCGCTCGTCGCGCTGAAGCCCCAGGCGCGAGGAGACCAGGATTCGCCGGCCGTCGGCGCGCACCTGGTGTACCTCTCCCTCCCAGCGCCCGTGCTCTGCCAGCTGGGCGTCGATCGCCTCGAGCGGCTCAGGCGGCTCGGTCTGCAGCAGCTCGTGGACGGTCCGGCCGAGCGCCTGCTCGGCGCTGTAGCCGTAGATCTCGCTCGCCGCGCGGTTCCAGTAGCCAATCGAGCTGTCGGCCGGGTCTCTCACGATGATCGCGTCGTGGACGAGGTCCATCAGGCGGCCGCGCTGCTCGAGTCGTTCGATCAGCTGCCTGCGGTCACTGACGTCGCGCACCGCGGCCGATATCTGGATGTGGCCGTTACTCGGAAGCGCGGACAGCCTGATCTCGACCTCGAGCTCGCGCCCGTCCTTGCGCAGCAACCGCAGATCGAGGCCGGGGCCGATCCGCCGGGTGGTCGGGTTTTCGACGTACCTGCGCCTGATCGCAATGTGCGCTTCGCGGTAGCGCTCGGGCACCAGCATCTCCAGCTGCGCGCCGACGAGCTCCTCGCGCGAGTAGCCGAACAGGCGCTCGGCCTCGGCATTGACGAGCAGGATCTTGCCCGCCTCGTCGACGACCAGCATCCCGTCCGGCGTCGATTCGAGCACGCTGTGGAAGCGCTGTTGCGCGGCACGTAGCGCCTCCCCCTCCTGCTCGAGGCGGAAGTTGGTGGCAGTGAGACGGCGTTCGCGGCGGCGAAACTCGTCGGCGAGCGCTCCGCCGAGCACCGTGATCAGGCAGCTGATCGCGAGAAACGCCTCCAGCTGGAGCAGGTGTCCGTGCGTGCCGTACGCGGCGCTGGTAAACGGGCCGCGACCCGACACCGTGCCCGCGGTTGCGATCGCCCACAGCAGCAGCATCGCGAACGGACCGCCGCGTGAGCCGAAGCGCAGCGCCGCCCATACGAGGAACGGCAGCGTCGGGTAGCCGAAGTCGAAGAACAGCCGCGAGCCGTGAACCGGCCTGGTGAAGATCACCAGCGAAACGGCTGTCAAACCGCCGAGCACCACGACCACCTCGACGATCTGGGCGACGCTCGGGGGCTTGACGCGACCCTTGATGCCCCCGTAGGCGTCCGCAAGTGCCAGCACCACCGGCGTGGCCGCCAGCAGGCCGACGAAGCTCACCAGCCATGACAGCACCCATGCCGCCCCGTAACCGGTGCCGAGTCCCGCCGCCGCGACCGCCGCGCCGAGCAGAGCCCCGACGGCGCTGGCCGCGGCCGCGGCGACCGTCAGCACGAGCGCCGAGCGCAGCCGATCGAGCGTATATGGAGGATCCAGCAAGCGCTTGACGACGATCGCCGCCAGCACGGTCTCCGCGCACCCGGCGGCGGCGAAACCGATCGCCACCGGCACCGTCCGGCCGGCCGCGAGCTGCGCGATCACATCGGCCGCCAACGCGGCCCCGACCAGCCACCACCAGCGGCGCCAGTCGTTGAGCAGCAGCAGTGCGAGCAGCAACCCCCCGGCCAGCCAGATGACGGGGATCTTGGTGGGATTCGAGATCGTCAGCAGCCCGATCCGCGCGAGCAGGAAGTAGCTTCCGGCGACCACGGCGGCGACAGCTGCGACCGATCGCTCGGACTCGGGCCCGCCCTCGGCCGCAACACTCCCCGATCCCGATGGAGACCGTGCTCCGGGGACGATCCTTGCTCCCCACGGTGTCTCTCTGTTGCTCACGTCCCGACCAGCGCCCCGATTGCCCTACTCAATTCATCGTACTCCCAAGCGGACTGCAGCGCCATGTGCTGGACGGATCGTCAGGGCCCTATCGTGAGCGCCGATGCTGCACATCCATCGATCGCAACGAGCCGACGGCCTGGTCGCGGCGCTGCACGCGGTGCTGCTCGAGCCGCTCGAGGATCCGTTCGCACCGGAGGTGGTCTGCGTTCCCACCCGCGGGATGGAGCGCTGGCTCACGCAACGCCTGTCGATTGCGCTCGGCGCGAGCGACGGCCGCGGTGACGGCGTCTGCGCAAACGTCGAGTTCCCGTTCCCCGGAGCGCTGGTCGCGACCGCGACCGCGTCCGCAACCGGCATCGACCCCGACAGCGATCCTTGGGCGGCCGATCGGCTCGTGTGGCCGCTGCTGGCAACGGTCGATGACTGCATGGCCGAGCCCTGGCTGAGCGCGCTCGCGACCCACCTCGGCCACGGCCGGCGATTCGCGACGGTCCGGCACATCGCCGACCTCTATGACCGCTACTCCGTCCGCCGCCCGGAGATGCTCAACGCCTGGGCGCGCAGCGAGGACAGCGACGGCAGCGGCCGGACATTGCCTGACACCGTCGTCTGGCAGGCCGAGCTGTGGCGCCGGCTGAGCGAGCGGATCGCGATGCCCAGCCCGGCCGAGCGTCTGCAGCCGGCCGCCGAACATCTCCGATCTGCACCCGAGAGCGTCGAGTTGCCACGACGCATCTCGCTGTTCGGGATCACCCGGCTGCCGGCCAGCTACCTGCAGATCCTCGCGGCGATCGCCGACGCGCGTGACGTCCACGTGTTCGTCCTGCACCCGTCGCCCAGGCTGTGGGCGGCGCTGAGCGAGCGCGGACCGGCGAGCGCCCGTCGCCGAGACGACGAGACCGCGGCCGCGCCGAACAACAGGCTGCTCGCCTCGTGGGGACAGGACTCGCGGGAGCTGCAACTCGTGCTCGAGGCGCACGCCCCGCGCGAGGACCACCACCACCCGACGCCCGCCGGCAGCGACACTCTGCTCGGGCGGCTGCAGGCGGACATCCGCGAGGACAGGACCCCCGAAGGTGAGCCGCTCCCGGGCACCCCCGATCGCCGGCCGCTGCTTGACGGCGCCGACCGCAGCCTGCAGGTTCACGCTTGCCACGGCCGCGCTCGCCAGGTCGAGGTCGTCCGCGACGCGATCCTGCATCTGCTCGAGAACGACCCGACGCTCGAGCCGCGCGACGTGATCGTGATGTGCCCCGACATCGAGACGATCGCCCCGCTCGTCCAGGCCGCGTTCGGAGCGGGGCGCGTGGAAGCCGGCGAGGACGACACCGACGACAGCGACGGCGCCCACATGCGCAAGCGTCTTCCGGACCTTCGGGTGCGTCTCGCCGACCGCTCGCTGCGACAGACGAATCCGGTCCTCGGCGTCGTCTCGCTGCTGCTCGAGCTCGCCGATCAGCGCGTGACCGCGTCGCAGTTGCTCGACCTCGCCGACCGCGAGCCCGTCAGGCGCCGCTTTCGGTTTGACGACGACGACGTGTCGCGCATGCAGGAGTGGGTCGTCGCGAGCGGAATCCGATGGGGGCTCGACGAGGCGCACCGCAAGCCCTTCAAGCTCGACGTCGTCAAGACCAACACATGGCAGGCCGGCCTCGATCGGATCCTGCTCGGCGTCGCGATGACCGAGGAGGACCGGCGCCTCGTCGGCGGAGTGCTGCCGCTCGACGACGTCGAGAGCGCCGCGATCGACCTCGCAGGACGGATGGCCGAGTTCGTGCAGCGCGTCCACCATTCGGTCGACACGCTCGGCGCGCGACAGACGGTCAGCAGCTGGGCCGGCCATATCGGCGCGGCGGCCGACGCGCTGACGGCGTGCAGCGACCGCGACTCCTGGCAGCGCGCCGAGCTTCAGCGAATCCTCGACGACGTCCTCGCCAACGCAAGAGCCGGCGATCAACCAAGCAGCGCCGAGCTCGAGCTCGCCGACATCCGGGCGCTGCTCGCCGACCGCCTGCGCGGCCGGCCGACCCGCGCGAACTTCCGCACCGGGCACCTGACGGTCTGCACGCTCGTGCCGATGCGCTCGGTGCCGCATCGCGTCGTCTGCGTACTGGGCCTCGACGATGGAGAGTTTCCGCGCAAGGCGCCGCGCGACGGCGACGACCTGCTGCTCGACGATCCCCACCTGGGTGACCGCGACCCACGCGCCGAGGACCGGCAGATGCTGCTCGACGCGTTGCTCGCCGCCACCGAGTCGCTGATCATCACCTACACCGGTAACGATGAGCGCACGAACCTGGCGCGCCCGCCGGCCGTTCCCGTCGCCGAGCTGCTCGACGTGGTCGACCGCACGTTCCGGACCGCCGGCGCCGACGGCGCCGCACGAGACCAGGTCCTCATCCGCCACCCGCTGCAGCCGTTCGATCCGCGCAACTTCACCGCCGGCGAGCTCGCGCCCGATGGGCCGTGGAGCTTTGACCGCGTCGCGCTCGGCGGCGCGCGGGCGCTGTTGACGCCGCGGCCCGCCACGCCGCCGTTTCTGCCTGCTCCGCTGCCGGCGATCGACGCGGACCTGATCGAACTCGAGAACCTGGTGCGGTTCGTCGAGCATCCAGTGCGCTCATTCCTGCGCCAGCGGCTCGGGATCAGCGTCCGCGAGTCACTCGACGAGGTGCAGGACGCGTTGCCGATCGAGCTCGACGGCCTCGGCGAATGGGGGGTGGGCCGACGGCTGCTCGAGGGCGTGCTCGCCGGAGCGACGCTCGAGGAGTGCGTGCAGGCGGAGCTGGCGCGCGGGATGCTGCCGCCGGCGATGCTCGCGGTGCCGGTGCTCGACAAGATAAAACCGATCGTCGAGCAGATCGCGGCGCAGGCCGTCAAGCACGGCGCCGGCCCGTCGGATTCGCTCGACGTCAGGGTGCGACTCCCCGACGGGCGGACGCTGGCCGGGACCGTCGCCGGGATTCACGGCGACACGATCCGCCGGGTCTCCTACTCGCGGGTCAGGCCACGCGACCGCCTCGGCGCGTGGGTCCGGCTGCTCGCGATCACCGCCGCCCGTCCGGAGCGCGCGTTTCAGTCGGCGGTGATCGGGCGCGCGCGTTCCAACGCAGATGGCGCGCAGGCGACGGTGGCGCTGATCCCGGCGCTCGACGACGAGCCGGCACGGCGCCACCGGCACGCGCTCGCCGAGCTCGTCGCTCTGGTCGACCTCTACGACCGGGGGATGCGCGAGCCGCTTCCGCTCGCGTGCGACTCGTCGGCGGCCTACGCGCGTGCCGTCGCGGCCGGGGAGGACCCCGAGCACGCCGCGCAGCAGCAGTGGGACACCGTCTTTCGCTACGACAAGGAGGACCGCCAGCCCGAGCATCTGCTCGTGTACGGCGGTGAGCTCGCATTTGCGCAGCTCGTACAGGAGCTACCGCGCGCAGACGAGCAGCTGCCGGACTGGCCCCAGGACGAGACCCACCGGTTCGGCCTCTACGCCCGCCGGTTGTGGGACAGCGTGCTCGCGCGCGAACGGTTGGTCGACCGGTGAGCACGCCGACGATGACCGATGAGTTCGTCCTGACCGGGCCTCTGCCGACCGGGGTGACCGTGCTCGAGGCGAGCGCCGGCACAGGCAAGACGTACACGATCGCCGCGCTCGCCGCGCGCTATGTCGCCGAGGGAATGCCGCTCGAGCAGATGCTGCTGATCACGTTCACCCGGATTGCCACGGGCGAGCTGCGCGACCGCGTGCGCGAACGGCTCGTCGTCTGCGAGGAGCAGCTCTCGCGGGTCCTCGACGGCGTCCTCGATCCCGGCGCCGACGACGTCGTCAAGTTGCTCGCGACCGGGACCGCGGAGGAGGTCCAGCTTCGCCGCGACCGGCTCGTCCGAGCGATCGCCGGCTTCGATGCGGCGACGATCGCGACCACCCACGGGTTCTGCCAGGAGGTGCTCGCGGAGCTTGGGACGATCGGCGATCTCGAGCCCGAGACCATGTTCGTCGAGGATGTCAGCGACCTGATCGACGAGGTGCTCGACGACCTCTACGTTCGCCGCTTCCAGAAGCACGGCGGGGCGCCGTTTGACCGCGCGCAAGCGCTGAAGATCGCGCGCGCGGCCGTGAACAACCCGGGCGACGAGCTCGAGCCGCGCGACGCCCCGCAGAACAGCGTCGCGGCGATGCGCTACCGGCTCGCCGAGGCTGTCCGCGGCGAGCTCGAGCACCGCAAGCGCCAGATGGCGATCATGACCTACGACGACCTGCTGACCCGCCTCAACGACACGCTCGGCGGGCCCAATGGGCCTGCCGCCGCCGACCGCCTGCGGTCTCGCTACCGAGTCGTGCTCGTCGACGAGTTCCAGGACACCGATCCGGTTCAGTGGCAGATCCTGCTCCGCGCGTTCGTCGACACCGACGTCACGCTCGTGCTGATCGCCGATCCCAAGCAGGCGATCTATGCGTTTCGAGGCGCGGACGTGTACGCGTACCTCGTGGCCGCGAGCACCGCGTCCAAGCGCGCGACGCTCGGAGTCAACCGCCGCAGCGATCAGGCGCTGCTGAACGCCTACGACGCGGTGTTCGGCGGCGCGCGCCTGGGTCACGAGGGCATCGTCTATCGCAAAGTGACGGCGGCGCCCGCACACCAGCGACCGCGGTTGATCGGGGCGCCGGCGTGTGAGCCGCTGCGTGTCCGCGTCGTCGGCCGCGACGAGCCGACGATCGAGCGTACGCAGACCGGGTTGCTGCGCGCGCCGGCGGTCCGCGAGTACATCGCACAGGACCTCGCAGCGGACATCGTCTCGGTGCTCTCGTCCGACGCGAAGATCGAGCGTCGCGACGCCGACGGCACGACATCCGGTTGCGACCCGATTTGCGCCGGCGACATCGCGGTGCTGGTCCGCACCCACAGCCACGCCGACCTGATCGCAACGGCGCTCGACGACGCGGCGGTGCCGGCGGTGATCAATGGCGCCGGCAGCGTGTTCGCAACCGAGTCCGCGCGCGGCTGGCTCCGGCTGCTCGAGGCGATCGACCGCCCCGCGATGTCGTCGCGAGCACGGATCGCGGCGCTGACGCCGTTCATCGGCTGGAGCGCCGAGCGGATCGCGACCGCGGGCGAGAGCGACTGGGAGGGTGTCCACCGGCGGCTTCACCGCTGGAGCCGGATCCTCCGCGAGCACGGCGTCGCCGAGCTGACCGAGGCGATCATGATCGACGAGGACCTGCCCCAGCGCGTGCTCGCGACGCCGGGCGGCGAGCGGCGGCTGACCGACCTGCGCCACCTGGCTCAACTGCTGCACCAGACGGCCGCCTCCGAGCGGCTCGGCGTCACCGCGCTGCGGGGCTGGCTCTCGCAGCAGATGGCGGCGGCGGCGCGCGAGGAGGGCGAAGAGGAGCGCACCCGCCGGCTCGAGTCCGACGCGGAGGCGGTTCAGATCCTGACGATCCACCGCAGCAAGGGGCTCGAGTTCCCGATCGTCTACTGCCCGTTCCTGTGGTCGCCGAGCCGCAACCCACCCGAACCAGAGCCAGTGTTCTTTCACGACCCGGCGCTGGGCAACAGGCGCACGATCGACGTCGGCCTCGACGGGGCCGGCTTCCGCAAGCACCTGGCACAGCACGTGATCGAGGAACGCGGCGAGGAGCTTCGGCTCGCGTACGTCGCGTTGACGCGGGCGAAGCTGCAGGCGGTGATCTGGTGGGCGGGAGCGTGGGACAGCCAGCACTCGCCGCTGGGGAGGTTGCTGCTGTGCCGCGACGACGACGGCAACGTCGCGCCGGACGGCGGCAGGACGATCCCGACCGACAAGACGGTGCTCGCGCGGTTGCAGGAGCTCGTCGCGCAGGCGCCCGGTTGCATCGGCGTGCAGCGCGCCGCGATCGGTCACGGGCGGTTGTCGAGTCCGCCGCGGACATTGCCGGGGCAGCTGGCCGCGGCGCCGTTTGACCGGCAGCTCGATCTGCGCTGGCGCCGGACGTCCTACAGCGACATCACCGCGGTGGCGCACGAGCAGCTCGTCGCAAGCGAGCCGGAGGAGCCGATCCTCAACGACGAGCCGTCGGCGCCGTCGGCACCGCCCGCCGCGGCCGCCGTGGCTGCCGGTGGCGGTGCCGATGGCCTCGATGCGCTGTCGCCAATGTGCGATCTCCCCGTCGGCGTCGCATTCGGGACGTTCGTGCACCGGGTGCTCGAGGCGACAGATTTCCACGCGGACGAGCTCGAGCGGGAGCTGGCCGAGCAGATCGGGCACGTGCGCGCGCGGCGCCGAATCGACCTCGACGCGGCCGCGGCGGTCGCCGGTCTCCGCGCCGCGATCGAGACCCCCCTCGGCGACACGGCCGGCGGCATCCGTCTGAAGGACCTGTCGCGCAGCGACCGACTCGACGAGCTCGAGTTCGAGCTGCCGCTGGTCGGCGGCGATGACCCGAGCTCGTCGGTGACGCTGAGCGCGATCGCGGCCCTGCTGCGCGGGCAGCTGGAGGCGGCCGATCCGCTCGCGGCGTACGCGTCGAGGCTCGAGGATCGGGCGCTGCGGTCGACCCTCCGAGGCTTTCTCACCGGCAGCATCGACCTGGTGGTCCGGCTGCCGGGGCCGCGGTTCGCGATCGTCGACTACAAGACCAACTGGTTGGGGCCCGCCGACGAGCCGCTGACGCTCGGTCACTACCAGCCGGACGCGCTCGCGGCGGAGATGAGCCGTGCCCACTATGCGCTGCAGGCGCTGCTTTACTCGGTCGCGCTTCACCGCTACCTGCGCTGGCGGCTGCCGGGCTACGACCCCGAGCGGCATCTCGCCGGCACGATGTATCTGTTCCTACGCGGGATGGCGGGCGCGGACACGCCGACGCTCGCCGGCTCGCCTTGTGGTGTGTTCGGATGGCGGCCGCCGGCGGCGCTGATCGCCTCGCTGAGCGACGTGCTCGATCGGGGGGCGGTGTGAGCGGCACGGACGCGACCGTGAGCCCGCCGCAGATCGAGCCGTTCGACGCGCGGCACGTCGCCGGCGCTACAGGGCTGCTCGCGAGCTTCAACGAGATCGGGCTGCTGTCGCCCGCGGACGTGCACGCGGCGACCAGGATCGCGGACATCGTCGGAGTCCAGAGCGACGAGGTGCGACTCGCGATCGCGTTTGCCGTGCGCGGGCCGCGGCTCGGGCACGTGTTCGTCGACCTCGCAACGGTCGCGCAGACCGCGGCCGTCGAGTCCGAGGAGCCGGTCGACCTCTCGACGCTGCCGTGGCCGGCTACCGATGCGTGGATCTCGGCGCTGCGCGCAAGCCCGCTCGTCGGACTCGATGACGCTCTGACCGACACCGACCGGCCGCTGCGCCTCCTCGGCACGCGCTTGTATCTCGACCGCTACTGGCGGGAGGAGCGGCGCGTGGCGCAGGACCTGCGAGACCTGGCGGCGGGGACGCCGGCGGACGCCCCCGGCCCGATCGCGGACGGCGGCGGCGTGCTCGCGGACGGCGGCGGCGCGCTCGTGGACGGCGGCGGCGCGCTCGCGGCGCTGTTCACCGATGGGTCCGACGATCGACAGCGCCTGGCCGCGCAGGCAGTGCTCACCCACTGCTTCGCGGTGATCGCCGGCGGCCCCGGCACCGGCAAGACGACGACCGTGGCACGGATCGTGGCGCTGCTGGCCGAAGAGGCAGCGGCGCGCGGGCTGCGCCAACCGCTTGTGGCGCTCGCCGCGCCGACCGGCAAGGCGGCGGCCCGGCTGCAGGAGGCCGTCCACGAGGAGGCCGCCAGGCTCGCCGTCGGCGACGACACGAAGGCGATGCTGCTCAGCCTGCGCGGATCGACGCTGCATCGGCTCCTGGGCTGGCGGCCGGGCGCCCACAGCCGGTTCGCGCACGATCGCGAGAATCGGCTTCCGCACGACGTCGTGATCGTCGACGAGACCTCGATGGTCTCGCTGTCGCTGATGGCCCGCCTGGTCGAGGCGATCCGAGAGGACGCGCGGCTGATCCTGGTCGGCGATCCCGGCCAGCTCGTGTCGATCGAGGCCGGCGCCGTGCTCGGCGACATCGTCGGCCCGGCAGGTGGGCCGGCGGCGCGCTCGGCGACGCCGTCGGACCCGCAGGCGCGCCGGGCGGCGCGACTCGGCGAGGGGATCGTCGTGCTCGACCGCGTGCACCGCTTCGGCGGCGAGATCGCGACGCTGGCGGCGGCGATCCGCGCAGGCGCGGACGACACGGTGATCGAGCTGCTCACCGATCCGCGGTCCGACGACGTGACCTGGATCCCGATCGACGCCGGCGGCGTGTCGGCGATCGAGTCGCTGGAGCCGGTGCGCGAGCTGGCGGTCGCGGCGGCGCGGTCGGTGATCGACGCCGCCCGGGAGGGCGCGGCGCCCGCGGCGATCGAGGCGCTCGCCGCATTTCGGATCCTGTGCGCCCACCGCCGCGGCGCCGACGGCGTCTCGGGCTGGACCGCGCGGATCGAGCGCTGGCTCGAGGCCGAGCTCGGCGCCGTCATCGCCGATGACCGCTGGTACGTCGGGCGACCGTTGCTCGTCACCGAGAACGACTACGAGCTGGGGCTCTACAACGGCGACACCGGCGTGATCGTCGCCCGCGGCGACGGCAGCGCCGGCGCCGTGTTCGAGCGCGGCGGCGAGATCATCGACTACACCCCGACGCGGCTTGCCGCGATCGACACCGTCTACGCGATGACGATCCACAAGAGCCAGGGCTCGCAGTTCGACGTCGCGGCTGTGCTGCTGCCCGAGCCGACGTCGCGGATCCTCAGCCGCGAGCTGCTGTACACGGCGGTCACACGCGCGCGCCGGCGGGTGCTGATCGCCGGCAGCGAGGAGACGATCCGCGCCGCGGTCGGCAGGCCGGTGGCCCGGGCGTCGGGCTTGCGGCAGCGGCTGTGGGGCGAGGGCTAGCAGCTCTAGGTCCCGAGAGGGTTGGTTCGCTCGTTTGCGTGAGGGGTGGATGAAGTCCGCGAATATCGCGGACTTCATCCACCGTTCGGAACCCGGTGCGGACCTGAAGAACGATCCACCAGCAGGGCCGGGCACAATCCCCGCGGATGGGGACCCCGCCACAGCCCAACCGGTCGCAGGGTCCGGCTGACGAGCGCCGCTCGCGTTACCGGGCAGACATCCAGGGTTTGCGCGCGATCGCCGTGCTGGCGGTGGTCGCGAATCACCTCGCCGGCTGGCCGCAGGGCAGCTTCGTCGGGGTCGACATCTTCTTCGTGATCTCCGGCTACCTGATCACGGGGATTCTCGTGCGCGAGTTCGAGCGACACCGGACGATCTCGTTCCGCGGTTTCTATGCACGCCGGATCAAGCGGATCCTTCCCGCGGGCCTGTTTGTGATCGGCGCGACCGTATGTGCCACCCGGGTGCTCGCGGGAATCGACCGGTACCACTTCGCCGCTGCCGACGCGACCTCGGCGGTCCTGTTCGCCGCCAACTGGCATTTCGCCGCGACCGGTGTCAACTACTTCAACCAGGCGCTCCCGCCGTCGCCGCTTCAGCACTACTGGTCGCTGTCGGTCGAGGAGCAGTTCTATTTCGTCTGGCCCTGGCTGATGCTGGGGCTGCTGCTGGTCGGTCTGCGCCTACGGTTCTGGAGACACGAGCATGCGCGTCTGGTCGCCGGCGTCGCGGTCGTCGTGATCTCCGCTGTCTCGCTCGCGTGGGCGTTCGCTGAAACCGCCCACGACCCGGCAGCAGCCTATTTCTCGACGCTGGTGCGTGCGTGGGAACTGGGCCTGGGAGCGCTCGTCGCGATCGCCGGGGCGCCGATCGCCCGATTGGACTTGCGCGTGCGCCGTGTCGTCGCGTTCGTCGGCCTGCTCGGCGTGCTGGTCTCGCTGTTCGTGGTTCCGTCGTCCGCCGGGTTTCCTGCGCCGTGGGCGCTGCTGCCGACGCTCTGCACCGCCGCCGTGCTCGGTGCGGGCGCCGGCCTCTCGGGCTGGTCGGTGCTGCCGCTGACCAACCCGGTCAGCCAGTACGTGGGCAAGGTCTCCTACAGCATGTATCTGTGGCATTTCGCGGTCGTGGTGCTGATCGTCTCCGTCTTTTCCAGGTACTCGGCGGCCTATTGGGTCGCTGGGCTGGCGCTGATCTTTGGGCTGTCCGCAGCCTCATTTCACTGGCTCGAGGACCCGGCGCGGCGCGGGACGTGGTTTCGCCAACGCCCGGGGCGCCTTCCGCTTCCCGCGACCGGCTGGCTGCGATACGCCGCCGCTTGTGCGGTGACCGCAGTCATCGCCGTAGTCGGGCTCCTGGTCGTCCGAGCGATCGCGCCGACCAGACTCGCGCTCGCTGCGCCGGTCCTGGTCGGACATACGCAGGACGATCCCCACGACTGCATCGGGGCGGCGGCGCTCGACCCCCGCCATCACTGCGCGAGGCTGAACACCGGCAACCGAGTCGCGCCGCTGCCCGGCGAGTTGCCTGACGACACCGGCGGCGCCTACGCCTGCTACGCATACCTTGGCCAGCCCGCGCACCCGTGCGCGTACGGCAGCCGGCGGCCCGACGCGATCCGGGTCGCGCTCGTGGGCGACAGCCACGCGGCGGCGCTCCTGGCGGCGCTCGAGCCGCAGTTGGACGCGCTGAACTGGCGCGTCACCTCATTCACCGGACAGACGTGTGGATGGACGCTGCCCGCTCTCTCACCACAGTGCCACGGGCTTCGCCTGATCCAGCGGGACCTCGTTCACGGCCATTACGCGATCGTGATCGCAACCGAGCTCCGCCTGTACACCAGCTCCGTCGCCGACCACCTCGTCGCGATGAGGCCGGTCGCGGCCACAGGGGCTCGCATCGTCGTCGTCGAGGACGACCCAGCCATGTCGCCGGCAAGCACCGCGTGCGTCGACCGGATCACCTACAGCGCGACCGGCAGCTGTGGCACCCCCGTCACCGTCGCCTACCGGGACCCGGATCGCCTTGCGCAGGCCGCCGAGCGGATCCCCGGAGCGGCGGTAGTCCACACCCGGCGGTTCTTCTGCCGCCACGGCTTCTGCCCCGCCACGATCGGAAACGTGATCGTGTATCGGGACACCGCCGCCCACATCACGGCCAGCTACGCCCGGACCCTGAGCCCGTACCTCGTCGAGGCGATCGAGCGTGCGGTCCGCGGGGCGCCCGGTAACGGCTAGCCCGGCGCCTGGTACCGCTCAGACCCCAAGGCGTGGGCGGCACGTTGGCTGTGGGAGATCTGTGTCTACATGTGTGCACAGATATCCCACGCGGCCCCGCACTTCCGAGCAAACCGCTCCAGCACGCAGCCACACGTACCGATGACCGGCGGGCGCCTCGCAGCGGTTAGTAGTAGTCCTGCACCTGCACGGCCCAATCGGCCGTGTCGGAGCCGGGGCTGATCCGGACCTGGTAGAGCCCGGGACCGTTCGGGAACGTCCAGATCTGGCCGCTGCCCTCGTTGAGGTCAAATGAGCCGGCGCCGGCGCCGTTGCCAAGGTTGACCGCGTGCGCGCTCGGGCCGGAGCAGACGAAGATGAACGTGCACGTCCCGGGAATGTCCATCCGGTAGACCATCCGCCAGCGCGCTCCGCGGATCTTGAACGGGACCGAGGAGGTTCCGGTGAACGAGGTCACATCCCGCCACCGGGCCGCCTGCGCGACCGACAGCGCGACGGTCGCCCCCGCGAACAGCTTTGCGCCGGGCGCGGGAGACTGATCGGTGACCGTTCCGGTGGCGGCGCCCGGCGCCGGCACCGCGGTCACGGTCGCGCGCAGGTGGAGCTTCTGCAGCTCGCTCTGGGCGCTCGCAGCCGACGATCCCGTCAACCGCGGCAGCGGCACCGGCGGCGGGCCCTTGCTGATCGCGACCATCACGGTGGAGCCCTGTTTGACCTGCTGTTCCGCCCGGCGGCGACTCCGCGATTGCTGTGCCCCTCCGCGCCTGGCTGTAGCGGCGGTGGAAGTCCGGCGTGAGATGGGCCCGCTTCAGCTTGCCGGCGACGGCGGCCTGCGACAGCCCGTGTACTCCGGGCACCGCCACGTGGCGTACTCGCCCGATCACGACCGCGGCGGCGATCAGCCCGCCGACCAGCGCGATCGCGGCGGCGAGCAGCGCGATGCTCCTGCGACGGGCGGCCGGGTTGACGTTGTGTCGTTTCGACGGCCGCGGCGCGACGCGGGTGGCGGCGTCGTGGCGGCCGGCCGCGCCGTTGCGGTCTGCGGCGCCGTTGCGGTCTGCGGCGCCGTTGCGGTTCCTTCGCCCGTTGCGGCGGCCCGCGGTTCGGCGACGCGGCGCGACTCCGTGTTCTTGCTCGGCCGGCGGGGGCGCGGGGCCGGCGCCGAGGGCGCCCTCAGCGCATCGGACAGCGCCCGCGAGATCTGCGCGCCGTCCGCGTACCGCTCGTGCGGCTCCTTTGCCAGCGCGCGGTTGACCACGCCGGCGATCGCCGGCGGCGTCCCGGGCGGGAGCGGCGGGGGCTGATCCTGGAGGTGCTGGAGCGCGAGATCGACGACCGAGCTTCCGCGAAACGGCGGCCGACCGGCGAGCATCTCGTACATCACGACGCCGACGCTGTAGACGTCGCTGGCCATCGTCGTGCCGTGCCCCCGAGCCTGCTCGGGCGCCATGTAGCGGGGAGTACCGGCGATCGTCGCCGCCGGTCCGACGCTGCTTCCCTCGGTCAGCCGCGCCACGCCGAAATCCCCGACCTTGACCGAGCCCCGCTCCGCGATCAGCACGTTTGCCGGCTTGATGTCGCCGTGCACCACGTGGCACGCATGCGCGTGAGCGATCGCCCCGCACAACTGCTCGGCGATCTGGCACGCCTCGAGATTTGTCAACGAGCCCCGCTTCAGCCGCACCTCGAGGCTCTCGCCGTCGATCAGCTCGGCCACGTAGTACAGGCCCTCCTGCGCTTGACCGACGTCGTAGATCTGGACGATCCGGGGATCGCTGACGCGCGCCATCAGCTGCGCCTCGCGCTCGAACCGCGTCACCCACTCGGGGTCCTCGGCCCACCACGGCTTGATCACCTTGACCGCCACCCGTCGCGCCAGGCGACGGTCGTAGCCGCGATAGACGCGGCCGAACGATCCTTCGCCGATCACGGCCTGGAGCACGTAGCGACCATCGACGGCGTGGCCGCAAAGGTCAGGAGCACGTGGCGAGAGCGTCGATTGAGACATGAGCAGCGGTCAGCGCCCCCCACATGGTCGCCGATCAGCGGGCTAGATGGTAGCCGCCGGGCGCCTTGGCGATCTGCCGGCGCCGCTCAGCGCGTCACCAGCAGGATCGCGACGATCACCAGCAACAGCGCCATTCCCGCGCCCGCCAGCGGCCACGGGCGTGCCCAGTACTCCGGCTTGGCGCGGTCGCGACTGTAGCGGCCTTCCGGCGGCTCGCCGACCCAGTCGTCCTCGTCGTCGTAGGGGGACATGGCAACAATTTACCCCGTAAAGCGGGAACATTTCGGCAATGCCACGGCCGATTGCATCCGGGGCGCGGTACATCCCGGGCCTCGACGGGATCCGTGCGCTCGCGGTGCTGTGCGTGATCGCTTATCACGTCAACGTGCCGTTCGCAAAGGGCGGGATGCTCGGCGTCGGCGTGTTCTTCACGCTCTCGGGCTACCTGATCACCGACCTTCTGCTCAACCATTGGGGCCGGCATCGCAATCTCGGGCTGAAGGTGTTCTGGCTGCGGCGTGCCCGCCGCCTGCTGCCGGCGCTGTTCCTGATGCTGGCGGCGGTCAGCGTGTACGTGGCCCTGTTCGACGCCTCGCAGCTTGCGCAGGTCCGCCGCCAGGTCGTGACCGCGTCGCTGTACGTCGGCAACTGGTCGACGATCGTCCAGCACGGCTCCTACTTCGCACGGTTCGCATCGCCGCTGCCGCTCGACCATCTCTGGTCGCTGGCGATTGAGGAGCAGTTCTACCTGCTGTGGCCCTTTCTGCTGCTGGGGGGCATCCATCTGTTCCGGACCCGGCGCCGGCTCGCATGCGCAACGTTGTTGGCGGCCGCAGCGTCGGCGCTGCTGATGGGGCAGCTGTACCACCCGGGTTATGACCCGACGCGCGCCTACGAGGGGACCGACACGCGGGCGTTCGGGCTGTTGCTGGGCGCCGCACTGGCGATGGTCTACCCGACCTCCAAGCCGCTGCCCGCGCGCCGCCCCGGGCTCACGAACCTGCTCGACCTCGGTGGGCTGATCGGCTTTGCGGCGATCCTCGCGCTGGTCTGGCAGACCGACTCGTTCTCGCCGTTCCTATATCCGGTCGGGTTCGTGCTGCTGGCGTTTGCCAGCGCGGCGATGGTGGCCGCAGTCGTCAATCCGGCGAGCCGGCTGGGCGCGGTGCTGGGTCGTCAGCCGCTGCGGTGGATCGGGGTTCGCTCGTATGGGATCTATTTGTGGCAGTGGCCGATCATCGTGCTCGCGGGCTCTTCGCAGGACAGCTTCTACCTGCCCCGGGCCGCGCTCGAGGTGGCCGCGACGTTCCTGATCGCAGGCTTGTCGTGGCGCTTCGTCGAGGAGCCGATCCGCGCCGGCGCGCTCGGCCGCCTGTGGCAACAGGTCCGCTCGGGCGCCCGCCGCGTCCAGGCGCGCCGGCGCACGCTCGTGCTCACGGGCGCGACCGCCGGCGCTCTGTCGCTCGTGGTGATCAGCCTCGGCGGCGTACTTCCGGCCGCGTCTTCGGGCCTTGGCCGCACCGGCGGTGCCGGTGGGCCGGCGACCAAGCTTCCGGCACCGCTCGTGACCGCCAGCGCCGGCGCCGGTGTCGGCCCGGGCGCAGGGGCAGGGTCGGGGACAGGGGCAGGCGTAGGCGCGCCCGCGGCCGGCGAGGCTCGGACGGTGGCGGCGTCTCAACCGCCCACCAAGAGCTCTTGCCGCTCGGTCGTCTACATCGGCGACTCGACCTCCGAGGGCGAGGTCTCGACCGACTACATCCCGAACCCGAGGCTCCGATTGCAGGCTCAGCTGGCCGACGTCGGCGTCGGCACCACCTACCCGGAGATCTCCGGCGCGCGATCGATCGTCGAGACGTTCGAGGGCCAGCCAAACGCCGCGACCGTCGCCCAGCAGCACATCTCCTCCGGGTTCCGCGGCTGCTGGATCCTGGCGATGGGCACCAACGACGTCGACAACATCAATACCGGCTCGACGATCGGACTGCCCGAGAGGATCTCGCGGATGATGGCGATCATCGGCCACCAGCCGGTGATGTGGATCGACGCGGTCACCCTGCTTCGGTCCGGCCCGTACGCCGAGGATCAGATGCAGCGCTGGAACAAGGCGTTGCTGGCCGCCTGCCGCCGCTACCCGAACGTGCGCGTACTCGACTGGGCCGCCCAGGCAAAACGGCGGTGGTTCATTCCCGACGGGATCCACTACTACTCCCCCGGCTACGTCGCGCGAACGCGCGCGATCGCCCACGGCCTGGTCAGCGCCTTCCCGCGGGGCAGGGCCCCGAGCGCGAGCTGCGTCGTGCGCTGATCCGCGCGTAAGCTCAAAGCTCAATAGTGACTAGGCCTACGCAGCCCGCCTGGGCGACAGGTCCATGTCGCCGCTCTCGAACACGACGTCGATCGGTTCGAGCACGACCCGCCGGGGCCCCTGTTCGACGGTGCCCGCCACGTGGGCGGGCAGGTCGAGCCCCGCGGCGAGGGCGACAACGAGCTCGCCGGCGC
Organism: uncultured Solirubrobacterales bacterium; assembly: GCA_963809685.1. GTDB lineage: Bacteria > Actinomycetota > Thermoleophilia > Solirubrobacterales > Solirubrobacteraceae > Palsa-465. Next base: position 49,196 of record CAWEKN010000002.1, on the reverse strand, counting down.
CGGCGGCACAGTAGACGGCGAACCCGCAGCCCATGTTGAAGGTGCTGTACGCCTCGTGCGCGGACATCTCGGTCTGGGCCACGAGGAACGCGAGCACCTCGGGCACGTCGGAGAGCTTGCCGATCCGGTAGCTGAGCTCGCGACGCGGGCGCATCAGCTTCAGCAGCCCGTGGCCGGTGATGTGGCTGAGGTAGTGAAGCTCGACGTCGCTTGCGAGCAACGCCCCGACCAGCGGCGCGTAGATCGCGCTGCGGTCGAGCAGCACCTCGCCGAACGCGCGGCCGCTCGGCAGCCGGGTTGCGTAGCGCTCCGGCAGCCGCGACGCGACCTGGCGCGCCAGGGACGATCCGTTGGCATGGAGCCCCCGGCTGGCGATGAACACGATCTCGTCGCCCGCTCGCAGGTCGGCGCCCAGCAGCGGCCCGCGGCCCGGCGGAACCAGGCCGACGGCGCTGCCGGCCAGCTCGATGTCCTGCGCCGCGACCAGGTCGGGCAGCGACGGCGACTCTCCTCCGCCCCAGGTCGCGCCGGCGTCGACGCAACCCTCGCGCCAGCCGGCAAGCAAGCCGGCGTTGCGCTCGTGCTCGCGGTACCAGTCCGAGCTGCCGGTCGCGAAGTAGGCGTTGACGACGAGCGGCAGCGCCCCGACGCAGCAGAGGTCGTTGACGATCGCCGCGACCGTGTCGTAGGCGACGCTGTCGAACGCGCGGACGCCGAGCTGCGCCTCGACCTGCCGGGCGATGATCGACTTCGTTCCGAGCCCCTCGAGCACGAACGCGAGCGTCTGGCCGCCCGCTTCGAACACGAACGCCGGCTCGCCCCGTGAGTCGTCGACTGCGCGGCCCCCGCGCGCCGCGAGCAGTCCGGACGTCGCGAGCGCCTCGGTCAGGGCGTCGCGCTTGCCGGCGTCAAGCGTCTGGTAGTCGACCCCGGCGGCACCATACGCTGAGCTGCCGCCCGATCCTGGGTCGCTCATCGGCAACTCGACCTTCGCGGGATTGACGGCTCCATCTCGGCGGGGCGAGCATATCGGGCGAGGCGCGATTGCCAGCATCACGTCCGGCCACCTGCGATGCTTGGCGTCGATGGAGAGCTCAACAATCGAACTCCGCACCCCCGACGGCGTTGCCGACGCATACGTGACGCGCCCCGACGACCGCCGCTCCCACCCCGCGGTCCTGTTCATGATGGATGCGTACGGGCTGCGCCCGACGATCGAGCAGATGGCCGACCGGATCGCCGCGCGCGGCTATGTGGTGCTCGTCCCCAACTTGTTCTACCGGCACGGCCGCCCGCCGGTGGTCCCGCTCCCCGACAAGACCGATCCCGACAGCCGGGCAGCGTTCATGAAGGCGATCCGGCCGCTGCTACTCGAGCTGACCGCCGACCTGCTCGTTCCCGACGGCGGCGCCTACCTGGAATACCTCGACGGCGTCGCCCCCGGCCCGGTCGGGATCACCGGCTACTGCATGGGCGCGCGCCAAGGCTGGCGGATCGCGGCCGCCTATCCCGAGCGCGTGGTCGCGCTGGGTGGTTTTCACGGCGGCGGTCTTGTCACCGACACCGACGACAGCCCCCACCTGTCGGCCAGGCAACTGAAAGCCGAGCTCTACTTCGGCCACGCCGACCAGGACGCGAGCATGACCCCGGAGCAGATCGCGACGCTCGACCGCTCGCTCGATGACGCCGGCGTGCGCCACCGGACCGAGGTGTACGAGGGCGCGCTGCACGGCTACACGATGTCCGACAGCGCCGTCTACAACGAGGCTGCGTGCGAACGCCATTTCACCGAGCTGTTCGCGCTGCTGGAACGCAACCTCGGCGGAGCGCAGGGCCAGTAGCGCTCACTATTCGCCGAGGCTGAGCTGTGCGAGCGCGATCGCGCCGAGCACGCCGGCCTCGTCGCCGAGCGCCGGTGCGACGACGTAGCTGTCGACGTCGGCGCCGAGCATCGGCGTGTCGAGGTAGCCGGCCACCAGCTCGCGCAACCGCGTGCCCACCATCGACAGCAGCTGGCGCCGCTCCATCACCCCGCCGCCTGCAATCACGCGGTGCGGCGAGGCGACCATCACGATGCTGAGGATCCCAAGCGCTACATAATCGGCCTCCAGCGGCCACGCCGGATGGCCGTCGGGAAGCTCCGGCGCCGGGCGCTCCCACCGCTTCGCGATCGCCGGTCCGGACGCAAGCCCCTCCCAGCAGTCGCCGTGCACCGGGCAGACACCGTCGAACGGATCGCGTCCGCGGTCGTGCGGGATCCGCAGGTGACCGACCTCGGGGTGGACCAGGCCGTGCAGCGGGCGCCCGTCGATCAGCAGTCCCGCGCCGATCCCGGTGCCGATGGTGAGATAGCACAGGCTCGGGCTGCCGGCCCCGGCGCCCCAGCGCCGCTCGCCGAGCGCAGCGGCCGTCACGTCGAGCTCGAACGCGACCGGCACCTGCAGCCGGTCGCGCACGATCGTCGCCACCGGCGTGTGCTGCCAGCCGGGCTTGGGTGTGGTCGTCACGTGCCCCCACGTCGGCGAGCCGGCGTCGACGTCGACAGGCCCGAACGACCCGATCCCGATCGCCGCCGGCGTCGGCCGGTTCGCGAAGAAGGCTACGATCCGCTCGAGCGTCTCCTCGGGGGACGTGGTCGGGAACTTCTCCAGCGCGCGCAGCTCCCCGCGGCCGGTGCCCAGCGCGCACACGCACCAGGTGCCGCCCGTCTCGACGCCGCCGTAGATCTGGGTCACGACGGCAATGATGACGGTGGGCGACGGAGTAATTCCCCGCAGCGCCGGTGCGCGATGTGATAATTGATACAGAGGGCGGCTGCGTGAGGCATATACGTTGGCGGCGCCGAGCGCGTTCGTGTTCGGATGCCGAGCCGGCCGTAGGGACGGAGCAAGGGGCGTGCAGTGGGCGACATGCCGGAGTGTTCAGCTGGAGTTGATCGGGCGCCGACTCGGGAGGATCGGGCGCTGACCCGGGAGGAGCGCCAGCTCCGTTTCGCAGTCGCAATCGTCGGGCTGCTGTCGGCCGGTTTCATGGTCCTGTACGTGGTGACGGCGGTGACGTACAGCGACAGCCGCTACCCGTTCGTCGCCAACTCGCTGGCCAAGGACGCGCTGTTCGTCGCTCTGGCCGTGATCGCCGTCGGCAACCTCCGTCGCTACTCGCACATGGTCGTGCTGCTGGTGATCGGGCACGTGATGCTGGTGCTCGGACTGGGGCTGTCGCTGGCGCTGGGACAGACTGCGAGCGTCGCAGGGACGTTTGATCCCAGCACGATCCCGTCGTTCCTGTCGGCCCACGCGATGGCCTGGGTGTGGCTCGGCGCCGACGTCGTGATCGCGGTGCTGCTCACCTGGCTGTACGAGCGCGCGCAACGGGCCCGCTACCGCCTCCGCTACCTGTTCAGCGCGGAGTTCATGACGCTGAAGGCGCTCGCCGAGATACTGGCCCCCGATTCCAAGGCGAACGTCGAGCCGGTGCAGGTCGCCAAGCACGTCGACAACTACCTCGCCGGCTTCCGCGCCCAGGGCAAGTCGAAGGTGCATCTCGCGCTGATCGGGCTGACCGTGTATCCGCTGCTGAGCATCCACCCGCCGTTCACGATGATGAACCCCGATTCGCGGCTGCGGTTCGTGCGCAAGCGGATGCTCTCTGACGTGTGGGGACGCCGCCTGCCCAAGCCGCTCCGCACGCTCGTCCAGGCGATGATCCGCACCGCTCAGCAGCTGGCGTTCATCGGTTACTACGAGAACCCCGTTGCCGCCAAGGAGTGCGGCTACCTGAAGTTCTCAGAGCGCGACGACTACGACGAGAAGCTCAAGGAGGTGGACTGGGATCGCCCGCGCGTGCAGTGCATGGAGCCCCAGGACATCCACGGAGACGTGATCACCACCGACGTCGCGATCGTCGGCAGCGGCGCCGGTGGCGCGGTGTTGGCCCACCAGCTCGCAAGTCTCGGCCGCGAGGTTCTGATCCTCGAGCGGGGCCTTCACATCGACCCGTCGGATTTCACCGAGATCGAGTCAAAGCAGCTCTCCAACCTCTACGCCGACGGCGCGCTGACGCTCTCCAAGGACTTCCGCTTTCAGATCCTGCAAGGGATGTGCGTCGGCGGATCGACGACCGTCAACAACGGCGTCTGCTTCGACCTGCCCGACAAGGTGCTCACGGCCTGGCAGGACCCAAACGGTCTCGACGCCGGCCTCGATCCAGCCGAACTGCGCGACTCGTTCGCCGCGGTGCGGGGGATGGTCGAAGTCACGCGGCTGCATGGCGGCAACTCGCTCAATCCGGGCTGGCGCAAGTTCCAGGACGGGATCAAGAAGCTGAAGCTGACCGACCCGCCGTACGCGCACAACTTCTTTGAGTCCAACATCAGCAATTGCCTCGGCTGCGGCTACTGCAACATCGGCTGCCGGTTCGGCAAGAAGCTGTCGATGATCGAGAGCGTGCTACCGCAGGCGCAGCTCCAGTTCGGAGACGCCGTCCGGATCCTCGCGCAGTGCCAGGTCGAGCGGATCGAGACCGCGGGCGGCCGGGCGCTCGCGCTTCACTGCCGCCTCGACGGCCGCAAGGTGAAGGTTCGCGCCACCCGGATCGTGCTGAGCGCCGGCGCTGTCGCGTCGAGCATCATCCTGTCGCGCAGCGGGCTCGGCGGCAACAAGGTCGGACGCCAGCTCGGCTTCAACGCCGGCACGGCGATGACCGCCGAGTTCGAGGACGACCTTCACTCCGAGCGCGGCCTGCAGATGACCAACTTCGTGATCGGCCCCGACGGCCAGGATTTCGCGCTCGAGACGTGGTTTAACCCGATCGCCAGCCAGAGCCTGTTCATGCCGGGCTGGTTCGAGCAACACCGCGCCAACATGCTGCGCTACCCGCACATGACGAGCGTCGGGGCTGTCGTCGGGACCCGTCGCAACGCGGTCGTCAAGCCGACCCTGACCGGCGGCGTGTCGCTCAACTACACGCCGCACGCCGACGACTTCGCGCGGATCCGCGAGGGGATGAAGTTCGCCGGCAGGATCATGCTCGCCGCCGGGGCCACGCGGGTGATGCCACCGAGCTTCCGCTACATGGAGGCCCGCAGCGAGCAGGAGCTCGACCGCTTCGACGAGCTGCGCGACAACTCCGAAGTGTCGGTCAACACCGCCCACCCACAGGGCGGCAACTGCCTCTCTCAAAACCCGGGCAAGGGCGTGGTCGACTCAAATTTCAACGTCCACGGCGTCGAGAACCTGTTCGTGTGTGACGCCAGCGTGTTCCCCTCGCCGATCACCGTGAACCCGCAGCTGACGGTGATGGCTCTGGCTCACTACGCGGCCCGCCGGGTCGCGGCACCGCCGACGCCGCCCCGCAGACAGAACGGAGCGTGACCCATGCTTGCCAAAACCAATGTCTGCGAACTGCCTGCTCCTCCGGAGTTCGTGTGGCCGTTCTACACCAAACCGGCCATCTGGCCGGACTGGAGCGCCGACATCGAGCGCGCCGGCATCGCCGGGCCGTTGGAGGTCGGGGCCAAGGGCAACTGCAAGTACCGGATGCTCCCTGAGGGAGAGTTCACGATCGTGTCATTCGATCCGCCCCGCTCGTTCACGCTCGACTGGGTGACGCTCTACACCCACGTCCGCTTCGAGCACACCCTGACTCCGACCGGGGCACATGGGACCCACGTCCGTGAGCGGATCTCCTTCAGCGGGCTGCTTGCCCTGATCCTGGGGCTCGCCGAGCGCCCTCGGATCCGCACCGATTGGCCGCGGGCGATGGATTGCCTCGGGGAGCTCGCGCTCCAGGCGTATCTGAAGGACCGTCCCGCACGCGGCGAGGGCGTGACGATCGCGCGCCGGCACGCCGCGTAGTGAGCGGCGACTAGCTGACCTCCCACCGCGCCGACCCCGGCCGCGGCTGGTAGCAGCAGAACGCGCCTGTCTTTACGGTCGTTTCCAGATGATGACCGAGGTCCGCGTCGGCCTCGGAGATCCGCGAGATAGCGCTTCGGATCGCACGCGTCGCGTTGACGCGTGCGCGCTCGGCGGTCGAACCGAGCTGGCGGTCACGGCCCCCGAGCCCGACCGCCGCAGCAAGCTCGTGCGCGAGCGTCTCCATCTCCTCCCGGGCGGCGACGGCGCGCTCCGGGTCGCCCCAGTCCTCGGCTTGGGCGAGCTCGTCGCGCAGCTCGGTCAGCCGCCGGCGGTACTCGCGCTTGGCGCGGTCGTCGAGCGCGGCGATGCCTTCGTCGCCCGAAGCCCGGGCATGCAGCTCGTCGCCCAGCGCCGCCCGCGCGCTGGATCGCGCCCTCACGGGGGGCGGGCCGACAAGATCAAGCGAATGCATCTCGACACCGGGGTCTGCGAGCAATCGGGCGAGGTAACGCAGCCCCTTGCTGTCGCGCAGCAGCATCGTGCGCCCTACCCAGCACAGGTTCCAGACATCGCCCTCGCGTCGCAGCGTGCCGCCGCTCACCTCGGATCTGGCGGCTGAGGCGGCGGTCGCGGTCGTGGCGGCGGGCTCCGCGCCGGCTTGCGACAGCTCTTGCGCCAGGGCGCCGGCGCGCTCGGACAGCGCGGTCAGCCCGAGCTCGCCCGCCAGCGCGGTTGCCTCGTGCGCGCGCTTGGCGCCGGCGCTGGCTTCGCCTTGCGCCGCGTGAACGCCGGCCTCGTCGAGCGCGATCCTCGCGAGCATCGGCCGGGCGCCGAGCATCCCCGCCTCCTCGCGTGCCTTCGCGAGCAGCGTCAGCGCCTGGTCGTGTTGGCCCTGCGCGGTCGCCAGCAGCCCCAGGTAGCGGTTCACAGGCCCGGCGTAGGCGGCGATCGGCGAGACCAGGTGGCGCCCGGCGAACGGCGCGAGCATCACCTCGATCGTCTTGGCGTGTTCGGCGTCTGAGACGGTCGCGCAGGCTTCGGCGAGCAACGCGAGCCCGACCAGCCAAGTGTTGTCGCGCGGCAGCGTCGAGAACGCGGTGGCGCCGAGACGGCCCAGCTCGCGCTTGAGCTCCTGCTCACTGCCGCGCTCTCGCAGGCACGCGATCAGCGCGCAGCGCCAGCTCGGGATCAGCGGATAGGTCTCGGCCATGTGGCGCACCGCCGGCTCGAGCTCGCTCACGCGCGCTTGGGTCCAGCGGATCCAGAAGAGCTGAGCGGCGATGATCATCGGCACGATCGCGTCCTGGGTCACCTCGCTTGCGAGCTCGGCGGCGGAGATGTTCAGCCGCTCCGCCTGTTCGATCCGCCCGTCCAACAGCGCCCGCAGCGCGCGCACAAGCGGGACGTACGCTCGCGCGCGCGGCTCACCGAGCGCGTCGGCGACCTGCGCGACCGCCTCGATGCTCTGATCGACAGCGGCGAGATCGCCGAGCTCGAGCATCAGGCTCACCCTCCAGGTGTGCGCGTGCAGCGCCAGCTCGAGCTTCCCCGATTGCTCGGCCAGCATCAAGATCTCCTCGGCCCAGGGAAGGCTGCGCTCCACGCTCTCGGGGTCCCATGTCGCTATGTGACTCTCGACCAGCACGAACGCCAGCGTTTCGGGATCGCCCAGCTTGCGCGCCGAGTCGATTGCCTCCTCGACGAGCTCGAGGCGCCGACCGAGCGGAGCCTTCCAGTACAACGCCGCCGCGAGGTGGGCGAGCAGCCGCGCGTGCTGCGGGCGGTCGCTCGGATTGATGCGATCGAGCGCCTCCTGCAGGATCGCGACCAGCTCCTCGTCGACCACCGCCGACGACAGCCCCCAGGGCGTGAACCGCAACGCGGCCTGCCCGAGCAGCCCGCCGTCGTCGAGCTCGCGGGCCAGCGCCACCGCGCGCCGCAAAGTGGCGCGGCCTTCGGCCTGATCGCCGGCGCGCGTCTGCGCCTCTCCGAGCGAGATCAGCAGACGGCAGCGCCGCGCCGGATCGTCGCCGACGAGATCCAGCGCGCGCAGTGCCTGGCGGTACTTTCCCTCCGCGTGCTCGTAGGCGAGCACGGCCATCGCGTGGTCGCCGGCCGCGATCGCGTATTCGAGCGCCTTCGACGCGTCTCCGAACGCCGCCGCCTCCAGGAAGTGATGCGCGAGTGCCGACAGGTCTCGGGCGCTGACGGTCGTCGAACGCTGTTCGAGGCTCTCGCCGATCGCCTTGTGCAGCTTCGCGCGCTCATGCGCCTTCAGCGAGTCGTAGAGGGTTTCGCGCACGAGCGCGTGCTCGAACCGCCAGCGCGTGAGGTCTCCGGGCAGCGCGCGGACGACGCGGGCCTCGGCGGCCTCGTCGAACGCGTCGAGCAGCTCGTCGTAGTCGGCTTCGGCGACGCTCGCCAGCGTGTCGAGATCGAACTCGGCGCCGATCACCGCGGCGATCGTCAGCAGCTGGCGGACGTGCGGCGGCAGCGGCTCGAGCCGTCGCTGAATCGTCTCGCGCACGCCCTCGGGCAGCGGCAGCGCTCCGGCGCCCTGGGCGTCGTCGAGCCGCCCCTCGGCGACGAGCATCCGCATCATCTCGTCGATGAACAGCGGGTTGCCGTGAGTCAGGTCCGCAACCCTGCGCGCAAACGCGGGCCGCGGTGGCGTGCGGGTGTGGGCTGTGACGAGCTCGGTGACGGGCCTTCGTGCCAGCCCGCCGAGCGAGATCCGGTGCGAGGCGCGCTCGAGCCGTCCGAGGATCTCGGCGAGTGCGGGGTCGCGACGGGCGTCGACGTCGCGGCAGGTGGCGACCACCATCAACGGCACGTTGCGAAGCGTGCGGGCCAGGAACTCGGTCAGCAGCAACGACGGTCCGTCGGCCCAGTGCAGGTCCTCGAGCACGAGCAGCAGCGGCCGCTCGCACGCGCGGTCGCGCAGGAACGTCGCGATCGCGTCAAACAGGCCGAAACGCGCCTGCTCGGATTCGAGCAGCGGGGCGGGCGGCATATCTGGCAGCGCGTCGCGCACGGCCGGGACCAACTGGGCGACGTATGGGGCGCTGGCGCCGAGGGTCGCGCCGAGCCGCTGCCGGTCGCTGCTTGTGAGCCCGCCGACGAGCTCGCGCACGACCTGGACCCACGGCCAGAACGGTGGCGCCCCTCCCCCCTCCCAGGCGCTGCCCCATACAGCCGGCGCGCCGCGTTGGGCCGCCGAGCCGGCCAGCTCGTGGGCCAGGCGCGTCTTGCCGATCCCGGATTCGCCGGTGATCATGAACAGCGCGCCCCGTCCGTCCAGCGCCTCGTTGAGGCCGGAGCGGAGCTCGGCGATCTCGCGATCCCGCCCCACGAACAGCTCCCGAATCATTGTCGGATCTGCGCCACGCTCCATGGCCGCTAACGCTTCTTCCCCCGGCGCACGCCCGCGCCGGCGGGTCGTACAAGGAAGCATGGCAGAGATTGACGCGTCAAGTGAACATCGTTCACCCGATTGTCACGCCTCAGGGGCATGGTCGTCCTGTGCAACACGTTTCTGTTCGCGGACCTTTGCGACTACACCGAGCACACGTTCCGCCACGGCGATGAGTTCGCGGCCGAGCTCGCGGTCGGCTTCCACACGCTCGTGCGGGAGCTCGCGGCGAGCGAGTCCTGCGAGGTCGTCAAGGCGATCGGCGACGCGGTGATGGTCCGCGCGGTCGATGTGCGCGACGCCGTCCGGCTCGCGAACCGCATCCACGCGTCGATCGAACGGCTCGGGTATCCGCCCGTCAGGATCGGGATCGACACCGGGCCGGCGGTGCCCCGCGACGGAGATTGGTACGGGACGACGGTGAACCAGGCCGCGCGTGTGGCCGAGGCGGCAAGCCCCGGCGAGATGCTGCTGACCGATCGGGCTCGGGCCGCGCTGGGGGCGTGCGGGGGCGAAGTGCGGATCGTCGAGCGGGGGGTGCGGGCGCTGAAGGGCCTGCCGGAGTCGATGGTGCACTCAGCGTACGCGGGCGAGGGCCTGCCGGCTTAGCTCCGGCAGGCCCCCGTCGGTCGTCAGCCGATCGTCGTGCTCACGACCTGGCCGGCGGCGTCGCCGATGAACGTCGTCTGCGATCGCCAGCAGTCCGCGATGCTCGGGTCGTTCGAGCACCCCGGCGCGGCGTAGTCGACGGATCGCACCAGGTACTGGTGACCGGACTTGGGCGCGAACGTCCACGGCTGGCCCGTGCCCGGGCAGCCACCGGCCGCGTACTGCGAGTCGAGCCGGCCCATGTCGGCATAGCCCGTGCCGGCGCTGAGGTCGGCCACCCACATCTCGAGCGGACGCTGCTCGCTGATGCAGTTGTAGGCCACGAACGTCTTGACGCCGTGCGGCGGGGGTGGCGGCGTCGGCGGTGGCGGCGGCAGCGTCTTCTGATACCAGTTGAGGCCCACGCCCCACGTCTGATGCGACACGACCAGGTAGTCGTGCGTGGCGTTGTTCCACAGCGCAAACTCGCCGTTGTCGATCGGATTGCCCGGGACCCCGCCGACGACGTACCACTCATACGACGGCGTGCTCGAAAGCTGGAGATCGACTCCCCACGTCTGGTTGCCGTACTTCAGCCAGCCGCCGCCCCAGATGCGCAGCGCGACCGCCTGGCCGTACATCACGTGCGGCCCGCCCTGCGCCTCGATCTTCCACAGCGCCGGGTACTTTGACCAGTCCAGGTCCACGCCGAACGTCTGGTTGGCGTGTGTCAGCGATGTGTAGGAAGACCGAACTCCGGTCTGGAGGTTGCCCGTACCGTCGTTGACGTTGCTCAGGCCGTACCACTGCTTCACCTTCGGCGGGATGTTCTGCGGGAAACGGCTCGGGTCGGGACGAACCGTGCATTGTTCCTTCGTGAAACCGCCCCCGTCCTGATTGACGGCGGCGATCATGTAGCACTGGCCGCTGACTGTCCGATCGCTGTCGACGTAGGTGTAGTTGGCACCGGTGCCGGCGCTGTCGCGGGTCGGGACTTGATAGATGGCTCGCCACGCGCCAGTCAGAGCGCGCTTGTACAGGACGAACTTCTGCTCGTTGCTCGAGCGGTCATACCATCGGATCGTCACCGCCAGCGGCATCGGCTGCAACGAGTACACCCCTGGGGACTCTGGGCCGGTGGGGAGCTTCAACACTCCGCCTGGAGCCCTCGCAATCCCGTTAATCGGGAACTTGAGCGTCGTGGCCGCCGAGGCGGCGGCCGTGCCGACGACGATGCTCGCGAGCATCGCGGCGCCGGCGAGTGCGGCTGTGATGAGTGCCCTGCGACTTCGCATCTGTCCTCCTGGTCGGTTGAGCTTTGGCGCGCGACCGATGGTTACGGTCCGGCGCCGGAGGACATAGAGACCCTAGGTGGGGTCCGGGCGACCCCTGCCGTCAACGCGCCGCGCGGGTCACAGCCGCGCCGCGCGGGTCATAGCCGCGCCGCCGGGTCAAAGCCGCGCCGCGCGGGCGCGTAGACCATCGAGATCGCGTACGAGCAAGCTCAGCCGCCCGGTCTCGATCAGGCCCAATGACCGCAGGGTATGCAGCGCCCGCGCCGTCGATTCGCGCGACGACGCGCTCCACGAGCCGAGTTCCTCCTGTGTGATCGGCAGCTCGACCTCGACTTCCCCGTTGTCGCGCGGTACGCCAAAGCGCTCGGCGAGTTCGACCAGTCGGCTCGCGACGCGCTCGAGGCTCCCGGACGTCGCGAACTCCATCCTCCGAGTGTCGGAGATGGCCAGACGCGCGAGCGCGAGGTCGAGCAGCGCCAGCGCCGAGCGAGGCCGGTCGTGGAGGAACGACCGCAGGGCGGAGACCGAGATGACCACCCCCTCGACCGGCCCGAGAGCCGTCACGCTGGCGGAGCGCCGGGCGTCGCCCACAGCGGAGATTTCGCCAAGGAGGTCGCTCGGCCCGCGGAGCGCGAGCACGACCTCGGCCGCTGAGGCGTTCTTGTGGATCTTGACCACGCCCGACAGGATCACGATCGCGCTGTCTGCTGGATCGCCCGCGCGCATCAATAGGTCCCCCTTCTGCCAGCGCCGCGGGTGGCCGGATTCCAGAAGCGATCGCCGGTCGCCGTCGACGAGCGAATCCAGGAACGTCCCGTTATGTCGTTGACCTGGCGGCATCGCTTCCGTCTGTGTCAAATGACGTGGATGGGCGGATCAGGCGAGCGTAGGTTGATGTTCACAGCCGGCCGCTCTCGGCGAGCCGCACAATCGAGGGGGTATGAAGTCATGAACTCGCATCTCGGCCAAGCCACAGTCAGGGCCCAGCAGAACGACATGATCCGTGCCGCCGAGGCCTCCCGTCTGGCGTCCTCGACCTCGAGCCGCGGTCCGGTTTCACCTGGCGGGCGCCGCCGGATTTCACGGGCCCCGGCCAGGTTCTCGCGCGGGTTGGCCGGCTTCCTCAGGGTCTCCGGACACTCGTCACCGCGCGCGACCGCCGACTGACAACGCGCCAGGTCGTGGCGGTGAGAACGCGTCGGGTTGTGCCGCACCGCGCGCGGCGCGGCACGTGCAAGCTCGGCGAAGCGTTGATCCGGCGTCATGAGCTGCCCCCAGCCCGTACGGCCCCGATTTGTCAATCGCCCATAACCTACCCGATCCGTGGGCGGATCGGGTAGCCGTTTGAGGCGAGCGCCGCGACCCCGGGGTGCAGCGATCCGGGGTGCAGCAGACGCAGCGGTGCTACGAGGACGCGGAGGTCCTCGTCAGAGCGTGGCGTCGCAGGGGCGCTCGACCAACGGTTGGATCCGGGCCGCCAGGACGGGCAGCTTGTCGCCACCGCCCGTGAAGTGATCGAGCAGCGCGTGCCACTGCCGCGCCAGCTCGAGCATCCGGGGGTCGTTGGCTTCGGTTCCCGCGGCGAGTTCTGCGTGGGCCGCATCGCCAAGCGAGGTGACCACTTCGATGAGTTCCGCCCAGTCGCGCTCGGCCTGCCGCGCCGCGTGGTCGCGCCGACGTTCGAGCTGCGCCAGCGCCTCCGGTGCCATGTTGAGATGGAACATCGTTATCTCCTGCTTCTTCGGGTCAGGCTTGGTGGGTCTCGTTTCGCCCTGGTCCCGAGCCTCTTGATCAGCTCAAGCTGAGCCGCATACACCTCGGCCGCCAATCCCTCCCGGTCCAGCGCCGCCCCATAGGCGGCAAACGCAAGCTCGCGCTCCGACGTCGACGCACTCGAGAACCGGTCATACGAGGCACGCACGGCTCCACATTCAGTCCGCCAGTCGCAATACAGCTCGACCAGCCGGTCGACCAGATCGGGATGTACGTGGATCGCGTGCCCTTTCATCCTCATCTCTATGACGCCGCCGAAAGCCGAAACGTGACACGCATGTCTGAAATTTCTCTGACAGCCAACACTGAGATTTCTCCATTGGTCGTGCTAACGCGCGGGCCGCTCGGCGCGGCCCGCGCTCACTGGGCAACGGTAGGACGCGGTTGGCGCGCTGTGAAGGGCCAATCGCGCGATATTGGACAGGACCAGTTCGTTGCCCCGGGCGGATGGATCGGCGCGCGATCTGGTTGCCTTGTCGGCGATGGAGCTCCACCTCGCCCTGGACCGTGCCGGCCCGCTGCGCGCGCAGCTCGAGCGTTCGATCCGTGATGGAATCCGCGCCGGGCGGCTTCGTGCGGGCTCGAGGTTGCCGCCAAGCCGAGAATTGGCGCATGAGCTGGGCATTTCGCGCGGAGTAGTTGTCGAGGCCTACTCGCAGCTCGTCGCCGAGGGCTACCTGGTGGCACGCCCCGGCGACGGCACCCGGATTGCGAACGGGGTCGTTCATCGGCCGGCCGCAGCCCGCGCGCCGGCTGCGCGCGCGCAACGGATCCGCTACGACCTCCGCAGCGGGATTCCGGATCTCGCCTCCTTCCCGCGGCGCGAGTGGCAGTCCGCGACGGCGGCTGCGGTGCGCGACCTTCCCGACGCGGCCCTGTCATACGGCTCGCGCCGGGGCTTGCGCGATCTCCGCGTCGCGCTGAGCGATTACCTCGGCCGAGTGCGCGCGGTCGTGGCAGATCCCGATCGGGTGCTGGTCAGCGCCGGCGCCGCCCACGGGATCGAAATCCTGTGTCGCACGCTGCGCTCGCGCGGCGCCCGCCGCGTCGCGGTCGAGGATCCGGCGTGGCCGTCGATCCCGGCCGCCGTTGTGCAAGCCGGGTTGGAGCCGGTCCCGATCGCGGTCGATCTTGACGGGCTGGATGTGGATGCTCTGTCCGGCCGCCACGTCGATTCCGTCGTCCTCTCCCCCGCCCACCAGTACCCGACCGGGACCGTCCTGTCCCCCGATCGCCGGACGGAGCTGATCGCGTGGGCGCGCCGGTCCGGCGCCGTGATCATCGAGGACGACTACGACGCCGAGTATCGCTACGACCGTGATCCGATCGCCTCGCTCCAGGGGCTCGCGCCCGATTGCGTGGCGTATGTCGGCACTGCCAGCAAGACCCTCGCGCCGGGGCTGCGGTTGGCCTGGCTGGTGGTGCCCCGCGGGTTGGTCGACGAGATCAAGGCCCAGCACGGGATCGCACGGGCGATGCCGAGCGTTCTGACCCAGGCCGCCTACGCAACCCTGCTCGATCGCGGCGACATCGACCGGCACCTACGCCGGACCCGCCGGCTGTACCACGCACGACGGAACGCACTCGTCGGCGCGCTCGCAGATCGGATGCCGGACGCGCAGGTCGGCGGGGCGTCGGCCGGACTTCACCTGATGGCCTGGCTGTCCGACGATGCCGACGAGGATCAGATCGGCGCCGCGGCTTTGCGTCGCGGCGTCGCGATCCACACGCTGCATCGGGATTGCGCCGTGACCGCGGCCGTTGGGCCGGCGCTGATCCTGGGCTACGGCCGGATCCCCGAGGCCGCGGTCCCGACGGCTGTCGATGAGTTGGCGCGAGCAGCGCGGCGGCGATAGGCCCTATTTCTCCGGAGTGGGGTAATGGTCCACCTTGCAGTTAGAGAATCCTGCGCTGAAGTGGCAAGTTCCCGCTGCTCGGAGCCGCCCAAGGCGATGATTGCCTTGACGCACAACGAGTTCATAGCCAAAACGGGTCACGTGCGTGGTGCTGACCTTGACATCAATCAGGAACCGGATTCCGAACTCCGTGTTGGGCACCAACTGCACCGGCCCGACCCGCACGACGCTCGGGTTACGGACCTTGCCGAACAGTGGGTCACAGTCGCACAGGGGAAAGCGCAGCGTGTGCTTCGGCGTGCTTGAGGTGGGCAGTCGGTCACGCCCCGTAGCTCGTAGCTCAGCGGTGATGAGGCCCAGGTTCAGCCGCGGGCCGCTGGTGTTCAGCGTCCAAGAAAGCTCGGTGATCTGTTGCGAAATGCCTCCACCGAACGAGAAGCGGACGGGCCCGAACTTGGGGCGAACGGCCGGCGCAACGTGGATCGTCCGTGTAAGCGAGCCGGCACAGGCGTTAGCCGGTCCCTGGATCTGCTGCTGGTCCCATCCCAGTCCGAACGTGTAGGTACCGGGCTGGGAGGGGACGAAGCTCGCGTCATCGTTGCCGAACACCGTCGTGAACGGCGGGGCGACGCTGAAGTTGTCGAGCAACAGGACTCCATCGCTGTTAAAGGCATCCCACGCGGCTTGCACCGGGTGGGTCGCGGTCAGACTCGCCGTGTCGTTCGCCGTGTCCCTGATCTTGACCGTCGGCGGAATCGTGGCGCCGGGAGCGCACGGCGCAAGCGAGCTCGCGGCCTGAGCGCTCCCTGCCGCGGCCCCGATCGCAAAGATGACGACAACTGCTCGGAACATAACGCCCATCTCACTCCCCCGATACCGCCTAGGAATCCCTACGCGTCCCCGATTGCGGTTGTGAGGAGGCGCCTAACTCCCGGCTGGGAGTTAGCGTGTGCCTGCGCCAGCCTACTCGTTTTCGAGCGTTGCCTGGCGAAGGGTCGCGTTCACCCGTCAGCCCAACTTGGCCCGCCCGACGGGGCATTTCGGATGAAGTCTTAGGGTCAACGTGAGCCTTATGGTGTTTTTAGGGCCTTTCAGAGGTCTGAGCGACCCCGACGACGCCTTTATGGGTGGCCGGTGAGACGAAATGAGCCCTCATTCTAAGCTTCTACTAGAGGCTGAGTGTTTCCCGCCGTGGCAATCCCTGACGCATGAGGTCGGTCCGGGACGCGATCCCGAGCTTGCTGAAGACCTTGCGCAGGTGGTACTCGATCGTGCGTGGGCTGAGGTAGAGCTTCGCGGCGATCTCGCGGTTCGTCAGTCCCTCCGTCACGAGCCCGGCGATCTGCAGCTCCTGGGGCGTGAGGTCGTCGAGTGTCGACGCGTCGCGTTTGCGGGCTGTTTCGCCCGTGGCGCGCAATTCGGCAGCCGTCCGTTCCTCCCAGGGATCCGCGCCGAGTGCCCGGAAGACGTCGAGCGCCTCTCGCAGGTGCACGCGCGCGTCCGTCCGACGGCGCTCGCGCCGCAACCATTCGCCGTACAGGAGCCGGCTTCGCGCCTGCTGGAACGGCGGCAGCGCTGCCTCGCCGGCGATCGCCTCGGTGAACGCATCGTCGCCGGGGCGGGTGCCGAGCATCCCATCGCACCGCGCGACCAACGCCGCCCCTGCCGTGCTCTCTGTTGCGAGCGTCCACGCGCGCAACGAAGCGAGCGCGTCGCCGATCTCCTCCTCGCGCCCGGCGCGAACCCCGGCCTCGACGAGCTCGGGAATCGCCGCGCGTGCGGTGATCGGGTGAAACGCCGGGTTCCCTGGGCTCGTCACCGAGAGCAGACGATCTGTCGCCTGGTCCCACCTGCCTGCGACGAGGTCGATGAAAGCGAGCGTGAACCGCGCGCGGGACATCAGGAACAGCCCTCCGGTCTCCTCCCCGGTGGCGAGGACCTGCTCGGTGTGCGCACGGGCGGCGTCCTCGTGTCCGCGGATCGACTCGACGTAGGCCATCGTGATCAGACTCCACGGAGACGGGAACCCCATGTCGCTCGACAGCCGGTATCCCTCTTCTGCGGCCCCGAGCGCTTGATCGAACTTGCTGTTCCACAACAACTCGCCGCCCTGTCGTTCGAGCGCCCGGGGCAGGACGCTGAGCAGACCGCGATCGCGCGCGAGCTCGACTGCGCGGGTGGCGTACGGGAGACCCGCGCCCAATCCACCGGCGGCAGCCGCGGCGTTCGCCGCCCAGATTGATGCGATCGGATCCTCGAGGCCGTCCGCCTGACGCAGCGCCGCGGCAAACCGAGCGCGGGCCTCGTGCGTGATCGCGCCGGTACAGCGCGACGAAGCCGGCAGAGACATCGAGGTTGAACTGATCGCGTTCGCTGACTACGGGAATCCGGGCGGCGCGTTCCCCGAGCCGGCCCAGCTCCGCGAAGTCGCCGGCGTAGGATGCCGCCTCGGCTGCTTCGCACAGCACGGTGAGCTGGAACGAGGGATCGTCGGCGGCGTCGGCGGCCGCGAGCAGGAGCCGATGTGACTCGCGCAGACTGCCGCCGCGCGACTCGATCAGGCCGCTGAGGTGCAGCAGCCCCGCGCGGACTGCGCCGTCAGCGTGCGGCAGGGCCCTGGCGATCGCGGCGCGCGCGCGGTCGGGGTCACCCGCGTCCCATGCGGCATCTGCCGCCGCCGCGATCCGCAGCACGCGCCGGGATTCCTCGACGCTCAGATCCGCGGCGCGAAGAAATGACGTCGCGGCCGAGGCGTGGGCCGCTCTGGCCCGCGCCCGCCGTGCGGACGCTTCCAGCGCGCCGGCGATCTCCTCGTCGGCGGTCAGCGTCGCCATCGCCTGGTGCCAGACGCGGCGATCGGCGTGCTCGCTTTCGGGCAGGGCCGCTGCGAGGGCGGCGTGCGCCCGCTGACGGCTGCTGATCGTGGCGCTTCCGTGGAGCGCCGAGCGGACGAGCGGATGCCGGAAGCGGATCGTCGCGGCGTCGGTGAAGATCAGATCGGCGCGCTCGGCAGGGTCGAGGGCATCGGCCGTCAACCCCACCTCGGCGACGGCACGCAACACCACCTTGAGCTCCCCGGTGTCCTCGAGCGCGGCGATCAGCAGGGCCGTCTGCGTGTCCTGGGCAAGGCGCTCGATCCGGTGCTGGAACAACGCGTGGAGTCGCGGCGTCAGCGGAATCGCGGCGGGCAACGGCTCCGCGCCGCCCAGCTGCCCGGGTGTCAATCCCGTCGGCAGCTCGATCAGCGCGAGGGGATTGCCTCGCGCCTCTGAGAGCAGACGCGCGCGGATCTCCGGTGACGCCGCGGCCGCGTGCTCGGCGAGAACCTCCGCTGCCGCCTGATCCTCGAGGCCCCCGAGGCGCAGCTCGGGCAGGCCGGCCGCGTCGAACCGGCGCATGTCGCCCTCCCGCGCGGCGAACACAACGGCAACCCGATCGGCACCGAACCGGCGCGCGGCGAACACGAGCGCGTCCGCGGAGGCGCGATCGAGCCATTGCGCGTCGTCGATCAGGCACAGCACCGGCTCCTCCTCCGCCGCCGCCGCGATCAGCCCGAGCACCGCGGCCGACACCAGGAAGCGATCGGTCGACGCCGACGGTGCCAGTCCGAGCGCCCCGGCCAGCGCCACTGACTGCGTCGGCGGCAGCCCGTCGAGGAATCCGACGATCGGTCGCAGCAGCCCGTAGAGCCCCGCGAACGGCAGGTCCGACTCCGCCTCGACGCCCGTCGTCCGCAGGATCCGCATCCCCTCTGCCTGCTCTGCGAGATAACCGAGCAGGGCGCTCTTGCCGATGCCGGCATCGCCACGGATCACAAGCAGCGCGCTCTCGCCGCCGGCGGCGTTGCCGAGCAGCCGCGCAAGGTCCGCGCACTCGCGCGCGCGGCCGGGCAACGCGGTCCCACTGAGCCCCCTGACTTCCACGCCCTCGGATCGTAGGAGATCCGGGCGATCGACCCGTCCGCGCCCGGGGTCCTCACCAAGGAGCACTGGTCACATCACTGGTGAGGTCCCTGATGTGACGCGGTGGCCGCGGAGCGACCGTACCGAGCACGCATTCACCCCACCAGAAAGGACCGTCATGTTGAGCCCTCAGATCACCGCAGCACTGGCCACGGCCCGCATCGAGGACCTCCACCGCGAGCGCATCGAGCGCAGCACACCGGCACGCGTCGGCGCGCGACGCGTCGGCCCCCGCCGTCGCCGGCGCATGCAGTTCGCGTTGCGCGCACTGCGGACGAGCCGGGCGTAGGCGATTCCTCAACCGAAAGGACTCTTCCCATGAAGACCATCACGCCGTCGATCGGCCGCCCCGGCGATGAGGTGCACGGCACGATCGTCCTGCCTGCCGATTCCCGCTACGACGAGGCCCGCCTTGCGTGGAATCTCGCCGTCGACCAGCGCCCCGACGCCGTCGTCTTCCCGGACTCGGGCGACGACGTCGTCGCGGCCGTCCGGTTCGCCGCCGAGCGCGGGTTGCGGATCGCCGCCCAGAGCAGCGGCCACGGCGCGTCGGCACTCGGTCCGCTGCAGGACACCGTCCTGCTCAAGACCGAGCGCATGCGCGGCGTCGAAGTCGACCCCATCACCAGGACCGCGCGCGTGCCGGCGGGGACGCTGTGGTGCGACGTCACCGCCGCGGCCGCTGAGCACGGCCTCGCCGCGCTCCAGGGCTCATCGCCCGACGTTGCAGTCGCCGGCTACACGCTCGGCGGAGGGCTGAGCTTTCTGTCGCGCAAATACGGCCTGGCGGCGAACAACGTGCGCTCGATCGAGCTCGTCACAGCCGATGCCCGGCGCGTCGTATGCGACCGCGAGCGCGAACCGGATCTGTTCTGGGCTCTTCGCGGAGGCGGTGGGAGCTTCGGCGTCGTCACCGCGATCGAGCTCGAGCTGTTCGACCTCGCGAAGGTCTACGCCGGTGTCCTCTGGTACCCGATCGAGCGCGCCGCCGAGGTTCTCCACGCGTGGCGCGAGCTGACGCAGTCAGAGCCTCCGGAGGAGCTGACGACCCTCGGGCGGCTGCTGAACCTGCCGCCGATCCCGCAGATCCCCGAGCCCGTGCGCGGCAAGTCGTTCGTCGTCGTCGAGGTGATCCACGCCGGCGACCGCGCTCACGCCGACGAGCTGCTGGCCCCGCTGCGCTCATTGCGTCCGGTCAACGACACGGTCAAGAGCATCTCGATGCCCGCGCTCGCTCAGCTCCACATGGATCCGGAGCACCCCGTGTCGGGCGTCGGCGACGGCCAACTGCTCGCCGAGCTCCCGGCCGCGGCGCTCGACGCGTTCGTCGAGGTCGCCGGCACGGGATCCGCGTTCCCGCTGCTCTCGGTCGAGCTCCGGCACCTCGAGGGCGAGCTCGGCCGGCGGCGGCCCGAGAACGGTGCGCTCGCCGCGCTCGACGCGCGCTACGCGCTGTACGCCGTCGGCATGACGCCCGTACCCGAGCTCGAGGTGCCGGTCAGAGCGCAGATCGAGGCGGTGAAGACCGCACTCGCCCCGTGGACCGCACGGCACATGTACCTCAACTTCGCCGACGGCGGACGCGATCCCGCGACGTTCTGGTCCGAGCCTGCCCACCAGCGCCTCCGGCGCATCAAGGCTGCCGTCGACCCTGACGGCCTGATGCGAGCAAACCACCCCGTCGGCTGATGAATTGAAAGGCACAGACATGGTTTTGAAAACACGCATTGGCATAACCGCGGCCCCGGCGCCCCTTATTGACACTGACAGCGCGCAAGGAGCGTTCTCATGCATTTCACGCGTTCGTTGATCGCGGCTGGTGTCGGGCTGCTGTGCGCAGCAGCCCCGGCCGGCGCCGATTCGATCGCCTACATCAAGGACAACAACATCTGGCTGGCCCATCCCGACGGCAGCGGACAGGTCCAGGTCACTCACGACGGGACGTCGATTGCCCCGTATCGCTCGCCCTCCCAGGCCGACGACGGCAAGATCGCCGCAGCCCATGGCGGTGATCTGGTCACCCTCGCCCAGACCGGGCAGCCGCTGGCCGAGTTCGCGCCGCCGACGGCGACCGACTCAACCGGTCAGCTCGTGCAGGACGTCCCGCAACAGGTCGCGATCTCACCTGACGGCCACATGATCGCCTACGTCTACTCACAGCCCTCCTGCCCGCCCGGCGCCCCGTGCGGCGTGCGGCAGGTGATGCTCTACAGCGCGGCGGATCATACGACCCCGGTGGCGGCATACGGCGAGCAGACCAACCTCACCAACCCCACCTGGATCGACAACAACCGGGTGCTCGCGTTCGGCGGTCACTTTCACCAGGTCAACATCGACTCCCCAGGTGGGGGCAATGACGACGCCCGCTACTGGTTCGATGACCCCGGCAACGAGGACATCGGCGACGGCGAGCTATCACGCCAGGGAGACCGGCTCGCGCTCGTCCGCAGCTACGGCCCTGGCACGCACATCGCGGTCTTCCACGTCAACGGTTCCGTCGGCGGGGCGACCCCCGTGCCGGCGTGCCTGACGGGTACTGACCCCTCGCTCGCCGGACCCTCATGGTCGCCGGACGCAACCAAGCTCGCCTTCGCCGACTCGCAGGGCATCGAGGTCATGCCGATCCCATCGGTGCTCGACGGCGATTGCCCGGGCGCCGCCAGCAGCACGATCGTCGTCCCCGGGCGCCAGTGCGCCCGACTGGGGCCCCGCCGACATCCGCGCCAACGCCGGCACCTGGACGCCGGCGCACGCCGGCCCGCCGCCCCATGCCGGCCCCCGCCCCGCCGGCCGGCCGGGGCCGACGTCAACCCCGAGGCTCACACTGTTGACGACCCGCAAGATTCGACTCGCCACTGCGGTCCGCACCGGCCTTATCATCCGCGTGCGTGCATCGACCAGCGGTCGCCTCGCGGCGATTGCCACGCTCCGGCGCCGCACGCTCGCCCGCGCCGGCGCCACCACCAACAGCCGCCACACAGCGACCCTCCGGCTCTCTCTCACCCGCAGCACGCTGCGCTCGCTGCGCCGATCACGCACGACCATGGTGAGCGTTACGGTCACGCTCACCCCTACGACGGGCAGCCGCATCACCCGCACGCTCACAATCCGGGTTACCCGCTGAGCACATCGGCAGCACGCGCCTCTGCCTCGGCCGCGTCGTCGAGGCAGAGGCGCGACGTTCTACACATTCGTTGCCCAGCTATTTGGGATATTGGTAGGCCCACCGGAACAGATGCGCGAGAGTTGGCCGGTGGCTTAAGTGGGTAGTACCTCCACATGACTATCGCTGTGATTGTTGTTGTCTGTGTGGTGCTGTTGGTGCTCGCGTTCTTGGCGCCGCGTCTCTCGTCCAAGCCGCAACACGGCGTCGACCGAGTGTTCGGCACTGGAGGTCGTGCGGCCGGTAAGGCCCCGGGGCCTCTCGGCCGCTGGCTTCGTAAGCCCTTCAGCACTTCCGAGCGCGCCGCCGACAAGAGCGCATCGCTGGGCCGCCGCGGCCGCGGCAAGATGCCCCTGTAAGCGCGCCCCAGAGGATTGGGCAACGAAGTTCTCCCGATCGGCGTCGGGGTAGTCCCGTGTGTAGACATTGCGAAGACACCGCCCCCAACGGCGGGGTCCGCTTGAGTGGAGGAGGAAAGAATGGTCTGGGTCCTGGTTGTTGTCGTGGTCGTGTTGTTAGTGATCGTGGGATTACTTCTCGCGCGCGAGCGCCGGTCCCGTCATCTCAAAGAGGGCTTTGGTCCGGAATATGACCGAGTCGTGACCGAGCGCGGGGATCAGCGGTCTGCAGAGCGCGAGCTGCTCGAGCGCCGGCGGCGGCATCAGCAATTTGAAATTCGCACGTTGGAGCCCGCGGCTCGCGAGGCATACCTGCAGCGTTGGCTGGGAACTCAGCGGCGCTTCGTCGATGAGCCAGTCGTGGCGGTGGCGGAGGCCGAGGTGCTGGTCGGGCAGGTCATGCGCGACCGGGGTTACCCCGTCGATGACGATTTCGAGCAGCGCGCTGCCGACGTTTCGGTTGAGCATCCGGATGTGGTGGATAACTACCGCGCGGCTCAGGCGATCTCCGTGCGGGCTAAGAACGGGCAGGCAAGCACAGAGGATCTGCGCCAGTCGATGGTTCATTTCCGTGCATTGTTCGACGACCTGCTCGCGCCGCAAGACGGTGCGCGCACCGATGAAGAGGCCCAAGGGGATATCTCACAAGAAACGACTGCGAGGCGATGAGCTGATGGAACGCAACGACGAATCATTGAGCACCCGCGACCTGGCCGGCATCGATACGCCGGCGCGTGGCGCTGATGGTGAGCCCGCCGGGAACGGCGAACAACCGAACGCCCCCGGCGAAACCACGACGGACGTCGGTGGTCAGCCGTCGACGCCGACGGGTACGGGTGAGGCTTCAACCGCTACAGCCAAATCCGGAAGGCTCGAGAACGGAGGTGGAGTCGGTACCGAGCAACGACCCCGCGAGCGCGAGGAATACTCGGGGCCGCGACCCTCGGATCGGGATCGCGGCGAAAGTGATGGCGCGCCGCTAGTCGCGCCAGAGCTAAGCGCCCGGTTCCAGCGCAGCTGGGAAGAGGTGCAGACACGGTTCGTGGATGATCCACGCGGGGCGGTCGAGGACGCCGACGGCCTGGTGGCGAACGTCATGAAGCAACTCGCTGAAGACTTCGCACGGGAGCGAGAAGGACTCGAAGCCCAATGGGGCCGGGGAGAGGACATCTCGACCGAAGACCTGCGGGTGGCGCTGCAGCGGTACCGGTCGTTCTTCCGGCGACTGTTGTCGACCTAGCGCACGAGGCGCGTACGACGTGGGTTGAAACGGCGCAGTCAGCGCCGTTTCAACCCCCTCAGTGGAGCGAGCGCGGGGATTCGCCCTTCCCGCGAGGTGCGCTCGCTATATCTAGCGTTGACACCACCGCAGAGTATGGGCGACCAATAGGTCGCCTTCTTGTTTCTGAAGACACATCAAACCGCTATCGACTAGAAGGGGATGGTCAGCTTGAAGAGTTCCAACTCCAATTGAGGCCCCGCCTGAGAGAGAAAAGGGTCCTCGACGATGTGTCGCTGAATTGTGCGTGTGTGTAACGACGTGTTACCTTCACGTGCCCGAGTGTGAGTGACATTGTTTGACCGCCGGGCTCCAACACCCCTCCACGTAGGACGCCGCGCCCCACGCCGACGGTCCAGGGTCGAAGGGTAGGCGAGTGGCATTGACAACATCGCCGGCGACGAAACCAACGATCCAATACATGATCAGCGCGCCTGTCTGATGAGGAGGCCGCCACTTCGTGATCCCGGCGACATCGGTTGGAGTCCGGCCGGCAACCTCCCGCGGACGGTGGGCATCGGCGAGCTCACCGGCTGTAACGCCAACGCCTCTGGCTGAGGTGGTTCGACTCCACCTGTCCGTCGCCGATGCGCGCGCTCGCCGCCGTCTTCGTGGCGGTGGGCGCCACCGTCATCGCGGGCGGTGGTGTCAGAGGCGGCTCAGGACCGCTCGCGCTACTTGTTCGAGCCCGGCCGAAACCGCGACATCAGGCGGCGTAGCCTGCTCCCGATCTCCTGGCTCGCGTCAGCGGCGATCTTGCCAACCGTGTCGTCAGTCTTGATGATCCCCAGCTCCTCGTTCGTCGCGGGTCCGGGGCCACCTCGAGCGGAACGCTGGAGCGTCTCGGCGGGGAGTCTCGCGCGTCGACTCGAGACGTGGTCGGAGATCCTGGACGACACCTTGGTCGCCTTCGAGATGCGGCCGACCGCATACACGCCGAGCGACTTCAGGGGTGTCGTCGCACGCCGCCGCTTCGGCAAGCTGGCGCTCGTTGACTGCGCAGCATCGGCGTGCCTGGGCCACCGCAGCCCGGCGCTTGTGGACGAGGCGACGCGCGGAAGCAGCGGCACGGTGCTCGGGGTCCAGCTCGTCCGCCGGGGCGTCGAGGTGGCGCGCGACCGCCGCCGCGAGATCGCCATCTCAGCCGGAGACGTCGTGCTGTGGGACAACCGCCGTCCGGTCGACGTCGAGGTGCTCGAGCCGATGCACAAGCGCATGCTGCTCCTGTCATATGCCTGGTGGCCTCGGCCTGCCCGCGCCTGGCCGAGCAGCCGGGGCCGCCGCGGCTCGCGGACAACGCCGCCAAGCGTCTCCCCGTCCGCTACATCAACGTGCTCGCCCTCGAGCTCGCGAGCTTGGACGCCGGCGGTCAAGCGGCGGCCGCCCGCGCGGCGCTCGAGCTCCTGCGCGCGGCGATCGAGCCGGCGCTGCCCGACAGCCGCTATGCGGTCCGGGCGGCTATGCGCGACGAGATCCGTCGGTACATCCGGTTCAATCTCGCCGATCGATCACAACACCACGCGCTCACGAGCGGGCGGTGTGGCTGGCGGGGCCGGGATTCCGAGGGCGCGGACGGGATCGAGTGCGCGCGGGCGATCGTGGCCGGGCCGAGAACGCGGGGCGGATTCGACCCGCTACCTTCGGGTTATGAGGCGCTTAACAGGGGTCAGGCAGGTGCGGTTTTGCAGGGATTTAGTGATTTTAGGTGAGGCTGAATCGGGCTGGATTTGCCCATCTTGTTACACGGTTTGTTACACGGTTTCAGATGTCCAGGTGGCGCGCCGAAAGCCATACCCCCCAAGTAGGGCTCCGGTTGATTTCCCGGCCACTGCGGACCATCGCCGACAGACAGTCTCAGGGTCGATAGGAGCATGAGGGTGACTCCAGCCATCTGAGAGCGTCGCAACGGATGCCAGATATGCCGGCACCTGGATTGCTGAAGGTGAGCGGCAAAGCTGCACTGCGCGACAGCGACAGCGACCGCGACCGCGACGACGGCAATGTCGACGCTAGGCGGGCGAGCAGGCGTGCACAAGCGCGACCTCGACTACTTGGCGTCAGCCGGCAAGAGGGTGAATTCACCGGCCTGCAGCGGCCGCACGGCGCGGAAGTATCGCTCGTCAAAGGTCAGGATTCGGCGAGTCCGGAGCTTGTGCGCAACGATCGCGACGCTGAGATCCGCGACACCGTACATGCCCACGGCCACCGACGATGGCGAGTTCTCGCTCGCTGCCGGCTTCGCTCGGGTCGACGACGACTCCCGCCCGCTCTCCAAGATCCCTGAGCCCAGCTCTCGACGCAGGTGATTATGAGTCGCTTCAGGGGCGTTTGGGTACCTGCGGTTTTGCACGGATTTCGTGAAATTGGCTCGGGTTGCGTGAGGTCAGATTTGCTTGTTTTGGTACCCGTTTGGTACCCGTTTTGGGCTTCCGGGCGCGCTGTGTGGAGAGTGGCGCTTGGCGGGGCAGCGCTTATGCCGCGTCACGTTCGAGCGCGCTGTAGCGCTCGACGGTGATCAGCACCGCGCGCATCTGGTTGCGTTGGGTCAGCACGACCTTCTCGAGCTCCCCCTCATCGAGCTGGTCGAGCAACCGGCCGAGCTCGCGCATCGCTTCGCGGACGGTCGCGAGCTCCTCGTTGGACACTCGCAGCTGCGCGGGATCGTTCATCGTGACCTGGACGGTACGTCCCGGACCGGACGGATCCGTCGTCAGTTGCTGTCGACGTTCTGTCCGCAGTCTGCACGACACTCCCAGGAATGACTCAGGTGTCAGTGTTGGATCGTTCGGCGGTGCGGTTCGGAACGGCACGCGGCCGGTACTTCCGGGAGAACTTCGCGCAGGGCGGAGTCGATCTCGTCCAGATCATCCCCGAGCTGGTCACGAATGCCGATGCGGCGATCGCCGCGTCGGGCCGGCCGTCGGGCAGGATCGTGTTGACGGTTGCCGCGCCCGAGGCCGAGTTCGTGGCGACGTGGCGGGCGCGGATGCGGTCCCTGCGCTCGCCGGCGTTGCTGTCGTGGAAGCACGAGCTGCGCTGCACCGATGACGGCGAGGGTGTAGACGCCGACGTGATCGACCGTCGGCTCGGCGCGCTCGGGGTCGAGCCGTCGGGGGCAGGTCAGCGCGGCCTGTTCGGACGCGGCCTGCGGGATGTGTGGCTCGCGCAGGGCGCCGGCCGGATCGAGGGGATCCGCTGCGGCCGGCTGGTCGAGTCCTGGTTCTTCCCCGCCCCGGGAGATGAGCCGTACGCGTTCGTGCACGTCCGTGACCGGGTCGCGACCGCGCCCGATCTCAGCGCGCTCGGTGTGAGCGTGTCGGGGACGCGGGTGACGGTGCCGCTGTCCGCGGCGAGGCTTCCGGCCGCGGGACGGCTGCGAGCGCTCGTCTCGCAGCTCGTGCAGTTGCGACCGATCCTGGAGGATCCGACCCGCGCGATCCTGCTCGAGCAGCCGGGGCACACCCCGGCGCTGGTCACCTATGCGGCCCCGGAGCCCGACCTCGAGCGCCCCGTGTTGTTTGACGATGACGTGCAGATCACCCCGGAAGTCAGCGCGAGAATCACCGTGCGTCGCGCGAACGAGCCGCTCTCGCACGGCTTCTCGCGCGCGACCCGGCGGGGCGGGCTGGTGATCCGCTCCGGTCGCGCCGCGCACGAGACGACGCTTGCCGGCTTCGAGGGGCGACCGGGGGCCCGACACCTCTATGGCGAGGTCGTCTGCGATGCGATCGAGCATCTGCAGCGCGACGCGCTCGACAAGCCGCGCCCCGAGCTCGTCGTCAAAGTCGACCGCTCGGGGCTCAACCAGCACCATCCGATCGTCGAGCGACTGTACGCCGCGATCGATCGCGTGCTGCGACCGATCGTTGCCGCCGAGGAGCGCCGTGCCGGCTCCCACCTGATCGGAGCCGCTCGCGCCGTGACCGCTCGCGACCAGGTCGGCCTCCGTGCCCTGAGCGACCTCCTGAAGGCCGCGTTCGACCAACCCGGCAGTGCTGGCGCCCAGCCCGGCAAGGATCCTGCAAGCAAACCGCCGACGCAACCCGCCGACAGCGAGCTGGGTGCGGAGGACGACCGCGTGTCCGACGAGTCGGAGAGGGAGCCTCCCATCCCGCCGGCCGGTGGTGCAGCCGCTTTGGTTCAAGCAGTCACCGGTACGGCTTCACCCGGGCGAGAAGCGGACCGTGACCCTGTACGCCGACCCGACGAGCGTGCCCGCCGGGACGATCGTCGAGATGGAGGCCGACCCCGGACTGTCGCTGACGCTCCGCACACCCGAGGTCCCGAAGCCGGGCGCCCGCGGCTACGGCGCCCTCCAAGTCGCCATCCGCGCCAAGGTTACGGTCGAGCCCGGCTCTCGGCTGGTGGTCCTGGCGGCCGCCGGTGAGCACACGTGCGAGCTGGAGGTCGTGATCGTCCGCCACCGCGCCTCCGGGTGGGTCCGCGAGATCGCCCGCAAGAACGAGGACCAGGTGACCGAGGCCGAGTTCGACCCCGAGACGGGGATCGTCACCGTTTACGAGGGCCGCCGCGAGTTCCGCGAGCTCGAACGCGCTGCCCGGAAGGCCGGCTACGGCAAGAAGCGCGTCCCCGAGTACGTCCCCTACCGGATGCTTGAGGTCGAGGCCGCTGCGAACACCGTCTACGCGTGGGCGGCCGAACAGCTCCTCGCACGACGGCTGCCCGAAGAGCGACCCAATGACCCCGCCGAGTACGCGGCCGCCGTCCGCCACGAAGCGCAGACGCTTCGCCACCGCGCCCACCACAAGCTGATGCAGGCGTTCCTCGAGCCGGAGATCTTCGAAGGCGCCGTCACTCTCAGGCGCACGTCCGTCGTCGCCTCTCCACAGCTGCGGCTCGTCGGCGACGAGGAATCGGGTTGATGCGGCGCTTCGGCCTCGCGCCTCCGTCGAGCGCCCTTGTCGCCGCGGGCCACGGGCTACAGGCGCTAGACTTCAGAGACGTATCAGAGAAACCAACTCAGAGAATCCATGCAGAGATGACTACAGCCCGCGAAGTCAAGATCGCCGGCCAACCTTTCGTCCTGCGGAGCAGCGACGTGGTCCGCGCCATGCAAGAAGTCGATCCCGAGCCGATCACAAGCCACTACGTGGTCGTCGGCACCCGGCGGTTTCCGCCCAAACAGATCATCGGCGAGCTCACCGGCCTTGACCGAGCCGACTTCACTACCCACCAAGCGAGACGAACCCTGATCCGCCTCGGGTTCTCAGCAGGCCGCCGACCTCCTCGAGCAACGAGCATCCCTGCGGAGCCTGCCCGTCGCCAGCGAGCGATGGCCCCGCGACCTCTGGCTGATCGGTTGCGGCCCTTGGCTGGCAGCTGGGTCGCGATCAGAGATGACGACATTCTGCATTCGACGGAGTCTCCACAGGAGCTCGTCGCATGGCTGAGCCGGCACGGGCAGAAGGCGGACAGCATGTTCCGAGTGCCGGAAGACGAGCGCGCCGCGACCGGGCTCGCACCTCTGTGAGGTTCCCTTTCCGGGACATGCCGGATCCCGGTACCGGTGGCGTTCGACCGCGTCCCATCGTCGACGTCGTCGTCGAGGGCCTCGATATCGCGCCTCAGGCCTGCCTTCTCGATAGCGGCGCGACGGCGGTGCGCTTCGGTGGACACGTCGCAGACATATGTGGGATCGATCTGCAGGATGCACCGCAGGCGCGCCTCGCCGTCGGCGGCGCGCTCGTCACCGCGTTGATGGCCGAAGTCACGCTCGAGGTCGACGACGGCTCCCAGCAGTACGCCTGGTCGGCGCCCGTCTGGTTCTGCGAGCCGTGGACCCCGTCGTTCGGACTCCTCGGCCTGACCGGCTTCTTCGACCATTTCACGGTGACCATTGACTCATACGAAGAGTGGTTCGAGCTGACTCCACGCAACTAAGCGCGGCCCTGCACTGGCCCTACGCCGCATCACCTAAGTCGTCGAGATCGGTCAGCGAGGCGGTGTAGCGGTAGCCGTCGCCGAGGCCGTCGGCTTGACCGAGGGAGACGCTGTAGTGAAAGCCGCCACGACCGACAGCGCGCTCGAGCGTCGCGAGGACTCGTTGGGGGTGGTCGTGAGGCCCGTTGATGTACAACGGCTTGCCGTCCCTGCCGAACGTGATCGAGCTCCGGCCATCCCACGATCCCAGGGCCCGCCGTGCCCGCCGGAAGTCGGGGTGGGGCTCGAAGCCGAGGCTCCGTGCGTAGTCGACGGCGCCGAGTACGAGGTGCCGGGCGAGCTCGAGCGGGACCGGGATTCCCTCCGACTCCCACGGTCCGAAGTACTGGCGCTTGAAGGCGTCGAGCTCGCGCTGGCCCATCGGCTGTGGCCCGATCGTGTTCTTGACACCCAGGCACCATGTGTCGACGAGGTAGCCGCACACGGACAGCTTGTCGCGCCTGTCAGGCGAGGCGACGAGCACGCAGGCGACGCCGCTGTCGCCGGCTTCGCTCGGCGCTCCGCCGTCGTCTGGCCAATCAGAATCGCCGTCGATTCGCAGCCCGTGCCGCCAGCCGGGGCTGACCCAGCACCGAGTCTGACTCGCGATTGCTTCGCCGTTGGCGTTACCGCCGGCAGCGGCCGTCGCTTGGCTCTCTCGCTCGCATGCCACGACGCGTACGAGTCGGGCAGCATCGGCCTTACTGACGCCCAGCGCGCGAGCGATCTCGGCGGGCGTGAACCGCCGCGCTCGCAGCGCGCGGACCGTGGCAAGCAGCTCCTGTTCCATGAAGTGACTTCTACGGAATGCTGCGGACGGAAGTCGGGATCGAGTTGACTACGCGCCCCGCGGCCCGTCTGCCCTTCAACTCGTCGATGAGCACTGCGCGCGTAGCGGCGCCTTGTTAGACGGTTTGTTAGACGGTTCGAGATGTCCATGGGGCGCCAAATGCCATACCTGATGCCTCTCGGATCGTCGATGCCAGCTGGCGACCTTCTGCCGATTAGCTGGCTGGAGTTCGAGCCGCACCGCTCGCGCACCGCTCGTGGTGAGTGTGCGCTCGATGCGCACACGAGGCTCGATCGTGGAATGGCTCACGGTCGCCTGACCGGGGCGGCGCTGTGCTCGTCGAGGAGCTTTGAGAGTTCGCTCATGTCCTCGAACACGATCGTGTTCGGCCCGTCGAGGAGCTCGGGGGCGAAAGCCCGCCGGCGAAGGCCAGAACACGCATGCCCGCGGCGCGCGCCGCTTCGACGCCGGGGCGGCTGTCCTCGACCACCACGCAGCCGGCCGGCTTGGCTGCCATCCGCTCGGCAGCGTGCAGGAAGACATCGGGTGCGGGCTTGCCTCTGACGACGTCCTCCGCACTGAAGATCCGCCCTGCGAACCGCTCGTACAGGCCTGTCAGCGCGAGCGTGTAGCGCAAGTACTCGTGCGTGCCGCTCGACGCGATGCAGCTCGGTAGCGTGATTCGGTCGAGCGCGTCCTGCACGCCCTCGACGGGAGCGAGCTTGGCCGCGAACGCCTGCCGGTACAGCGGCTTGAACCGCTGTTCCCAGCCCGCGGGCAGCTTGCGGCCCAGGTGGGTCTCGATGGCAGCCTGGATGTCGCGGTCAGAGCGTCCGACGAACCGCTCGACTACTTCGGCCTCGCTTAGAGGCCAGCCGAGCTCGCCCAGGACCAGCACGTCCACCTTGACCGCGAGGCGTTCGCTGTCGATGAGCACGCCATCGCAATCGAAGATGACGAGATCGACCGATCCGGTGCGAGGCGCGTGAAGCGCCTGTTCGAGCGCTCGCCCGGACTGTGTGCGCGGGCAGCCACTACTTCGAGGAAGGCTCTCGGCGAAACCACTTGGCGACTGGTGAAAGCGTCTGTCAAAGCGCCTTGCAGCCGGCTCGTCGGGCGATGCGAGGGCGCTGGTCGCTTCGGCTATCCGCGGTCGAGGCCGTCCCGGCGGGGTTGGCGACCTCCTGCGGCTCGCCCGCGACGTGGCAGGCGACTTGCGTCGATCCGATCGGCCTGAGCTGCGGGGTCAGGAGCGAGCACTTCTCGATTGCATACGGACAGCGCCAACGGAAGCGACAGCCCTCGCTTGGATTGATCACCCGGGGCGGCTCCCCGGTGTCGGCGGATATCGCCTCAACCTTCTCGCGTGGATCGGCAACCGCCGAAAGAAGCAGCTGCGTATAGGGATGCTTGGGATCGCCGAGGACGGTCTCCGTCGGGCCGGTCTCGACCTGGTGACCCGCGTACATCACGACGATCCGGTCGGCGACGTACCTGGCGCTGGCGAGGTCGTGGGTGATGTAGAGAATCGAGACGCCCTCCTGGTCGCGCAGGCCGGCCATCATGTTGAGGACGCCGGCACGTATCGATACATCCAGCATCGACACAGGCTCGTCGGCCAGGATCAGCTTCGGCCGTACCGCCAAGGCCTGAGCGAAGCCGACGCGCTGGCGCTCGCCGCCGCTCATCTCGTAGGGGAACCTTCTGAGCATCTTGGGGTTCAGGCCGACGCTTTCGAATACACGCTCGGCCTCGTGCTGGCGCTGGTCGCGGTTCAGCTCCGGCCTGTGCAAGGCAAGGTTGCGCTTCACCCCGTGCGAGACCCGAAACACCGGGTTGAAGGCGCTGAACGGGTCCTGGAAGACCATCGCCACCTCGCCCCGGTAGGCGAGCAGGTGCTTTCGGGAGCGCAGACTGCGCAGTGCCCGGCCTCGGTAGTAGATCTCTCCTCGCGTCGGCGGATAGACCCGGGCCAGCAGCCGGGCTACCGTGCTCTTGCCGCTGCCGCTTTCACCCACGAGGGCGACGATCTCACGCTCTTGGATGGTGATGTTGAAGTCGTCGACGGCGTGCAGCACCTGCTTGGAGAGCATTCCGCCGAGGCGGAAATGCCGCGTCAGGTCGACCGTTCGGAGCAGGGGCTCGCTGACGTCCACGCTGCTCTCATGCGAGTTGCGCGGTCGGAACATCGCTCAGACCGCCTCCTTCACCTGCTCGGCGTAGAGGAGGCAGCGCACCTCGGCACCACCAACCGGATACAGCTTGGGCTCCTGGCTCACGCACGCGGGCATCACCTCGGGACATCGCGGATGGAAGCGACAGCCGGTGGGTGGTCGAGCCAGGTCCGGTGGGCTCCCGGGGATCCCGAGCAGGTCCCGGCGCGGGCCCCTGACCGACGGGAACGCGCTCATCAAGCCGCGGGTATAAGGGTGAAGAGGCCGCTCGAAGATTGCCTCGGTCTGGGCCGCCTCCGCGATCTGGCCGGCGTACATCACCATCACCCGATCCGAGTAGCGGCTCACAACCGACATGTCGTGGGTTACGAAGATGACCGCGAACCCGAGGCTTCGCTGGAGGTCCTTGATCTTGCTCATCAGCGATCGCTGCGCCACCACGTCCAGCGCCGACGTCGGCTCGTCCATCATCACGAGCTGAGGTGTGAAGAGGAGCGCCATCGCGATCATCGCCCGCTGGCGCATCCCGCCGCTCAGCTGGTGGGGATAGCTGTCCAGGTGGACGGCGTCGATCCCCACCAGGCTCAGCACTTCTGCCGACCGCTGCCGGATCTCCTCGGCCGACAGGCTGCCATGTGCCTGGAGGGTGTCCTTGAACTGGGCTCCGATGCTCTTCATCGGGTTGAGCGCGTTCATCGCGCTCTGCATCACGATCGAGTACTCACGCCAGCGCATGTTTCGGAGTTCATCAGGGCTGAGCCGCACCATGTCACGCCCGCGGAAGATGACCTTTCCGCCAGCCACCTCGCCGGGAGGTGAGAGCAGCTGACCAACCCCGAAAAGCAGCGTCGACTTCCCGCAGCCCGACTCACCCACGATGCCCACGAACTCTCCGGGCTCGACCGTGAAGCTGACTCGATCCACGGCGCGGACATCGCCCGTGTCCGTCAGATAATCGACCGACAGGTCGGCGACCTCAAGCAGAGGCTCGGGCACGCCGCCTCCTCTTCCTCAACGGGCCGCAGCGCGGGATTTCCGATCTCGTCGAAGGCATAGTTCACCAGCGCGAAGCCGGCGCCGAGCAGCGCCACCGCCAGGCCGGGAGCCAGGGCCCACCACGGGTTCCCGGACTCGAGCGCCGCCGCCTGCTGCGCGTTGTAGAGCATCGTCCCCCACATCAGCTCGCTGCTGTTGCCCAGCCCAAGGAACTGAAGGCTGGCCGCGAACCCCACGATGTACACAGCGAGCCCCAGGAACGAGGCAACCACGAGCGAGGTCATGGTCGGCACGATCTCGACCAGGATGATGTAGATCCCCCGCTCTCCCCGCGCGCGGGCCGCGACGAGGAAGTCGCGGTTGCGCACCGACAGCCCCTGTGACCGCAGCTGCCGGGCCTGGAAGGCCCAGCTGGTGATGCACAGCACGATGATCAGCGAACTGACCCCGGGTGGAAGGTAGGCCGCCAGCAGGATCAACAGCGGCAGCACGGGGATGATCAGGAAGACGTCGGTCACCACGGTCAGCACTCTGTCGGTTGCTCCCCCCGCGTAAGCGGCGGTCACGCCGATGATCATCGAGACGAAGGTGGCGATCACGCTCACGACCAGCGTGACCCATAGCGTCAGGCGCGTGCTCCAGATGAGCTGGGAGAAGACATCCTGACCCAGCTGCGTGGTGCCGAGCAGATGGCGCCAGGACGGTCCCAGGTTCGGCAGGTAGATCGCCGCCTGGGGGTCGTCGGGTGCGATCAGCCCCGGAAACGCGGCCACGAACACCATCACGAGCAGGATCACCGCTCCTGCCACCGCCTTGCGATTGCGGAAAACCGCGCGGATGAACCGCCGGGGCTCGGCGCTCACCTCGGCGCCGGAGCCGCAACGGGCTCGGTTATCGCGGTGTCGGAGGCTGCGTCGGTCGCCATCTCACGCCTCTCGCGTCCGCGGATCGAGAACCGCCGTGAGCAGGTCGGCGATCAGCACGCAGATCAGCACGGCAAGCGTGTAGAAGAGGAACAGGCCCTGCATCAAGGGCAGATCGTGATCGGTCGTGGCCGTGTAGAAGAGATAGCCGAGCCCGGGGTACGAGAACAGGTACTCGATCACGATCGCGCCGCCGAGCACGTAGCCGAGCTGCATCGCGAATCCCGTCAGATTGGGGAGGATCGCGTTGCGCGCCGCGTAGTCGATACATGATTCGCCGGGTCGCCAGCCCCTTGGCGCGGGCTGTCTTGACGTAGTCCTCCGCGATCGTCGTGATCATGTTGTTGCGCATCGAGTACACCCACAGGCCGGCGGTCACGATCACCAGACTGAGCGCGGGCAGAAGCGCGTGTTTCAGCACGTCCCAGATGAACGACAGCGAGAACGACGGCGTGGCCCCCACGCTGTAGTTGCCGCCGAGCGGCAGCCAGTTCAGCTTGACGGCAAAGACATAGATGAGGAGCAGACCGACGAAGAAGACCGGGATGGTCGAGACGATGAACAGCGTCGGCGGGAGGATCGAATCGAGCCGGCCGCCCCGTCGCCATGCGCTGGCCACGCCGGCGACGGTGCCGATCACGAACGCGATCACGGTCGTCACCCCGACGAGGCCCAGCGTCCAGGGCAGCTTCGACGTGATCTCGGTCATCACCGGCACGCCCTGCGCGGTGACCCCGAACTGGCCGGTCAGCACGTTACCCAGGTACTGGAAGTAGCTCGACAGCACGCTCTGATGGACGTTGACCCCGAACTGGATCTCGAGCGCGTGCAGCGCCGCCGGGTTGATGTTCCGGAACGTTCCCAACACGGCCTGCGCCTCGTTCCCCGGCATCACGCGCGGGATGATGAAGTTGACCGTCAGCGCGGCCCACAGGGTCACCAGGAACAGGCCTAATCGCCGCGTCAGGTATCTCATTGCCGGAGGGCGCGAATCTCAGTTGCGGCCTTGTGCCTGCCTCCTCATCCAGTGGGGTACAGGTGCGCCAGGACCTGGCCATTGTCGGGGAACGAATAGGGCGACGGTTGCGCATACGGATTGGACTGGGTCGGCCAGCCCCCGATGTTCGTGGTGTCGTACTGGTACCAGTCGACGCCCTCCGTAGTCGGGATGAACGGGATCTCGTCCACCATCATCTTCTGGATCTGGTGGATGATCTGGACCTGCTGGGGCTGGCTCGCCGCGGCGTACTGGTTGAACAGGGCGTCGGCCGATGCGGACTTGAAGCGGGAATAGTTGGTCGAGCCGATGTTGCCGCTGAACAGCCATCCGCGGAGCTCGTAGTACGGGCTGGGTCCCGGGCTCGCCGCCGGCCCTCCGCTCCCGGCGTACGCCAGCTGGAAGTGGCCGCCCTGGATGTCCGCGGTGTAGGGAGTGGAGTTCTCATCCTGAACGGTCACCGCGATCCCCACGGCCTTCAGCTCCTGGGTGATGATCTGCAGCGACGCGTCCCAGTCGGAGTAGCCACTGATCGTCTTGATCGTGAACGAGAGCCGGTTCCCGCTGCTGTCCTGGTAGATCCCATCCGAACCCTTGGTGAAGCCGGCCGACTTCAGGGTCTGCTCGGCCTTGGCCGGGTCGTAGGCCGGCTGCGTGAGCGAGGTGTCGACCCAGCTCTGGAAGGTCGGCGTGATCGACGCCCGTCTGGTTGGCGGGCTGCTGCTCGCCGCCCTCCCCGAGCCGCGCGATCGTGGCCTTGTCGAGGGCGTAGGCGATCGCCTGCCGCACCGGCAGTTTGCTGAGCAGCGGGTTGCTCAGGTTGGGGACGAGGGCCACGTTCAGGACCGGCGGGAACCAGATGTGGCGGTGCGCCGGATCCTTGGCGACGTAGAACGACTGGACGTTGGGGATGTACTGGCCGCCCCACTGCGCCTGGCCCTGGGAGAGGAACAGGTTGCCCGGCGTGTTGCTCAGGAAGGCCGGATAATCGACCTCCTTGATCATCGGCACCGGATGGCCGGGCTTGCTCTGCCAGTAGTGGGGGTTGCGGACGTACTTGATGTTCTGCGGCGAGCAGCTCGAGACCAGGTAGGGACCCGTGCCCACGGGCTGAGTGTCGGCGTACGAGTGAAGCTTGCTCTGATTGAGAGTCGACCAGATGTGCTGCGGAACGATCGGCGTCTGGTCCGCGACGAAGTAGAAGATCGGCTGGGACGGCGCTTTGAAGGTGAAGACGACCTGGTCCGTACCCTTGACGGCCACGCTCGTCAGCGGACCACCGTCCGCGCTCCAGAGCGCGTTGAGGTCGATCGCCTTGTCGCTCTTCATCGCGTTGAACGTGTACACCACGTCGGCCGCGCTGAAGGGCTTGCCGTCACTCCAGGTAACACCGTTGCGGATCGTGAACGTGAGCGTCTTGAAGCCGTTCGACCACTGAGAGGATGTCGCGAGCATGGGGACTGGGGGGTTGCCGCTCTGGAGGATGTTCACGAACTCCAGCGGCTCGTAGACGGGAGCGAACGTGATGCCGGGGCCGAGGACCGCGGAATTGAACGGGTTGAACTGGCAGGTCCAGGTGGATCCGCTCACGTTGTCGATAACCAGCTTGCCGCCGACCTGGCCGGTGTTGGCCGGCGCGGACGACGTCTTGGACGAGGTCCCGGACGACGTCTTGGACGAGCTCCCGCCGCAGGCGGTCGCGAGCATGCTCACCGCGACCAACAACACGAGCCATTTGAAGCGCTTCATCGACATCCTCCGTTCCCGTCTCGACGATCGCCAGCGGTCGCTGGCTCAGAATTTGTGCGACTCTCACCTCGCGCTAACGGACGAGCCGATGGCTCGCCGACGGCAGCGAAGTCGGAGCCGATTTGACCGGTCATCGGAAGCTCTCGCGCTCGCTCGCGTGTCGGCTAGGGTGAATCTCCGCTCGATCAGACAGCGCGGCCGTCGGCTGCGGCATCCACGCGACCCGATCACGGTCGTCGTCATCGCCCACGTTTCGCAGCCGGCGATGACGAGCAGTCCAATACGTTTGGCTCGCATCGGCGAACCTCCTCCAAAGTTGCCGGCTGCGCCGAAAATAGCCAGAGCGCGCCAGGCAATCATGTGATCACGAGATGGTCTCGCCGCGTGCTCCGCAGCGCGACCGTGGTTTCCCGCACACTGGCGTCGCACAGATACGAGAGAGCCGCTGCTGCTTCTGACGCATCGCCCTTGAAATCTGTCTATCACGGACTCCCTTCCCGGAACCGACCACTTCACACGATCATTTTGGGAAATGCCTAAACAAAAGGACTATATCGCCGTCGTTGCTCGCTTTCAACTGTGAAACAGATTGGAGCCTCCTTTTCCAATTCCCCTGTCGGCGAGCTCGAGACTCGGGTCCGCTCACGGCGAGGGCTTCGGCCTGAGCGCTTGGTAACCACCGTGATCGGGATCGCACCCACCCACCTCCTGACTACCGGCTGCGCTGCGCCACCGCGACCAGCTCCTTGTGCGATTTCGGAGCGGCGCGATGGGAGAGCAGCATCGTGCGGGCGGCGTGCAGGGCGACGGCGATCGCTCCCTGCAGCGCGGCCCGCTCGCCCAGCAGGCTGGTCTCGATCTCGCGCGGTGATCGGAACCAGCGCAGCTGCCGAACCGCGGACGGGACGCAACAGAAGAGGACTCGCGCCGATGCCTCCGCCGAGCACGACCAGCTCCGGATCGAGAATCGCGCACACCGTCGCAATCGCCGTGCCCAATCGCAAGGCGACATGATCGACCACAGATCGAGCCGCCATGTTTCCAGCGGCCGCAAGCTCGAACACCTCGTGGACCGAAGAGAGCTCAGGATCGTCCGGACCGCGGCGCTCGTTGAACGCCGCGACGATCCCGGCCGCGCCGATCTCGTCCTCCAGCCCGCCGTGCAACCGATGGCGGGGGTTGAACGGATCGCCGACCAACGGCAGAGTAGCAGATTTCGCCAGCCGCACCATGAGCGCCCCGGACGAGCTCGTCGTCGATGATGATCCCCATACCGATGCCCGCGCCGATCGCGATGAACACCATCGTCGAGACGCCCCTCGCGAGACCGAACCACTTCTCGCCGACTGCCGCGAGGTTGACGTTGTTCTCGACCAGCACGGGCAGGTCGAACCGGTCGCGGATCACCTCGAGCGGATCGAAGCCGCCCTCGGGCGCCACGTTGTACGCGAGTGAGGTGACACGGCCGCTCGTCTGATCCACGACGCCCGGCGCCGAGATCCCGAGCGCCAGTGGCCGCCCGTGAGCGGCGCTGGCCTGGTCGATCACCTCGCTGACCATCTCGAGAATCTGCACCCCAACGGCTCGGCTGCCGTCCTTGGCGGTCGGCCGCTTGAGATCGCAAATCGGCTCGCCGAACAGGTCGGCCGCGGCGACCCGAACATTGCTTCCGCCGATGTCGCCACCGACGACAAACCCCGCCCGGGAGCTGACCACGTATGCGACCGGATTGCGCCCGCGCTGGCCGGCGCGCCTGCCGGCCGCGCGAACGAGCCCCCCTAGCTCGAGCCGGCTGACCGCGGCCGAGACCGTTGGCTTCGAGAGGCTGGTGGCCGCCGCGATCTCCGGCCGGGTGATTGGACCCCGGCGAAAGATCGTCTCGAGCACCGACTGCTCGCCGAGTTCCCGCAACAGGCTCAGACGCGAGTCGGCTCCGGCCCCACCGGGCCAGCCGTAGCCGCCATCTCGGCTGGGACGACGCATCGAGGTTAGGTACCTTTACGAATACGATGATGCATCTGGCTCCTAAGAATAGGCGTCGTATCGTCGATAAGGCAAGATCCTTGCCTAAGCGCTGTCGCTCCCCTCGGAGGAGCCCGTCACTGACCTGCCCGCTCCCGGCGGCACGCGGCTGACCGAGCAGATGACCGTCTGCGTCGGCGGCACGGGCGCCAACGCCGCGCCCACGTCCGTCGAGGTCGAAGCGTGCGCGCTTGCGGATCGGGCCGGAGACGCCGCGCAGGCGGCGCGCGCCCTGCAGGTCGTCTCGGGCGGGTGGGTGGTCGTCAAGCTTCGACCACGCGGATGCCCTGCGGTCAGGCCGGATGAAACCGAGCCAAACGATCGGTACCGCGGGACCCCACAGAGGCTCACCCCGCTTCGCAACCTCCATGCGGTCAACTGGGACCTCGTGATGGCCAGGACTCTCGTGTTCATGGCCCCGGTGATCGTGCTGTGCTTCTTCGCCCAGAAGGCGTTCGCGCGCGGGATCACGCTGGCGGGGGTGAACGGATGAAGCTGGCCGTGATCGGCGCGGGCTCGACCTACACGCCGGAGCTCGTCTCGGGGCTGATGCGCGAGCGGCGAGCGGATCGACGTGCGCGAGCTCGTGCTGCATGACATCGACCCCGATCGCAGAGAGGTAGTGGGAGGACTGGCGAGGCGGATCCTCGAGCGCCAGGGTTTCTCGGGCGCGCTCGCGATTACCGGAGAGCTCGATCGGGCCCTCGACGGCGCTGACGCGGTTCTGATCCAGATTCGGGTCGGCGGGCAGGCGGCACGGCTGCGCGACGAGACGATCCCGGCGACCTGCGGCTGCGTCGGCCAGGAGACAACCGGCGCCGGCGGACTCGCGAAGGCGATGCGGACGGTGCCCGTCGTGCTCCAGATCGCGCAGCGAGCGCGCGAGCTCGCCTCGGGCGACGCCTGGATTATCGACTTCACCAACCCGGTGGGGATCGTCACTCGCGCGCTGCTCGACGCCGGCCACCGCGCGATCGGCCTGTGCAACGTCGCGATCACGTTCCAGCGCCGCATCGCGGCGCATCTCGGGGTGGCTCCCGATCGGGTTCTGGTCGATCAGGTGGGGCTCAACCACCTCACCTGGATCCGGGCCGTGTGGCTCGACGGTCAGGACGTCCTGCCCGATGTGCTCAGCTCCTTCGGCGATGCGCTCGCCCGGGAGATCGAGCTTCCGCGCCGGCTCCTCGACGCGCTGGGCGCGATCCCGTCCTACTACCTGCGCTACTTCTACGCCGAGCGCGAGGTCGTCCAGGAGCAGCAAGTGACGCCGCCCCGCGCTCAGGTCGTGTCCGACATCGAGCGGCGGCTGCTCGAGCTCTACCGCGATCCGTCGCTGGCAGAGAAGCCAGCCCTGCTCGAGCAGCGCGGAGGCGCGTTCTACAGCGAAGCTGCGGCCCAGCTGGTCGCTTCGCTCACCGCCGATACGGGTGACGTGCAGGTGGTGGACGTGCGCAACGAGGGAACGCTGTCCGGTCTTGCACAGGACGACGTCGTCGAAGTCCCGGCCCGGATCGGGGCCGCGGGGGCGGTGCCGATGGAGCAGCAGCCGCTTGCGCCCGAGCTGCTCGGTCTGGTCCAGCACGTGGCGGCGTACGAGCGGCTCGCCGCGTCGGCAGCGGCCAGCCGTGACCGTGACATCGCACGTCTGGCGCTGATGGCACATCCGTTGGTCCGCGAGTATGAGCTGGCCGAGAGCCTGACTGAGCGCATGCTCGCGGCGGAGACGCTGCTGTCGCCGAGCGAGGGCGGGACAAGGTCGGTGACCACGGCAGAAACGGACGCAGTCCGCCGCGACGGTCTTGTGCTGGCGGTCGATGGAGGCAACGCGAAAACTGACGTCGCGCTGCTTGGCTCAGGCGGCGAGCTGGTATCACTTGTCCGGGGAGCCGGCAGCTCACCCCACTCACCTAGGGGTCGAAGGCTGCGTCGATCTGCTCGAGAGCCTGGTGGAACGTGCTGTCGTCCGTGCCGGCCTCGGCCCCGCTCAACCGCCCCCTTGCATCCACCGCCTGCATCCTGCTCGCCGGCGCGGACCTCCCCGAGGAGCGCTCTGCACTCCGCAGCAGAATCGAGCAACAGGACTGGAGCGAGCGGCTGGTCGTCGACTGCGACACGCTAGCGCTGCTGCGCGCCGGCACCGACCGCGGGTGGGGGATAGCCGTGGTGTGCGGCGCCGGGATCAACTGCCTCGGGGTCGCCCCCGACGGACGCGAGGTGAGGTTCCCCGCGCTGGGACAGATAAGCGGTGACTGGGGCGGCGGCGCCGACGTCGGTCTGGCGGCGCTGGCCGCCGCCGCGCGCAGCGCCGACGGACGGGGCCCGCGGACCGTCCTGGAGACCGCCGTGCCGGCGCACTTCGGGCTTGGCGAGCCGTTCGAGGTGACGCTCGCACTCCACCTGCGACAAATGCCGACAGCGCGGCTCGGTGAGCTGGCTCGGGTGGTGTTCGCCGTCTGCAACGAGGATTCCGTCGCCGCAGGCATCGTCCGGCGCCTGGCGGATGAAGTGATCGCGTTCGCGGGAGCTAGCCTCCGTCGCCTCGAGCTGACTGAGGCGGATCCGGATGTGGTCCTGGGCGGGCGGCTCCTGAGGGCCGCCTCACCGAGCGTGGTCGAGATCATTGCCCGAGGGGTTCACGAGGTGGCACCGAATGCTCGCGTCCTGGTTGCCCCAAGCGAGCCGATCGTCGGCGCCGCCCTGCTGGGGCTGGATGCCCTCGCGGCGGATGCGAGCGCGAGCGCCCGCGCACGAGCCGAACTCGATGCGGCGGCACCGAGTGAAAGCAGCCAAACACGCGAGGAGAGGTGGATCCCGCGTGGCTGAGGTCCGGTTCGAGCAGCAGTCCGAGCAGCAGGGCCGAAGTCGTCGACGAGATCAGCACCGCGTGTTTGATTGGCACCCGGACGAAGCGGATTGCATTCTGAACCTCGGCCTCCATGGTCACCGTGGTTCGGCGATCGACTCGCCGCCGGCGAGAACCGATCGCGTCGGTCACGAGCCAGATTTCGAGCGCTCGCGTCGCGCGGTAAAGCAGGCGCATTGCCACCCGGTCGACGTGGAAGCCGTCGCAGATCAGCTCGCAGCTGACCTCGTCTAGATCTCGGACGGCGGCAACTGAGCCGGGCTTGCTGTGGTGGAGGGCGGCATCGCGTTGAACGCGTCGTTCGCTGCGGTTGCGCCAGCGCGCGCGGCCTTCCCAACCGCTGCGCAGGCGGCGCTGGTGCGGCCGATGGACGCTGCGACCCCGGCAGGCGCGAGTTGCTGCGCGAGCTCGAGTTCGCTGCGGAGCCGCGCGCTATGTTCCTTACATCACGTCGCGTGACTTTGGTCAGGCCCTTCGGGCGGTCCGGGTCATAGCCGAGCCGCAGCGCGAGCCCGTGCGCGAGCTGCTGCCCGCGGACAACCGCGAGGATCGGCGTGAGCGGCTCCGGGACCTCGCCCGGCAGCGGTACGTCGGCCCGTTCGCCGGTCCCGACAACGAGCACGCTCGCCCCCCGTGCGCGCAGCTCGTCAACCAGCGACGCGATGTCGGAGAATGCCGGACCGGGGGCACACAGCGCAACCACGGGAAGGCCGCGAGTGACCGCCGCGATCGGACCGTGCCGGAGATCTGCAGCCGAGTAGCCGTCCGCGAGCAGGGAACATGTCTCCTTGATCTTCAGCGCAGTCTCCAGCGCAGCCGCATAGAGGTAACCGCGCGCGACGATGATCAGCTGCGATGCGCCAACGAGCGCTTCGGTCGCGGCGGCCACCGGGCCTGAGTCGTCGAGTACCTCCTTCACCGAGTCGGGCACCGCGTCCAATTCGCCGCGGGTAAAGGGGACGCGTCCCAAGGCCGAGGCGATGATCGCGAATGCCGTGAGCTGCCCGGTGACCGTCTTCGTCGCCGGTACGGCCCGCTCCTTGCCCATCTGCAGTGCGACCGCTTCGCCGGCTGTCTTAGCGAGCGCGCTTTCGGGATCGTTGGTTATCGCCAGGCCGCGTCCCCCTCCATTCTGGAGCGCGTCCAGCGTCCGCACGATCTCGGGAGTGGCGCCCGACTGGCTGACCGCGATCACGAGCTGGCCGCTGTAGTCGATCTCGACCCCGTAGAGGGTGTGGAGGCTCGGGGCCGCAAGCGAGACCGGCTTTCCCGTGGCCGCCTCCAGCAGGTAGCGCCCGTAGACAGCCGCGTGGTCTGACGAGCCCCTGGCAACGATGGTGATGCCGTTCAGCGGCGCCGGCGCGACAGCGCGCGCGCTCTCGCCGATTGCGTCAAAGCGCTCGATCAATTGCCGCAACCGGGCTGGCTGCTCGGCCATCTCCCTGGCCATCTGGTTCCCGTTCATGTGGCGCAGCTTCTCACGCCCGCCCGCTCCTCGTCTTGCCGGCGATCCCCAGTGGCTTCCCGGGGCACCTGCCGGCTAACGGCTGCAGAAGGGCGAGCGCCACCACCAGGAGGTCACGATGCTGAGACGTGATGGTCAGGGCCGTCGGGCGCCAAGCGCTGCGAAAGCAACTCATCCCGTGAATCGCATCAACCGAGCCAGGCTCAACGTCACCCCGGACGCCTCCGCCCACTCTCCGAGGGGGTCAAATCTCAACCGGCGACCGACGGGCCAGCTTCTCACCGTCGCCGACACTGTTGAAGGCTGGCGGAATCTCTGCGACGGCGCGTGTCGGCAGCGACCGGCTGCGGCGTTGCGCGAATCCGCCCAGGAACCTGCGTGGTGTCGAATATCCGCTGATCGTGCTCGCAGCCAGCCCCTATCGTTTGGCTTCTCGCCTCCCGATTCGAGCCCGCCACACCCGCGAGAAAGTTATGGCTGCCATGAGTCCGACGCTTGAATGCCGCCTGATTAACGCCAGCATCGCCGCCTACTACATCAAGGATGGGGGACTTGATCCGTCGGCTCCGGGTTACGGCAAAATTGGGATTGCGCCGGGAACGGTGCCGACAGTTTTCGTGAGCGGGCCTGACCAGATCGACGCTGGTTATCTCGCCCAGACGCAGGACAATTGGATCTTCCTGGTGTTTCGCGGCACGCTTCCGCCGTTCCAGGGCAACTTCTGGCCCTGGGTCAAGGACTGGCTCAACGACTTCGCCCTCGGGCCAACAACCTGGACTGTCGATGGCGTCCCGTTTGGCCAAGCCGAGACCGGCTTCGCCGACGCCCTGCTGGCCCTCTGGCCGCAAGCGCTGACAGCGCTCCAATCGATCGACTTGACTCAGAAGAAAGGCATCATCGTCGCCGGCCACAGCAAGGGCGCAGCGATGAGCGTCCTCGCAGCCTCGCTCCTGAAAGGACCGGACTTCAGAAGCACGCTCGTCCAGGTGTACTGCTTCGCGGCCCCACTGGTAAGCGATCGGACCTTTCAGGCCAACTTTGACGCACTCGGCCTTCGCCCCCTGTGCGTGCGTTACCAAAATGAGTACGACCTCATTCCGTTTCTACCCTACCTTCCGACCATCGATGCTCTCGCGACGGCCGAGCGCCTCTCCAACCCGAGCACCGAGAACGTCGTGATCACCGATGCTCAGCGGCAAAACGCGATCAAAAACGACTATGTGCCACTCGGAATCCTGCGACTCATTACAAC
This sequence comes from uncultured Solirubrobacterales bacterium, assembly GCA_963809685.1. Lineage (GTDB taxonomy): Bacteria > Actinomycetota > Thermoleophilia > Solirubrobacterales > Solirubrobacteraceae > Palsa-465. The sequence goes on along the minus strand of CAWEKN010000002.1, from coordinate 4,441 downwards.
AGACTGCACTATCGAGTACGGCGAGCACGGAGAAAAGGACGCCTGGGATGCCCTGCTCGGAGCGCTATTCGACCTTCAATTCACCGAAATTGCCGACGCGCACGCTCCCCAGGGTCGGTACCTCACTTGTGTGTGCTCCTAACCGCCAACCGCCCTCGGGTCTGAGGCAGCCGCTCAACAGGCTCACGAGCATCCACGAGGGCGTTCCGACGCCTCAGCGCCGTCTGGCGCAACGGCCAAGCACACCTGCCGCCGGCTGGCTTACTTTGACCAGAGCCGCCGGCCACACGGCGGAAATCCGGGGTTTTCTCCCTTGCCAGGAGCGGGCCGTCGGCGCGACCAATCGCAAGACCAACTCGCACTTCCGGGTAGGACCCGAGGAGGCTGTTCAGCTGGTCGAGGCGGGCTAACGGCGGCTTGTCGCGAGGCGGGCTTTCTTATAGCGGCGGCGGCGGGTTCGAACCCGCGACCCTCGGGTTATGAGGCGCGTACCAGGGACTGGCTCAGTACCGATTTGCAGGGCTTTTCTGATTTCGCCTCAGGTCGTCTGAGGCTGAATTTGCCCATCTTGTTAGACGGTTTGTTAGACGGTTGGATGTGGAGGACGCGCTTCTCGGCCACGGGAAGAGCATTCGCGATCCGGACCCGATCCGGAACTCGGAGTGACGATCGAGAGGCTCGCGCCGGGCGCGGAGCAGGCTATACCGACCGACCACGCAGGTCCAGCACCAAGGATCGAATTTTGCCGGATCACACCTATACGGGCCAAGCCCATCCGGTGGCCGGTATCCCTGGAAAGCAGGAGTTCCTGGAACAGCGACCTTTGCGCCGGGCAGTAAGGAGGAGTCGGGCGCGTTCTGTGATCAATGACGCTTGCATCGGGATCGTGGTGGGTGTAGAAAGTCCAGAGGAGTAGCAAGCGAGCCAACTTGCCGCTGGGACGACCAGCTGGGCAGCGGTTCTCCCACGGTTGCGCTCATTGGTGCGAGCGCGTCCCACACATAAGGAGCGCATGATGGTGCCGGAGACCCGCTCACCTGTGACCGCGAGCGGAAGGTGCGCGGCCCAACTCACTGTCCAGCCGCCGTTCCTGAGCCGGAGCCCCGCGAGCGAGGGCAGCGACCGACTCAGGCGCGTGACCCGGCTCATCGTCATCGGTATCGGCGTGGCGATCGCGTCAGCGGTCCTCGCAGGATCTGTCCTTACGTCGATGGCGCGCGCTGGCACGAACGGGCAACAGATCGAGGTCTACGCGCCGACGCAGCATTCGGTCCGGGTGTGCGGCAGTAACCAGTGGAACCACAACGTCTGCCATCTGTGGAACACCGGTGGCTCGTCCCTGTGGTACCCGTTGCCGAATTGGTGGTGGAAAGGCTCGGTCAGCCTCGAGAACTACGCGTTCTACGGTGGCCGCTGGTACCTGGACACCACCTCTTGCAACGTGCCCTCCGACCAAGCTGGCGACTGGACGTACTGCCGCGGTTTCAGCTATGTCTCCGCGTACGACGACAACGTCGACCATCCCGAGTTCCTTCGTTTCTCGATCCCGCGGATGGGCGGCAGCTGGGGAATCATGTCGCTCGCGTTTTTCATCTCCGCGGCGCAGATCGGCCCGTTAGGGACGGGCTTTGGCAATGACCGCCCGTTCGCCTCTAACGGGTTCGCCCGCCGAGTGCTGCCAAGGTGGCGTTCGTCCTCGATTTCGGACTGGGCATCGGTGTGATGCGCATCGACTCCAGCTGCTATGTCACGCTGGGTGGACCGGCCGATCTTCCGGTCCGAGTCTGCCAGGGCCCGAACCAGCTCACCGAGCAATCACCGCTCCCGTGGGGCAAGTCCACCGCTGCCGCGCGGAACTACATGTCGCCGTACTGGCGAGGTCCCGCCCAGCCGGGAGGCGCTGCTGTCCTTGTGCTGCAATCCGCCGCTTCGAACGCCGCCTACTGGCCGATCGGCGCGTGGGCGCTCGGCGAGATCGACTCCACCATCACCGTCAGGACCGAGCCCGATGGAAACCTGAAAGCGACGTTCTCCATCAAAGGGTTCCCGTCCTTTGAGGCTTACCAGTTCGTCAAAGGCCGGGTCCGCACGTTCCTGCGATTCCGCGAGCAGGGATGGAATCCGTCGGACGGGATCGACACGTCCCCGGACCCGTCACCTTTGAAGCAGTTCCAGTTCATAAACCACGCGATCTGCACGAATCTGGCGCTCTGCAATTAGCCGGACATGCGCTGGCCACAGGTTCGTACCGACACGCGCCAATGCATGGCCCCCGCTCGCTCGAAGGAAGCGGTTCAGCGACCCCGGCGATCGAGGTTACCTCGGGTTAGCTCAGGTTCGCACTTCGCGCGGCAAGCACTCGGGTCGGCGGACGCGACCCTAGTCGCTGCTTCGCAACGAAGGAGTCGCGCCGGCGACGGCAGACTGCCGCAGTGGACGAAAACCGGAACATCCCGCACGCTGCTTCGAGCCGCCGTGCTCGGTGCCGACATGCCGCGTCTGCGGTCGCCTCAATCTCAAGCTCGGCACGAGCTCATGGGCCGCACGCCGGTCAGGCTCAGTGTGGACGATCGCCCGAGAGCCAAGCGATGACTAGGTCGATTCGGAGACGCACGCACTACACGGCTACCTGAGTGGTGACCGGGGCGTAAAGTAGCGATCAGCCAGATCATGCCAACCACGACGTAGATGACTCTCCTCAGGAGGATCGATTTGAGCGCCAACTCCTGGACGAGCCAAACAGTGATCGGCGCGAGCAGGCCGAGCGCAGCGAGACTGATACCACCGTCCACCAGCACGCTGTCGATCTTCGTTACGTGGTTGTGCCGCAGCACATCGAGCGCTGCAAACTCTGCGAGGCCGATCCACAGGGCAAAGACCAGAGTGAGCGCGAATAACAGTCGCGCCCTATACGAGGGCCGTCGTTAGCTCCTGCATCTCTTTTGTCGACAACGCGACGAAGGTTATCCCACGACGCGGGCGTGTCGCGGGATTGCAGGAGTAACGCGATGAACAGGAGTGGAAGTATCGTCGCTATCGCGAGGTAGAAATTCTCGTTCGCGAGCGTGCCGACGGAAACGCTTTCGGGAGTCGTAGTCGCGGACATTGCCCGACCTCAACGATGCTTGCTGATGGAACTTCAGACAAATTCGCTGCGCACACTGTCGCCTTCCGGCGACTGCCAAGAAACCGCCGTTACGAGAGGCCGTCGTCGGCCGGAAGCGACGGATCATCGCCGAGAGTCCCCTTTCCATGCGAGGGAGTGATGCGCCACGCGGGCTCCGCTGGGATGAGCTGCGGGGCGGCCAGTCCATGACCGTCCTGCGTCGCTTTGGGATCACGGCGTCGACGTTCTCTGCGACTCGAGCTTCGTTGCACCCCGGATCCGTCGCCCGGGTCCCGGCGCCACGTGGGCAATAGGAGCCTAATCGGCCGGTCTGCTGACCATGTCGTCCGCCGTCGAGCAGAGGACCGTTCGGCTCGGTCACTGCTCGCTCTTGTAGGCGGCCGTGACGAGGGCAATAACGTAGCCGCCGAACGCGACGCCCAGCGCCTTGATCGTGCCAGGGGTCTCGCTCTGGTTCAGGACGTAGGTGAGTGCCACGGCGGACGCCACGATCGCGTATACCCAGATGCCGAGGTCTTCGGCCAACTCGCGGAGGTGGTGCTCTTTGGCTCGAGCGAGAGGAGCTGCCAGATCTTTGCCGCCGTCTTCTGTTTGCGGGTCGTGGCTTGGTCGATGGCCTGGCTGAGGTGTGTATTCGTCGACGACTCCGGCGTCGTCGTCCCAATCTCGAGCGCAAAGGCGGATCCGAGGACCCCCGCGAGGGCGGCGGCAGCCGACACAAGCGAAGCGTCGAGCTTGGGAGCGGTGCCCGTGCGAGCCGTCGTGATCTGCACGATGAAGTCGACGTACAGACCCGCGAACGTGACAATCGCGCCGTAGAGCACCAGTCCCTTGAGCGTGCTCAGGCCGGCGATCCGCGGAGCAGGGTCGTCGCGTGGAAGTGGACCAGTGAGGGATTCGATTGCCACAGGGCTCCTCCTTCAGCAAGGTCTTTCTCCTCCAATGTTTCATTGAAACGCGTCTCGGGGCCTGTGACTTTTGTCACCCAACGCCTCGGGAACGTAGCCAGTCAGCTGGGCGGAAGAATGACCCTCGCGCTGCGAGTCCGCGAAGGGCGCAGCCCAACGGCCGACTACTGCGCTTGCGAGCACGTGCGAGACGCTGCGCCGTGCTCCTTTCCATGCGTTGGGGCACTCTAGACTGCCGTCCAGAGCTGTCAGCACCGACCCGCCGCGGAGCGACCGTTGCCTATGCACACGCACCATCGGCCTTCGACGCCACGCTCGCAATCGGCGGCGTCCGCGTTCGGTCTTGGGCAAATGCGATCGTCAGCCGGAACGCCGATCGGCCTGGAGCTGGGCCTGTGAATCGTCG
>CAWEKN010000001.1:0-25850 GCA_963809685.1 uncultured Solirubrobacterales bacterium | reverse complement strand
CTGAAAACGCCGGTTCTTCGGCGGTTCTTCGCCGGTTTCGACCGGCCGCTCGCTACGATCGAGTGCTGCAATATGGCCAATGAACGGACCGCATCCGCCGCGCCGCCGGCCCCGCTCCGGAGCGGCGATGCCTCGCTCAGCATCCTCGTCGTCGACGACGAGTCAGACCTGCGCGAAATGCTGACGCGGTCGTTCTCGCGCGAGGGGCATCGGGTGATGGCTGTCGCCGACGGGCGTACCGCGATCGATCGGGCGAGCACCGATCACTACGACATCGTGCTGCTCGACGTCGCGCTCGGGCCGGGACCCGACGGATATGAGGTCTGCAGGACGCTGCGCGGGCGCCGCAACGTCGTCCCGATCATCATGCTGACCGCGCTCGACTCCGAGGCCGATGCGGTGCTCGGCCTCGAGGCGGGCGCCGACGACTACGTCACCAAGCCGTTCGGTCTGGCCGAGCTGCGCAGCCGGATCCGGGCGGTCCTGCGCCGCGCCGGCACGCGCGCGATGGGCGACGAGGTGCTCGTCGTCGGGCCGATCGTGCTCGACCGCGCGCAGCGCGAGGTGATGGTCGACCGCGAGCCGATCCGCCTCACGTTCTCCGAGTTCGAGCTGCTCGACGCGCTGATGGCCGACCCCGGCCGGCTGCTGAACCGCCAGGAGTTGCTGCGCGCGATCTGGGGCGACAGCGCCTACCGCGACCCTCGCGCGATCGACGTCCACATCCGCCATCTGCGCGAGAAGCTCGAGCCCGAGCCCGAGAAGCCGCGCTACATCCTCACTGTGCGGGGCGCGGGCTACCGGCTGCGAGGGCCGTAGCCATGCGCAGGCGCCCACGGCGTTTCGCCCTCGGTCTGCGGGGCCGGATCGTGGGCGCGGTCGTCGTCACGACCGTGGCGACGCTGGGCGTCGCGGCGCTGGCGCTGCTGGGGCCGCTCGAGAGCTCGCTGCGCAAGGCCGCGCTGGTGACGTTGAAGAACGACCTCGGCAGCCGTCCGGCCGCGGATTTTCGGCGGCTCGACCTCTTCAACGTCTCGGCGCTGCAGGCAAAAGAGCAGCAGCTTGCCACGAGACTCAGCGGCTTCGTTTACGTCTTCGGCTATCCGGGGGTCACCGGGCAAGGACTGCTCCAGCGCCCGCCCAAAGCCGAGATCGACAGCGAAAGCGCGCAGTTTGACGACTTCGACGATGTCGAAACCGCGTTCCGCACCGGCCGGCAGCAGCGGACCTTCGGGTCGATCGGTGGGACCGAGTACGCGCGCGTCGCCGTGCCTTTCACGAAGGGCAAGGCCAAGTACGTGCTCGCCGTCCGGCGGCCGATCGACGAGATCCCCGGCGCCGTGCGGGCGGTGCGAAGGGCGTTCATCACCGCCGCGCTGGCCGGACTCGCGCTGACGCTGCTGTTGGCGATCCCGCTCGCGGCGACGCTCGTGCGGCGGCTGCGGCGCCTGCGCCAGGCGGCACTCCAGGTGGCGCAGGAAGGTCCAGCCGTCGAGGTCCCGGAGGACCGCGCCCGCGACGAGGTCGGCGACCTCGCGCGGACGTTCGCGATCATGCAGCGGCAGGCTCCAGCATCAGGAGGAGGCGCGCCGCGCGTTCGTCGCCACGGCATCGCACGAGCTGCGCACCCCGCTGGCGTCGCTCGACGGGATGCTCGAGCTGATCGACGAGGACCTGGGCGACCTGCACCCCGATCTCGACGATGCCCGCTTGCTGCTCGAGCGCGCCCGCGCGCAGTCGCGTCGGCTCGGCCGCCTGGCCGCCGATCTGCTCGACCTGAGCCGGATCGACGCCGACGTCAAGCTCCGCTCAGAGCCGGTCGAGCTCGGCGAGCTGAGCCGCGCGGTGCTGGCCGAGTTCGAGCTCGGCACGTCCGAGCGCGGGATCGTCACAGCGCTCGACGACTCGCCTGTGCCGGTCTGGGCGCTCGGAGACCCCGGAAGCGTCGCCCGGATCCTGCGGATCCTGCTCGACAACGCGGTGCAGGTCGCTCCGGACGGCAGCGAGGTGCGCGTCGAGCTGCGCGACTCGCCGGGGCCGTCGCTGACCGTCTGCGACGAGGGCCCCGGCATCCCCCCGGACGAGCGCGAGATGATCTTCGAGCGCTTCCAGCGCGGGCGCGACTCGAGCGGGCGGGCTGGATTTGGACTGGGGCTTGCGATCGGCCGCGAGCTCGCGCTCCGGATGGGCGGCGTGCTCGTGCTCGAGGAGTCCGATGGCCCCGGCGCCAGGTTCACGCTGACGCTGCAGACGGCCCGGGCGCCGCAGGCAGACCCCGTCGTAGTGCTGTAGCTGGCAGCATCACTGCCATGGACGAGCGCTTGATGCAGTCGATGCTCGACGTCGACGAGCACCATTGGTGGTATCGGGGGCGACGCCGGATCATCCGGGCTGAGCTCCAGCGGCTACCGCTACCGATGCCTGCGCGCGTGCTCGACGCGGGCTGCGGATCTGGGCGCACGCTCGAGGAGCTCCGCGACCTCGGCCTCGACCCGGTCTCTGGAATCGAGCTGAGCCCCGACGCTGCCGCGGTGGCCGGCTCGCGGGGAGAATTCGACGTCCGAATCGGGCGGCTCGAGGAGCTGCCCTGGGGTGCGGCGACGTTCGACCTGATCACGTGCCTGGATGTGATCGAGCACACGCCCGATGACCGGGCCACGTTTGAAGAGCTGCGGCGCGTCTCCAAGCCGGGCGGCTGGCTGCTCGTCACGGTCCCCGCCTACCAGGCGCTGTGGTCCCAGCACGACGAGGCAAACCACCACTACCGCCGGTACGGGCGCGGGACGTTGCGCGCGCCGGCCGTCGCGGCCGGGTGGGAGGTGGAGCGGATGACCTCGTTCAACAGCCTGTTGCTCGCCCCGGCGGCGGCGGTTCGGATTGTGAGGCGACGCCTGGCGCGGGAACGCAACGGCAACTACACACCCGATCTCGAGCTCGGACCGCCGTGGCTGAACGGCGTGCTCGAGCGGCCGCTGCAGGCCGAGGCCAGCTGGCTTGCGCGCGGACGCAGCCTGCCGGTCGGGCTGTCGCTGCTGGCCGTGCTGCGAAACCCCGCGAGCAGCGGACGCTGAATGCTGCAGGCCGCCGCGATCTTCGGCGTCTCGAGCAATCTGGGCTACCTGCTGCCGGCGCTCATCGGGCTTGAATCGATGGGGATACCGTCCCCTGGAGAGACCGCCCTGGTCCTCGCGGCAGTGCTGGCGAGCCAGGGACAGCTCCAGATCGAGCTGGTGATTCTGATCGCCGCGGCGTCGGCGATCATCGGCGACAACGTCGGCTACTTCCTCGGGCGCAGGTTCGGCCGCGAGCTCCTGACGGCACCGGGGCCGTTTCACCGGCGTCGGACAACGTTGATCGCCGTAGGCGATCGGTTCTTCTCACGCCACGGCTCCAAGGCCGTGTTCTTCGGGCGGTGGATCGCGCTGGTGCGGATCGCCGCCGCCTGGCTGGCAGGCATCAACCACATGAAGTTCAGGACGTTCTTCTTCTGGAACGCGCTGGGCGGGATCACGTGGGCGACGGCGTTCGGTCTGGCCGGCTACTTCGGCGGCCACGCGGCCGCCAACCTGATCACGCGGTTCGGGGTGTACGCCGGGATCGGGCTCACGATCTTCGTGGTTGTCGCGTACGTGGTGCTGCGGATCCGCGAGCACCGGTCGACGCAACGGGCAACGGCCGAAGCCGAAGCCGAGGCCGAAGCCGGCGCCGGCGATTCACCGGAGCCGACGACGGGTCAAAGCCACGAAGCTAAGACTGGGTCGACTCCCGATCCAGATCCAGCGCGCAGGAATTGATGCAGTAGCGCTGCCCGGTCGGACGCGGGCCGTCGTCGAAGACGTGGCCGAGGTGGCCGCCGCAGCGCTTGCACAAGACCTCGGTTCGGGCCATGCCGAGGCTGCGGTCGGGCTTGAGCTCGACGTTGGCGGCGACGGCGGGCTCGTAGAAGCTGGGCCAGCCGGTGCCCGACTCGAACTTGGTGTCGGCGTTGAACAACTCGGCACCGCAGCCGGCGCAACGGTAGATGCCGTCGTCCTTGACATCGACGTACTCGCCGGTGAACGGGCGCTCGGTTCCGTGCTTGCGCAGGATGTCGTATTGCTCGGGGGAGAGCCGCTCGCGCCACTGCTCGTCGGTCAGCTCGACCTCACGGGTGTTCGTTTCAGGATTCATGCCGATCACGTTAGCGCGGTAGGGTGAACGGAGATGGAATTCGGCATCGCGATCTTCCCCACCGAGGACGCGCAGGACCCGGCCGAGCTGGCGCGGATGGCCGAGCAGCGCGGCTTCACGTCGCTGCTGTTTCCCGAGCACACTCACATTCCCGCCAGCCGCGAGACTCCGTACCCGGCCGGAGGCGAGCTGCCGCCGGAATACAGCCGCATCTATGACCCGTTCGTGGCGCTGACCGCCGCCGCGGCGGCGACCGAGCGACTGCTGATCGGGACGGGTATCTGCCTGATCGTCGAGCGCGACCCGATCACCACCGCCAAGGAGGTCGCGTCGCTCGACAAAGTCTCCGGCGGTCGATTTCTGTTCGGGATCGGCGCCGGCTGGAACGTCGAGGAGATGCGCAACCACGGGACCGACGCGGCGACCAGGTTCAGCCTGATGCGCGAGCGGATCGAGGCGATGAAGGCGATCTGGACGCAGGAGGAGGCGAGCTACAGCGGCAAGCACGTCAGCTTCGAGCGGATCTGGTCGTGGCCCAAGCCGCTGCAACAGCCGCACCCGCCGATCCTCGTCGGCGGAAACGGCGCGCGCGTGTTCGATCGCGTGCTCGCCTTTGGCGACGAGTGGATGCCGACCCGCGACGCTGACGACGACACAATGATCGAGCGCTTCGGCGCGCTCGCGGCACGCGCCCGCGAGGCCGGCCGCGACCCGATTCCGATCACTCAGACTGGGATCATGCGCGACCCGGCCAGGATTGAGCGGTTCGAGCGGGCCGGCGTTCACCGCGGCGTGTTCTGGCTGCCCTCGAGCGGCCCCGATGAGGTCGAGGCGGCGATGGATCGTTGCGCCGCGGCGGTGCAGGAGTACCAGAGCGCCGGCGTCTAAGCGCCGCGGCTCGCTCGCAGCACGCCTCAGGTCATCCGCGCGGCTCGACATAGCTGCCGGCCGCGCGCGGATCGGGATCGATCATCTCGAGCACCAGCGTCGACCACGCAAATTGGACCGCGCCCATCCCCTCGCCGGTCCGGGGGTGGTAGTACTCGCGCAGCCCGCTGGCGCGTACGGTAACGGCGATCCGGTGGGCCAGCTCGTGCGCCTGCTCGGAGTAGCCGAGGCGCACCAGGCCGAGCCACACGAGCCAGGCTGCGTTGAGCCAGGTCGGTCCACGCCAGTAGCGGCGCATGCCGATGAATTCCGCGTCCCGTGTGGAGAACGTCTGGTCCGTTGCCGAAACGGATGGTGGCGGGACCGGCAGCCAGAAACGCTGTGGATCAAGCAGGTGCTCCTCGACCAGCCGACGGCCGATCCGTTCGGGCAGATCGGGGAGCGCCAACGGCGCAAGCGCGGTCCACGTCAGCGCGGGGTGTCGCTTGGGCTCGGGCCGCGCCAGCAGCGAGAACAGCCCGGTGTCCTCGTCGTACATGCGCTCGATGATCGTGTCAGTCAGCGACGGGAGCCCGAGCGCCGACCGCGACAGCGAATACAGCACGTTTGTCATCACCTCGCAGCACACTGGTCCGCCCGCGGCGGCGATGCGGCGAAGGTCGTAACGCAGACGCCGATTGCGTCTCACCAGCAGCACGAAGCCCGGCAGGCCGTGCGCACGGCTGCCCCAGACCGCGTCGAATTGCGGGGAATCGTCGAGACCCGACTCATCGGGTTGGACGATCCAGATCAGGCCGTCGCCGTCGAGGTCGCGGTGCTCGGACAGCCAGTCATGGTGGCGGACGATCGCGGGGACCGCGGCGGGATCGCCGATTGCGATACGCCACGCCCACGCGAGCACCGGCGGTTGGATGCTCGAGGTCATGTGCGCGTCCGGTGACACGACGTTGTAGGTGAACCGACGAGCGCCCGACAGCGGCCTGTCCCAGAAGATCGTGTGGCCGATGAAGCCGTCGTCGCGCTGGGCGGCGAGCAGCGACTCGAGCTCGCGGCGGGCGCGCTCGCGATCGAACCGCCGCCAGACGATCGCCGCAAAGCAAGAGTCCCAATACCACTGGTAGGGGTAGTGGCCGGGACTCGGGCACGTGTACGCGAAGCGGCTGCCGTCGGTGAGCAGCGAGCCCTCTCGCCAGTTGCCGTCCAGCGTCGCCTCGCAAGCGTTGCGGACTGCGTACAGCTCCTCGTGTTCCGCCATTGCGGGCGGCATCCTGTCAGTTGGCGACGCGCCGCGGCAGCGCGATCGATCAGCGGCCGATCCGGTCCCGCGCCGAGGGCCCGGTCAGCCACTCGCGCAAGTCGCGCGCGCCGGCGGGTTGGAGCGGCACCGCCGGGTCCAGCAGGCGCGGCGTGCCGAGCCTGATCGCGCCGGACGCGTCCGGTACGGCCTCGCACAGCACCTCGGCATACGGCGCGTCGATCCCGGGGCCGCCGAACCCGAACACGCGCTCGGGGCCGAGGCCGGCGACCAGTTGCGCTCTCGCCCGCAGCACCCGGCGCAGATCGTTGCGCTCGAGCTGACTTTCGTGGGCCTCCAGCGCACGGAGGACGAGGTGCAGGACAGGCTGCCCGAACGGGTGAAGGATCGTCGGCAGCGGCAGGTCAGACCACAGGCCCCACATCCACAGTGGCACCGACGTCGTCTGCGCTGCCGCGACGCAGGCGCGCCCGACCACCTCGTGGCCGTGATGGCCGTCGTGCGGGCTCGGCGCGATCAGCAACTCGAAGCCCGCGTCGGCGACGATGCGCGCAACCTCCTCCGTCAGGCGTGCCTGCGCGGCTGCGCGATCGTCGTGTAGACCGATCTCGTACGGCGGCGAGCAGACGATCAGGTCAAATCCGGCTCGCGCGCACGCCTCGCGCAGCTCGCGTTCGCGGCGGGCGCGCTCGGGCCGGCGGCCGAGCGACACCGCGCAGTTGGTGACCCGGTGGCCAGCGGCGGCGAGGCTCAGCAGCACGGCGCCCGTGCCGAGCAGTTCGTCGTCGGGGTGGGGGGAGACGTGCAGGACCCGCATCTGCCGGCCAGCAGCCTACGGGTCCGCCGATCATCCCGCCGGTCATCGCTCGATGAACTGGTAGTCGGTCCGGATCCGCCCGTCGCCGTCGAGTTCGAGGATCTCGAGGCCGACGGCGGCGACGTCACCGCCGTTGGTCGAGACCATCTCCCAATTGAACTTGAGCAGGTCGCCGAGGCGCGCCGCGTTGCCACGGGATCGGAACGAGAACTCGCCCGGTGCGACGAACTCCTCGTAGGCCCGGGTCACGCGCTCCTCGAGGGCGTCATGGCCCCGGGCCTCGAGCAAGGCGGACATCGCATACCTGGCGGCGCCCTCGCGCATGGCCTCCGGCGCCTCGAGCACCTGCACGCCACCGTTTGCCCACAGCTCTCGGATCAATGTGCGCCGGCGATCTGGGTCAGGCTCGTTCCAGACCGCGACGTAGCGGTCTGCGACCTGCGCTGACTTGGTTATCACGATGCCTCCTCTTCGGTTCGTTCGGTTGCGGCGGGCGATCCGCGGCCACAGACTGCCCGGCGACACGCACGTCGGCAATTCCGTGCGGGGAATCGCGGCCCGCTCGCCGTGCGCAGGACACGGACGTCATCGCGATGTCCGCCGCGACGCCCCGGCTACAGTGGTCGCGTGTTCGACCTCGACGCCTATCTCGAGCGGATCGGGTGCAGCGGCCGCCCGGGGCTCGCCGAGGTGCACCGGGCGCACGTCACCTCGATCCCGTTTGAGAACCTCGATCCCCATCGCGGGGTGCCGGTCTCGCTCGACCTACAGGACCTCCAGCGCAAGCTCGTGGTGCAGCGGCGAGGCGGCTACTGCTTCGAGCACAACCTGCTTCTCAAGGCGGCGCTCGAGGCACTCGGCGCGCAAGTGGAGCCGATGCTCGCGAGGGTTCGGGTCGGGGCTCAGACCGGGGCGGTCCGCGCGCGCAGCCATGCGGTCCTGCGCGTCATGGTTGGCGGCGACAGCTGGCTTGCCGACGTCGGGTTCGGTCGGGGAACCCTGCTGGAACCAATACCGTTCGGCCCTGGGGCGGCCTACGAGCAGTCGGGTTGGCGGTTCAGGGCGGTCCGGGACGGCGAGGAATTGGTCCTACAGGCCGAGGCCGACGGCGACTGGGTCGATGTATACGGATTCGTGCCCGAGCCGGCGCCGCTCGTCGATTTCGAAGTCAGCAACTGGTACACGTCGACCTACCCGCGGTCGCCGTTCGTGACCGGGTTGATCGTCTGCGCGCACCGAGCCGACGGCTCGCGCACGGTGCTGACCGATCGAGACGGACTCCAGCTGATCGAACAGACGCCGTCGAGCACGATGGCGGCGGCGGTGCGCTGGCAGGACGTGCCGCAGATCCTGGCCAGCCGGTTCGATCTGCCCGGCTTTGAGCTCGGCGCCGGCGAGCGCCTGGCCGCGGCGGTCTAGATCTAGACCCGGCGCTTGCGGCGGACGGTCTAGATCCAGCCCTTGCGGCGGAAGTAGATCAGCAGCCCGACGACGGTGGCGGTCATGCTGCCCACGCCGATCACCCAGAACGACCACTCGGTCTTGATGATGTCGGTGACCATGAATGCGAAGTTCTGGCCGAAGAACCCGGTGATGAACGACAGCGGCAGGAAGATCGTCGCGATGATCGTCAGCTGCTTGGTGGTCTCGTTCTGGCGGTTGCTGACCGTCGACAGGTACAGGTCGGTCGCGCCGGACAGCAGGTCGCGGTAGGAGTCGATCAGGTCGCTGATCCGGATCAGGTGGTCGTAGATGTCGCGGAAGTAGTCGCGCTCGTCCAGTTGCAGGCCCGGGAGCTCGGCGATCTGGTCGACCGAGCGGGCGAACAGGTCGCGTTGCGGAGTGACGACCTTGCGCATCTCCACAAGCTGGCGCTTGAGCGAGAACAGCTGCTCCAGCTCGGTTGCGCTGGGGTTTGCCAGGATCGCGGTCTCGAGCTCGTCGATCTGGTCGTCCATGTCGGACAGCAGCGGAAAGAAGCTGTCGGTCAGCGCATCGAGCACGCGGTAGATCAGGAACTGCTCGCTGTGCAGCACGCGCCCGTCGAGCTGAGCGTGCTGCTCGTCGAGCGCCGGCAGCGGGTCGCGGTGGATCGTGATCAGGTACTTGCCCGAGATGAACAGGTGCACCTCCTGGAGCGGCGACGTGCCCGGGGGGTGCTCGTGCCACGCGCCGAAGAAGACCAGGAAGATGTAGTCGTCGTAGTTGTCGAGCTTGGGCCGCTGTCCGAAATCCTCGGTGTCCTCCAGCGCCAGCGGGTGAAAGCCGAACAGGTCGCGCAGCTTCTTTAGGTCGTCGCGGCTCGGCGCGGTCAGATCGAGCCAGAAGAAGTGGTCGCGATCGAGCTGGTCGCGGATGCGAGCTTCGTCGATCTCGGTGATGCACGGGACGATGAACCGGTAGTCCTCGCCTGCGCTCTCTTTGGTTGCTGCCTTGGCCTTGCCGACGGGCATCGGGTCTCCTTGGTCGCTGCGGGCGAGCACATTGTTCTCGCAATCCGGGCGGATTCGGAGCGGGGCAGGGCCCCGCGTTCACGGTGCGGCGAACTAGGCGCCCCGCGGCGCGTAGCGGTGGTGGAGCATCAGCGCGTTGCCGTCGGGATCGGTGAAGAACGCCATGTGGCAGACGCCCGTGTCGAGCGTGTCGACCCGGAACTCGATCCCGTGCGACGAAAGCTCGGCGCGGGCCGCCTCGACGTCGTCGACGTGCAGCGCAATCGGATGATTGTTGGGGTGGAACTCGAGCCCGTGTGCCTCGGACTCGATCAGCTGCAGCGTCAGTGTGCCGGTCTCGAACTCCGCCCCGGGGACCTTCTGATACCTGCTCGAGCACGGCAGGCCCAAGACGTTGGCATAGAAGTCGAACGCGACGTCGAACTGCTTGGTGCCGATCGCGACGAAATCGACGCCCTTGACAACGGTCGGTTCCTCGGTGCTCATCTGACGCTCCTGAGTCGGTGGTCAGGACAAGCCTGACGACTCCGCGCCCTGATCGCCACCGATCGACGGCTCGAGCCGCCCGCTACCCGCAGCCGGTGTTGAACCCGCAGCTGGAGCACGTGTAGCAGCTGCCGGTTCGTTGCATCATGCCGCCGCACTGCTGGCAGGCTGGGCCGAGATCGAGCCCGCGACCGACCGCCGGCAGTACCGGCGGGGTCTCGGTCAGCGCGGACGTCGGCGGGCGGGAGATCCCGCCGCCGTTGCCGCCGTTGCCGGATCCGTTGCCCGCCCGGCGGTTGCCGGCGTCGTCGCGCTCGGCGTCGTCGTCGTCACCTGCCGGCGGGCCCGCGGTGTCGCCGATCTGCGAGCTGGCCGCGTCCTGGGCGGCCTTGCGGGCGCGCACCTCCGGGGTCAGGATCCCGAGCTCCTCCTGCAGGTCGACGTCGAGGAACCGCGAGGCGAGCCAGCGCATGATGTAGTCGGGCATCGACTTGGCGAACGGGATCTCCGGGTTGGAGGTCATGCCCTCGGGTTCGAAGCGCATGTAGCTGAACTTGCGCACGAGCGTCTCGAGCGGGACCCCGTACTGGAGCGAGATCGAGATCGCGGTGGCAAACGAGTTCATCATCCCGCGCAGGGTCGAGCCCTCCTTGCCGATGTCGGTGAGGAAGATCTCGCCGACCGTCCCGTCCTCGTACATGCCGGCGGTGATGTAGCCCTCGTGGCCGCCGATCGAGAACTTGTGGGTGATCGATTGGCGCTCGCGGGGCATCCGGTGCCGCTTCGGCGGGGCCTGCGCCAGCGCATCGGCGACCGCCTGCTCGATGTCGGCCTCGGTCGGGGCCGGAGCCGGGGCGTCCTTCTGGGCGTCGGTCCGCAGCGCCTGGGCGGTCTTTGACCCGTCGCGATAGATCGCGAGCGCCTTGATGCCGACATGCCACGCCTGCAGATAGGCGTCGGCGATGTCCTCGACCGTCGCGCTCTCGGGCAGGTTCACCGTCTTGGAGATCGCGCCGCTGATGAACGGCTGGACCGCGCCCATCATCTTGATGTGGCCCATGTGCGAGATCGCCCGCTCGCCGACGGCGACGTCGAACACCGGCAGGTGCGCCGGGTCCAGATCGGGCGCCCCGATGATCGTCCCGTGCTCGTTCACGTACGCGACGATCTGTTCGATCTTCTCCTCGTTGTAGCCGAGCGTCTGCAGCGCCAGCGGCACCGTGCGGTTGACGATCGTCATCTGCCCGCCGCCGACAAGCTCCTTGAACTTGACCAGCGAGAAGTCCGGCTCGACGCCGGTGGTGTCGCAATCCATCAGGAAGCTGATCGTCCCGGTCGGAGCAAGCACGGTCGCCTGGGCGTTGCGATAGCCGTGGGCCTCGCCCGCGAGCACCGCCTCCTCCCAAGTGGAGCGAGCGGCCGCGAGCAGCTCGACGTCAGCGCAAGCCGAGTCGGGAATCGCATACGACGCGTCGCGGTGCATCCGGATCACCGCGTTGTGGGGCTCGCGATTCTCCGCGTAGCGATCGTACGGCCCGATCGCCGCGGCGATCCGCGCCGAGCCGAGATAGCCGCGGCCGGTCATCAGCGCCGTGATCGCAGCCGCGGTCCCGCGGCCGGCGTCGGAGTCATACGGCACTCCGTCGGCCATCAGGTAGGCCCCGAGGTTCGCGTAGCCGAGGCCCAGCTGGCGGAAAGCCCGGGCGTTGCTCCCGATCCGCTCGGTCGGATAGCTCGACGGGGAGACGATGATCTCCTGCGCCAGCAACATGATGTCGACCGCGTGCTCGAACGACTCGACGTCGAGGCGGCCGTCCGGGAGGCGGAACTTCATCAGGTTCAGCGACGCCAGGTTGCACGCGGAGTCGTCGACATGCATGTATTCCGCGCACGGATTAGAGGCGTTGATCCGCCCGGAGTTGGGGCACGTGTGCCACTGGTTGATCGTGGTGTCGTACTGGACGCCCGGGTCGGCGCAGCGCCACGCGGCGTCGGCGATCTGCTTCATCAGCTCGCGCGCGGGCATCGAGTCGATCGGCTGGCCGGTCGTGCGTGCCAGCAGGTGCCAGTCCTCGTCGTTCTCGACCGCGCGCATGAACTGGTCGGTGACGCGGACCGAGTTGTTCGCGTTCTGGTACTGGATCGAGTGAAAGCCGTCGCCGTCGATCGACATGTCGAAGCCGGCATCGCGCAGCGCCGCGGCCTTGTCCTCCTCCTTGGCCTTGCACCAGATGAACTCGCGAATGTCCGGGTGGTCGGCGTCGAGCACGACCATCTTGGCCGCCCGGCGGGTGCCGCCACCGGACTTGATCGAGCCGGCCCAGGCGTCAGCGCCGCGCATGAACGAGACCGGTCCCGACGCGGTTCCGCCGCGGCTGAGCGGCTCCATCGAGCCACGGATCTTCGACAGGTTGATCCCGGAGCCCGAGCCTCCCCTGAAGATCATCCCCTCCTTGGTGTTCCACTCGAGAATCGACTCCATGTCGTCCTCGACGGACAGGATGAAGCAAGCGCTGGCCTGCATCTTCGGGCTGCCGACCGGGTGCCAGCCGACGTTGAACCAGACAGGCGAATTGAACGCCGCCATCTGGTGGAGCAAGATGTGCGTCAGTTCCGCCTCGAACGTGTCGCCGTCCTCGGGGCCGGCAAAGTAGCCGCGCTCGCGACCCCAGTTGGCGATCGTTCCAGCGACCCGGCCGATCATCTGCTTGACCGAGCGCTCGCGCGCGGGAGTGCCGGGTTGCCCGCGGAAGTACTTCTGCGCGACGATGTTGGCCGCGTTCTGAGACCAGCTCTTGGGGAACTCGACGTCGCGCTGCTCGAACGAGACCTTGTCGCCATGGCCGATCCGCGCGTCCCGCGATTCCCACTCGACCCGATCGAACGGGTGGACACCCGGCATCGTGTAACGGCGACGGATCGAGAGACCACGGCCCGCTCGTGATTCGGGCGATGCAGCTGGGAAGTGGGTTTGCGGGTGCTCCATACGGACCGGCTCCTCTCGATTTTTCCGCTAGTTCCCCTGCTTTCCGCTCGGCCCCGCGCCGACCGAGTGGGCAGCCGATCTAAGCGCGCGGGTCGGACGGAACGGATGGCCCGACGCGGCGTTTCGGGCGCGAACTCGCAGACTGCGGAAACTGTCTCAATATTTTATCGCGCGGTATCGGATCAGACCGGCGAATTCCCGCTGCGAGCGGGGGAAAAGTCGCTTCCGGGCATGCCCGGGTCGGTGCCCGCGGTGCCGTCGCGCGCAGCGATCGCCAGGCGGTGCAGATAGTGCTTCCAGCCGACCGAGTGGGGCTCGACCTCGTCGGGCGGAAGGTCGCGATGCTCGAGCTCGACACGGGTCCCGAGACCCTCGGCGATCAAGCGCACCTCGACCGTGCTGGCGCCCGGCGCAAGGCGCTCCGATCCGGCGTAGCCCCAACTGATCAGCAGCCGGCGCGGAGGGTCGAGCTCCAGGTAGCGGCCTCGAATCGGCACCCCCTTCACGTCGACGGTGAAGCGTCCGCCCGCCTGCGCCTCGAGCAAGGCGTACTCGCCCATCCACCGCACCATCGCCTCTGGACGCGTGAAGAACTCGTAGACGCGCTCGGGCGGGGCCTCGACGAACACCGAGGCGTTGATCGGCTCAGCGTTCTTCAACGGCCCGCTTGAGATCCTCGAGGCTCCGCGGCCACAACTCGGCGAGGAACTCGCGGACGGACTCGAGCCCCTCGGGACGAATCTCATACAGGCGTCGCTGGCCCTGCGGCCGGACGGCCACCAGACCCGCATCCTTGAGCACCTGCAGGTGCTGGGACACGGCCTGTTGGCTGACGTCGAAGTGCGCCGCAATCTCGTTGACCGACTGCGGCTCGTCGCGCACGAGCATCAGGATCGCTCGTCGCCGCGGCTCGGCGAGCGCGGTCAACGCTGCTTCGGCGGTCATCGTCGAGCCGCACAATATCAACTCTTGCCTTGTACAAGTAAGAACTTGTATAGTGCCGAACGCCCACCACCCCCGAGAGGAGGCCAGATGCCAGGTGCAGCGCTACCGGTCGTCCGTCGCTATCACCAAGGCTGGACGAGCGGCAATTACGAGCAAGCCGTCGACCTGCTGTCACCGACCGTGACGGTCGAGGTCCCGATCAACGACTACCCGACCCGGGACTCGTTCGCGCAGGCCCTGCGCAGCTTCGGGCAGTTCGTCACGCGCGTCGACTTGCTCTCTCGGCTGGCTGCCGACGACGAGGCGATGCTCCTCTACGACATGCAGGTACAGCAGCTGGGGACGATGCGCGTCGTCGAGCACTTCACGGTCGCCGACGGCCAGATCACGCGGTTGCGCCAGATCCACGACACCGCGGCGATCCGGGCGGCCGCGCCTACAGCTAGATCCCGATCTGGCCCGTGAGCAGCAGCACCGCGATGACGACGCCGACGATCAGCAACAGGATCCCGAGCGCCTCGTCGAGCCGAAGCCGCCGCGCGGGCTTGCGGGTGCGACGCGGTGGGCGCGCGGTAGCCGCAGCGCGTGATCTGGTTGAGGGGGGCGGCTGCGCCGCCCTTTGGGTTGGCTGGCGCTCACTCCGAGCCGGCCGGCGGGCCCGCTCGCGGCGCACCGCGGCCTCGACCTCGGCATCGGCTTGAGCGCGATCGCGCTTCGTGGCTGCCGCCGTGACCTGCTCCGGGCTCGTCTGACGGCGCCGCGCGTCGCGGTTCTCGGGCACGGCGGCCGGCGCGCGGGGCTTGCGCTCGCCGGCCGGTGCTCGGGGCTCGCGCTCGGAGGCGGCGGCCGTGCGCGTTTCGCGAGCCTCCCGGGCCTCGCCCTGCGCGGAGGCTGCGCGCGCCTCACGCGCCTCGCGCTCGGCGGTCGCGGCCTGCGCCCGTCGCTTCGCCGCGGCGGCATGTGCTTCCCGGTCGGCGGCGGCTTCACGGGCCTCCTGCTCTGCCGCGGCGGCACGGGCTTCACGCTCGGCGGTCGCGGCGCGTGCCGTGCGTTCGGCGGCCGCGGTGCGTGATCTGATCTCGCCCTCGGTGCGCCACGCGAGCTCGGCCTCGGCGCGGGCAGCGTCTGCGACGTTGGCGGAGTGCTCTGCCTCGGCGCGGGCGGCAGCCAGCTGTTCACGCATCCGGTCGCGCTCGACCAACGCTCGGTGGGCAGCCTGGGCATCGAGATCGGCGGTCGCGCGAAGCTGATCGGCCGCTCGGGTTTCGGCCTCGAGGTGCTGCTCGACGCGGGCGAGTGCCTCCCCCAGCGACCCAGCCCGCTGGTTCGTTTCGCGCAGCTCGTCGCGCATCTGCGTCAGTGCGCGCTCGGCGTCGATGCGCGCTGCCTCCGCAGCGGTCAGCTCGGCAGCGAGGCCCCCGACTTGCCCCCCAGGCGTGTCGGCGTCGCCGCTCGCCTCGGCCGGCTGCTGCGCATCGCCGGGCGTCGCGGTGGGCGTGCCGCGCTCGAGTTCAAGCTGCCGGGACGACGTCTCGGCCTCGGTGCGGGCGGCGTCTGCGTCGACCGCCTGCTGTTCGGCGGCCTCACGGCGCCCGGACTCGACGCGAACGACCTCCGCGAGCGTGTCGGCGCGGGTCTCGGCCTCCTCGAGCTCGCCCGCGAGCCGGGACGCAGCGGTCCGAACCTCGGCCAGTTCGTGCTCCAGCGTCTCCACGCGCTCGCGCGCGGTCCGGAGCGCCGCCTCGGCGCGCCGCGCCGCTTCCTGGAGCTGCTCGATCTGGGACCCCGTGTCAGCCACTACCTTGCCGAGATTCTAGGTTCGCGGCGTACACCTGAGCGACGTTGCCGTCGATTGTCTGACATCGTGGCGCGCGATGAAGCTCCTGGTGACCGGCGGCGCCGGCTATATCGGCTCGATCGTCGGGCGCCAGCTGCTGCGCGCCGGACACGAGGTCGTGGTGTTCGACAACCTCGAGCGCGGACACCGCGCGGCGGTTGCGCCGGAGATGCGGCTGGTGGTCGCCGATCTGGAGGACGCGGCCGCCACGCGCGAACTGTTGAGCGAGGGGTTCGACGGCGTTCTGCACTTCGCCGCCCTTGCGCTGGTGGGCGAATCGGTTGCACATCCCGAGCGCTATTACCGCACGAACGTCGGCGGAACGCTGAACTTGTTGGAAGCAATGCGCGCCGGCGGCGTCGGCCGCCTGGTGTTCTCGTCCACGTGCGCCGTGTACGGCCAGCCCGATGAGGTCCCGATCCCCGAGACCGCTGCACCACGGCCGACGAATGCCTACGGCGCCTCCAAGCTCGCGGTCGATCACATGATCGGAGACTTCTGCGTCGCCCACGGGATCGGGGCGGTGAGCCTGCGTTACTTCAACGTCGCCGGGGCGAGCAACGGCGCCGGCGAGGACCACGAGCCCGAGACGCATCTGATTCCGAATGTCCTGCGGACCGCGCTCGGGGTCAATCCCGCGGTCGAGATCTACGGGACCGACTATCCGACGCCCGACGGCACCGCGATCCGGGACTACATCCACATCGAGGATCTGGCCGACGCCCATCTCCTGGCGCTCGACGCCACCCGCGCCGGCGAGCACCTGATCTTCAACCTCGGCACCGGCAACGGCTTCTCGGTGCGCGACGTGATCGCCGCCGTGCAAGAGGTGACGGGCACCGAGATCCCCACCGTGGCGGCGCCGCGGCGCCCCGGTGACCCGCCGATGCTGGTGGCGGCCGGCGACAAGATCCGCGGCGAGCTCGGCTGGGAGCCGCGCAAGCCGGGTCTGGTCGAGATGGTCGCCGACGCCTGGGTGTTCGCGCAGGCCCACCCGAACGGCTACTCAAGCTAGGTCCGCGAGCGCCTCCAGTGCGGCCGCTAGGACCCGCTCGGGCGACTCCCCGGCGTCGATCGTGCGGATCCGCCGCGGATCGGCGGCAGCAAGCTCAGCGTACGCGGCGGCAATCCTGGCATGGAACGGCTCGTGCTCGAGCTCAAGCCGGTCGAGCGCGTCGCTGCGCGCCTGCGAGCGCGTTCTGCCGAGCCATGGATCGATTGACAGCAACAGCGTCCGATCCGGGGTCAACCCGCCGGTCGCGAACTCGTTGAGGTTGCGGACCGCGTCGATTCCAAGCTGCCGGCCGCCTCCCTGGTAGGCGAGCGAGGAATCGACGAACCGGTCGAGCAGCACCCAGGTGCCGCCGTTGAGCAGCGGCTGCAGCGCCTGATCGACCAGCTGGGCCCGCGCCGCCGCGTACAGCAGCGCCTCGGCGCGCGGGCCGATGATCAGGTCGGGGTCTTTGACGAGCTCGCGGATGCGCTCGGCGACGTGCACACCGCCGGGCTCGCGCAGCAGCCGGACGTCGATCCCGCGTGCCCGCAGCGCCGCCTCGAGGCCCGTGGCCAGAGTTGTCTTGCCGGCTCCGTCGAGCCCTTCGATCGTGATCAGGCGTCCGCGGCTCATGACTGCGGGCTCCGACCCTACACATAGCTAGCATCGGGACAGCGTGCTCGCACAGCTGGAACGACATCCACACGCCAGCGCAGTCCTCGCGCCGGCGCTTGCTGCAGGCGGGAGGCCGTCGCACGCCTATCTGTTCCACGGGCCGGGAGGGTCGGGCAAGCAGTCGGCCGCGCGCGCGGTCGCGTCAGCGCTCCTGGCCGACGGCTCCGCCAATCCCGACAGCGCACGCGCCAGAGCGATGTCGGGCGTGCATCCGGACCTGACCTGGGTCGCGCCGAGCGGCGCACACGAGATCCTCGTGAGCGATATCGCCGGACCGGTGATCTCGGCCGCGAGCAAGACGCCGTTTGAGGCAAATCGGCGCGTGTTCGTGATCGAACGCGTCGACGAGCTCGGCGACGAGGCGGCGAATCGGATGCTCAAGACACTCGAGGAGCCCGCCGGGTTCGTGCACCTGATCCTGCTCACCGACCGGCTGATGGATGTGCTGCCAACGATCCGCTCCCGCTGCCAGCTCGTCCGCTTCGACGCGCCGCCGATCGCCGAGGTGGCCGCGGAGATCGAGGGGCTTGGGGTTGCTCGCGAGACGGCGGTCGCGTGTGCCCGGCTGTCGCTCGGCGACGCAGAGCGGGCGCGGGAGCTGGCGCTCGAGGACGGAGCCGCGCTGCGCGCAGCGGCGCAGGGTTTCGCCCGCGCCGCGGCCGCGGGCGAGGCCTCCGAGCGCCAGCCATGGATCGAGTTGCTCGCCGCCGTTCGCAAGCGAGGGGAGGCAACTCGCGCCGAGCTCGACGGACGAGCTGCGGCCGAGCTCGAGCTCTACCCGCGCAAGGAGCAAAAGCGCGTGGAGACGGAGTGGACCGACCGCATCCGCCGGGTTCGGCGGCGGGTCGAGACCTCGATGCTCGACCTCGGGCTTCAAATCGTGGCGCTGTGGTACGCGGACCTGGCCAGCCTGGCCTGGGGCGCGGAGGATCTCGTGCGCAACGTCGACCGGCTCGCCGAGCTCGGCGCCGACGCGGGCATCGACCCGAGGCGCCTGCGGATCGCGGTAGAGCTCGTCGAGGACACCCGCCAGCGGTTTCAGCTGAACGTGACCGAGGAGCTTGCGTGCGAGGCGCTCGCGTACCGACTGGAGCAGACGCTGGCGCCGTGAACGACGACGGTCGCGTGTACTTGCGTGAGCCCGCCCCGTCCGACCGGGCCGAGTTCCTCTCGCTGATGCGCGCCAGCCGCTCGTTTCACCGCCCGTGGGCCAGCGCGCCGATCGACGACGAGCGGTTCTCCGCATACCTCACCGATTCTCAGCGCCCTGACTTCGAGGCGATGCTCCTCTGCCGCCGCCACGACCGCGCGATCCTCGGCTTCTTCAACCTCTCCCAGATCGCGCGGGGCTCGCTCCAGAGTGCGTACCTCGGCTACGCGGTCGGCAAGCCCTACGCGCGCCACGGCTACATGCGCGACGGGCTCGAGCTGGTCCTGCGCCGGGCGTTCCTGACGCTGCGCCTGCACCGGATCGAAGCCAACATCCAGCCCGGCAACCGCGCGTCGATTGCGCTCGCCGCGGGCGCCGGCTTCCGCCGCGAGGGGTTCTCGCCGCGCTATCTGAAGATCGGCGGCCGTTGGCGCGACCACGAACGGTGGGCGATCCTCGTCGAGGAGTGGAACCGGCGGCACGAGGAGATCCGGGCGCTCGAGGGCGCGTTTGACCAGACGCCATAGCCGCGGGAGGCATTTGTCGCGCTACTCTCCGCCCAGCATCGCAGTGCCAGTGCCGACGTAGCTCAGCTGGTAGAGCACTTCACTCGTAATGAAGGGGTCCCCGGTTCGAGTCCGGGCGTCGGCTCTAGCAGCAAAGCCCTGCTAACGGGCACATTCTGGCCGAGCTACGAGGTTCCGTCAGCGGTCAGAAACTCCGCCCGAGGGTACACAGGGGGTACACGAGTTTCCCGAGAGGTACTTCTGCGTCACGTTCGCGCGCTTTGCTGCGGCCGTGATTCGGCGCCGGCGAGCGGCTCTGTTGGCACCGGCGTAGCGGCTGCTGGGTCGCGCATGAGTCCGGTCCTCCGCGACCGAGGGGGCCGCCGTGATCCTGGCCTTTAAACGCGACGCGCCGGGTGGCCGCCCGGCGTTTCGTGGTCATGCAGAAGATGAGCGCTTGCGGTGCAGTCTACCGGGCCCCGGGACGGATCCGCAGCGCCTCGTTGCTGCCTGCCTGTCGCTCGGTGGTGGTGCGACGTGAGCAGGCAGGCGATCGCCGCTGCGCTCGCGCGCGCCGACCTGATCGGAGGCGAGCGGCTGGTCGCGTTCTCTCTTGCGAGCTTTGCTGGCCGCGACGACCGGGCGTGGCCGGGCGCGGCCGCCGCGGCGGCGCGAGCGGGTCTGTCGCGCAGCCGCTACCTGTACGTGCGCGATCGGCTCGTCGAGCGGGGCCTCGTGGACGTTGAGAAGGAGGCGTCGGGACGCGGGCGCGCGAGCCTGCTCGCGCTGCCGTTCGTCTCGGAGGGCCCCTGGTGGGACGGCGAGATCAACGCGGGGCTGTTCGAGGTGGTCCTCTCCCGTACGCGCCGGCGGGGTCCGGCGCGGCTGCTGCTGTCGGCGATGGCCGCGCTGGCCGACGTCGACGGGGTCGTGCGCGGGCTGTTGAGCGAGGAGCTGTGCGCGGCCGCCGGTATGGCGGACCGCACGTATCGCCGGGCGCGCCAGGAGCTGCTCGAGTCCGGCGAGTTGGAGCTCGTAAGCGGGGCCGGCGGGCGGGGGAACGCGAACGTATGGCAAGTGCGCGTGCCTGCCGCCGCGGCCGGTGGGGCGGCGGGCCGTCTGTTCGGCGTGTGACGCCTCGGGCCGGGGTGAGGCCGCTGCTCGCCACGGTCGCGGCGCCGGCGGACGAGAACAGTCCGTTCGTGACCGGGGTTGCGGTCGAAAAGGGCGGTCAGGACAGGACGGTTTCCGAGCAGAAGTGTCCTGTCTGGTCCGGGGTTTCAGTAAGCGCGAAGGCTGCGCGGTGTGGGAGGGCGGCGGACTCCGTCCCCGGAGCTGCCAGGGCGGGGTCTCGCAAGCCACCGTTAGTGTCGAAATGGGAGAACGCAACCGTGAGCTGATGCCCCACCAGATACGAGCCGCTGGAGTCTGCAGTGTTGTCCATCCACGAGCACGCGTCGAGCGAACACTTGCGCAGCTGTTCGCTGCAGCCGGGGCTCCGGTACCGCCGCCACGGCGGATGCCGGGCCGAGTTGGTGTCCGGGCTGGACCTCGCCGCGTTCGGCGGTCACGGTGTCGGCCCGCCGGGGAGTGGTTGGCCGAAGTTCGGGTCAAACGGCTGTCGGTCCGCGTGGCACGTTTGCCGTCGTGCGGTTCCGGGCCGGATCAGATACGCGTTGACCGCGTGATCGATGCACGTGCTGGGGTCGACGTCGGTGGTGTGGCCGTAGCCGTCGAGGGTCAGCAGCCTGGCATTGCCGAGAACGCGCGCAACCCGGCGGGCGCCTGCGTATGCGGTTTGCGGGTCATACCGGTTGCCGATCACCAGGACCGGGTTGAGGGTCGACGCGTTCCACGGTCCGCTGTAGCGGTCAGCGTTCACCACCGGCCACGCGGCGCACGGCACCGCCAGCCACCAGCCATTCACCGGTCCGGCGAACTGGCTGACCCGGGTCAGCGGGCCGATGATGCTCGGCCACGCCTGGGGGCCCACCCGCGGCGACGGCTTGTCTGCGCACTGCAGTGCCGTCGCTGAATTCAGCACCGACTGATACAAGGGCCTGCTCTGTTGCAGTGCGGTCTCGATCGCTGATCCGTTACCGCCCGCGGCCTGGTCGAGCCCGGCCGCGATCTGCGGCCAGCTCGCCGGCCTGCCGAGGTTCGCGAACATGTAAAGCAACAGATCGCCATAGCTGAACCGATGCGGCGCGGGCGCTGACGGCGCCGGGATCGGCCCGCGCCGAAGCCGCGTCAACAGCCCGCTCACCCGCGCTGTGACCGGGCCGTGGCCAGCGAGCGCGCAACGCGCCGGCCCCGCGGCCTGACAAAGCGACTGGAGCTTCGCGAACACCAGATCGAAGTCGGCGAGAGTGCCGGCAATGCCCGCCTGGGTGGAGGTCGTGAACGGGACGGGATCAATGACGCCGTTTAGCACCATCGCCCGCACCCGGCGCGGGAACATATTCGCGTAGGTCTCGCCGATAACGGTGCCGTATGACAAGCCCTGGTAGTTCAGCCGTCGGTCGCCGACCAGCCTACGCAGATAGTCAAGATCGCGGACCGTGTCGGCGGTCGAGTCATGCGCCACCAGCCGGCCGCTGAGAGCGACGCAGCGCTTCACGAACGCCACCGTCTTTGGCAGGTACTCCAGCGACTCCCGCCTCGTGGTCGGGACCGACCAGTGACGCCCCCAGAACCTCGCCTGGGCGCGGTCGTTGGCAAAACACCGCACGTGGGTGGACTCGCCGGTGCCGCGGGGATCCCAGCTGACGAGATCGAACCGCCCCCCGCCCAGCGCATCGAGGTCCGATTGTGAGGCACCCCTCACCATCGAAACGCCCGGTACGCCGGGGCCGCCAAAGTCGAGAAACAGCGACCCGATCCGCCGCCCCGGACCGCTCGCGCGATGACGAATCACCGCCAACGAGATCGTGCCCGCCGCGGGCCGAGACCAATCCAGCGGAACCCGCACCCGCGCACACTGCAACCCCTTCCCGCAACCCTTCCAAGCGATCCCGGCGCCAGCCGTACGAGGCGACGCGGCCGCCGGTCGCGCAACCGATGCTGCCGCGTTCGCTCCGACCGCCAGCACAACACACACCCCTCCGGCCAAAAACACCAGGGCGCCCGACAAAACCCAGCGTCGCATCGGGCGATCGAGTCGGAGTAGCTGGTTGGGGGAGGAGGTAGTTCTCAACACGGAGCCTCCTGGCTCGCTTCGGGTTTGTCGGCCAGAGTTCTAGCGCCAGGGATGCAAGCGGTTCGCACGCGTAGCGCAACCCGATCGCAACCGCGGTGGCGCTGTGCGGGGCGAACTGCGATCCTTGCCGGGTGACTTGCGCCGGGGCGAGGATCGTGGTGCTGGGCGGGCTCTTGGTCGAGCAGGGTGAAGGCGCGACAACCCGGGCCGTGCTGCCGGGTCGACGGGCAGAGCTCGTGTTCGCTTACCTCGCGGTCGAGCACCGGCGGGCGGTCAGCCGCGATGAGCTCGCGAACGCGGTCTGGCCTGATCTGTTGCCGGACAGCTGGGCGGCTGCGCTGCGCGGCGTCGTTACCGACGTTCGACGGTTTCTCGACGATTCGGGGCTTGCCGGCAGCGAGCTGATCGCCGTTGCGCACGGCGGCTATCAGCTGCGACTTCCGCCGGGTGTGACCGTCGACGTCGATGATGCGCGCGCGGCGTTGACGGAGGCGCAGGCCGGGGGCGAGCGCGGCGATGCGGGCAGCGTGTCCGCCGCGGCGTCCCGCGCCGCGATGATCGCCGGGCTTCCGTTCCTGCCCAGTCACGATGGGGAGTGGGTGCAGGCGGTCCGCGCGGACCTCGAAGCGATCCAGGTCGCGGCGCTGGAGCTCGCCGCTCGCGCCCATGTCCAGGCCGGAGATGTCCGCGCCGCGATCGCGGCTGCCGAGAAGCTCGTGTCCGCTGAGCCGTACCGCGAGGCCGGCTACCAGCTGCTGATCGACGTCCTCGGCCAGGCCGGTGACCGGGCCGGCGCTCTGCGTGTGTATGAGCAGTGTCGCTCGGTGCTGCGTTCAGAGCTGAACCTCGAACCTTCGCGAGAGACCGAAGACGTGCTCAGGCAGGCGCTGACGGCGGCCAGCGACGAGGGCGGAGCACCTGAGCCGTCGCTGGTCGTGGACGTGGTCGGAGGCGAGCCGGCGCGCGCGCCTCCCCAGGCGACGGCGGATGACGACCTGGGGTTCGCGGCGTACGGCGTGCTCGTGGTCGAGGACCACGAGTTCCAGCGCCGCACCGCATTGATGTTGCTGCGCCGGCTTGGGGTCGGCACCCTGCTCGAAGCGTCAGACGGAGCCGCCGCCCTTTCGCTGCTGGAAGAGGTCTCACCGCCCGACGTGATCATCTGCGACCTCGATATGCCGGGCATGGACGGAGTGGAGTTCATCCGGCATGTCGCTCGTCGCGGACTGGCGAGCGCTGTTGCCATCGTCAGCGGACTGGACCGCGTGCTCGTTGAGACGGTGCGAGCCGTCGCCGAGGGCTACGGCCTACAGGTGCTTGGCGCGGTCGAGAAACCGCTCACGATCAGGGTGCTGACCCATCTGCTCGCCGCATACCAACGCTCGGCGCCGGTCCCTCTGACCCCAGGCGCGTTGCGACTGTCCGCGGCCGAGATCGCAGACGGACTGGCCGATGACCGCATCATCGCGGACCTGGAGCCGATCGCTGATCTCTGACCGGCCGCATCACTGCCGCCGAGGTTGTCCCGCGGTGGCGCGATCTCGCGGGCGCCGTGCATGCTGCGAGCTTCGCCGCCGCGCTCGAGGTCTCGGAGATCACCGAGCGGCTCGCCGCCTGCCTCGTCCAGCTCACACGGACGTCGGCGCGGGAGCTCAGTGAGGCCGGGGTCCCGCTCGAGATCGCGTTGAAAATCCCCCATACGAGACTCGCCGACGCACAGCTCACGGATCGGCTCGCGGACGCTGCCAAGGCCACGGGCGCAGTGATCGGACCGATCGCCCTCGCGATCGGAGTCTCGGCGCTGCCCGGTGACGCGGCGGTGACGTTGGATGTCCTGGCGCGACTCCGCCTGAAAGGCTTTCGCGTGTGGTTAGATGACGCGGGCATCCACACCGAGTTCGACGGCCTGCCGATCACTGCAGTGAGGTTCGCCGGCTCGGTGGTCGCGAGCGCTATCGCTGAACCGAGCGCTGCCTCCGCCCTTCAGGACTTAGTTGAGCGGACGCGGGCGAACGGGTTGATGGCGATCGGCTCGGGGTGTGCCGGCGCTGCGGAGTTCGAGCTGCTACTCGAGATCGGCGCCAGTCATGCTCAGGGCGGCTTCGTGGGCGGTGCGATGGCTGTGTCCGAGCTGGCTGCATGGGCGCGCGATTGGACGGCGCCCGCGCTGATCGCGGGCGACTCGTGATGGCAGAGAATGCAGTCGGCAGGCGGCGGCGGTCGACATCGCTTCGCCGGCTGCTGGCGATCCTGCTCGGCGTCATCGGTCTGCTCGTACTCGCGCTCCTGATCGTGGCCTCGCGGCAGGTCAGCGGCTCGGCGGCGCAGGCGCGCGCCGAGAACCGGAGTGCGAGCTCGTTTCTCCTCGCCGACAGCTTGCGTCAGAGCTCCAACGATCTCACCAACATGGTCAGGTTGTACGCGGCGACTGGACGCCCGCGCTACCGCGCCTATTACGAGCAGATACTGGCGATTCGTGACGGTCGTTCTCCACGCCCGCGCGACTACGACAGCTCCTTCTGGGACCGCGTGCTGGCCAACGGCGAGGGCTCGGTCCGCTACGGACCGGCGCTGTCGCTGATCGCGCAGATGCGCGCGGCGCAGTTCGCACCTGACGAGTTTCGCGCGCTCCAGGCCGCGTTGAACGCCTCCAACGATCTGGCTCGGCTCGAGCGTTCGGTGATGGCGGCAGCAGCCCGGATCGCTCGCCGCGACCGGCGCGCGCGGTATCCGGCCGCCGTCGCGCCGCTCTACCAACATTTGGTCGACCACCCGTACCTGGTTCAGAAGGGCGTGATCATGGCGGCGATCCAACGCTTCATCGCGCTGGTCGATGCGCGGACGAAACGCGATGTCCAGCGAGCTCAAGCGAATAACCGCCACCTGGTGAGCATCGAGATCGCGATCCTGGTCGCGATCGTGCTGGCTGGAATCGCCGCGATGGCCGTCCTCACCCGGGCTGTGTTGCGGCCGCTGGACCGGCTGACCCGGGCGACCCGACGGGTCGCGGCCGGCGGCTACAGCGAGCGGGTCGACGTGCGCGCCGTCTCCGAGCTTGAGCGCGTGGCGGGCGCATTCAATTCGATGGCCGCCGCGATCGAAGCCGACGTCGCGGCGCGCAAGCATGCCGAAGGCGAGGCCGTCGCCGCGAGAAGCGTCGCCGAGCACGCCAGCCGCGCGAAGTCGACGTTCCTGGCCGCGATGAGCCACGAATACCGCACCCCGATGATCGGCGTCACCGGCATGCTGGAGGTGCTGGCCCGCACGCACCTGACCCCGCAGCAGCGACAGATGGTCTCGACCGCGGAGAGCTCGGCCGCGTCACTGCTGCAGATCATCGGCGACATCCTCGACTTCTCGAAGATCGAGGCCGACAAGCTTGAGCTTTCACCTACTACCTTCTCGCTCGAGACCGTCGTCCGAGCCGCCGCCGAGACATTCGTGCACACCGCCTCCGCCAAAGGCCTGCTGCTTACCTGGAGCCTCGAT